>JAUIJU010000050.1 GCA_030431095.1 Gammaproteobacteria bacterium | reverse complement strand
CGGGCGGTCATGTCGGGCTCCTCGTGGTGATGGAGCCATTGAAACCGCGTGGCATGGCGGGGGCGTGGAGCGAAGCGGCGCCCGTCGGGCGAGATTCGGGCAAACCCGTGGCAGCGGGTCGCTGCGCGGTGCGCCGACCTGCGTTCGGCGGGTGCAGGTCGTATCATCTGCGCTGGAAACAGACGCCTCCCGGGAGTGCATCGTGCAGAGAACCATCGCCATCGTCGAGGACGAGGCCGCCATCCGTCAGAACTACACGGAGGCCCTGCGGCGCTACAACTATCGCGTGCAGGGCTACGGCAACCGCGCCTCGGCCCTGGAAGCTTTTCAGCGGCGCCTGCCCGACCTGGTCATCATCGACGTGGGACTGGGCGAGGACGTGGAAGGCGGCTTCGAGCTGTGCCGGGAGCTGCGCGCCCTGTCGCGCAGCCTGCCGATCATCTTCCTGACGGCGCGTGACTCGGACTTTGATGTGATTTCCGGCCTGCGCCTGGGCGCCGACGACTACCTGACCAAGGACATCAGCCTGCCGCACCTGGTCACGCGCGTTTCAGCGCTGTTTCGGCGTGTCGAGGCCCTGTCTGGTGACCGCTCCGAGGAGCACCGTATGGAACGCGGCGATCTGTCCCTGTCGAAAGACCGCATGGAAGTGAGCTGGAAGGCGCAGGCGGTGCCCCTGACGGTGACTGAGTTCTGGATCATCCATTCCCTGGCCCGCCACCCGGGCCATGTGCGCACCCGCCAGCAACTGATGGACGACGCCAGCGTGCTGGTGGACGACCAGACCATCACCAGTCACGTGAAACGCATCCGGCGCAAGTTCGAGGCGGTGGATGAGGCCTTCGACCAGTTGCACACGGTGTACGGGGCGGGGTATCGGTGGGGGCAGTGATGGGTGAGTCGTGAAACGTGAGACGTCAGCCGTGAGGCCTGGGAGTATTTGGGGGGCGCGCAGGCGGTGACGCTTCGTACGCAGATGCTGACCTTGTCTCTGGCCACGTTGCTGGTGCCCTGGTTCGGGTGGATGCTGGTCCAGGAACTGGAGGTGTTTCTTCGCGGGAACCAGGAGGTGGCGCTGCAGGGGGCGGCGCGTACCGTCGCCGGGGCGTTGCCTGGCGGTGTCCAGGCGGATCTGTACGGACGCGAGCGCGTTTTGCCGATGCGGCCCTTCGAGGCGCGACCGATTCTCGATGGTTATGCTGGTGAGTGGCTGGAGCCGGACAGCGCGCTGCGCTTCGGTGACCCGGGCGTGGAGCCGCGCCTGGATGTGCTCGGCGGGCGCTGGCGCGGCCAGGACTACCTGTATTTGCGCGTGGCCGATGCCACGCCGCGGCGGGAACAGGCGCCCGCCACGGGGCTGGCCGGCGAGCCCGCGGACGCCGTGCTGCTGTTCCTGCGCAGTGAGCGGGGCCTGACCCAGTACCGCATCCAGACCGCCGCGCCCGGTCCCCTGCTGGTCAGCAGCCAGACCGCGGGCGGTGGACAGATCGAGGGTCACTGGATCGACACGGGCGACGGTTACCAGCTGGAACTGGCGCTGCCGGCGGTAGGGCGTGGCCTGAGCCTCGCCATGGGGGTGCAGGATGCCTTCATGGACCGCGCCGGCGTGGCGCGGGTGCGTGAGACTGGCATGCTGCGCGATACACGGCCGTCATCCTGGTTCTCTCCGGCGCCCCTGGATACGTCGCTGGGCGGCTGGCTGAGGGAAGTCGCGCCGACCAACGCCCGCGCCTGGATAGTGGACCGGCGCGGCTGGGTGGTGGCGGACACCGGTCCACGTAGCCCATCCGCGGGTCGTGACCCCAGCTGGGTGGAACGCATTATTTACTGGCTGGTCGCAGCGGGCGACGTCGAACGGCTCGAACCCCGGCCGGAAGTGCTGGTGCGCCTCGACGATGCCGAGGTCGACCGCGCCATTGCCGGTGAGGTGAGTTCGGCCTGGCGCGGCGACCCGGACACGGCGGAGATCCGCAACACAGTGGCGCATCCGCTGGCGGCGGGCGACGTTGCGTTGGGTGCGGTGGTGCTGGAGGCCGACACCGACGGCGCCCTGCTGTTCACCAACCGCACCCTGGGCCGCCTGCTGCTGCTCAGCCTGGCGCTGACCCTGGTGCTGGTGCTCGGCCTGTGGTTCCTGGCCACGCGGCTGTCGCGACGGGTCCAGTCACTGAGCGGCGCGGTCAGCGAAGCCATGCACGACGCCGCCCACCCGCGCGATTTGCCCATGACCCACGATCGCGACGAGCTGGGCGAGCTGGCGCGCAACAACGCCCGGCTGCTGCGCGCCGTATCGGACTACACGCGCTACCTGCGCACCCTGGCCGGCCGGCTGTCGCACGAACTGAAAACGCCGCTGGCGATTACCCGCACGTCCATGGACAACCTGGCCAGCGGCGACCTGGACGAGGACGCGCGGCGCTACCTGGCCCGCGCCCGCGAGGGACTGGACCGGCAGACGGCCATCGTGCGGGCCATGAGCGAGGCCAGCCGGCTGGAATCCGCGGTGGCCGCCGCGGACTGGGAACAGGTCGACCTGGCCGAGGTGGTCGGCGCCTGTGCCGAAGGCTACCGCGCCGTGCACGCCGAGCGGACGATCGATGCCGAGCTGCCCGGTGAAGCCGTGCCCACGCGCTGCGCGCCGGACTTGCTGGCGCAGGCCCTCGACAAGTTGGTGGACAACGCCGTGAGCCTGACCGGCCCGGATGATCGCATCTCGGTGGCCCTGCGCGCCACCGGCAACTGGCGGCACCTGTCGGTGCGCAACAGCGGCACGCGCCTGCCCGAGACCCTGCGGGACCAGCTGTTCGACTCGCTGGTTTCGGTCCGCGAACCCGGCGCCGGCGGCCTGCACCTGGGCCTGGGCCTGCACATCGTGCGCCTCGTGGCCGAGGCCCACGAGGGCAACGTGGACGCCGACAACCTCCCCGACGACAGCGGCGTGGTCTTCACCCTGCACCTCCCCGCCGGCTGAGCCAAGCGCTGGGGTCAGAGTAGGGGGTCAGAGTAAAGGGTCAGAGTAGGGGGTCAGAGTAAAGGTCTGAGAGAGCGCTACGCCGCCACCGCTGATATGATCCCGGTTTTACTCTGACCCTTTACTCTGACCCTTTACTCTGACCCCCTACTCTGACCCCGGAGTTTTCTTCGTTTCTGCCATCTGCGAGCCGTGAACCAGCAACAATTCCAACAACTCGCCGATGGCGACTACAACCGCCTGCCCGTGTGGCGCACCGTCCTGGCTGACCTGGACACGCCGCTCTCGGTGTACCTGAAACTGGCGGACGGGCCCGACTCCTTCCTGTTCGAATCGGTGGAGGGCGGCGAGAGCTGGGCGCGCTATTCCATCATCGGGCTGCCGGCGCGCAAGCGATTCACCATCAACGGCAACACGCTGGCGACCTTCGAGCTGGGCCGCAAGGTGTCGGAGGAGCAGCGGGACGACCCGCTGGCCGCCATCGAGGCCCTGCGCGGCCAGTACCGGGTTCCGGACCTGGACGAACTGCCCGTGTTCAGTGGCGGCCTGGTGGGCTACTTCGGCTACGAAACCGTCGAGTTGCTGGAACCGCGCCTGGCCGGCAACGGCAAGCGTGACGAGATCGGCACCGACGACATCGTGCTGCTGCTGGCCGAGGAGGTCGCCGTGTTCGACCGCCACGAGGGCCGCCTGTGGTTGATCGTCAATGCCGACCCGGGCAAGGACGGCGCCTGGGAAGCGGCCCAGCGGCGCCTGGACCAGCTGGAACACCGCCTGCGTTCGGGCAGCACCGGTTACGGCCTGGCCGTGAGCGGCTCGGCCGTGGCCGAGGACGACTTCCGCTACGGCTTCGAGAAACCCGATTTCCTGGCAGCGGTGGCGCGCAGCAAGGAATACATCCTGGCCGGCGACATTTTCCAGGTCGTGATAAGCCAGCGCATGAGCGTGCCGTTCAACGCGCGTCCCATCGACGTGTACCGCGCCCTGCGGGTGTTCAATCCCTCGCCCTACATGTACTTCATCGACCTGGGCGACACGCAGATCGTGGGCTCATCACCGGAAGTGCTGGTGCGCGTACAGGACAAGCGCATGACCCTGCGGCCCATCGCCGGAACGCGTCCGCGTGGCGCCACGCCCGAGGCCGACCGCGCCCTGGCCGATGAGCTGCTGGAAGATCCCAAGGAGTGCGCCGAGCACCTGATGCTGGTGGACCTGGGACGCAACGATGTGGGCCGGGTGGCGGTGACCGGTTCGGTGGCGCTGACCGACAACATGGTGATCGAGCGCTACTCCCACGTGATGCACATCGTCTCGCAGGTCGAAGGCGACCTGGACGGGAACACGACCGCCATGGACGCCATCCGCGCCGCGTTCCCGGCGGGCACCCTGTCGGGTGCGCCGAAAATCCGCGCCATGGAGATCATCGCCGAACTGGAGCCGGTCAAGCGCAACATCTACGCCGGCGCCGTGGGCTACCTGAGCTGGCACGACGACGCCGACCTGGCCATCGCCATCCGCACCGCCGTGATCCGCGACGGCCAGCTGCACGTGCAGGCCGGCGCCGGCATCGTCGCCGACTCCGACCCGGAAACCGAGTGGGAGGAGTGCATGAACAAGGGTCGAGCGCTGCTCAACGCCGTCGACCTGGCGTCGCAGGGGCTCTGATGGCCGGCGGCTTCGCGAAGGACGGCGCCGTCCAGGATCAGATCGACGCCACCGTCGAGGACGCGGTAAACCGCGCCCGCTCCAGCATCGGCAAAGGCGCAAGCCGCAAGGACTGCGCCGAGTGCGGCGAAGCCATCCCCGAGGCCCGGCGCCAGGCCGTACCGGGCGTGCGGTATTGCATCCAGTGCCAGGCGGAGCGGGACGCGGAGGAGAAGGCACACAGCGGGTACAACCGGCGGGGCTCGAAGGACAGCCAGTTGCGCTAGGCGGCAGTTCTGAATCCGGCGGCTATACTGTATAAATGAACAGTATGGCCAAACCGCCCCCCAATCCCATCCGCGGCCGCGGCGCCCGCGACAACATCGATCACCGCTTTAGCCGGTGCCGCGTCGAACTGGCCGCTGCCGAGTGCGAGCGGCTGTCGGACGAACCCGCGCACCCGGCCACGCGGGTCACGCCGGTCAGGGCGCGCAGCGTGATCACCCGCAACCAGTCCCCGGACGTGGGTTTTAACCGGTCTTTGAACCCCTACCAGGGCTGCGAGCACGGTTGCGTCTACTGCTTCGCCCGCCCCAGTCACGCCTACCACGACCTGTCCCCCGGGCTGGATTTCGAGACGCGGATCCTGGCGAAGACCAACGTGGTCGAGCGGTTCCGGGCCGAGTTGTCGAAGCCTTCCTACCGGTGCGCGCCCATTGCCATCGGCGTCAATACCGACGCCTACCAGCCGGCGGAACGTCGGCTGGAACTGACGCGCGGTGTGCTGGAGACCTGCCTGGATTTTCGCCAGCCGCTGGTGCTGATCACCAAGAGCGCGCTGGTCTTGCGCGACCTCGACCTGCTCTCGGCGCTGGCGGAACAAAACCTGGTGCGGATTTCGATCAGCGTGACCACGCTGGACGACGAACTCAAGCGCCGGCTGGAGCCGCGCACGGCCGGGCCGGCCCCCCGGCTCAAACTGATCCGGCGGCTTGCAGGCGCGGGCGTTCCCGTCTGCGCCATGGTCGCGCCGGTCATTCCGCGCATCAACGATCACGAACTGGAGGACATCCTGGCCGCCGTGGCGGAAGCCGGCGCGCGCAGCGCCAGCTACGTGTTCCTGCGCCTGCCCCACGAGGTGGCGCCGCTGTTTCGCGACTGGCTGGCCGCGCACTACCCGCAGCGCGCCGGGGCGGTGATGAACGCGGTGCGCGCCAGCCGGGGCGGCCTGGACTATCGCGCACGCTATCACGAGCGGATGAAGGGCAGCGGCCTGCTGGCGGAGATGATCCGCAAGCGCTTCGAGGTGGCCCGGCGTAGATACGGCTTGGCGCAAGTGCGGGAGGATCTCGACACCACCGCCTTCCGCGTTCCCGGAGCAGGCCAGCAGGACCTGTTCGAATGAGTCCGGCCGCCGGGTGTCGGCGGTGGTGCAATTGCGCGACAATGGCGGCATGTCGACCACTGACCTGCCAGGCGCCTTCGAGCACCGGTACGCCG
Source organism: Gammaproteobacteria bacterium (assembly GCA_030431095.1). GTDB lineage: Bacteria > Pseudomonadota > Gammaproteobacteria > Xanthomonadales > SZUA-36 > Marinihelvus. The sequence goes on along the minus strand of JAUIJU010000050.1, from coordinate 11,091 downwards.
CGCTGGGCGAGGCGCTGCACGAGCCGGCGGCATTCCCCGGCTTTCACGCGCCGGAACTGATCGCCTGGAACGCCCCGCTGGCCGAGTCCCTGGGGCTGGGCGACCTGAACGACCTGAACGACCTGAACGACCAGCCGGCCCGCCTGGCGCGCTGGTTCAGCGGCTCCGAACCCCTTCCGGGCAGCAGGCCCATCGCCCTGGCCTATGCCGGCCACCAGTTCGGCCAGTTCGTGCCCCGCCTGGGCGACGGCCGGGCGGCGCTGCTGGGTGAAATCGTGGACCCGGCCGGCACGCGCTGGGACCTCCAGTTGAAGGGTTCCGGACCCACGGCGTTCTCCCGCGGCGGCGATGGCAAGTCCTCGCTGGGGCCGGTGATCCGCGAGTACCTGCTCAGCGAGGCCATGCACCACCTGGGCGTGCCCACCACGCGGGCCCTGGCGGCGGTGGCGACCGGGGAGGACGTGTTTCGCGAACGGGCCGAGCCGGGCGGCGTGTTCACCCGGGTGGCGTCCAGCCACATCCGTATCGGCACCTTCCAGTACTTCGCCTCGCAAGGCGACCTCGAGTCGCTGCGGGTCCTGGCCGAACACGCCATCGACCGCCACGACCCCGGCGCCGCGGCGACCGATCAGCCCTTCCTCGCCCTGTTTCGCGGTGTGGTGGCGCGCCAGTCCGCCCTGGTGGCGAAATGGCTGTCCATCGGCTTCATCCACGGCGTGATGAACACCGACAACACGGCCGTTTCCGGGGAAACCCTGGACTACGGCCCCTGCGCCTTCATGGACGAATACCGCGCGCAAAAGGTGTTCAGCTCCATCGACCGGCGCGGCCGCTACGCCTACGCCAACCAGCCCGCCATCGTGCACTGGAACCTGGCGCGCCTGGCCGAGTGCCTGCTGCTGCTGGACGAGGACGTGGAAGGCTTCCAGGCCGAACTGGACCGCTGCCCCGACATCCTGGCGGCCGAACACCTGCGCCTGATGGGCGCCAAGCTGGGCATTGAGGCGCCCCGCGAAGCCGACCGCGACCTGGTGGACGCCTTTTTCCGGCGCCTCGAGGCGAAGGACCAGGATTTCACGCTCGGTTTCCGGGCGCTGGCGGACCGGCTGGAGGCCGGCGACGAGTCCGCCTTCGGCGAGGTCGAAACCCGCTGGCGCGCGCGGCTGGCGGAGCAGGGCGACGCACCGGACACGGTCCGTGCGCGCATGAACGCCGTCAATCCGCTGTACATACCGCGCAATCACCAGGTGGAACGGGCCATCCGGGGGGGCTTCGCAGGGGACTACACCGTGTTCCACGAACTCGACACGGTGCTGCGACGACCGTTCGATGAGCAGCCGGAATTCGCCGCCTATGCGGTGGCGCCGGAACCGGAAGAGCGCGTGTTACGGACTTTTTGCGGGACCTGAACACCCGAAATGCCGCAGGTGACTCAAGTCACCCTGCATGTCAGTGTTTTTCCCGCAGAAGGGCTGGGACCACGCAGCCCAAGGTGTCCGGATTGGAGCGGCCCGGCGCTGTGGTTCCGAATCTCGTTCTTGCGCTTCGGATTGCCGCGGCGCTTGATTGTGGCGTGGACGATTTGTGGGACGACGAACAAGAAGCAGCATAGACAGGCCCATCCTCGTACAATCTCTTTTTCTGCACTCATTTCCGTGAAGGACAGAGCCGCCGTGATCCTCATGATCGACAACTACGACTCGTTCACCTACAACCTGGTGCAGTACCTGGGTGAACTGGGTGCGGACGTGCACACGGTGCGTAACGACGCCATCACGCCGGCGGGCATTCGCGAGCTCGGACCGCTCGGCATCGTGATTTCGCCCGGGCCCTGCACGCCCGACGAGGCCGGGGTCAGCCTGGACGTGGTGCGGGAGCTGGCGGGCGAGGTGCCCATCCTGGGCGTGTGCCTGGGTCACCAGTCCATCGGCCAGGCCTTCGGCGGCGAGGTGATTCGCGCCGGGCGCGTGATGCACGGCAAGACCTCCATGATCCACCACGATGACCAGGGCGTGTTCCGCGGCCTGGACCAGCCCTTCGAAGCCACCCGCTACCACTCGCTGGTGGTGAAGCGCGAAACCCTGCCCGATTGCCTGGTGGAGTCGGCCTGGACGGTGCGCGACGACGGTTCGCGTGGCGAAATCATGGGCCTGCGCCACCGCGATCTGCCCGTGGAAGGCGTGCAGTTTCATCCCGAATCCATCCTGACCCGCAGTGGCCACGACCTGTTGCGTAACTTCCTGGAGACCGCCCGCCAGTTCAGCGCCGCGGTGCCGGCCTGATGGACATCCGCGACGCCCTGGCCCGCCTGGCCGAGGGCGGGGACCTGGTCACGGACGAGATGGCCGCCGTGATGCGCCAGATCATGACCGGCGAGGCCGAGGATGCGCAGATCGGCGCCTTCCTGCTCGGTCTGCGCATCAAAGGTGAAACCCTGGACGAAATCACCGGCGCGGTGCAGGTCATGCGCGAGCTGGCGACCGGTGTGGACGTCGACGGCGAGGGCCTGGTCGACATCGTGGGTACCGGGGGCGACGGCGCCAACCTGTTCAATGTTTCCACTGCCGCTACCTTCGTGGCCGCGGCCGGCGGCGCGCGGGTGGCCAAGCACGGCAACCGTTCGGTGTCGTCGAACTCCGGCAGCGCCGACCTGCTGGAACACGCCGGCGTGCGCCTGGACCTGAACGCGGACCAGGTGAAGGAATGCGTCGAGCGCCTGGGCGTGGGCTTCATGTTCGCGCCCATGCACCACTCGGCCATGCGCCACGCCATCGGCCCCCGCAAGGCCCTGGGCCTGCGCACGATTTTCAACATCCTGGGCCCCATGACCAACCCGGCCGGCGTCCGGCGCATGCTGATCGGCGTTTACGATTCCGGCCTGTGCCGGCCCGTGGCCGAGGTGCTGGGGCGCCTGGGCGCCGAGCACGCCCTGGTGGTGCACGCCGAGGACGGCCTGGACGAAATCAGCGTCGCCGCGCCGACCCGGGTGGTGGAATACCGTGACGGCAATATCCGCGACTACACCCTGCGCCCGGCCAATTTCGCGGCCGAGGCGGACAACCTGGACGGCCTGGAGGTCGAGGGCGCTGATGATTCGCTGGCGCTGATCCATGCCGCCCTGCGCCCGGCGTCGCAGCGCAACGAAGTGGCCGGAAAAGCCGCCGCCATGGTGGCCCTGAATGCCGGCGCCGCGCTGTACGTGGCCGGCGTCACCGACGACCTGGCCGGCGGCGTGGCGCGCGCCTTCGAGGTCATCGAGAGCGGCGAGGCGCTCAGGCGGATGAATGCGCTGGCCGAGCTGAGCCAGGCCCTGGCCGGGCCGGCGGACGCCTGATGGGCCTGCCGTCCGTCCTGCAACGCATCCTGGCGACCAAGCGCGAGGAAATCGAACGCGGCAAGGCGTTCGTGTCCCATGCCGAGCTGTGCGACCAGTCCCGTGACCTGCCGCCCACCCGCGGCTTCGTGGCGGCCCTGCAGCGCGCCGTGGCCGGTGGCGCCGAGGGCGGTCCGGGCATCATTGCCGAGGTCAAAAAGGCTTCGCCCAGCGCCGGGGTGATTCGCGAGGATTTTCACCCGGCGCAGATCGCGGCCAGTTACGAGCGAGGCGGCGCGACCTGCCTGTCGGTGCTCACCGACGAACCGTATTTCCAGGGCCACCGCGACTACCTGCGGCAGGCCCGCGTGGCCTGCACGCTGCCGGCCCTGCGCAAGGACTTCGTCATCGACCCCTGGCAGGTCGAGGAATCGCGCTGCCTGGGCGCCGACTGCATCCTGCTGATCGTGGCCGCGCTGGAGCAGTCGCAAATGGAGGATCTGCACGGCCGTGCCCGCGAACTGGGCATGGACGTGCTCACCGAGGTGCACGACGAGGCCGAGCTGCAACGCGCGCTGGAACTCGACGATACCCTGCTGGGCGTGAACAACCGCAACCTGAACAACTTCGAGACCTCGCTGGAAACCAGCCTCGCGCTCAAGGCCCTGCTGCCGCCGGAGCGCCTGCTGGTGACCGAGAGCGGCATCCGCACGCGCGAGGACGTGGCCACGATGCGCGCGGCCGACATCCACGCCTTCCTGGTCGGTGAGGCGTTCATGCGCGAACCGGAGCCGGGCACCGCCCTGGGGCAGCTCTTTTTCGAAACAGGGCACACGGCTTAGAATCCGGGGTCTGTGGAGACTCACCGGGTGCCCGCTGATGCGTCCCGGGTTTGACCCATCGAGGCGCGAGGAAAGGCCCTGGCCATGACACACCCCACCGAAAGACGCGACGCACCCCTAGCCTGCCTGGCGACGGTCCTGGTGATGCTGCTGTGCTGGGTCTCGACCGCCCAGGCCGAGGACATTCCCAAAACCAAGCGCTGGCACGAACCCTACGTCACCCTGCTGGACGTCAACTTCGTGGACACCGGCTTCCAGGCGCGCTGGGAGTATTTCCACTGCGCTTGTGGCGACATCCTGGTGCGCATGGAACAAAGCGCACCCGACGGGGTGCTGACCGGTGAGATGTTGCTGATCGACGGCCAGGTGCTGGCCGCCCGCGGCATGGTCAGTCTCAGCCCGGATCTCGAGCCGATGTTGCAGCCGCCTTCCATCATGCTGCACCTGGCGTTCGCGCTGCTCGAGCGCGCGGCGCCCGGCGGCCCGGGCACTATTAACGAGCGGCAGACCATCGGGGCCGACGCGCTGCTCAAGGACCTGGAGCTCAATTCCGGCATGGCGACCGGCAAGTTTCCCGCGCCATGGACGGTCACCGGCGAGGCCTGGCCCTCGGGCGAAGGCCAGCGCCGTTTCGAGATGAAATTCGAGTTCACCAATCCCGACGCCATCGAGCCGGACGGCAAGACCCTGTTCACGTTCTCCGGTGGACAGGACTACCGTCGTGACGATTTCCCCTATCCCGACACGACGTCGCTGGCGGGTTGGAAGGTGCAGTGGATTTCGAAGGGTGAGCTCGAGGCGGTCGATGCGCCCGAAGGGCTCACACTCGGCGCATTGCGCCAGGAGGCGCTGGAACTGGGTCGGCCGGAGGCCTGAACCGGCCAGGAACGGCCGGGTCCCAGGCGCTACGACCAAATTCAGAAGCGGTACGCCACCGCTTTCATGAACCCCGCGGCCAGGCGCATGGCGCCGCGCACCGGTGCGGGCAAATCCAGGGCGCCGGATTCCGCCGCCATGTGGGCATGTTCGGCCTCGTCTTCCTTCATCTGGGACAGGATGGCGCGGCTGCGCGCATCGTCGGCCGGCAGGCGGTCGATGTGCTCACCCAGGTGCGCCTCCACCTGGTGCTCGGTTTCCTTCAGGAAGCCCAGGCTCCAGCCGTCACCCGCCAGGCCCGCGGCGGCGCCCAGGGTGAAGGAACCGGCGTACCACAGCGGGTTGAACATGCTGGGACGCGCGTCCAGTTCGTCCAGGCGGTCCTGGCACCAGGACAGGTGGTCGATTTCCTCGGCCGCCGCCTGGGCCATCTGCGCGCGCACCTCGTCGCTGCGCGCGGTCGCCGCCTGGCCGGCGTAGAGCGCCTGGGCGCAGACTTCGCCGGTATGGTTGATGCGCATCAGGCCGGCCACGTGCTGCCGGTCATCGGCTTCCAGGGTCGGTGAAGCCAGGTCCGCGGCGGGATTGTCGCGCCGCGCCATGGGCGGCTCACCGGTGGCCGCGCGCCGGGCCTGGTCCACGGTGCCGAGAAAGCGATCGATGGGGGTGAGTCTACGTTCCATAGCCAGAAAGGTGCCTTCAAGCGCTGCCGATTGCAATCCCCCGGGCGCGCCCCCACGCTTGGAGCATGAGCTACTACGAACGGCACCTGTTTTTCTGCACCAACATCCGCGAGCCCGGCGCCGAACGCCCCAGTTGCGGTCACTGCGGATCGGCCGACCTGCGCGCCTACGCCAAGCAGCGCATCAAGGACCTGGGACTGGCCGGCGAGGGCAAGGTGCGCGTCAACAGCGCCGGCTGCCTCGACCGCTGCGAGGAGGGGCCCACCCTGGTGGTCTACCCGGAAGGCACCTGGTACACCTTTGTCGACACCGAGGACATTGACGACATCATCGATGAGCACGTGGTCGGCGGCCGTCCCGTGGAGCGCCTGAAGATCTGATCCCGCCAAAAGGGTGTTTTTTCGCCGCGAAGGTGTTGATTCGCGGCCCCTGAATGCGTAGAATTCCCGCCCTTCACCCGTGAGCGGGTGTTTTTGCATGTACGAGTTACATGGATTGATTTCGGGAATCACTGCAATGAAGACTTTTTCTGCGAAGCCGCAGGACGTCAGGCGCGAATGGCACCTGGTGGACGCGACGGACAAGACCCTGGGCCGGCTGGCCTCGGAAGTGGCGCTGCGCCTGCGTGGCAAGCACAAGCCGACCTACACCCCGCACGTCGATACCGGTGACCACATTGTGGTGGTGAATGCCGAGAAGATCCGTGTGACGGGCAACAAGATGGAAGACAAGATCTACCATCACCACACCGGATACATCGGCAACCTGAAATCCGAACCCCTGGGTAAGCTGCTGCAGCGTTACCCGGAGCGCGCCATCGAGCGCGCCGTCAAGGGCATGCTGCCGAAGAACAAGCTGGGCCGCGCCATGTACAAGAAGCTGCATGTATACGCCGGTCCCGAGCACCCGCACTCAGCCCAGCAGCCTGCCGCGCTGGAACTCTGAGACCAGGGAAGGAGACGACATCATGGCAACCGAACAATACTACGGCACGGGCCGCCGCAAGAATTCCACGGCGCGTGTTTACATGACCAAGGGCACCGGCCAGATCACGGTCAACGACAAGCCGCTGGAGAACTTCTTCGGCCGCGAGACCAACTGCATGATCGTGCGCCAGCCGCTGGAAGCGCTGGAAATGAACGACCAGTTCGACATCAACGTCCAGGTCAAGGGCGGCGGCACCACCGGCCAGGCCGGCGCCATCCGCCTGGGCCTGTCCCGCGCCCTGCTTGAATACGACGAAGAGCTGCGCCGGCAGCTGCGCGCCAACGGCTTCCTGACCCGTGACGCCCGCGAAGTCGAGCGCAAGAAAGTCGGCCTGCACAAAGCCCGCAAGGCCACCCAGTACAGCAAGCGCTAATTCGCTGTACCGACGATCGCGTTTGGGGGATCGTCTAGTGGTAGGACTACGGACTCTGACTCCGTCAGCGGGGGTTCGAATCCCTCTCCCCCAGCCATACAGAAAAAAGCCCGCCTCGAGCGGGTTTTTTTCTGTATGGCTGGGGGAGAGGGATGGCAGAGCCCCCTGGCGCCGCAGGCGCCTGTAGGGGGTTCGACAAAACGGCAGGATTGCCGTTTTGGACGTTGAGCGCAGCGAAACGCCCGCAGGGCGAGCGCCAGGGATGGCGCGAGTCAATCCCTCTGCGTGCCATCCACCCGCCTCGAGCGGGTTTTATTCTGTATGGCTGGTGCATATCGCGCCCGTTATGCTTCATCCCGCAATTCAGGTAACATCGGTCTTCCGCTTCGGAACGACGGTGATCCGCACGGAACCATGAGAGCCTATCCAGCCCCTGGGGGGGGACGCAAAGCACTGGGGAACGCGCTGCTTGTCGCCGGCGCGCTCCTGCTGGGCGGCTTTTTCGGTTTCAAGGCCTGGTCGGCCAATCGCAGCGACGCCGGCATCGAGGCATTCGAAGAGGCGCGCGCGGCCGCGGAATTGCCCCTGGTCGCCAGCACCGACGGTGTCGCTCCAGACACGGAAATCGCCAATGCCAATCAATGGGGCGGCGTTCCGGATACGACCCTTTGGTCCGCCAAACGCGTCACCGACTACAACACGGCCCAGGAAGCCGCCGGCGACGCGCCGCATGCGGTGCTCAACATCGACCACCTGAACATCCGCGTGCCGGTCTACAACGGCGCTGACGATTTCAATCTCAACCGGGGCGTGGCGCGGATCATCGGCACCGGTCGTATCGGCGAATCCGGCAACCTGGGCATCGCCGGGCACCGTGACGGTTTCTTTCGACCGCTCAAGGACATTCAGATCGGGGATCGCTTCGAACTGGAAACCTACTTTGGCACCGAGGTCTACGAGGTCTCGTCCATCGTCATCGTGGACCCCTCGGACCTCCATGTTCTGGCGCCTACCGACACGCCGACGGTCACCCTGGTGACCTGCTATCCTTTTTACTATGTCGGTCATGCACCACAACGCTTCATCGTTCAAGCTGAAGCACTGAAAGATCAGGTCAATTCATAGAGGAGGAGATTATGAAGAAGCTGACCCTGAGAATGGCCCTCGGCGCGGTTGCGTGCGTGGGCTTTTCGACCACGGCGTCGGCCCAGGAAATTACCTGTGGCGACGTGACGTTCGTTCCGGCGGTTTATGACCGCTGGCCCCATGCTGACGAAGGTTGCCAGGAAATCGTCATGCGTGACGGCAAGCCCTATGCCAAGTTCGAGGCCGAGGTGGTTTCCCAAAGCCCCAGCGGCACCTACGTTCGCTATACGCTGAATGACGGCTCCAAGACACCGAGCCGAAAGATCGATCCGCCGGAGGGCTTCGAAGCCCTGATCGCCGGTAGGGCGACCCCCATCGAAGATCTCCAGCCGCGCCAGGTGGTACACGTGTACCTGCCGGAACGCGCCTGGGCGCCGCCGATGGAGGAAGAAGTGGCCGCGGCACCGCCGCCTCCGCCTCCGCCGCCCGAGCCGGAACCCGAGCCGGAGCCGGTCATGCCGACCACCGCCGGCAGCGCGGGTTGGCTGGCCGTTATCGGTGGCCTGTTCCTCCTGTTGGGGGGTGCACTGCGCTTCGCCAGGCAGCAGCAGTAAGCCAGAAAACCACCTGACCTGATTGGCAAGGGGCGCCCTCGTGGCGCCCCTTGTTTTTGTCCGCCAGCGTCAGTCGGGCGCGACGTCTTCGCACAAGGTTCGCGCATAGCACCGGTCGTGGCCGTGTCCCGGCACCTGGCCGGTCGCGTCCAGCACACCGCCCATCAGCAGGTTGGCGATGGCGACCTCGTCACCGTCCACGGTGACCAGCACCAGGTGGTCCATGGCTTGCCCGTTTCGCGGCAGGGGAACGCCGCCGGTGGTGCCCAGCTGAATGTAGTCGGCGCCGCCGCGCACCTCGTGCAGGTAGGCATGCTCGTGCCCGTGGAACACCGTGTAACGCCGTCCTTCCAGCGCATTTTCGATCGCCTGCCAGGCGGGCAGGTCGTCGTGTCGCCAGGGCGCCTTGTGCATGAACAGGAACGTCCAGCGGACATCCGGGTTTTCTTCCAGCGCCGCGATCACCGCGGCGGACTGCTTGGTGGAGAGGGTTCCGGCCTTGTTGCTCGGCAAGCGGGCATAAGGCGTGTCGCCGAATGCCCCCCAGCCCTGATCGGCGGCCACTGCCATCGCCTCACGGCGCAGGCGTGCGATTTCCGCCAGGCGTTGTGTATCGTGGTCCTCGGTGTCGAGCACGATGAACAGCACGTCGCGGTAGAGAAAATGAAAGTGGCGTGGACCGAGACGCTTGTCCCAGGCCGCGCGCATTTCCGGTCCCAGCAGGTCGTGGTTACCGCCCGCGAAAATGGCCTTGCCACGAATTGCTCCGGCCCGTGATTCGAAGGCCGCCCACTGCCTGTCCAGTTCAGCGACCTCGTCAGCGCCCTCGATCAGGTCGCCCACGCTGAACACCAGGTCCGGTCGCAGCAGGTTGATCTGCCGGACGGCGATGTCGAACACGCCGGGACGCTCACCGCCGGTCAGATCGGAAAACACGGCGAAGGTGAACTTGCCGGGCTGGCGGTCGACGGCACGGGCGTTGCCCGGCGCCGTTGATGGGGAAAGCGGCGTGTCCGCCCGGGGGGCGGCGGCCAGGGATGGGGCGGCCAGCCAGAGCACCGCACTCGTCGTCAGCAGGAAATTTTTCATGCCATCAGCATACACGCGGCGATGCACGCCTTCCGTGACAGCAGGCGGGAAGGCAATCGGGGCGAATCAGGAGTTGGCGCGCATCCGCATGTCGCTGGCCGACGGCTCGACCAGGTCCGCCAGGCTCTGGCCATTGAGCGTTTGCAAAAATGCATCGACGGCGCCCTGCAGCGCGGACGTCAGGCGCTCGTGCGGGTCGGCGAGGTCTTCACCCACGGCGACAGGAGGCTCCAGCAGTTCCATGCCGCCCTCGGCGTCGAGGATGACGTCGGCCAGGCGTACCTGTTCCGGCGGAATCTGCAGGCGCACGCCGCCACCCGGTCCCCGCTGGGACACCAGGTAGCCCTTGCTGCCCAGGAAACTGACCACCTTCATCAGGTGGTTGCGTGAAATTCCGTAGGTGTCGGAAATCTGGCGAATGGTCACCCATTCGTCCGGACGTTGCGCGACGTAGATCAGGACCCTCAGCGAGTAGTCCGTGAAACGCGTGAATTGCATGTGTGGCCGAGGCCTCCGGGTTGTTGTAGCTGTCCCCCCCGGATACAGAGCGAAATTATAGTGAGATTGCGCGTGCCGCGCCACATTTGCGAGGGTGGTGCGACCCCCCGCAAGGGCGTGTTTGAATGAGAAAAACTCAGGTCGGGGTCCGCCAACCCGATCGGGTCACAAAAAAATCTGGCGGCGCCCTGACCGGGACCCCTGCCGGTCAGTTGGCCGCGAGCCCGGCGGATGCCCGGGCTGCAAGGTCTTCAGTTAAAGCGTGGCGGCCGCTTCCTCTTCCGGGCGTAGCGACGTTTCAGCTGCCTGCAGGGCATGCTGCTTGTCCGGCACGATGAATCCCGCCGTCATTTCGGCGATCGCGTCGGCATCTGGGTTGGGCGCGCTGACCATGAAAAAGGCCAGGGCCAACAGGAGCGTGGGCTTGATATCTTTCCTGATATCCATGACTACATCCTTGTATCCGCTGGTGAAAAACCCCTTGGAACGGCCTTCCTGGCCGCATTTTCCCAAGCGGGAGAGACAGAATACACAAAATAGCCGAGATTGTCTATTTTTTTTTGAAAAACTTTTCAGAGGGTTTTCAGGCCGTCGGGACCACCCGCCAACACCACGTCGGCGGGACGTCGGGCGAACAGGCCGCAGTCCACCACCCCGGGCAGGTTGTTGATGGTTTGCTCCATGCTGACCGGATCGACCAGGTCCAGGTTGTGCACGTCCAGCACCAGGT
>JAUIJU010000006.1 GCA_030431095.1 Gammaproteobacteria bacterium | reverse complement strand
CGCCATGATCTGACACGAGCCTGAAAAGCATACCGTGCGAGCCGTTCCAACCAAGCGCAGGGCAGCGAGGGAAGCCGAAGGCCGAACGACAGGCCCGCCGCAAGGGGGCGCCACCCGTTCCCGACCAACAACAGCGAAAAACCCGGCCAGGTCAATCCCCAACCCCCGTTATGGCAGAATGCAGCCTGACCCTCACGGCGGATTCCTGCCCCTCGAAGCCTTGGACATTTTCGCCGGCGCCATTGCCCTGAGCCTGATCGTTTACGTCCTGGTGGGCAATTACGCCGGACGCCGCGTGCGACGCCTGGAAGACTATTTCGTGGCAGGCCGGCGCGCGCCCACGCTGCTGATCGTCGGCACGCTGGTGGCCAGCATCATGAGCACCAATGCCTTCCTGGGCGAGACGGGCTTCGTCTATGACGGCCAGGGCGGGCCGTACCTGCTGTGGCCGGCGATCGCTTCCACTTTTTATGTCTGGGGCGTGCTGCTGTTCGGCCGGTATCTCCGCCGCAGCCGGGCGATCACGGTGGCGGACTATTTCGGCAAGCGCTTCGCCTCGCAGCGCGTTCAGAGCGTGGCCGGCGTGACCATCATTTTGGGGCTGGGCGGCTACCTGCTGGCGGTGACCCAGGGCGCGGCCTATTTGCTCACCCAGGTGGTGGACTTGGGTTACGGCGCCGCCCTGGTGATCAGCTGGGCCACCTACACCGGCTTCACCCTGTACGCCGGGACCCGCGGCGTGATCATCACCGATACGCTGATGTTCCTGCTGTTCACCGGCATGGCCTTTCTCGCCCTGGCCTGGCTGGTCGGCGAAGCCGGCGGGATGGCGGCAGCCGTGGACGGCCTGGCGCGCCTGACAGACAAGGCCGGCATGATGTCGTGGAAAGGCATCGTGGGCGAGGACTCGCCATTCGGCTCGGGGCTGCATTTCGCCCTGTGGAACGTCACCCTGGCGCTGGCCTGGGGCATGGTCTACGCGGTCAGCCCCTGGCAGTCCAGTCGTTACCTGGTGGCGCGCGATGAGCACGTGGCCATTCGCGCCGCCTGCCTGGCGGCGGTGTGCCTGACCTTCCTGGAAATCACGCTGTACTTCGGCGCCACCGTGATCAACCTGTGGGACTCGGGCATCCAGCCGTCGCACCAGGTGATGATCCACGCGGCGAAACAGCTGCTGCCGGCGGTGCTGGGCGCCGGGCTGCTGGCCGGCATCATGGCCGCGGCGCTGTCCTCGGCGTCCACCTTTCTTTCGCTGGTCGGTTTCAGTGTCAGCAACGACCTGTTTCCGCACGCGGCGTTGGATGAACACCGACTGCTGAACATCAGCCGGCTCACCATGCTGGGCATCGGCCTGCTGACCCTGGCGATCGCCTTCCGGGCGCCCGTCGACCTGTTCTGGCTGACCTACTTCGTGGGCACGATCTTCGCTTCGTCCTGGGGACCGGTGGCCCTGATGAGCGTGTGGAGCCGACGCATCACCGAGTCCGCCGCATTCTGGGGCATCATCACCGGCTTCGTGTTCAACGTCGGACCCAAGGGCCTGGCCACCCTGGGTTGGCTGGAACTGCCGTTCTGGCTGGACCCGATCCTGCTCGGCGGACTGGTCAGCCTGGCCACGGTGCTGATCCTGTCACGGCGGGGCAACCCCGGCCGGGCGGAGCGTGTGTACCGTATGCGCCTGCACCGGGTGCCACCGGAAGAACGCCATGCGGGCCGGGCCCGCGCCACGGCCCGCGCGCCGCTGGCGATGATCGGCTTCTCCCTGGGCTTCGCCGCGCTGTTCGCCTGGGCCTACGTCCGGCCATACCGGGCCGCCACGGGTGAATCCGGCGCCGCGGAAATCGTCCTGCTTGCCGTGGGCCCGTTGCTGTGGGGCGTCACCGCCCTGGTGGCGCGACGCGTGGTGCGGCGCCAGTACGGCTGAATACCCTTCAGGGCGACACGTGCACCAGCACGCGGCGGCGACCCGGGTGGTGCCGGTGTTCCCACAGGTAGATCCCCTGCCAGGTTCCCAGGGCCAGGCGCCCTTGTTCCACCGGCAGTGACAGGGAACAGGCGGTCAGCGCCGCCTTGATGTGGGCCGGCATGTCGTCCGGTCCTTCCATGGTGTGGGTGTACAGCGGGTCGTTTTCGGGCACCAGCCGGTTGAGCCACTGCTCCAGGTCGTGGCGCGCCGAGGGATCGGCGTTTTCCTGCACCAGCAGGCTGGCGGAGGTGTGCTGGATGAACACGTGGCAGACGCCGTCGCCATCGGCCTGACGGCTGACGGCAGCGGCCACTTCGCCGGTGATGTCGCGCAGGCCCTGGCGGCTGACGTCGATGTTCAGGGTCTCGGCCATGATTCAGTCCCTGGTCGCCGGTGGTGCCGCCACCCGGTCCGGGTGGTCCTCGAACGCGGCGTGGAATGCCTCGATCTCCGGGCCCAGGAAGGCCTCCAGCGCGGCGCGGTGCGCAGGCGACATGGCCAACTTGACCGCGCCGGCCTTGCGGTTCTGCGGCAACGGCTGCGACCGTGCCGGGTCGGCGTCCAGGAACGCGCAGATACGATCGAGCACGGCCTCCGTGCGCCGCACCAGGTCGTCGAAATGCACCACCAGCAGGCGCTTGCCCACCACGGCCTCCCAGGTCCGCCAGGTGCGCGTGAGGAAGGAGCGGCCGACGAAGGCCTCGCCGGCCAGCATCTCCTCGAGCCGGCCATCGTCAAGGTAGCTTTCGAGTTCTTCCCGGTCGTCCTCGTCCGGCACCCGTTCGTGCAATTTGCGGAAGCGGTTGCGCTGGTTCATGTTGACCTGGGACCAGAGACGACCGACGGGTTCGCGCACCGACAGGATGTAACGCCCGCCCGGCAACAGACGGTCGACAGCCCGCACCTGGTCTTCGTCCAGGACGGAGTAGGCGGGCGTCATGTCGCCGGTCACCCAGCGCGCGTAGGGCTGGAACAGGCCCAGGTACTGTTCGTCGGAGGCCTCGCCCAGCACATAGTCGGCGTAGCGGCGCAGGAAGCGGATGTTGGGCCAGTCCAGCGCAATGGGCCGGTCGAACGGCAGTTGCTGCGGCTGCCAAGGCCAGGGGCGCCACAGGCGGCGAAACTGCCGCCGCAGCGCCGCATCGTCGTCGAGCCTGTCGAAACCCAGCGTCCGCGCGACCCGGCGCAGAAACAGCACGTTCCCGTAAAAGGGCTGGTCACCCCGGTCGAAATGGTGCAGTTCCTTGCGCGGCGGCAGCCGGAAGGCGTCCACCGTCTGCAGGCAGTCGTAGAGAAATCCGGTGCCCGCTTTCTGCGCCCCGATACAGAGAAAATCCGGTTTCATTCCCCGTTGGCCTCTTTATCGCCGTTCTCGCCGTTCTCGCCATTGACCACGCGCTTGGCTTCCGTGCCGGTCCACAGCGCCACGAACAGCAACAGGGAGATCACGACGGCGATCTCGAAACGCTGCCAGGCGACCGCGATGCCCATCGCGCCCGTGGCCCACAGGCTGGCCGCGGTGGCCAGCCCACGCACCCGCATGTCGCTCTTGAGAATCGCGCCGCCGCCGATGAACCCCATGCCGGTAATGATGCCCTGGATGACCCGGGCTTCCGCGCCGGTGGTGTCCAGCACCCGGATGCCGATCAGCATCAGCGCGCAGGACGCGATGGCAACCAGCGGAAAGGTCCGCATGCCGGCGGAGCGTGACTCGAGTTCACGGTTCAGCGCCACCGGCAGGGCCAGCACGAAGGCCACCCCCATCAGGATCAAATTGGAGGCCATCTCCGAAAGGTCGACCGAAAACTCGTTGATCAGGTCCATTGTCCCGCTTCCATTTCACTGTATGTGCCGTGCCGCCGGCATGCGCGCGCCGACCGTGGCCTGAGGGTACCGTTTTCGGCGCTGTCGCGCCTGCCGGCGGCGCCGCGCGACGCCCGGCGAATCGGGTACCATGGCGGTCAATAACCCCAGAAGCCCTACCGTGGAAAACAGTTCCCTCTACGCCTTTTTCGCCGCGGCCCTGATCGGCATCGGCGCACTCTGCAACTGGCTGGCCTGGCGGGTCAACCTGCCCGCCATCCTGTTCCTGCTGCTGACCGGCCTGGCGCTCGGTCCCGGCCTGGGCGTGCTCGATCCGGACGCCGCCCTGGGTGAACTGCTGTTCCCCCTGGTGTCGCTGGGCGTGGCGATCATCCTGTTCGAGGGCGCGCTGACCCTGCGCCTGTCGGACATCCGCAGCGTCACGCGCATCATCCGCAACCTGACCACCGTCGGCGTGCTGGTGACGGTGGGCGTGATGGGCGCGGCGGCGCATTATATCGCCGGCCTCAGCTGGCCGCTGGCCCTGCTGTTCGGCGCCCTGGTCTCCGTTACCGGTCCCACGGTGGTGGTGCCCATGTTGCGCAGCATTCGCCCCACCGAGCGGGTGGCCAGCATCCTGCACTGGGAAGGCATCCTGATCGACCCGATCGGCGCGGCGCTGGCGGTCCTGGTCTTCGAGTTCATCCACGGCGGGGGCGGCGAAGCGGCCTCGCTGATGGAGTTCGGCAAGATCGTGCTGATCGGCGTGCTGATCGGACTGGCCGGCGGCTTTGCCCTGTCACAGGTCCTGAAGCGTCAGTGGCTGCCCGATTTCCTGAAAAACTACTTCGCCCTGGCCGCCGTGCTGGTGGTATTCACCGCCGCCAACCTGCTGGGCAAGGAATCCGGCCTGATCGCCGTGACCGTGGTGGGCATCGTGCTGGCCAACACCCGGGGCCTGGACGTGCGGGAGCTCGTGTCTTTCAAGGAGGACCTGACCCTGTTGTTCCTGTCCCTGCTGTTCATCCTGCTGGCCGCCCGCCTGAGGGTGGAGGAACTGATGAGCGTGCTGGGGCCGGCGCTGATCCTGCTGGGCGTGGCGCTGTTCGTGGCGCGTCCCCTCGCGGTGTGGGTTTCCGGGATCGGCACCAGCGTGAACCTGCGGGAGAAGGCGCTGCTCAGCTGGGTGGCGCCCCGCGGCATCGTGGCCGCGGCGGTGTCTTCGCTGTTCGCGCTGCGCCTGGCCGCCGACGGTAACGAGCAGGCCAGCCTGCTGGTGCCCCTGACCTTCGTGATCATCATCGGCACGGTGGTAATCCAGAGCGTCACCGCCGGGCCGCTGGCGCAACGCCTGGGCCTGTCCAGCCGTGACCAGGACGGCGTGCTGATCACCAGCTGCAACCGGGTGGCGCTGGCCATCGGCGAAGCGCTGCACAAGGTCGGCGTCAGGGTCATGGTGGTCGACACCAACCGCGCAGGCCTGCACCGGGCGCGCATGCGGGGCCTGGAGACATTCTTCGGCAACCCGCTGTCCGAGTACACCGAGCGCTACCTGGACATGACGGCCTACAACACCCTGCTGGCGGTCTCCCGACGCCACGAGAGCAACGCCGTGGTGTGTTCGCAGTTCCGCCACCAGTTCGATTCGAGCAACATCTACACCGTGCGCACGGGCTCGCTGGACGAGACCACCGACGAGGAGGACGTGGTTCCGCAACTGCGTTTCAACCTGCTGTTCCGCGAAGGCTGCACCTGGACCCGCCTGGCCAGCCTGCTGAGCCAGGGCAGCGAGATTCGATCCACGCGGCTCACCGAGCAGTACACGCTGGACGACTACCGGGCGCGCATGGGTGACAACACCGTCCCGCTGTTCGCCGTGGATGACGAGAACCGGCTGCTCTGGGTCACCGACGAGGAGAAGCTGCAGCCGGAACCGGGCTGGGTGATCGCCAGCCTGGTGCCACGCGAACTGCTCGAGGCGATGTCCCGCGAAAGACAGAAAAACGGGCCGGCCGGCAAGGGCTGAGCCCCGGGCCGGGCCTGCGTTCGCGGGCAGGCCCCGCCCCCTGTGCTAGATTGAAAGAATCACCGCGAACCGGTGATCGGGGAGCGGGGGAATAACACGATGAAGCTGTTCAAAAGCCTGTCCACACGCCTGGTGGTGGCCATGCTCATTCCACTGAGCCTGTTGCTGCTGCTGGCCACCTGGATCGAAACACGCACCGCCGCCGGCACCATGATCCGCACCGGCGAGGCTGCCGCGGCCAACCTCGGCGCCACGGTCAAGGAGGAATTGCAGGGCGTTTTGCGCAGCACCAAGGCCAGCGTCGAATCCATGGCCATTCCCCTTTCGCGGCTGCCGTCGCTGAACGAGGCGGGCGCCGTTTCGCTGCTGAGTGAATCGATCGAGGGCTTTCCCCTGCTGTACGGCAGCACCCTGGCGCTGGCGCCGGAACCGGATGGCGCAGGGCAGATGGCACCCTACGTGCACCGCGAGGGCGACGGCCTGGAGGTCACCAGCCTGGCGGGCGACGATTACCGCTACTGGGAATGGCCCTGGTTCACCGAACCCCTTGAGCTGGGTCAGCCCACCTGGAGCACGCCCTATTACGATGAAGGCGGCGGCGAGGTGCGCATGGTGACCTATTCCGTGCCGCTGACCGTCGAAGGCCGGCAAGCCGTGCTCACCGCCGATCTCGAACTGGGCTTCCTGACCGAGATCGCCGGCTCCAGTCTGCTGGGGCGGCCCGGCGCGGTCCTGGTGTTCGACGCGGACGGCCGCCTGGTGGCGCACCCCGAGGACGACTGGCTGCTGGAACGACGCCTCGACGACCTGGCCCGCGAACAGAACCTGCCCATCCTGCGCGAAGTGACGGCGACCATCGCCCGTGGCGAGGAGCGCTGGCTGCGGCCCGACGACGGCATGCACGAAGGCCTGGCCGGCGGTGACCCGCAGCGGCCCGGCAGACTGCTTGTTCTGCCCCTGAAGGAAGCCGGCTGGGGCGTCGGGGTGTACTTCTCCGACCAGGATTTCCTGGCCGACATCCAGGCCGCGACCCGGTTCCGGCTGCTGTTCGCCATCGGCCTGCTGATCCTGCTGGCCTCGACCCTGGCGTTCGTGTCGCTGCGCAGCCTCAGGCCGTTGGGTGAACTGGCGGACCGCACCCGCGCCATCGCCCGCGGCGAGTTCCACGGCGACACCCCGGGCCAGGAACGTGCGGACGAAATCGGCCGCTTGTCCCGTTCTTTCCACCTGATGCAGGAACACCTGCAGCACTACATCGAGGACCTGACACGCGCCACCGCGGCGCGCGAGCGCATGGACGCGGAACTGACCACCGCGCGCCTGTTGCAGCATGCCCTGCTGCCGCGGGAGCAGCCGCCGGCCGAGGAATTGGGCGTGGACCTGGCCGCCACCGTGCGCTCCGCACGCGCCGTGGGCGGCGACCTGTACAACTACACCCGCCTGGCCGGCAATCGCCTGTTCTTCGTCATCGGCGACGTCTCGGACAAAGGCGTTCCAGCGGCGCTGTTCATGACCCGGGCCAATGCCATGCTCAAGGGCGTGGCGGCGCACGGCAACCACCCGGAAGAACTGCTGGCCGAGGTCAACCGCGCCCTGTGCGAGGAAAACGAACTGTGCATGTTCGTGACGCTGCTGGCCGGCATGCTGCACCTGGACGATGGCCGCCTGCGGCTGGCCAGCGCCGGGCATGATGCGCCGCTGCGCGTGGCGGCGGACGGCAAGGTCAGGCAGATTGCCATGGAGAACGGCCCGCCGGTCGGCCTGGACCCCGATGCCGAGTTTCCGGCGCACGAGCTGCTGCTGCGCGACGGCGAAGCCCTGGTGACGTTCACCGACGGCGTGACCGAGGCCCGTGACCCGGACGGCGTGCTGTTCGGCGAAAAACGCCTGGTCGCCGCGCTGGCGCAACCCCACCCGCCGAACGCCGCCGGTCTGCTGGCGTGCATCTACGAAGCGGTGGAGCGCTACGCCGCCGGGGCCGAGCAGGCCGATGACCTGACCCTGCTGGTGCTGCGGTGGCACGCGCCCGGAGACGCGTCTTGACGGTGGCGGATCCGGTCGAGGGCGCGCTGGACGTGAAGCTGGCGCCCGACTGCCACCAGTCGGTGCTGAAACGCCTGACCCGGCAACTCGAAACGGCCGGTGCGCGCCCCTGCGCCGCCTCAGACCTGCGGCTGGTCGTGGAAGAGGTGATGACCAATGTGGTCAAATACAGCGGCGCTCGCGAAGACGGCAAGCCCGCCACGGTCAGCTGGCGCATCTGGCCGGACCGGCTGGACCTGGTGTTCGAAGATCCCGGGGTGGCCTTCGACCCCCTCGGCGAACAGGAACAGGACCTGGGGGACGAGGAACGCTGCGAAGGCGGCATGGGCATCCTGCTGGTCCGTTCGCTGGCGGAACGCGTGAACTACAGCCGCGTGGACGGCATGAACCGCCTGGAACTCACCCTGTCCAGGCCCTGAAAACCAACGGATAAGCGACCAGGAACCCCAAGCCATGCCGCTGATCATCGAACACGACACCCAGGGCACCACCGCCCGCCTGCACCTCGTCGGCGAACTCGACACGGACACCGCGCCGCAGATGCGGCCGGTGATCGACGCCCTGGCCGAGCACCCACCCCCCGTGCTGGTGCTCAACCTCCGGGACCTGGACTACATCTCCTCCGCCGGATTGCGCTGCGTGTTCCAGCTCAAAAAGATGATGAAAGAGCATGGTGGACGATTCGTGGTCAGCGAACCCTCGCCGCAGGTGCGCAAGGTCTTCGACATCGTCAAGGCGGTCCCGGTGCAATCGGTGTTCAGTTCCGCCGCGGAACTGGATGCCTACCTCGACCAGATGCAACGCCAGGTCACCGAGGACTGAAACCCCGATTCCCCGACGACGCGCGCACCAGACCGCGCGTCGTTCACGAAACGGTCACATGGGCGCGGGAGACTGCCCGACGCCGATGCCAACCCACAACCCTGGAGCTGACTTCATGGCCCCGTCTTCGCCTGTCCCGATCCGTTCTACCCTGTCGACCCTGCTGCTGGCGCTGACTGCCCCTTTTGCCACGGCATTCGCGCACCACGTTAATGGGCACCATCCCGCCATCGTGCCCGACGCGGTACGCGCCATTCCCCAGGGCCTTTCCTCACCGTCGGACGCCGCCGTGGTGAGCGTGGGCGACAACCCGGTCGTACTGGCCGCGTTGGGCGAGAATGGCCTGGCCTGGTTCGACGCCGACGGCGCGGAGATCGGACGCGAACGCGCCGTCAACACGGAACTCGTCGAGGTGCTCGACGGCAACACCCTGGCCGATGCGCCGTCCGCGCTCGCCGAGGGCGCCCTGGTGGCGATCGCCGAAGGCGGCAGCGGCCAGGTCAGCCTGCACCGTTTTGGTGGCGACCCCCTCCGCCTGGAGCGCCTGGATGTACCTTCGCTGGACGCCGGCGACGAGGTGACCGGCCTGTGCCACACCTTCAGCCCGCTGTCGCGAACCTGGCAACTGTTCGTGGTCACCGACAGCGGCGAGGTCCAGCAATGGGGCCTGTCCGCGAACGCCGGCGGCGCCGCGCAACGCCTGCGCAGCCTGCCGGCCGGCAAAGGCGCCGCCCATTGCGTGGTCGATACCGCGCGCCGCGACCTGTACCTGGTTCACGAATCCCTGGGCGTGTGGCGCACCGGGGCCGAGCCGGAAAGTGACCCGTCCTTCACTTCGGTGGCGCCGACCGCGCCGCACGGTGAACTGGGCGAGGAACTCAAGGGCCTGGCGCTGGTGCCGGCCGGCGACGGCGCCGCCTGGCTTCTGGTGTCCGACGTGGAAGCCGCCCGCATCGCCGTGATCGACACCGCCGACGGCGCCGTGCGCCATGCCTTCACCGTGCCGAACCTGGGTGAGGCCGAAGGCCTGTCCGTGGCCGCGCCCGACGGCCGGGTCCTGTTGGCCATCGCCGACGAGGACGACGGCCCGGACAGCCGTGGCGTCCGGGTGCTGGCCTGGGACGATGTCGCTTCGGCTCTGGGCCTGTCCCCGGCGTTCACGCCCGACACCCTTGGCGGCCTGGCGCCGGTGGCCGTGCAACCCACGGTGGAAACGGGGCCCGTCACCCACCACGGCGACGCCGCCGACGACCCGGCCATCTGGGTTCACCCCGGTGACCCGGCACGCAGCCTGGTGCTGGGTAGCGACAAACAGGGCGGCATTCACCTCTACGACCTGCAGGGCAACGACCTGGGTTTCACACCGGCCGGACGGATCAACAACGTGGATCTGCGCGACGGCTTCGTACTCGGCGCAAACGAGCACACGCTGGTGGCCGGCAGCGACCGCACCCGCCACGGCGTGGCCCTGTTCCTGCTCGACGGCGCGGCGCGCACGCTGACCGAGCTGACGGACAGCTTCATCGCGACCGACCTGGCCGACCCTTACGGCCTGTGCCTGTACCGCAGCGAACGGGACGGCAGCTACCAGGTCGTCGTCAACAACGCCGACGACGGGCGCGCATTGCAGTTTCTGCTCACTGACGACGGCCAGGGCGGCATCGCCCACGAGCTGTTGCGGGAAATCCCGGTCGGCGCCCAGGCCGAGGGCTGCGTGGCCGATGACGAGCACGGCACGCTGTTCATCGCCGAAGAAGAACACGGCATCTGGAAGTATTCCGCGGAGACCGCCGACGGCCTCGACCGAATCCTGGTCGACAGTTTCGAGCATGACCGCCTGGTGCCGGACGTGGAGGGCCTGGCCCTGTGGAAACGCGCCGACGGCAGCGGCTACCTGGTGGCGTCCAACCAGGGCAACGACAGCTACCTGCTGTATCAGCGCGCCGGCGATCATGCCTACGTGGGCGAGTTTTTCATCGTTGCCGGCGACGGCATCGACGGCGCCTCCGAGACCGACGGGCTGGAAGTCACCAGCGCCCCGCTGGGCCCGGACTATCCGCAAGGCCTGCTGGTGGTGCAGGACGGACGGAACCTGGCCCCGCGCGAACGTCAAAACTTCAAGATCGTTCCCTGGCACGCCATCAGCGAGTCCCTGCAACTCGACTGATCCCTTCGGGCGCCCGCCTGTCACCAAAGTGTCATGTACCCCCCTGAAAATGGGGGGATTGGGTCCCTTTGCACGGGCCTGAGCCTTCCGTAAGTCGCCGACCGCGCGGCGCGGACACCGTCAATCGACCTGAAGGACACCCACCATGTCTCCATCCAGTACTTTCCTGCGCAGAACGCCGCTGGCGGCGGGCTGCGCCCTGGCCCTGATGGGCCTGTCATCCACCGCCCTGGCCGACGCCCTGCTGCAGGGGCGCATCGTCGACAGCGCCACCAATCGCCCCCTGGCGGCGGCGGAAGTGCGCATCCAGGAATTGAACCGGCGCGTGGTCACCGACTCCTCGGGTCGCTACCAGTTCGGCACCCTGCCCGCCGGAGAATACACGCTGCTGGTCACCTACGTGGGCTACAGCCCCGGTGAACTGCAGGTCGGTGTCGGCGACAGCGCCGCGACGGTGGACCTCGGGCTGAGCGCCGTGTCGGTCACCGAGGAAGTGCTGGTGGAGGGCTTCCGTGCCGCCCAGCTCAGCGCGGTGCAGGACAAAATGACCGCCGACGTCGTGAAAGACTCCATCACCGCCGACGATGCCGGCAAACTGCCCGACCAGAACGCCGCCGAGGCGCTGCAGCGCGTGCCCGGCATTTCCATCACCATCGACCAGGGCGAAGGCCGCTACGTGGCGGTGCGCGGCATCGATCCGGGTCTGAACAACGTGACCGTGGACGGCCAGACCATCGGCGCCCCGGAAGCCGACGACCGCCGCATCGCCCTGGACACCATTCCCGCGAACATCCTGGCCAAGCTGGAAGTGGTCAAGACCGTCACCTCGGACATGGACGGCAACTCCATCGGTGGCGCGGTGAACCTGGTCACGCCGAGCCCCTACGACGACGAGGACGGCTTCATGTTTTCCGCCGCGGCTGAGTACGGCTACTACGACCTGAACGAGGAAAGCCCCTACGGCGCCTCGCTGGCCTGGGGCCAGGTGTTCGGTTCCGACGACCAGTTCGGCATCCTGCTTTCGGGCAGTTACAGCTTCCGCGAATACCGATCAGAGAATGTGCAGGGCAACGTCTGGGAAGAGGAAGGCGATTATTTCGTGCCCGAAGACCTGGTGCTGCGCGACTACACGCTGGAACGTGAACGCCAGGGCATCGTGGCCAACTTCGAGTGGCGTCCCACGGACACCGTTCAGGTCTGGTTCCGCAACCTGTGGAACCGTTTCGAGGACCTCGAGGACCGCATCGAGACCGTCTACGATTACCGCGAGGGCGACCTGGAGAACCAGACCGCCACCTCCGGCCTGTTCACCGAGGGCGAGGGCGAGAAAACCTACAAGCACCGGCTGGAAAAGCAGTCCATTGCCCAGTCGACGCTCGGCGGAGAGTTCGTGTTCGGCGGCAACACCACGCTGACCCTGAACGCCACGGCCGGCGAAACGGAACAGGACACGCCTTTCGACATCGAGTGGAGCTTCGAGGTCGAGGATTCGCTGCCCATGGCGTACGACACCTCGGACTACTTCCCGCGCATCGACACCGACGGCGCGTTCCAGGATCCGGCGTTCTGGGAATTCAACGAGGTCGCCCGCAACCACCAGATCGTCGAGGAAGACCTGCGCATCCTGCAGGCCGACCTGCGTCACGACGTGACGTTTGGCGCGCAGTCCAGCGGGTACCTCAAGGGCGGGGTGAAAAGGACTTCCCGGGAAAAGACCAGCGACCTGGGCGGCCCGATTTACGACGGGTTCGCCGACGACCTGTTCCTGTCCATGTTTTCCGCCCCGGGCCGCAGCAACTTCTACAACTCGGTGCGGCCGGGTTTCTACACCTTCGGCCCGATCGTGAATCTCCCCGCCGCGGAAGATTTCTTCAACGCCAACCAGGGTGACTTCGAGATCAACGCCGACGACACCAGCGCGGAGAACTTCGGCGAGGATTTCACCGTGGACGAGGACGTCACGGCCGCCTACTTCATGGGCAGCATCGACACCGGGACGTGGACCGTGACCGGCGGGGTGCGCGTGGAGCGCACCGAGTCGGACTACAGCGCGTTCGCCCTGGAATTTGATGACGGTGATTTCGTCCAGGCCGTGCCGACCACCGGCAGCCAGTCCTACACCGACACCCTGCCCAGCCTGATCGTCGCCTGGCGGCCCACCGACGAACTGGTGGTACGCGCCGGCGCCACCAAGACCATTGGCAGGCCCGCGTACGTGCAGCTGGTTCCGTACCAGATCTTCGAGTTCGAACCGAACGACGACGACGAGCTCGAGGGCGAACTGGAAGAAGGCAACCCGGAACTGGACCGCCTGGAGTCGACCAACCTGGATTTCTCCATCGAGTATTACCTGCCTTCAGGCGGCCTGGTCTCGGCGGGCGTGTTTCACAAGGACATCGACCGTCCGATCTACAGCCGCACCGAAAGCTTCGAGGAGATCGAATTTGGCGGCCGCTTCTTCGCCGAACTGGAGCGCACCCGGCCGGAGAACGCCGAGAGCGGCGAAATCACCGGCATCGAGCTGAACTACCAGCAGCAGTTCGTGGCGCTGCCCTCGCCCTGGAACGGTTTCGGCGTGGGTCTGAACTACACCTACTCCGACAGCGAGGCCACGGTGTTCGACCGCGACGAGAAACTGCCGTTCTTCCTGCAGCCCGACCACATCGGCAATGCCGCGCTGTATTTCGAGCGCAGCGGCTTCGAGGCGCGCCTGGCGTGGTCCTATCGCAGCGAGTACCTGGACGAAGTGGGCGGCGACCTGAACGAGGACATCTACGTCGCCTCGCACAGCCAGCTGGACTTCAAGACCAGCTACGCCATCGGCGATTCCTGGACGGTGTTCCTGGAAGTGATCAACATCACCGATGAGCCGCTGCGCTACCTGTCGGGCGACGGATTCGGCCGCCTGGCCGAGAACGAGGTGTACGGCTGGAACGCGCTGCTGGGAGTGCAGGTCGACCTCTGAGAAAGGAATCGCGTTTCCGCGGAAACGCAGACACAAAAAAACGCGGCGGTGATTTCACCGCCGCGTTTTTTCATTCCGGGCCACGCGGGCCCGCGGTGCGTGTCGCCCGCCTTAGTGACGGAACTCCACGCGCCGGTTCTGGGCCCGGCCTTCGCTGGTGTCGTTGCTGGCCACCGGGGCGGACTCGCCGTACCCCTTGACGGTCAGGTTGGCGCGGTTGGCGCCCTTCTCCACCAGGTAGTCACGCACGGAGGTGGCGCGGCGCAGTGACAGGCCTTCGTTGTAGGACTCGGCGCCGACGCTGTCGGTGTGACCTGCGATCTCAACCTTCAGGTCGGAGTGGCGCAGCAGGATCTGCACGTCGTCATCCAGCTTGGCCTTGGCCTCGGCCGTCAGCGTGGCCGAGTCGAACTCGAAGTTCACGCCTTCCAGGCGATATTCCTTGTCGAGGTCGCAGCCGTCGTTGTCGACCGCCATGCCAGGCGCCGTGTTCGGGCACTTGTCACGGTAGTCGTTGACGCCGTCCTTGTCGGTGTCGGCGCAGCCGTACTGGTCGACCTTGGCGCCAGCCGGCGTACCGGGGCAACGGTCCTTGCTGTTGCCGACGCCGTCGTTGTCGTCGTCACGTTCGCAACCACGGGAATCGACAGCCACGCCCTTGGGCGTATTCGGGCAGCGGTCCTCACTGTTCACGACGCCGTCGCCGTCGTCATCGAATTCGCAGCCGAACTCGTCCACCGGGGAACCCGGGGGCGTGCCGGGGCACTGGTCCTTGCCATCTTTCACGCCGTCGCCGTCGGTGTCCTTGTCACCGCAGAAGATGGCGCCGATGGCCGCACCGATGACCGCACCGGCAACAGCGGTGTCGGAATCGTCGAAGGCGCCGGCGCCGCCGCCCAACGCGCCGCCGAGCAGCGCGCAGTTAAGGCGTGAACTGGTGAAATTTTTCGCACCGGGCGTCGAACAGGCCGCGGTGGTGAGAACTACGAGCAAAATCAATACAAGACGCGTTGTATGTTTCATGAGGTCTCTCTTGGATGCTAAACAGGGTGCGAGTCAAAAGTATAAACCACGCATCAATAATTTCATGCCATGCGCGCCATTTCGGCACGTGGCGATCAGGGATCAGTGGTCTTCGTGATGATGGCCGATCGGGCCCTCCGTGAACAGGTAGTCCCGCAATTCCTCGTCGAACTTGGGGTCACGTCGCCGGATCCATTCGATCACCATGGCGGCGTGCTCCTTCTCCTCGTCTCGGTTGTGGGCCAGGATCTTCTTCAATTCTTCGTCTTTGCAGGCGTCCACGCGCTGCTGATACCAGTCCACCGCTTCGAGTTCCTCCATGAGGGATACGATGGCCCGGTGCATGTCTCGTGTTTCGTCGCTGAGCTCCTCCAGGGGCTCGTGATAACCTTCGCTCGCCATGAGCATTCCTCCTTTCCAGGGTGCGATCAGGATGTGCATTATGGTGTCCGCACGCGGCGATAAAAGCAACGGTCTGGCCGCCGATCGGGTCATTGCGGACACCATTCCGTCACGCAGCTTGCGTCAACGCCAGGATCACGCCGAATGGTTTAGCATGGAATCCGATTCGGACCGGGGGACCCCACCATCGAACGCATGATGTACCTCGCCAGGGAACTGGGGCAGCGCCTGCTGGATTTTCTCGGCAGCGCCCAGATCCTGATGCAATTGCTGATCGTGACGTTCCTGCTGGTCGTCAGCTGGCAGCTGGCGCGCGCCTTCAAGCCGCGCCTGGAAAAGCGTATCCGCGCCATCCGCGATCCCAACCCGCGACTGCTGCGGGTGCTGTCGCTGTTCCTGCGGCGGATGGAATGGCTGTTTTTCGTGGCGCTCAGCGGAATCACCCTGTTGCTGACCCGCTCCATCGGCTGGCCGGGCTCGCAGTACCTGATCAAGACCACCCTGATCCTGGCCCTGGCCTGGCTGGCCATCGCGCTGGTCTCCCGGATGATTCGCAACCGCGCCCTGAGTGGCCTGGTGGCCGGCGTGGTGTGGGTCTACGTGGCCCTGGTGGTGCTCAACATCGACGACGACATGGCGCGGCTGCTGGACGCGGCGGGCTTCGCCGTGGGCGGGTTCCGCCTGTCTGCCCTGCTGATCGTCAAGATGCTGCTGCTGATGGGCGTGCTGCTGTGGGGCGCGATCACCGTGGGCAATTTCCTGGAGCGCCGCCTGGAAGGCTTCGAGGACCTGTCGCCTTCGCTGCGCGTGCTGCTGGGCAAGGTGGTGAAGATCGCCCTGATCACGGCCGCCGTGCTGGTGGGAATTTCCAGCCTGGGCATCGACCTGACCATTTTCGCCGTGTTCTCCGGCGCCATCGGCGTGGGCCTGGGCTTCGGGCTGCAGAAAGTGGTCTCCAATTTCATCTCCGGGATCATCATCCTGATGGACCGATCCATCAAGCCGGGCGACACCATTACCCTGGGCGAAACCTTCGGCTGGATACGCGAGCTGCGCGCGCGTTTCGTGTCGGTGGTCACCCGCGATGGACGTGAGTACCTGATTCCCAACGAAGACTTCATCACCACCCAGGTGGTGAACTGGTCGTTTTCGGACCAGCTGGTGCGCCTGGACGTGGAATTCGGGGTCAGTTACGACGCCGATCCGCACGAGGTCATCAGGCTGTCCATCGAAGCGGCCTCGGCGTGCCGGCGGGTTTACTCGGGACGTACGCCGGTGTGCTGGCTGACGGCCTTCGGCGATTCGTCCCTGAACTTCATCCTGCGCTTCTGGATCACCGACCCGAGGCAGGGACTGACCAATATCCGCGGTACCGTGTTGCTGGCCCTGTGGGACGCCTTCAAGGAACACGACATTCACATTCCCTATCCGCACCGCGAGGTCATGCTGCGCAACGGGCCCGGTGGCCCGTTCGAGGTCCGGCGCGCGGCGGACGGGAAGGACAACGAAACAGGGGCCGACCCAATGGCCGGCCCCCACCCCCCAGACGAATCTTACTGAGGCTGGATCGTCCAGCCCGGTCCGGGGTCAGTCGGCTTTCGCCACGGACATCACTTCACCCAGCGTGGCCAGGTTGGCCGGCGCGGCCTCGACACGGGAGGTCAGGTTCACCGCCGTCTCGAAATCTTCCCGCGCGCCTTCCAGGTCGCCCTGCACCGCCCGCAGCACGCCGCGGTTGGTGAAGGCCATGGCCCGCTTGGTGCGCACGTCGCCCATCACGCCGCGCGAGGTAAATCGCACCCGCTGGGCGCCCTTGCTACGCCGCGCCGCCGTCACGGCCGCGTCGCAGGCCACCGCCGCCTCGGCGTGGTCCCCGGCCAGGGTCAGGGAAACGCACTGGTTGTTGTACCGCTCGAAGCTCGAGACGTGCAGGGAAGCGCCCACGTCCATGGCCTCCTCCAGTTCGCCGGCCAGCAACTGCTTTCCCGTCGGCGAATCGCTGTAGACGACCATCTCGTAGGCCTTGCCTTCGGCGAAGGCGGTCGATGCCGCCAGCGACAGGCCCAGGGCCGTGGCCACGGCGCCCATCCGTTTGAGTCGATTGAAGTGTTTCACATTCATGGTCAGGTGTTTCATGTCGTCCTCTCCTTTGCTCGATTGGAATTGCCGCCCACCCCACGTGTCGCGACGGTTTCCAAGGTACGACCGGTCAAACCATGAAAAAAGCGAAAAAAGAGCAGCTTACAGCTGAAGAAAATTCAGGATTGCAGCGGGTCCTGCCCGAAGCGACGCAACACCCAGTCGCAGAACCGCTTGACGTCGGGCCGTTCGGCCAGCCCGTTGCGCGACATCAGGTAGTACGCGTCGGTGGTTTCCAGGGCGTGTTTGAACAGGCGCACCAGGCGGCCCTCGGCGAAGGGACCGCGGGTGAGTTGCAGCGGCACCAGGGCCACGCCCAGTCCGCGCTCGGCGGCCTGCACGATGGCGCTCATGGCGTCCAGGCGAATGATGCTGCCGGTGGTGGGCAACTGGATGCCGCTCTGGTGGGCCCAGAGCTTCCAGGCATCCGGACGGCCGCTGTGCACGACGATGGGAAACAGGGGATTGCTGCGCTGCTGGCGGTTCTCCAGTTTTTCACGCAGTTCCGGCGAGCAGGCCGGCACCAGGCTCAGGGGAAACAGGCGCCGGCTGTCCAGGTCCCCGGGCGGCTCCTCGAACAGCCGGATGGCCACGTCCGCGGTGCTGGGCATGTGCCGCTTGGACTCGTCGCTGGCATCCAGGCTGAGATCCACGTCCGGGTGCTCCTCGTAAAACTCCGTGAGCACCGGCATCAACAGCTCACTGGCGAAGAAGGGCTGCACCGACACGCGCAGGCTGGCCCGCGAGTACCGCGCCCGCACCTGCCCGGCCGCCGCCTCCAGGCGCAGCATGGGTTCGTGGATGGAGTCGAACAGCATCTCGCCGGCCTCGGTCAGGGCCAGTGTGCGCCCGTCACGACGAAACAGTGACAGGCCCAGCTCGCCCTCCAGCTTTTTCAGCTGGTGGCTGACTGCCGAAGGCGTGATGTAGAGTTCGTCCGCCGCCTGGACCAGCGTCCGGTGCCGCGCGGCGGCACAGAAGGTCCGCAGCCCACGCATGGACAGCTTCCGTTGCTGAATGTCCACCCTTCCCTCCTGGCCCGGGGGGTCGATGCCGTGGTGATTGAGGTTTACTGGACAGGGTTATGCAGTTTGCGTGCCAATAAAGCGTCTGTGGGGCGTCCGGGTTACTCCTTTGATTCTGAAACGTTATTGTCTGCGCGACGAAACGCTCCCGGCCCCGCCCCCCGCGCTGATGCACCAGACTGGTGCTTAAACGCGGGGCACCAGGTCCCTGCATCACTCTTACGGGTTCAATTGGTAACGTGACAGAATGAAGGACGTCTTTCGATTCTCGATGTCACGGAACAGGCTCTCGATGCCATCGGGCGGAACCTCCGCGAACGTCCACTTCTTGATGCTCGCCGGGCCGAGGATGAATTCGCCGATGACCCTGAATCCGGTGGGGGAATCCGCCTGGGCGCCGAAATCCAGATCCGAGACCTTGCCGACTTTACCGTCTGCCTCGGCCAGCAACTCGAGCTTGACGTCGACGCCGCCGCCACACTTGCGCAACTTGACGAGGGTCGCATCGAATTCCCCGGCGCTCTTGCCGTAAACACGGCCGGTTTTCAGATTGAGCTTGAACCGCACCTCCGGTTTGCCGTCGCTTTTCGCCGACACCGACATGACGCCTTTCGCCGTGAGTTCGACCTTGAGCTTCTGAATGCCCACCCGGCTCGACGGGTCGTCGATATCCAGCAAGGTGGCCGTGGCATCCTTGGGCAGGCTCCCCGAATTGGCGTACTTGGCGCCCGTTACGGCGAGGTTGAACAGGGCCTTCAGGGTCGCGGTGTTCTCCGTGGCGCCCAGCGCCGAGCAGAACAGGCCTGCGGCCGTGGTGGCCTTGAGCACGTTGGAAATCGACTGGCTGACGGACAGGGAGGCCAGTGAGTATTCCCCCGTCGGGTCGATGAAGTTTACCGGGTTCGATGCCGCATAGAGATACCGGTGACGCGTGACGGGGTCAGCCAGGTTTCCGAGCAAGGGGTCTTCGGACAGAAACACACCCGTGCCGGGGTCATAGTATCGGGCGCGCAGGTACTGCAGGCCGGTCTCGCGGTCAAATTGCTGGCCGGTGAAGCCCAGGGGCAATTGGGCTGCCTCCGGGGTTTCCGCGCGGCCGAAACTGGCGAATCGATGCGGCTCCGCCGCGCCACCGTCGGCATCGGTGGTCAGCGTGATGCTGCCGAGCGTGTCGGTATGCAGGAACCGGACCTCTCCGCCTGCACGCGCATGAAGTGGCTGGGTGCCGAATACCGTTTCGCCCAGGACATCGCCCGCCGGGTCTCTGTGCTCGACCACCTGGTTCAGGCCCGTAACGCTGGCCATGTCGACGACAAAGTCCAGGGCTTCGAAGTCGCCGCGCTGCTCCACCCGGTTGCCCAGCGCGTCATAGCCGAACTCGGTGCGCTGTCCGTTCGTCTCCACCGCACTCAACAGACCACGATCATTCCATTCGTAGTCCGTGGTGACATTCCCGGATTGAAATCGGGTGCGGTTCCCGGCCGCGTCATAGGCCAGTGAGGCGTCCCCGGCCTGGTAGAGCCGGTCGTTGGAATCGTAGGAAAATTGCCGGTCACCCGTCGCGTCGATCACGCGGGTCCGGTTGCCGACGGCATCGAACTCAAACTGCTCGCTGATCGCGCCGACGCCGGTTCGCTCCCGGGAGATGAGCCTGTTGAGCTGGTCGTAGCCGTAGGTTTCACGACTGCCGTTCAACTCGTCCGTCGCGACTCGCATGCCCCGCTCATCTCGCGTGTAGTCCAGCTGCTGCACGAGCACACCGGACGCATCGATCTCCTGGATCCGGCTGAGCCGGCGCATGGAATCGAATGCCCGCATTGTCCGTGTGCCGTTCGCTGACTCCACGACCGTCTGGTTGCCGGCCAGGTCGTACCCGTAGCGCGTGGTTCCCTCGCCGGTCTGTACTTCGACCAGTCGCCCAAGCGCGTCGTAGGCGTATGCGGCAAGCTCGCGGCCATCGACCGTCAGGGTCGCGACCTCGCCGCGTGGCGTATAGGCATAGGCGACCGTTGCGCCGGCGGCCTGCCGTATTTCGACCAGACGATCGAGTTCGTCATAGTCAAAGAATGTGGTTCCGGTATCGGCCGTCGCGGACGCCACCTGGCCGGTCGGTGTATAGGCGAATTCCTCGACGAGGCCACCGCCGTACGTCCGCCGCACGGCACGGTGCATGGCGTCGTACTCGATGGTGGTGGCGCTGCCGTTGAAGTCCACGGATTCAGACAGGCGCAATCCGCGCTCGTAGATGAAATGCTCGGACTGCCCGCCCGGCAACACCCGGCTGGTGACTTCTCCCAACGGGTTGTAAGTGAAACGCGTGAGCCGTCCCAGCGCATCCTGCTGGGCAATCCGGTTCCCCAGCGGGTCATAGGCGCTCGTACTGACGGTCGAAACAGGATCGCCTGGTGATGCCGGCGGCTGTTCAACGCGCACCAGGCGGTCGAGCCCATCGAACCGATACTCGGTGGCCAGACCCAGCGGGTCGACCGTGCGGTTGACGTTGGCGTTGGCATCGTGGGACTGGCTGATGGTCGCTCCATCCGGGAAGACGCGGCCAGTTTCCCGCCCGGCAGGGTCGTAAGCGAACCCGGTGACGAATCCATTGGCGTCGATCGTGGCCGCGACGTTGCCGTTGCCATCGTATTGCGTGCGCGTCTGTGGTCGCGCGAACACGCCACTGAGATTGACCTCGACGGACGGGCCAATGACATTGACGATTCGCCCGGCGTCATCGTACTCGTAGTCGGTGCGCGCGCCGGACTGGTCGATGACGGCGGACAGTCGACCACCCGGCGTATAGACCATCTCGATGCGGTGACCGTCCGGACTCACGGTCGCAACTCGACGGCCGGCCTCGTCGTATTCATGCAGCGTGACCTGGCCTGCCGGCCCAACCGAGCGGACCTCGTTGCCGAACGCATCGTACTCGGAACGAATCTGCGTGCCATCCGCGAACCGCGTGGCGATGACGCGGCCCGCCGGGTCGTACCGGTATTCCGTGCGCTGGCCAAAGGGATCGATTTCCGCCACTCGTTGACCGGCGGCATCATACTCATACCGCCATTCATTGCCGGCCGCGTCCGTGGCCAGTACCCGCCGGCCGGACGCATCATATGCGTACGTTCGGATGACGGGTCCCAGGCCGTTTTCGGGATCGACGTAGGCCGTGGTGGCGATCAATCTGCCATTGGCGTCGTGGTCGTAGTCCATCCGGAACAGGTGCTGTCCCGACGCATCGAATTTATCACGACGCCGAACCAGACCGACGCCCGTATAGCGGGTCTCGTGGCGGTTTCCGTTCGGATCGATGTCGACGACACGCCGCCCGGACGCATCGTAGGCGTGACGCGTGACTGCCCCGAATGCGTCCCGACGTTCGGTCAGGTTCCCACGCACGTCATAGGTCATGAGGGTGGTTTCGCCGCTGAACTCCGTCCGGGACGTCACCCGGCCCTGGTCATCGTAGGCCAGGCTCAGCGCCATCTCCCCGGCGCCCGTCTGGGTCGTGAGCCGGGTCAGGTTCCGGTCGGCATCGTAGTCGTAGGTGTTGCGCACCCCGTCCGGATCGACCGTCGCGGTCTGGTTGCCATCAGGGTCGTAGCTGTTGGTGGTCAATGCGACCGTGGGAACGCCCTCGATCGTGAGGGTTCTCTGCTCGGTCAGCACATTCCCGGATTCATCGAATGAACGCACGACCTGGTGGCCGTTCGGGTCCGTGGTGACGAACTGGCGGGCATCCAGGTCCACCGCGAACTCCGTTCGGTGCCCATTGGCATCCGTCGTGGCGATCAGGCGGCCCTGGTCGTCGTATTCGTTGACAATCGCCCGTGCGCCAAGCGCGTCGGTCACGTTGACCAGGTTTCGCCGGATGTCGTACCGGTACCGGGTCGCACCTCCCACGGCGTCCGTGTGGCGGGAGAGGTCTCCATGACGGTCATAGTCATAGTGCTGAACCCCTCCCATGGGGTCGGACAGGGCGACGATTCTGCCGCTCGGATTGCGTTCGAATGAAATCGAACGCCCTGCTGAATGCGTTACCCCGTCGGATCCGATCGTTACGGTATTGCCGTTGGCGTCACGAATTCGTTCCAGGCCGTGATTCCTGCTCAGCGTGAATTCCGTGCCCTCCAGGGTTCGGTACACGAACCGATCCGGCACCCAGGGCAAGCCTGTCAGGTCGTCCGCCAGCGTCGCCGGACCCGGTTGTGGATCGAAGATGCTGACCGACCTGTTGCCGAGAATTTCGAGCGTCCCGAACGCGGGTTCCCGGGGCACCAAACCGGTCTGGATGGCGAAGGGCGGGAACGGCACGATCGGCGAAACACTGGGCGTCGTCACGAGATCGAAAACGATGGGACGTTGCCCGGGAATCAGGATCATGCAGGTATGGGGGCGGGTCGCCTGCAGCCGGAATGACATGCCTGCGCGCTGGACGTACCAACCGGATGATAGGTCCGCGGAGCAACTCACCTCCACGGTATCGAAACCCAGCCGCCAGCCCGTACCAAAGTCCCCCACCCGCTTGTCCCGGCTGTCGTAAACGCGGTTCACGGTGAGCGGTACGCCGCCCACGGGCACATTGAGGTCCTCGAACGTCAGCGTGAAATGACCCACTTTCATTTCCCCGTCGAGCAACACCGTCAACTGGTCCGCGGAGATGTTGCCACCGCGATCGAAGGCGGCCAGGCGCAGCGTATAGGCTCCATTGCGCATGAGCGTCGGATCAATCTGACCCAGCGTACCGGCCTGCACCGCTCCCTCTCCCGTGGCCAGCACCGATGCTTCAGCGTCGCCGGAACGGAGCATGGACAATTCCCAGCGATACAAGGCGTCATCGTTCACCGTGCCGATAACGTCCACGGGACCCGCGACATGGGCGCCATCCGCCGGGGCGATCAGCCGGACCACCGGCGCCTGATCGTCCTGCAGGTCGACAGCGGTCACCTCGACCGTGACCTGGCCTGACTCATCTCCGAGGTTCGCAGTGATGACGGCCGTTCCCGGGGACACGGCGCTGACCTCACCCGCCGCCGATATCGTTGCAATGGCCGGGGCGTTGCTGCTCCACGATGCAAGGGACGTCACCGGCTGTGCGGATCCGTCGGGAAACGCACCCCAAGCCTGCACCATGGCGCTTTGACCGACCAGCAGGTCCAGTGCGCCCGGCGCGACGAGCAGCGCGCTCAAGGGCTCGGTGGCGTCAAAGCCATCGCAATCCTGGTCGATGTCGTCCCCTGGCGTGTCGTCGGCGCCCGGGTACAGGCTGTCGTCCCCGTCGTCGCAGTCGCCCTGGTTCTCGCTGTAACCGTCGCCATCGTCGTCGGTGTCCTGCGGACCCGCGCCCAGTGACAGCACCAGGTCCACGCGGGCGCCCGCCGGCGCCACCGAGCCCGCCGGGGGCTGCTGTTGGGCGACGTGGTTCGGCGGGACCGATGGGTCGAAAGCGGTGGAGGTGCGCCCCGGGCTCAGCGTGGCCGCCTCGAGCAGCGTGGCTGCGTCGTCCTCGGTTTCACCGACCACGTCCGGCACTGCCACCGCGGGCAGCACCTCCAGGAAAAACGCCTGGATGGCCTCGGCGCCATCCGGATCGCTCACCCGGATGTCCACCAGGTGGCGGCCCAGGTCGTCTTCGCCGGGCATCCAGCGAAGCAGGCCGGTGCCGGCGTCGATGGTCATGCCCGCGGGTGCGCCGGCCAGGCCGAAGGTCAGCAGATCCTTGTTGCGGTCTTCCGCCTGCACGTCGTAAAAGTACTCGAATCCCGGGCTGGCCAGGTCGACCGGCAGGGAGGTGATGACAGGCGGGAACCGCTCCGGCACGATGTCGATGAACACCTCGACCGGTTCGGACGCCAGTTCACCGTCGTGCGCCGCGTAGGTGAAACGGTCCGCCCTGGCCCGCTCGTCGGGCAGGAAATCGTTGACGCGGTGGTGGTTGAGTCCTGAGACCAGCCAGTTCTGCGGCTCATCGGCGGGAATGCGGCCATCCGGCATCACGTTGGTCACGTGGTAGCCGTGCTGGTTCCAGATTGGGCGGGCGCGGACAAAGTCGTCCTCCGCCCCGCCGAACACGTAGACGCCCTCGGTGCCGGGCTCGGGCCAGCCGTTGGCCGGCACCAGCACCTCGGCCTGGCCGTCCCCGTCCACGTCCGCCACCAGGGGCAGTTCCGTGTTGGTTATCGAGGTCAGCGGCACCCGGAACCGAACGTTCCCCGTGGCGCCGTCCCAGATGCGGAAATAGGCCTCGTCGCTTTGCACCACCTCCATGCGGCCGTCGCCATCGAAGTCGAACAGGGAACTGCCGGTGCGTCCCGACGAGCCATCCTTGATGCGGCGCGACCATTTGAGGCTGCCGTCCGTTTCCAGCACGACGTAGTCGCTGCCGCGCGCAAAGCCGATCTCGGGCGCGCCGTCCGCGTCAAAGTCCCCGACAGTGGGCGGCCCACCGGAGATGTACGAACTGGCCCACGCCACCTGGCCGTCATGCTCATACAGTTGCGAGCGGTTGGGCCCGTTGACAAAGATCTCCGCGAAGGGGTCATCGTCGAAGTTGGCGATCGCGGCCCAGTCCTTGTTGAAGGACGTGGTCCACTCCTGCACGCCGAAGCGGTCATACACTGAACCGCCGTAGACCACTTCGACCTCGCCGTCCAGGTCGATGTCCGCCACTTCCGGCAGGTAGCTGTTGGCCAGCACGCCCTCGGCGGTCCACAGCAGCCGCCCTTCGTGGTCCAGCGCCTGGCGCCCGTGCAGGATCTCCGAGGTGCCGTCGCCGTCCAGGTCGGCCAGCACGATGGCGGCGCCCCAGCCGGCGGGCCGCTCGATGGGCTCGCTCAGCCATTTCTCGGTACCGTCGTGGGCGATGGCGCGCAGGCGATAGGGATTGGGCGCCTGGCAGATCCCGTTCAGCGGCTCGCCGGCAACGGCGATCACCTCGTTGAAGCCGTCTCCGTCGATGTCTCCGCCGGCCATGTGCGTGGCCACCTCGGAGCAGAACGCGGACGGGAATTTTTCCTCGCCGGTGGCGCCGTCCAGGATCTGCACCCAGCCCATCGGGCGGCTGATCGCGCGCAGTCCGGCGGCAAACACCACCTCCGGCACCTCGTCATCGTCCAGGTCGATGACCACCGGCGTGGCCTGCACGTTTTCCTGGTCCGGCCGCTCGGTGCCCTCCCCGTCCCAGTGCCATTCCTCGACCATCGGCAGGCGCTGGCGCGTGCCGTCACCCAGGATTTCCAGTTCGCCCAGGATGAATCCCTGGCCGCCCGGTCCGTCCCAGGCCGTGGCGCGGTATTCCAGTACGTGCACGCCCGCCACCGGCGGATCCAGGGTCAGCACGGCATCGCGGTCGGGCAGGGACAGTGCAATGGCGCCGCTGTGATACAGCTCATCCCCGTTGCGGTCCAGCAAGCGAACCTGGGCCTCAGTGTTGTCGGCAATGGCCGTATCGGCCAGCCGGTCCCCGAAGATGCGCACTTCGCGTACGGTCACATCTTCGGCGTCGAAGCGCACCTCGAGCGGCAGGTGGTAAAACCCGCCCGGGGCCGAGCCGGACGTCGACGGGTCGCCGTCGACGATGCGCTCGAGGTGGCGCAGGTGACTGACATTGAACGGCTCCAGCGTAGGCACCGCCTCCAGTGACAGGTTGACGTTTTCCAGGTAAGGCGGGTCGCCGTCCAGCGGCTCGGGACGTCGGGACTGGTACTCGAAGCCGCCATCGGCATCGAATGCCAGGTCGCCATTCTGGGGCCCGTCGAGCAGCACGGCCGACAGCGCGTCGCCATCCGGATCCGAATCGTTGTCGAGCACCCCGGGCGCATCGACCGCGAGCACGCCACCGATTTCCACGGTGAACAGGTCGGCGCTGCCCTCCGGCGGGCGATTGGCCGCGAACACGCCCACCGTGAACCCGGTGAAGTCTTGCAGGCCATCCTGGTCCGCCACCGTGAGGCTGACGTCGTGGAAACCAACCTGTCCGGCATCCGGCACCCACGTCAGCCGGCCGGTGTCCGGGTCCAGCAGCAGGCCTGCGGGTGCGAGTTCGAGTGCAAAGGTCAGCTGATCGTCGGGCAGGTCCGGGTCACTCGCCCGGGCGAGCAGGTCGAGGCTGTCGCCCACCGTGAGCGACACGTCGGTGAGCGCCTCGAGCCGGGGCGGGTTGCCACGCCGGCTGACCTGGACCACGAAGCTCCGCTCGTCCCACGCGCCGGCGGCATCGGTGACGCGGACGGTAAACGGGTTGTCGCCCACGTGGTCGTCCGAGGGAATCCACAGCAGGGCGCCGTCGACCTGCGCCAGCGACGTACCCACCGGGCCCTGGCTCAGGCTCCAGGCCAGGCGGTCATCGGGCAGGTCGGGATCCGTAGCCGTGGCCACCAGGGACACGGCATCGCCCACACGCACCAGGCGGTCTGACAGGGCGTCGAGTTGCGGTGGCCGATTGTCCGGATTCGGGTCCGGGTCCGGATCGTCACCCGGCTGCAGGACACAGACGGCATCGAGGACATCCACCGCGCCATCCATCGTGCAGTCCGCGTCCCCGGGTGCATCCTGGCGTTCCTGGATCTCGTCGACGATGAACGGGATGTCCTGGGCGTTGACCTCGCCATCCGCATTGGCGTCCCCGGGCAGAACCTGGGCGCGAACCACCGAGCTGAGCAGGACACTGGCGGTCATGACCGAAAGCGCCACGCCCCGGGCGCCATGGCGAAGGAACAACCACGCCAATGCCAGCACCGCCATGAACAACGCTGCCAGGCCCGCCATCGACAACCCGGGAACCGGCACGGCGCCGGCCCCGTCGCCGGCGCCCGGCGCAGCGGGGGGTGGGGGAGATGGCGGCGCCGCGACACGGACCCGTCCGTCCACCAGCGCATCCGGCTGCAGTGGCTGGGCCTGGGCGTCGGCGAGACGCACGGCCTCGAATACCAGCGGATAGTCCCCAGGGGCCGCCAGTGGATCGACGGCCACGCGAAGGTCGAGCAGCCGTCCAGGCGCCAGTGGTGTCAGGCTGTTCGCCGTGACCACCAGGCGCAGTCTTCCCGGGGCGATCGGCTGTGCGTCGAGCGCGTGATCGACGAGAGCGGCCCCGGGGGCGGTATCTGTCACGTCCAGGACGCCAGAGTCGTAGATCAGGTCGAACTGAAGTGCCACGACCGAGCCGTCGGTGACGAAGTCAACTGGGAGGAAAACCTCGTCGCCCGGCCCGGCCGTGACGGTTCCGACCTGGAGTTCGCTTTGCGCCCACGCCGGGGCGGCAAGGACAAGCAGCAGCAGACACAGCAGGCGCCGGACCCGGTCGCGACGCCGGGGCACGTTCGTACGCCGCAGTCGGCGAGGATGTGCCTGGTCGAAAGGGACACGCGAATGCCCGACACGGTCGTGAGCGCTTGCCATGGTGACTCTCCCAGTTTCTGGCGCAACTCCTGGACCGGGATTGCGCTGAATCACGGTGGCCTCCCCGCGAAAAGCCTGCATGACATTTGCCTGAATTTGCGTGACAATGATTGACAGCGCCGTGAAATCAGGACGTTACGCGGCATACATGTGAATCATCCATGTTCGGTGAGACGGATTGCCCGGCGCGCCCCAGCGAAGCAAGGGCTTCGCCGACGGCGTGGACCCGGCCAGGGGGCAGAATGAGCGTGCAGGACGCAACACCGGATCAGGCCTACGAATTCGGCGGTTTTCGCCTGCACACCCACCGCCAGGCCCTCAGTCGCAATAACCGGCCCGTCGCCATTTCCACCAAGCCCTACCAGCTTCTGCTG
Source organism: Gammaproteobacteria bacterium (assembly GCA_030431095.1). Taxonomy (GTDB): domain Bacteria; phylum Pseudomonadota; class Gammaproteobacteria; order Xanthomonadales; family SZUA-36; genus Marinihelvus. Next base: position 78,515 of record JAUIJU010000006.1, on the reverse strand, counting down.
GCGCTGGTCAGCCACGCCGGCGAGGTCATGTCCAAGGAGTCACTGACTGCCACCGCCTGGCCCGGCCAGATCGTGACTGACGTGGCCCTGGCGCGACAGCTCACGCGGGTGCGCAAGCTGATCGGGGACCAGGACCGTGAACCGCCCTGGATCGAGACGGTTCGGGGCATCGGCTACCGATTCACGGCGCCGGTCCAGGCGGTCAGGACGGGAACGGCGCCGTCGTCGACCTCGCGCTCTCGCAAACTCCTGGCCTGGATCGCGGCCACGTCCGCCGTGCTCGTCCTCGTGGCCGTGCTCTGGTGGTTGGCCCCGGCCACCATGCAGGGCGGCATTCCGAGCGCCGATGCCGCGCCGGTGAGCGTCGCGTTCCTCCCGGGCGCATCGGGCCAGGACTGGCTGAACACCGGCGGCGCGCATTATCTCAGTGAGTTGATTGCCGGGCAGGATCGGTTCAGCGCGATCGACCCCGACCCGCTCCTGCTGGAAGGTGGTTCACCGGAACGCGCCGCCATCGAACTGACCACGGCAGGGAAACTGCGCTATGTCTGCCTGGTGAGCTTCGACGAAAGCGATGAGGGGTATGTCGTGGACCTGACACTGCGGAATCGCGATGGGGTTCTGGCCACCGATCGATTCGTGGCCGAAAACCTGGGTGAGACGTTCGACCTGGCCAGCCAGTGGGTCTCCGGTACGGTGGCGTCCCACGAACGCCTGGTGGTTGATACCCGTCACCCGCCGCCCTCGCGGGATGCCTACGCGGTGCAGAGCTATCTCCAGGCCATGCACGAACTCGACACCGGCGGCGATTTTCGTGTTTCCAGCGAGTTTCTGCAGGCAGCCGTCAGGAAAGACCCCGATTTTTTGCTGGCCTGGGTGCAACTGGCCGCAAATCACGTCGACGCCGGTGAGCTTGACACGGCCATCGCGCTGAGCCGCACCCTGTTGCAGCGGCCCGGGGTGGTCGACCGCACCGACCTGGCGGCGCAGGTTCACACGACGCTGGGGCGGGCGCTCATGCGCAAAGGGGACAACGAAACGGCGCAGCAGCACCTGGAGCGTTCCCGTGCGCTGCTCGAAGACGAGGCCGACCCGTTCCTCCGAATCTCCGGCCTGTACCCCCTGCAATTGCAGGCAGTGGTGGCCCAGGCGTTCGACGCGGCGGCGGCCATCGGCAGTGAACGGCTCGCGCTGGCGGACGCACACTATCCCCTGCCCAATTTTCGCGGCCAGTTGCACATCGAACTGGCCACCATCCTGTTCCAGGCAAGACGGTTGGAGGATTCCAGGGCGCACATCGACGCCGCCCTGCGCCTGTTTGAACAGACCGGCAATGCCGACGGGCTGGTCAAGGCCTACTGGCTGACCACCAATCACTACTTCACCGTGAACGACATGGAGCGCGCCGCGCGCGCCTCCCGGCAGGCGCAGCCTTTCCTGGACCAGACCACGGTTTTTTACGAGAAAGCGTACTTTTTCGCGGTGGCCGGGCAGGCCTTCAACGTCATGGGCGAGTTCGAAGCGGCGGACGACCAGGTCGAACGCCTGCGCGCGCTGGCCGAGGAGGAAAACAACCCGGTCTACACCACGCTGAGCGAATTCATCAAGTTGCACCAGTACTACGTCAAGGAAGAGTTCGACCAGGGCCTGACCTATGCCCGCGTCATGCTCGATGCACTGAAACGCGACAATCCGTCACACGCCCTGATCCCCGACACCGAGGCCATCCTGATCACCCTGTCGGCCCGTTCGGAGCCACCGCGAACGGCCGCCGAACGCATCGAGCAGTTCGTGGCCGCCTACCCCGATGCCCGTGAACGGGTCTCAAACGATCTGCGCCGCGCCGAGGCGCACATCGCCCTGCGCCAGGGGCAAATCGATGAAGGGTTGCGCCTGCTGCAGGAAAGCCGCGAGCGTTACCAGCAAGCCAATCACAGGCACCTGGCCACCTACATCGGCTACGAACTGTTGCAGGCGCAGCTTGATCACCCTGAACGCCCCCACCGGGAGCTGCTGTCGACCCTCGAGTCCGAGGGGGGCTACAACTACCTCCTGTACCGACTCAAAGCCCAGTTCCTGGCCCGCGACGGCGATTACCTGCGCGCCGCCGCGGTCATGGAAGAGAACAAACTGCGCGCCAACCAGCTGTGGCGCGCGGAGGACCAGTTGTTGCTGGAGACGTACCGGGCGCGGGGGCACGGAGGTGAAAGCACCGTCACTCGTACGGATCCAGTCGATAGCGGGACAGGATAAACACGTTCTTTCGCTTTTCGATATCAGCGAAAACGCTCTCGATCCCGTCCGGCGGAACCTCGGCAAAGGTCCACTTCTTGATGCTCGCCGGGCCGAGAATGAATTCGCCGACCACGCGGAAACCCGTCGGTGACTTGGCCAGCGCGCCCAGGCCCACATCGGATACCTTTCCTGTCTTGCCGCCGGATTTGGCCAGCAACTCGAGTTTGAGGTCCACCCCGCCGCCACACTTCCTCAACTTGATGAGCGTGGCATCCAGCTGTCCTGCACCACCGCCGTAGACACGCCCCGTCTTGAGGTTGACCTTGAAGCGCACTTCCGGCTTGCCGTCCGCCTTGGCGGCGACCGAGAGGACGCCCTTGGCGGTGAGTTCGACCTTCAGTTTCTGGATGCCCACCCGGCTCGATGGATCGTTCACATCGATCAGCGTGGCCTTGGCGTCCTTGGGCAGGCTGCCGTTCTTGACGTACTTGGCGCCCGTCACGGCGAGGTTGAACAGGGACTTCACGGTCGCCGTGTTCTCCGCGATACCCAGGGCGGAACAGACGAACCCGGCGGCGGAGCTGAGCTTCAGCCCGTTGGAAATGGCCTGACCCAGTGAGAGATTCGCCAGGGTGTACTGACCCCCCGTCGGGTCGTGGAAGTTCATGGGGTTCGACGCCGCGTACAGGTATCGGTGGCGGGTAACGGGGTCACCCAGGTCACCCAGCAGCGGATCCTCGGACAGGAAAACTCCGGTGGTCGGGTCGTAATACCTGGCACGGAGAAACTGCAGACCGGTCTGCGAGTCGTACTGCTGGCCGGTGTACCCCAGGGGCAGTTCGTCCGTGCCGGCCGTTTCCGGCTGACCATAGCTGGCGTAGCGATGCTTGGCTTCCTCGTCGCCCACCGCGTCGGTCGTCAGCGTGGTGCTGCCCAGGGCATCGGAGTGCAGGAAGCGGGTCACGCCGCCTTCCGTGGCGTACAGGGGCGCGGTGCCGAATACGGTTTCCGCCAGCACGTCCCCCCCGGGTTCGCGGTGTTCGATGACCTGGCTCAGGCCGGTCACGCTGGCGGGGTCGAGGACGAAATCCACGGCTTCGGTCGCATCCCGCCTGGACATCCGGTTTCCCACCCCGTCGTAGCCGTACTCGGTGCGGAACCCGTTCTCCTCCACACCGACCAGGTGGCCGCGGTCATCCCACTCGTAGTCGGTCTGCGATGCCGGCGAGTTTCGGCCGACCCGGTTGCCGGCGTCATCGTAGGAGAACGTCACCGCGCCGGCGCTGATCAGCCGATCATTGACGTCGTAGCTGAACTGTCGATCGCCCTGGGCGTCGATCACCCGTGTCCGGTTGCCGACGGCATCGAGTTCGAACAGTTCGGTGACCGCGCCGGTTCCCGTGCGTTCCCTGGAGGTCAGCCGGTTGAGCTGGTCATAGCCGTAGGTCTCACGGCTGCCGTCGAGTTCGTCGGTGGACTGGCGCATGCCCCGGGCATCGCGCGTGTAGTCCAGCTGCTGGATCAGGACGCCGGAAGCGTCGAACTCCCGCACCTGCCGCAAACGCCCCATGGGATCGTAGCTGCGCTGCGAACTGGCGCCATTCGCATGCTCGACGACGGTCTGATTGCCTTCGAGATCGTAGCCATAACGACTTGTACCCGGGTCCGAGTCGACCTCGACCAGGCGACCCAGCGCGTCGTAAACGTAGGTGGCGACCCGGTCACCGTCCACCGAGACCGAAGCCACCTCCCCCCGTGGCGTGTACGTATAGCCGACCTCGGCACCGGACGGCTGGCGCACCCCGATCAGGCGGTCCATCGCATCGTACTGGTACTCGGTGACGCCCAGTTCGCCGCTCACCGAGGCCACCTGCCCTGTGGCGGTGTAGACGGTTTCCTCGACCACGCCGTCCTGGTAGGTGAAACGAACGGGGCGATGCAGGGCGTCGTATTCGACGGTGGTGGTCCGGCCATTGAAATCGATGGACCCGGCCAGTCGCAGCCCTCGTTCGTATACGAACTGTTCGACCTGGCCGCCCGGCAGGGTCCGGCTGGTGACTTCGCCCAGGACGTTGTGGGTGAACCGGGTGACGCGCCCCAGGGCGTCCACCTGGCCCACCCGGTTGCCGAGTCGGTCATAAGTGTTCGAACTGACCGTCGGTCCCGGCTCACCCGGACCCGGCGCTGGTTGCTCCACTGAGATCAGCCGATCGAGACCATCGAAAAGGTAGTCGGTGACCAGCCCCATCGGGTCGGTGGTCTGAACGACATTGCCGTTGGGGTCGTACTGCTGGCTGATGGACGCGGAGTCCGGGAACGTCCGGCCGATCTCGCGACCAGCCAGGTCATGATCCACGCGGGTGACGAACCCGTTGGCGTCGATGGTTTCAACCGCCCTGCCGGCGGCATCGTAGGTCGTCTGGATCCGGGGGCGTTCGGTCACGCCGCCCAGGTCGACCTCGACCGACGGTCCGAGCACCCGGACCAGGCGACCGGCGGTGTCGTATTCATAGTCGGTCCGCGCGCCGGCCTGGTCGATGGTCGCGGCCAGTCGTCCACCCGGCGTGTACACCATCTCGACCCGCCCCCCATCCGGGTGAACCGCGGCCGTCCGGCGCCCGGCCTCGTCGTACTCGTAGCGGGTTTCACGCCCCAGCTGATCGACCACGCGCACCTCGTTTCCGAACGCGTCGTATTCGGTTCGCGTTTCGGTGCCATCGGCCCATCGCGTGACCGTGACCTGCCCCATGGCGTCGTGCCCGTACTCGGTGCGCTGCCCGAAGGGGTCGATCTCGGCAACGAGATGTCCGGCGGCATCGTACTCGTAACGCCAGTCGTTCCCCGCGGCATCCGTCGCCAGGACACGTCGCCCCGCCGCGTCGTATTGATAGGACCGTGAGACCGCGCCCAGGCCGTTGACCGGATCGGCGTACGCCGTGGTTCCGACCAGGTTGCCGTTCGCGTCGTAGTCGAAATCCATTCTTGACAGGTGTGTTCCGTCAGCGGCAAATCGATCTCGTCGGCTGATCCGCCCCTGCGGCGTGAACGCCTTGTCTTCACGGTTGCCGTTTGCATCGATCGTTGCAATCTGTCGGCCGGCCGCGTCGTAGAAATGGCGATACGTTCCGCCGAACGTATCGCGACTTTCCACGAGGTTGCCGCGTGCGTCGTAGGCCATTTCGGTGACCTCGCCGCCGACATCGGTACGCCGGGTGACGCGACCCTGGTCGTCGTAGGTCTGCTCCAGGGCCAGATCACCAGTAGGCGTCATCGTGAGCAGGCGACTCAGGTTGCCTTCGGCATCGTAGAGGAATTCGTTGCGGACGCCGTCGGGATCCACCGTCGAAGCCTGTCTGCCATCCGCGTCGTAGCTGTAGGTGGTCAACGCCACCGTGGGTACGCCCTCGATGGTGACCGTTCGCTGCTCGGAAAGAATGTTACCCGCGTCGTCGAAGGCGCGAACCAGGGACCGGCCATCCGGATCGAATGTCGTGACCTGGCGTGCATCGAGATCCACCGCGAACTCGGTACGGTGCCCGTTGGCGTCCACCGTGGCCACCAGGCGACCCTGGTCGTCATACTCGTTGAGGACCGCGCGGGCGCCCAGGGCGTCGGTGATGTTCACCAGGTGACGGCGTGCATCGTAACGAAAGCGCGTCGAGGCGCCGGTGGCATCCGTGTGGCGCGCCAGGTCGCCGTGGCTGTCGTAAGCGTAGCGCTGCACGTTGCCATTCGGGTCCGTAAGCGACGTGATCCGGCCGGCGCCATTGCGTTCGAACGTGACGGACTGGCCGGCCGAATGGGTGATGCCATCCGGGCCGAAGTTCAGGGTATTGCCATTGGCGTCGCGAACCTGTTCGAGGCCATCTCCGGGACGGATGGTGAATTCACTGCCTTCCGGTGTGCGGTAGACGAACCGTTCCGGTGTCCAGGGCAGACCGGTCAGGTCGTCCGCGAGGGTGGCCGGGCCCGGCTGCGCATCAAAAATGCTCAGGGTGTCGTTGCCCAGGACGGTCAGCGTTCCCTGGTCCCCGGCCCTGGGAACGAAGCGGGCCCGGATCGCGGAGGACGGAAACGGCACCACCGGCGACACATCGGGTGACATCACCAGGTCGAACACCAGGGGGCGCAGGCCGGGCAGCAGCACCATGCAGCTGTGGGGCCGGGTGGCCTGCAGGCGATACGAGAGCCCGGAGCGCGTCACGTGCCAGCCTTCGGACAGGCGATCGGAACAGCTCATGTCCACCGCGCCAACGCCCAGGCGCCAGCCGGTGCCAAAGTCGCCCACCCGCTTGTCACGGCTGTCGTAGATCCGGTTGACGGTGAGCGGCAAGCCGCCGATCGGCACCTCGAGATCTTCGAAGGTCAGCGTAAAATGTCCAGCCTTCATTTCACCGTCGACAAGGATGTCGACTTCGTCCTCGCTGAGGTTACCGCCCGCGTCGAGCACGGCCAGGCGCAGGACGTACACCCCGTTGAGCAGGAGCGTCGGGTCCAGTTGACCCAGAACGCCGTCGTCCACCGGTCCGGTACCGCCGGCCAGCGACACGCCAATCTCCTCGCCCGCCAGCCTGATGGTCAGGTCCCAGCGCACCAGGTTGTCGTCCGTCGCCGAACCGGTCACGGAGACCGGCGCGGTGATGGTCGAGCCCGTCACGGGCGCCGAGATCAGCGCGAGCGGGGCGTTGTCGTCGCTGGGGTCGACAGCCGTGACCGTGACCGCCACGCTGTCGTTCACGGCCCCCAGGGACGCGGTGACCGTGGCGGAACCCGCCGCGACGGCCACGATCTGGCCGGCAGCGGAAACCGTCGCAACACCGGGATTGTCACTGCTCCAGTCCGCGACGGTCGTCACCGACTGGGCGGAGCCATCGGCGAATTCCGCCCAGGCCTGGGCGCGTTCGCTCGCACCGGCCAGCAGGTGTAACAACCCGGGTTGCACCAGGAGGCCGGAGACGGGTTCGCTGCCGTCGACGCCGTCACAGTCCTGGTCGATGGCATCGTCCGCCGCATCGGCCGCCCCGGGATAGGTCGCATCGTCATCGTCGTCGCAATCCCCCTGGTTCGGCGAGAAGCCGTCGCCGTCGTCGTCACGATCGGCCGGCGACGGCCCCAGCGAGACGGCCAGGTCCACAGCGCCCCCGAAAGGCGCCACGGATCCGGCGGGCGGCGATTGTTCGAACACGGTGCCGGCCGGCGCCGTGGGGTGCGTGGCCTGGCGCACACGACCGGGCGCCAGGCTGGCGCCGTCCAGCGTGCTCTCGGCGACAGCGAGGGCCATGCCCACCACGTCGGGTACGGTGACGGGGTCACCCACCTCCAGGGTGAACGCCTGGGATGCGGCATAGCCGATGGAGTCGGTGGCGAGAATCGAGACTTCGTAATCACCGACCGATGGCGGCAGCCAGTCGATGGCGCCGGTGCCGGGGTCGATTCCCATGCCGTCCGGGCCCGCCGTCAGGTGGAAACTGACCACGTCGCCCAGGTCCGGGTCCACCACGATGGGGGCGTAGCCGTAGCGAAAACCGCGCGTGGTGCGCGTATCGGGCTCGGACAGGAACCGTGGTGGATTGCCCGCCGGCAGGATGTCCAGGGTGACGGTGGCGAGATGGGACTCGAACACGCCGTCACTGGCCCGGTAGGTGAACCGGTCCGTCGTGCCAGCCAGCGGATGGGGGGCCGGCATGATCATGTTCCAGCCGTTGAGCCCCGGCCGCAGCCAGTGCGGCACCGGGTGGGACGGGATCGTCAGGTCGTCATTGACATAGGCCTCGTGAAAGCCCCACTGGTGACGATACGGGGAGGCCGTGCCGAGGGGGTTGTCCACGGTGCCGGTCCAGATTTCCGTCTGTCCGGTGATCCCGCCGGTGTAGGAATTGATGATCTCGGCGTGTCCGTCGCCATCCAGGTCCACCACGGTGGTGAAGCTTTGCCGGTGGTGGTAGTCCGGCGCCGGCACCGAGACCAGCTCGCTGCCATCGCGTCCATCGAAAATGTACAGGGTGTCCGACGCGTCATTGCGGTACACCAGGTCGAAGGCGCCGTCGCGGTTGGCATCGAACGCCGTCAGGTTGGAGCGTTGGCCCAGCAGGAAGTCCGACGTCCAGTCGGGATTGTCGCCATGGTCCCAGATCAGCAGGTCCTCGACAGCGCAGTCCGGAGCGCAGTCGCCCGAGGTCTCGAACACCTGGATGGCGAAGGTGCCACAGTTGTACACATAGTCGGTGCAGCCGATATCGGCGAATTCCAGCACGCCGTCGCCGTCGAAATCCGCCACGGATAGCTGGGTCAGGGAGTTGTTCCGCGCGGGAATCTCCCAGGTCTTGGTGCCGTCGTGCTCGAAACGGTAATAGAAGTGCGCGTCGCGGCCGACCAGTTCCGGGTAGGGGTCGTCGTCAAAATTGCCGATGCCCAGTACCAGGTGGCCTTCGAACAGCGTGCTGACGTCATTGACCAGGGACGGCAGCACGAATTCCAGTTGCCCCGTGTGGTCGATCACGCTGTTGTGGACGATGACTTCCATGGTGCCGTCCAGGTCAAGATCGACCACGTATGGCATGCGCGCGCCACCGTGGTTGCTCTGGTTTACCTCGGCCAGGTGTTCCCACTTGATGGTGCCATCCACGGCGTTGTAGACGACCACGAACGAGCGGGTCGCCCAGTTGAAACCGATGGCGCCGGCCATGACGATTTCCATGGTCCCGTCGCCTTCCAGGTCGACGAAGGTCGGCCCACTGTGGGTATAGCCGGTCTGCGAGTTGTTGTCGGTCATGACCAGGGTGGTCTCGCTGCCGCCATTCCCCGGCCAGGCCGGGGTGCCGTCATGGTGAACGGCGAGCAGGTGCTCCCCGTCGAAGCCGCCGATGTCGTTCTCCGTCTCGCCCGGGTAACGTTCACGCGAACCGATGATCTCCAGGTCGCCGTCGCCGTCGATGTCGTGCAGGCCCAGCGGCGCCTGGTCGAAGGTCCCCAGCGACTCGAAGGCTCCGTCCGTGTGGAATTCATCGGTGCAGTCGGCCGCGTTCATGATCCACATTTCGGCCACGAAGCTGCGCCCGCCCCCTACCCAGCCGCTGGCGACGATTTCCAGTTCGCCGTCATTGTCGACATCGCCGACCATCGGCGTGTAATTGGCCTGGTATTCGCTGTCCACGACGTGTTCGCTGCCGAGGCTGTCCGGCGTTCTGCTGTTGTCGCAGAAGATTTCCAGTTCCACCTCGCTGGAACTGATGTCCGTCGGTTCCAGCAGGTACTCGAAGCTGCCGTCGGCATTGAGCGTCAGCACGCCCTGCTCGGCCGGGTCGACCCCGATGGCGGTCAGCGGATCGCCGTTGGGGTCGCTGTCATTGTCCAGTACACCGGCCGGATCGATGGCGAGTGGAACACCGAGTCGCGCCTCGAAAACGTCGTCCGCCGCCACCGGCGCGGCATTGGGATCGCGCACGTCGACGATGAAGGCGCCGTAATCCAGCAGGCCTTCCTGGTCGGTGACCACCACGGTGACGTCGTGGGTCCCGAGATCTCCCTGGCCGGGCGACCAGGTGATGGCGCCACTGGCGCCGTCGATGGCCAGGCCGCCGGGCGCCTGGGCGAGGCTGAACTGCAGGGTGTCATCGGGCAGATCCGGGTCGGTGGCCTGGGCGTCGACCGCCAGGGCGTCGCCCCAGACCAGCGCCTGGTCGGGGATCGCGTCGAGCACCGGCGCGGCGCCCAGCGCGCGAACGTTGACCGTGAAGACCTGCTGGTCCGCCAGCCCGTACTGGTCGACGACGCGCAGCGTCACGGGGTGCGCCCCGGCGTCGCCCACCCCGGTGGCCCAGCTGAACGTGCCCTCCCGGGCATCCACCAGGGAACCTGCGGGCCCATCCATCAGTCGCCAGCTCAATTCATCGCCCGGCAGGTCCGGATCGCCGGCGGTGGCCGTAAAGGCCACAAGGTCGCCCTCGCGCACAAACTGATCGTCGATCGCGTCCAGGCTGGGCGGGTTGTTGTCCGGCTGCGGCTCGGATTGCGACACGCACACCGTGTCCAGCACGTTCACCAGCTGGTCCTGGTTGCAGTCCGGGTTGCCCGGCGCCTCTGCGCGCTCCTGGATTTCGTCCACGATCACCGGAATGTCGGCGGCGTTCACCTCGCCGTCGTCGTTGGCGTCGCCGGGCAGCACCTGGGCACGCACGACGGAGCTGAGCAACACGCTGGCGGTCATCAGCGACAGCACGACCCCGCGCGCGCCGTGGCGCAGAAACAAGCAGGCCAGGCCCAGCACCAGGGCGCCCAGCAGCGCCAGCCCCAGCGCCGACAGGCCAGGCACCGGCACCGCCGGTCCGCCGCCCGGCGACGCCGCCGGCGGCGGTGGAGGTGGCGGGTTGACCACCGGCACCTGCACGCGCACCACGCCATCGATCAGCGGCGAGGGCGGCAGGGACTGTGACTGGTCGTCGGAGATCAGCACCGCCTGCCAGGTGGCGGGATAGGCGCCCTGCGCCGCCTGTGCCGAAACCTGGAATCGCAGGTCCGCCAGGCGACCCGGCAGGAGTACCGCCCGACTGGCGCTGGTCACCACGACGCGCGCCAGGCCCGGCGCGATGGACTGGAAATCCAGGACGTGATCGACCAGGGCGCCGCCCGGTGTCGCGCTGGTCAGTGTCATGGCCTGGGCGTCGTACGACACGTCGAACTGAAGTGCCACGGCCGAGCCGTCGGCGTCGAAGTCGACCGGGAGGAACACTTCGTCGCCCGGCCCGGCCGTGACGTCCCCCCCCGCCAGGCCGGGCGCAGCCAGGGCGGTCGAGGAAAGCCAGAGTGTCATCAACACCCCGGTTTTCAGAAAGGTGATCAGGCGCTGGCGCGCCCGGTGAACTGCCCCTGCAAAGTCGTGGACGGACGATGCGATGCCCATGATGCGTGCTCCCCGGTCAAACCCCTTCGCCGTTATGACAAAGGCGCGGATACCACGCTGCCTGCCCCCCGGCCCACTGGCTTGACGCCGATTCGGACAATGCATGACATTGCATTCCTTCGCGTGTGTTTTAATGTCCCCGGCGCGAATGAATCCACCGCAGGCGCGCCGGGCGCGCGGGCCGTAAGGAAGCAACAGACCGAATTGTTACCAGCATGACCGGGAGATCATCGAAGGGGTGAACACCAACCAGGAACCCGTCGACTACAGCTTCGGCGCGTACCGGCTTGCCGGTTCGCGGCAGGCCCTGTTCCGCGACGGCGAAGAGGTCCCGGTCAGCACCAAGCTCTACTACCTGTTGCTGGCGCTGGTGCGGCGCCAGGGCGAAGTGCTGACCAAGGACGACCTGATCGAGGCCGCGTGGCCAGGCCAGGTGGTGACCGATGCCGCCCTGGCCAAGCAGATGCTGCGGGTGCGCCGGCTGATCGACGACCAGGACCGCACCCCCCCTTTCATCGAAACCCACCGTGGCATCGGTTACCGATTCAACGAGCCGGTCTCCCGGGCTGCGGCCATCGCCGACCAGGGTCCGGCGACGTCCGAACCCACCGGGAGCGGCGCCGGGCGCCGGCTGGCGCTGGTGTTGACCGCGCTGGTCGTCGCCGGCCTCGCGCTGACCTGGTGGATCACGCGCGGCGCCGACGAGCCGGGGGTTGCCGATTCCGGTCCCGCCCCAACTGACCCATCGCAAGCGCACACCATCAGCCTGGCGCTGCTGCCGGCCAGGGAAGACGCGGGCTGGCTCAGCGAAGGCGGCCTGGATTACCTGTCCGAGCGTCTGCGCCGGGACCCTGCGATCCAGACGCTGGTCGTGCGCCCGGACACCGGCCTTTCGGGGGACAGCACGCAACAGGCCATCGAGATCACCACCTTCGACCAGGTTCAGTACGCCGCCACCTTCGGCTTCGAGGAGACCGAAACGGGCTTCGCGATCGAGGCGATGCTGCGCAACGACCGCGAGGAGGTGGCCCGGGCCAGCCTGGAGGGCGATTCGCTCGCCGACGTGTTCACCGCGGCCGACCGCTGGCTGCGACACGAGTTGGCGGTGCACGCCCGCCTCTCGGAGATCGAGAGCCGGCTGGCCGGCCCGGTGGACGCCTACGCCCTGCAAAGTTACCTGCAGGGCGTTCACGAATTGCTCGGCATGGACGACAAGCCGACCGCCGCGCAGTACTTCCAGGCCGCGGTCAACAAAGACCCGGATTTTCTGGAAGCCTGGGTGAAACTGGTCTCGACCCGGCTCGAACTGGGCGAGTTCCAGCGCGCCATCGCCACCAGCGAGACCCTGCTGCAACGTGACGACGTCGCCCATCGCCCCGCCGTTGCCGCCGAACTCCACCGCGTGATCGGCCTGGCCCACGCCAGGCTGCAGGATGAAAAGGCCGCCACCCAAAGCCTGCAGCGCGCGCTGGCCATCGCACCGGCGGAGCTGGCCCCACAGGCGCGCATGGACCTGCTGGGCACCCTGGAGCTGCGCGCCCGCCTGCAGGACGAACTCGCCGAGGCGGAGCGGCTGGGGCTGGAACGGCTGGCCCTGGCCCAGGAGCACGCTCCCCTGCCCAATGTCGTGGCCGACATTCACCTCTCACTGGCGGAGACGATGGACCAGGCGCGGCGCTGGGATGACCTGCGCCGGCACGTCGAGGCGGCCCTGGCGCTCTACGAGCAGTCAGGCAACGACAACGGCATGCTGCGCGGCTTCCTGCTGCTCAACGAGGTCAACTACGCGCTGAACGACCGGGAAGCCGGGGTGCAGGTGGTGCGCCGCGCCGCGCCGTACCTGGACCGGGCTTCACTGGTGCATGAAAAGGCGTTTTTCTACCAGATCAGCGCCCAGATCCTGAACACGCAGGGCCACTTCGAGCGCGTACAGGATTTCGCGGCCCGCCTGCGTGACCTGTCGACGGAATCCGGCAACCCGATGTACATGGTGCTCAGCGAATTCATCAAGGTGCACCAGCTGTACGTGGCCCAGCGCTTCGGCGATGCCCTGGACCACACGCGAACCATGATGGAACAGTTCGACCGGGACGACGCGCTGCGCGCCGCCCTGCCGCGCACCCTGGCCGTCGCCATCCTGGTTTCCTCGCGGATCGAAGCACCGGCTGAAACCCGTCTGTTGATCCGACGTTTTAACCAGGAGTACCCGTCGTTGCGCGATGAGTACCGCCTCGAATTCCTGCGCGCGGAAGGCCACCTGGCCGTGCGCAGCGGCCGCGTGGACGAAGGACTGGCGATGCTGCGCGAGGCGCGGGGCGGCCACGCGGCCCGCGGCGAAGCGCACGTGGCGCAGTACATCGGTTTTGAAATCCTCGAGGTCTTGCTGGACCAGCCCGGGCGCGAGTACCGCCCGTTGCTGGCGCAACTGGAACAGGAATCGGGCTACGACTACCTGCTGTGGAAACTCAAGGCCGCTTTTCTCGCCCGCGAAGGCGACTTCGTCACGGCCGCCATCGTGATGGGTGAAAATCGCCTGAAGGCCAACGACCTGTGGACGTCGCAGGACCAGTTGATGCTCGAAGAATGGCGGGCGCGGGCGGGAAACCCAGGCCCGTAGAATCAACGGAAAACCGCGGGATACCCCGCCCGGTCACGCCTCGCTCAGACCAGCATTCCCGGCGCCGCGGTGATCGAGCCGGCCAGGGGAATCCCGGGCGCAACCATGACCCGATTGAGGAACACGACGGCCGCCTGCCCCAGCAGGTCTGCAATGGACTTGGCCGGGTCGGCGGGAAGGCACATGCCCACCTGGCCGGGCTGGTTAAAGACCGGTGCGGCGGGAATCTGCGACGAAGGATTCATATTCTTCAGGGTGATTTTCAAGGTCGCCGCCAGGGCGGTGACCTCGGGCGCAACCAGTCGCATCGGTGCGGTGGTCATACCCGACGCCACCGGGACGCCGGGCAGGACCTGCGCCCGGCTCAACGCCTGCAGGGTGTCGACCAGGCCGACGCTGAGCATGTCCTTCAGGGTCTGCTTCTGCCCGGCATCCAGCGCCAGTGACCGGATGTGGGAATCTACCGTCTGCTCGATGACGACCTTGGGGTTGACGACGCCGGTCAACTGCCCGGGCGCCGCCGTGACGCCCACCATGGCAGGTGGCATCGCACTGGTGGCAATGCCAGGGAGCACCTGGTTCTGCTGCGTGAAGACCTGAAACTCTTCGGAAATCGCATCGCCCAGTGCCTGGGCCATGGTGAAGGCATGCTGCGTAGGCACCCCCTGCAGATTGGCCATGGTGGCGATTTCGGCGCCGCTGGGTACGGGCATACGCTTCCCCTTGTCCTGTTATCCTGAAAACGGTCCAAGTATAGGCGCTTTCCCTGAATTTCCCATCGCGGGTTCGCGGCGGGCGCCCAGGGGTGCGAATCGCCCGCAGCACGCATCAAGGAGTCGCCCGACATGTTTACTTATCGCCACCGCCCCGACACCGGAACGCGTCGCCGGCGCCTGGTCACCATGGCGGTCTTCCTGCCGCTGTGTGTGTCCGCGCTCGCCGGAGAATCACCCTATGCCGGACAGGAGCATGGCGCCATCAAGGCGCTTTCCCCCGATGCGATCGAAGGATACCTGGAAGGCCGGGGCATGGGCTACGCCATGGCCGCGGAGCTCAATCAGTACCCCGGACCGAAGCACGTGCTGGAACTGGCCCCGGAACTTGGACTCAGCCAGGAACAGATCGAACGGACGCGCGAACTGTTCGTCGCCATGCAAGCCGAGGCCTCGCGCCTGGGCAAGCAACGGGTGGCGCTGGAAGGTGAACTGGACCGGCAATTCGCCACGGCAACGATCACCGACGAAACCCTGGTGGAACTCACCACGTCGATCGCCACCCTGGAAGGCCAGATCCGCGCCACCCATCTCGGCGCCCACCTGGCCCAGAAAGCGCTGCTCACCGAACACCAGGTCCGCCAATACGACCAGCTAAGAGGCTACAGCGCCCACCACACCCACCCGGAACATCGAATGGATTGAAACGCGGATTCGTGGATGACCGACTTCAGGAAGGATTCAAGGCGTTGGCGGTTTTCCCGCACAGCGGGAAAGAAGCCAACGCCGGTAGAATGGTGGGCCGTGTTGGGCTCGAACCAACGACCAATTGATTAAAAGTCAACTGCTCTACCAACTGAGCTAACGGCCCCCAGGTGGTGCTTTCGAAGGGAGCGAATTCTAGGGTAAATTCCGCCCTCGCTCAAGACTTTGTGTCACATTGGACGGTCCCGGCCGACCGCCGGCCGGCCCGAGGTTCGCCGCCTCCTGCGCCAATGCGATCCCTGGCCTATGCTCAAATCATGAAGACGAAACCGGGAATCCCCCGCCGCGCCCTCGCCGCGCTGGGCGTCGCCCTGGCCGTCGCCCTGCCCGCGTTCACGGCGACGGCCCTTTCCCAGGCCGACAGGTCGCTGCCCCAGGGCCGCTCGGAAAACCTCCCCGAGGATCGCCTGGCCGAGCTGGTGGAACTGTGTGAAGGCTGCCATGGCCCGGGCGGCGTCTCCACCCGTGAGGACGTGCCCAGCCTGGCCGGCCGGCCGGCGGACGAACTGTTCGCGGAAATCGAGCGTTTCTATTTCTATGAACGCATCTGCCCGGATGTGCCGGTGGATGAGAAGGATGCGGCCGGGGGCCACATGAGCATGTGCAACGTGACCAACCGGATGACCCGCGAGGAGGGCAAGGCGCTGTCGAGCTACTTCGAGGCGCAGGACGGGTAAACGCCACTTTCAGCCGGTCGGCGACGCGCCCGCCCGGTATCGCGTGGGATCGGCCACACCCGCGGCATCGAAACCGGCACGCCGGATGCGGCAGGAATCACAACGCCCGCAGGCCCTGCCGTCCTCGTCGGCCTGGTAACACGAAACGGTCAGCGCATAGTCCACGCCCAGCCCGGTGCCGGCACGGATGATCTCCGCCTTGCTCAGGTGGATCAGGGGCGTGAGCACCTGCAGGCGCCGGCCTTCCACCGCCGCCCGCGTGGCCAGGTTCGCCGTGGCCTCGAAGGCCTCGATGAATTCGGGGCGGCAATCGGGATAGCCGGAGTAGTCCACCGCGTTCACGCCAATGGCGATCACGCCGGCATCCAGCACCTCTGCGTAACCCAGGGCCAGCGACAGCATCACCGTGTTGCGTGCCGGCACGTAGGTCACCGGAATACCCGCCCCGGCTTGTTCCGGCACGTCGATGTCGTCGGTCAGCGCCGAGCCGCCGATGGCGCGCAGGTCCAGCTGCAGCACCTTCAGTTCCGTTCCCGCCGCCGCGGCCACGCGCTGCGCGGCCTCGAGTTCCGATCGGTGGCGCTGCCCGTAGTCCACGGCCAGCGGGTGGCAAACCAGGCCCTGGGCCTGGGCCATGGCCAGCACGGTGGCCGAATCGAGTCCGCCGGACAGCAGCACCACCGCGTGTTCCTGGTTGTCGTCCGGCACCTGAGTCTGCGATGGGTTCATGTTCCGGGTACGTCTCCCCACAGGATTTTGTGCAACTGTACCTGCATCCTCACGGGCAAGCGGTCTTCGAGTATCCAGCCGGCCAGTTCCGCCGCGTCCACCTCGCCCCAGGCGGGCGAAAACAGCACCTCGCACACCGCTTCCAGCCGGCGCTCGCGCAGTTGCCGTCGGGCCCACTCGTAGTCAGCCCTGTCGCAGATCACGAACTTGAGCTGGTCGTTCGCGGTCAGCGCCGCCAGGTTTTTCCAGCGATTGCGGGCTTCCTCGCCCGAGGCGGGGGTCTTGAGGTCCACCACGCGACTGACCCGCGCGTCCACCGCGCTGACGTCGATGGCGCCGGAGGTCTCCAGCGACACCGCGAAGCCTTCGTCGCACAGGCGTTCCAGCAGTTGCACACAGCGCTTCTGCGCCAGGGGCTCGCCGCCGGTGACGCACACGTGACGGGCCCCGTGTCGCCGGGTCTCGGCCAGGATCTCGTCGAAATGCATCCACTCGCCGCCGTAAAAGGCGTACTCGCTGTCGCAGTAGGTGCAGCGCAACGGGCACCCGGTCAGGCGGACAAACACGGTGGGGCGCCCCGCGTCGCGCGCCTCCCCCTGCAGGGAATGAAATATCTCGGTGATTTTCAGCATGCCTTCGCGGCTGCGGGGCACGCGCGCCTCCGCCCGCGGGTCGACAGCGGCGTTCATGAGGTGATCGAAGTCCCGGGGCCGCCGTTGCGGCCCGTGGCGGCGCCCGGCGTGCCCCGGTTCACGGCGGGCTCAGAACTGGCCTTCGAGCCGCATCGAGCGCAGTCGGCTTTCCGCCAGGCGCGCCAGGGTGCTGTCCGGAAACTCCTGCTGTACCTGCTCCAGGGCCGCGCGGGCCTGGTCATACTGCTCGAGCTCGTAGTGCGTGAAGCCGATCTTCAGCAACCCGTCGCCACGCTTGGTGCTGTCCGGGTAGGCGCTGACCAGTTCCTGGAAAGATTCCAGGGCGATCTCGTAGTTACGCGTGACGTAGTAGGACTCACCCAGCCAGTACTGGGCGTTGCCGGCCAGGTCGCTGTCGGGATGGTCGTCCAGGAACTGGCCGAACGCCTCGGCCGCGTCCGCGTAACGCAGTTCCTTGAGGGCCTGGAATGCCTGGTCATAGGCGGCCTGTTGTTCTTCCGGCGTCGCCACCGTGGTGCTGGTGGCGGTGTCCGGCACCGCCAACGCGGTCACGTCGGACGGCGTGTCGGCACGCTGGGTGACGTCGGGCATTTCGTCGGCCCGAACCGGGTCGGTGGTGGCCGCCGGTCCCACGGCGGGGCCCAGCTGTGGCGGTGCGCCCGTGGACGGCGCGGTGGCCACACCGGTCGCGCCCACGGCCGGCGGGTTGCCGGAGGACAGACCGCCGTTCAGCTCGCTGATGCGCTGGTCCAGGTCGAGGTACTGGTCACGCTGGCGTCGCTTGAGGTTTTCCAGCTCGTAACTCTGTTCGTCGAGCTGACCGCGCAGCATGCGCAATTCATCCTGCAGCTGCTGCACCTGCAACACCAGGTTCATCATCTGTTCGCGATCGACGTCCACCTGGGCGGTGGCCGGGGCAGAAACGACGATGGCCAGCCCCAGGCTGGCCATCGCGGCGAAACGGTTCTTGATGCTTCGCATTGCTTACCTCGCGGTGTAGACGATCTCCACCCGGCGGTTCTTCCACCAGCAGTCTTCGTTGCTGACGCGGCAGGTCGGGCGTTCTTCGCCGTAGCTGACCACGTCCTGCTGGCTGCCGCGGGCGCCGCCGGCCGAAAGCACACCGCTCACGGCGTTACCGCGGCGCTCACCCAGGCCGAGGTTGTACTCGCGGGTGCCGCGCTCGTCGGCATGGCTTTCCAGCGTCACGCGGGCGCTGGAGCTGGACGCCAGGTAGGAGGCGTGTGCCGCCACGATGCTGCGGTACTCGGATTTGACTTCGGACTTGTCGAAGTCGAAGTAAATGATGCGCTTGGACAGGAGGCTTTCGGGGTTGTCGAAATTCCGCGCGTCCGTGTAATCGCGGGGATCAGGCGCGGCCGAGGTCACCACCTCGTCGGTCGTGTCCTCCACCGGTGCGGTGGTGTCGGTATCGTCGGTCTGGGTGTCCTTGCGGCAGGCCGATACGGCGAGTGCAACAGCGAGCGCAAGCAACAGGCGCAGGGCGATTTTCATGGGTTCCTCCTGGTGACGAAATGGGCGACCTGTCATGGGTGCCAATCTATTATTGCTGGTTGATGTTAGTTACCTGATCACGGGGGACCATGCGGGTTCACGCACATCGCCCTCGCTGAGAATGATCCTCTGACGAACATTGCCGTCGGCAGAAACCGCGGACAGCACTCCACGGGTTCCCTCACGGGTCGCGTAAAGTATCATGCTGCCGTTGGGCGCGAAGCTCGGCGATTCATCAAGGCTTCCCGGCGTGAGTACGCGCAGCCGCTCATCCTCCATATCCCAGACCGCTATACGATACTCGTTTCCCCTGCCGTGCGCCACAGCCAGGCTCGCGCCATCCGGCGCAATGGTGGCACGCGCATTGTAGTCGCCTTCGCGGGTGATGCGTTCCGCGGTGCCCCCGTTCACCGGTACGGCATAGATCTGCGGACGGCCGCTGCGGTCGGAAGTGAAATACACCGTGTCGCCGTCCGGCGACCAGGCCGGTTCGGTGTCGATCGACCAGTGGCTGGTCAGCTGGCGCGTCTGCCCGGTGGCCAGTTCACGCACGTAGATCTCCGGGTTGCCGCTGCGCGACAGGGTCAGGGCCATGTAGCGCCCGTTGGGTGAAAAGGACGGCGCGCCGTTGATCCCCTTGCCACTGGACACCAGTTCGCGCGCCCCGGTGGTCACCTCCTGCACGTAGATGGCCGAATTGCCCTTCTCGAAGGACACGTAGGCCAGCCGTTCGCCATCCGGTGACCAGGCCGGGGACAGCAGCGGCTCCGGCGAGCCCACCACGGTAATCGGGTTGAAGCCGTCGGCGTCGGCCACCACCAGTTCGTAGCGCAGGCTGTCGCCCTCGCCGGTGGCGGAAACGTAGGCGATGCGCGTGGCGAAGGCGCCCGGCACCCCGGTGAGCTTTTCGTAAATGGCGTCGGCCACCCGGTGCGCGCCGAAGCGCAGGTCGCCGGGACCCACCGTCGTCACCTGGCTGAACAATCGCTCCTGGGTGTGCACGTCGAACAGCTGGTAGACGATGTCGTAGCCGCCGGTAGGGCTGTCGTTGATCCAGCCGATCACCAGGTAGTCCACCTGCAGCAGGCGCCAGGTGCCGAAGCGGATCGACTCGGCGTCGGCCGGGCGGTCCACCATGTCCTCCTCGTCGACCGGAGCGAACAGGCCTGAGCGGTACAGGTCGCTGGACACCACCTCGGCCACGCCCGTCACCGGCGGCGGCCCGGCGGCGCGCCACTGAAAGGGCACGATGGCGATGGGCAACTGGGCCGCGTTGCCCTGCACGATCTCGATTTCCAGCTTGGCCTGTGCGCCCAGGGCCCAGAAGGCCAGCGCCAGGGCGATGATCAGTCGTTTCATGGATTCAGTCACCGTCATAGGTAAAGGTAAATTCGATTTCACGCTCGAAGACGTCTTCGAAACCGCGGTACGGCAGCGCACCGGCGCGTTCCACCGCGGCCACCACCGAGCGTCGCGTGGCTTCATCGCCGTTGCAGGCGCCCACGATGCCGGCGGAAATGATTTCCCCGCCCGGAATCTGCACCACGCGCAGGCGACAGCGCAGGCCGGCGCGCGCCGTGGAGGGACGCAGCCAGTTGTTGGTCACCTGCGCCTGGATCGCGCCGATGTACTGCCCGCGCAGGTCGGCCATCTGGCCCTGGCGGCGCGCGGCCTGTTCCGCCGCCATCTGGCGTTGCATTTCGGCCTCGGCTGCCGCCTGCCGCTGCGCCGCCTCCTCGGCCTCGCGCTTCGCGGCCAGCTGTTTCAGGCGCTCTTCCTCGAGCTTGCGCTGGCGTTCGACCTCGGCGCGCTGTTCACGGATCTTGTCCAGCTCGGCCTGCTGACGCTCCAGTTCTTCCTGGCGCTCGCGTTCCTGGCGTTCGCGCAATTGCTCCAGGCGCAACTCGGCCTGGCGCTGACGTTCGGCCTCGATGCGCTGACGCTCGGCCTCCTCGGCCGCGGCCTCCTCGCGGGCCACGCGCTCACGTTCACGCTGGGCGGCCAGCTCGCGTTCGCGCTGCTGGCGCGCCTCCTCGCGCTGCCGGGCCTGTTCGGCCTCGCGCAGGGCATTGTCACGGCGGTCGATCATGGCCTGCGTGTCCACCATCACGGCCTCGATGGTCATGCCGGTGATCTGTGGCGGCTTGAAGGGCTTCCAGTCCATGGTGCCCAGCACGATCAGCGCCGCGGCGATGACGTGCACGGCCACCGCCAGGCCAAGTGACTTGGCCTGTTCCCAGGTCTCCCAGAGGGTGGCCTGGAGGTTCACCGTCAGGCCTCCGGGTTCTCCGTCAGCGGGTCGGACATCAGGCCCACCTTTTGCACGCCGGCTTTTTGCAGCAGCACCATGGCGTCGTAAATTCTGCCGTAACCCACGGCCTGGTCACCGCCCACCAGCACCTGCACCTCGGGATTGCGCCGCACGATGGCCGACACGGTCTGCACCAGGGTCTCGGGGTCGATCAGGCCGCTGCCCGCGTCCTGTTCGCCGCCGGCATTGAGGTACAGGTCGCCGTTCTCCAGCACGGTCAGCACCATGGGTTCGTCGTTCTGTTCAGACTCCAGGGGCTCGGCATCGGCCTTGGGCAGGTCCACCTCCACGCCCAGGTTCAGCATCGGCGCGGTGATCATGAAGATGATCAGCAACACCAGCATCACGTCGATGTAGGGCACGACATTGATGTCCGACATGGATTTGCGACGGGTTCGCACGGCCATTGCGGATCAGTCCCCGGAAACGGCCAGCGCCTGGCGGTTGAGGATGCTGGAAAGCTCTTCCTTGAAGTTGTCCAGGCGCAGTTCCATGCGATCCACCTGGTTGGAGTACTTGTTGTAGGCAATCACCGCGGGGATGGCCGCGAACAGCCCCATCGCCGTGGCGATCAGCGCCTCGGAGATGCCCGGCGCCACCATGGCGATGGTGGCCTGGTTGACGTTGGCCAGGGCATGGAACGAGGTCATGATGCCCCACACCGTCCCGAACAGGCCGATGTACGGGGAGGTCGAGCCCACCGTGGCCAGGAAACTCAGGCGGTGTTCGAGGTGGTCCATTTCGCGGGTCAGGGCCACGCGCATGGCGCGCTCAGCGCCGCCCACCAGGCGATCCGCGGAGGCCCGGCCCTGGTCGCGCAGGCGCTGGAACTCGGCGAAACCGGCCAGGAACACGCGCACCATGCCACGGTCGTCGTCCTGGTTGTGGGTCAGCTGATTGTGCAGTGAAGTCAGGTCAGTGCCGGACCAGAAACGTTCTTCGAACCGGTCCGCGGCTTTCTCGGTGGCGTTCAGCAGGGCGCGCTTGCGGAAAATGATCATCCAGGAAGCCACGGAGGCGGCCAGCAGGATGGCCATCACCGCCTGAACCACCAGGCTGGCGTTCAGAATCAGCTCCCAGACATGCAAATCATTCGACATGGTTGATCTCCGACCTGATGTGATCAGGCATTTTTATGGGTTTGAACTGTTCGGCATCGAGGCTGACAGCGGTCACTTCGGCGCTGGCCAGCAACGCGCCGTCGCCATGGCGATGCATGTCCTGGCGAAACACCAGGCGCGCCGCACCGGCACGGACCGAGTGCACCGACACGTCCAGCAGGTCGTCCAGGCGGGCGGGGTGTATCCAGTCCACCTGCATGCGGCGGATGGCGAACACCACCCCGGACTCCTCGGCCAGGCGCGCCTGGTGGATGCCTTTCGAGCGCAGCCACTCGGTGCGCGCCCGCTCGAAAAAATTGAGGTACTGGCTGTGGTAGACGACGCCGCCGCCGTCGGTGTCCTCCCAGTAAACCCTCACTTGCCAGACATACCCCGATGCATTTGGTTCATTCATCGTCATCGAGAACGCGCCTTCGCGGCCAACGGGGTCAGTCTCCGGACCCGAACAGGTCGGCCCCGTCCGCTGTGCTGCCGGGTTCGCCGCCCGGATGCGACAGTCCGAAGTGCGCGTAGGCGCGCGCGGTGGCGATGCGTCCGCGCGCGGTGCGCGCGATGTAGCCCTGCTGGATCAGGTAGGGCTCGAGCACGTCCTCCACGGTGCCGCGCTCTTCGCTCAGCGCCGCCGCCAGGCTTTCCACGCCCACCGGGCCGCCCTCGAACTGGCCGATGATCAGCTGCAGCAGGCGGCGGTCCAGCGTATCGAAGCCGCGACGGTCGACCTTGAGCAGTTCCATGGCCTCGTCGGCCACTGGCCCGGTGATGCGCCCGTCGCCTTTCACCTCGGCGAAGTCGCGCACGCGCCGCAGCAGGCGGTTGGCGATGCGTGGCGTACCGCGCGAGCGGCGCGCGATGCCCAGGGCGCCGGCATCGTCCACGCCGATGTCCAGGATGCCGGCCGAGCGGGACACGATGGCGGCCAGTTCTTCGGGCGTGTAGAACTCCAGGCGTTCCACGATGCCGAAACGGTCGCGCAGCGGCGAGGTCAACAGCCCGGCGCGCGTGGTCGCACCCACCAGGGTAAATCGCGGCAGGTCCAGCTTGATGGAGCGCGCGGCCGGGCCGTCACCGATCATGATGTCGATCTGGAAGTCTTCCAGCGCCGGATACAGCACCTCTTCCACCACCGGGGACAGGCGATGGATTTCGTCCACGAACAGGATGTCGCCGGCCTGAAGGTTGGTCAGCAGCGCGGCCAGGTCGCCGGCACGCTCCAGCACGGGACCGGAGGTCTGGCGCAGGTTCACGCCCATCTCGTGCGCGATCACGTGGGCCAGGGTGGTCTTGCCCAGGCCCGGCGGACCGAAGATCAGCACGTGATCGAGGGCGTCCTGGCGCCGCCGGGCGGCCTCGATATAAATCTCCAGCTTTTCGCGCATCGCCGCCTGGCCCACGTACTCGTCCAGGCTGGCCGGGCGCAGGCTGGCGTCGAACACCCGCTCCGTCTCACCTCCCTCGGGCGTGACCAGGCGATCGTCGTCGGGGGCCATGTCGCTCACGAGGCGGCCTGCTGCAGCGCGCGGCGGATCAGCGTTTCGGCGTCGAGATCGGGCCCGCCGGCCTCGCGCAGCATACGACTGACCTCGGCGTCCTTGTAGCCCAGGGCGCGCAGGGCGTCGGCCGCTTCGCGCTGGGGTCCGCCACCGCCGGACGAAACGGCGCCCGGGGTGGCGCCGGGCAGGTCGTCCAGCTTGTCGCGCAACTCGATGATGATGCGTTCGGCGGTTTTCTTGCCGATGCCCGGCAGCTTGGTCAGCGCCGCGGCGTCGCCGTCGGACACCATGCGCGCCAGGTTGTCGCCGCTGGCGCCGGACAGGATGGTCAGCGCCAGCTTGGCGCCAATGCCGCTGATTTTCAGCAGGCGGCGAAACAGGGTGCGTTCGGCAGCGGTCGCGAAACCGTACAGGGCGTGGTGGTCCTGGGTGACCTGGAAATGCGTGAGCAGCACGACCGGCTGACCGGCCTGGGGCAGGCCGTCGAGCACGCCGGTGGGCACCTCCACCTCGTAACCCACGCCGGCCACGTCGACCACGACGTGCGGCGGGTTCACTTCCAGCAGGGCGCCGGATAGTCTCGATATCATCGTTGTTGTCGGCTGCGGGTCACCCCGCTCCTCTCCGGTATCACTGTCGCAGGGCCGCCATTCTCTGCAGCGTGCCCTCCGTATGGTGATGACATAATGCCACAGCAAGCGCGTCCGCGGCGTCCTCCGGCGGCGCCTCCTGCAACCCCAGCAACACGCGCACCATGTGCTGCACCTGCACCTTGTCGGCGCCCCCCTTGCCCACCAGGGCCTGCTTGATGGCGCGCGGGGCGTACTCCGCTACCGCCAGGCCGCCGTCGATGGCCGCACACACCGCCGCGCCGCGGGCCTGGCCCAGCTTGATGGCGCTGGCCGCGTTGTGCGAAACGAACACGGTTTCCACGGCCGCCACGTGCGGACGGTGCGCGGCCACCAGGTCGCGCACGCCGTTGAAGATGATACCGAGGCGCTCGGGAAAATCGCCGGCGCCGGCCTTGATCACGGTGTAATGCAGCACGCTGACCCGGTCGCCGCGCACCTCGATCAGGCCCGCCCCGGTGAAGCGTGAGCCCGGATCGATGCCGAGAATGCGCAGGGAGCGGCCGGGCGCGCGCCCGGTCACTGGGCGTAGACTTCGTCGGGGATCACGGCGTTGTTGAACACGTCCTGGGTGTCGTCCAGGTCCTCGAGCACATCCAGAAACCGGAGCACCTTGGCGCCCGTTTCCGCGTCCAGGTCCACCTCGGTGCTGGCGCGCATGGTGACCTCGGCGTCGGCCGGCTCCAGGCCGGCGTCCTTCATGCCCTTGAGCACGTCGGAGAAGGCCTCCGGGGTGGTGGTGACCTCGATG
Organism: Gammaproteobacteria bacterium; assembly: GCA_030431095.1. Lineage (GTDB taxonomy): Bacteria > Pseudomonadota > Gammaproteobacteria > Xanthomonadales > SZUA-36 > Marinihelvus. The sequence continues at coordinate 53,410 of JAUIJU010000006.1, read as the reverse complement.
GAGCCGTCATCCTCCGTGACCACGTCCTCGGCCCCGGCTTCCAGGGCCACTTCCATGACCTGGTCTTCGTCCGTGCCGGGCGCGAAGCTCAGCACACCGATCTTGGAAAACAGGTAGGCCACGGAACCGTCCGTGCCCAGGTTGCCGCCGTGCTTGCTGAAGGCGTGGCGCACTTCGGCCACGGTGCGGTTGCGGTTGTCGGTCAGACACTCGACCATCACCGCCACGCCGCCGGCGGCGTAACCCTCGTAGCGGGCTTCCTCGTAGGTCACGCCCTCGAGTTCACCGGTGGCCTTCTTGATGGTCCGCTCGATGTTGTCCTTGGGCATGTTGGCCGCGTTGGCCTTGTCGATGGCCAGGCGCAGGCGCGGGTTGCTGTCGGGATCACCGCCGCCCTCGCGCGCTGCCACCGTGATTTCACGGTTGATGCGCGTGAAGACCTTGCCGCGCTTGGCGTCGACGGCCTTTTTCTTGTGCTGGATGTTGGCCCATTTGCTGTGTCCGGCCATGAAACGTCACCTTGCTCGAAAGGGGTTGGAATAACCGGCAATTTTAACATGAACCGGACCGTTCAGGCCCGGCCCCGCGCCGTGTCGAACTTCCCGCGTCCCAGGAACGCCGCCACCTGGCGGGCCACCGGCGCCGAATAGATCAGGCCGGTGTGGGTCACCGGCATTTCCAGGCGCGTCGCCAGCCCCGGGTGGCGGGTTTCCGTCACCGAGACCGTGCCGTCGTGCGGCGCCGCCAGGCCGCCCGAGATCAGCCCCAGGCCGATGGGTCGTGTGCCGGCGATCATTGCCGTGTCCCGGTTCCGCGGCCAGACCGCGGAACCCCGGACCAGCGGGTCGGCCGCCTGGCCCAGTAACAGCGAGGCGCCAGGCCAGTTGACCGCGCGGCGGGCCACCGCGCTGCCGGTCAATGGCGTGCCCAGGAACAGGATCCGGCCCGGTCCGCGCCAGCGGTCTTCAGCCAGCATCTGCAGGATCAGCAGACCACCGAGGCTGTGACCGACCAGGTGCGCCCCCGCGGCGCACTCGCTGTCGCACAGCGCCTGCAGGCGCCCGGCGCTGTCGGCCAGTGAACGGCGTGTGCTCGAATAGTTGAACCCCAACGGCGTAAATCCGGCGCGCCGCAGGCGCCGCGCCAGCACGCGCATCCACACCTCGCGAAACCACAGGCCGTGCACCAGCACCACGCGCCGGGTCGTGGCCTCGTTCATCCCTGCAACGAGCGCGCGAGGCGCCGCCGCCGGCGCAACGGCGCCAGGGTGACCAGGGCCAGCGCGGTCCAGATGCAGCTGAAGGCCACCGCGTGACCCCGGGTGAACGGCTCGTTCCAGAGAAACACCGCCAGGCAGAAGGTCATGCTCGGCGCCAGGTACTGGATAAAGCCGATCAGGGTGAGGGTCAGGCGCTGGGCGGCGGTGTTGAACCAGATCAGCGGAAATACGGTGACCAGCCCGGCCAGGACCAGGTAGAGGTCGACGCGGGCCGGCCCGTTGCCGAACGACAGGCTGCCCTGCTGGGAACTCCAGGCCAGGTAGGCCAGCGCCGGCGCCAGCAGCAGCACGTTTTCCCACAGCAGGCCGGTCATCGGCCCCACGTCCAGGCGCTTGCGCACCAGGCCGTAGGAAGCGAAGGACAGCGCCAGGATCAGCGAAATCCACGGCGGCTGACCCAGGTACACCGCCAGGTAGCCCGTGCCGGCCGCGGCGATGGCGACGGCCAGCTTCTGCGCGCCCGTCATGCGCTCGCCCAGGAACAGAAAGCCGAAAGCCACGTTCATCAGCGGGTTGATGAAATACCCCAGGCTGGTGGCGAGCACGCGGTCGTTGACCACGGCCCACACGAAAATCAGCCAGTTGAGGCCGATCAGGCCACCACTGAGGCACAGCCAGGCCAGTTGGCGGCGGCTCAGGCGCAGACGCGCCCACAGCGCACGCCCGTCGCGCAGCAGCAGGAACAGCAGCAGCACGGGTATCGCCCAGATGATCCGGTGCACGATGATTTCCCACGCGTTCACGCCGTCGAGCAGCTTGAAGTAAATGGGCATCAGGCCCCAGGCGATGTAAGCGGCGAAGGCCGCCAGCAGACCGGTGCGCCGGGCGTGTGGATCGTTGCCGTTCATGGTCCCCGAAAAGCGAGAGGCCGGCATGTGCCGGCCTCCCAAGCTTACTGCCAATGCGCCGAGGGTTGAATCAGGGATTCAGGTGCTCGGCCAGGAACGTGTCCATGCGACCGTAGAAGTCGTAGATATTTTCCTGTTTGCGGTAGCCGTGGCCTTCGTCGGTCTTGATCATGGTCTCGTACTCGACGTCGGCCTTCTTCATGGCGCTCTCCATCACCCGCTGGTGACGGATGTTCACGCGCGGGTCGGTCAGGCCGTAAGCCATGAACACCGGCGCCTGGATCTTGTCCGCGTGGTTGCTGGGCGACCACTGCTGCAGGAACTCGCGCTCGTCGTCCATACTGCCGACCCGGTCCTCCATGATCTCCAGTCCGCCGGCCCAGGCGTCGGGCGCGGTGCGGAACAGCAACGGCAGGTCGGTCACGCCCACGTAGTTGATGCCGCACTGGTACAGCTCGGGCGTGTAGACCAGCCCGGCCATGGTGGCGTAACCGCCGTAGCTGCCGCCGTAAATGCAGGCGCGGTCCTTGTCGGCGATGCCTTCGTCCACCGCCCACATCAGGGCGTCGGTCACGTCGTTCTGCATGGCCTGGCCCCACTGCTTCCTGCTGGACATCTCGTGCTCCAGGCCAAAGCCGGTAGAGCCGCGGAAGTTGACCTGCAGCACGGCGTAGCCGCGGTCCGCCAGGAACTGGTGCTCGGGATTGAAGCCCCAGCCGTCACGGGCCCAGGGGCCGCCGTGCGGGTTCACCACGATGGGCAGGTTCTCGCCGTCGGTACCCTTGGGCACGGTGATATAGCCGTGCATGGTCTTGCCATCCCGTGTTTCGAAGGAATACACCTTCATCGGGGACATGTCTTCCGGCTCGATCCACGGGCGCGACTCGGCCAGGAACTCCATCTTGTTCTCCTCCATGTCGTAGAGGTAGTAGATGGGCGGCTGTACGTCGGACCAGGAGGTGACCACCGCCACGGTCTCGGCATCGTCCACGCTGGAGATGTTGTTCACGGTATCCGGCAAGGCCTGGTCGATGCCGGCCTGCAGGGTCGCCCAGCGTTCGTCGAACCACACCGTCTCGGGCTTGCCGAGGGCATAGGTCAGACCGACGGCCTTGCGCTGCTTGAGGTTCTGGATGACGTTGGTCACATCGAGGATGTCGTGCTCGAAGACCAGGTCGCCCATCTTCCTTGTCGTGAAGTTGTATTCGTACACGGCGTAGCGATCACGCATTTGTCCGTCGGGCGTAATGCGCGAGGCCACCAGGCCGTTCTCGCCGTCACCGGAAATGGACAACGGCGTGAAATCGGGCTGATCGTAGCGGGTGCGCGTCCACTCCACCCACTCGCCGGATTCCGGGTCCTTCATCATGAAGCCCTGTTCCAGTTCATCCTGGTAGCCGCCGCCGATCACGTTTCCGTCCCAGTCGCTGAACCAGCCCCCCACGTTGCCGGGGTTGCGCTCCACGAGCTTCTTCTTGCCCGTGTAGATGTTCATCTCGTAAATGTCCGGGTAGGCCGCGCGGCGCTCGTTGTTCACGACCAGGATGTTCTCCTTGTCGTGGCGCAGCAGGTCGTGCACGAAGGTGGTTCGCACCACCGAGGAACCGGAGCTGATCTGCGCATCCAGCGGTTCCGCCAGGGTACGCGGCAGGCTGCCGTCGATGTTCACGGCGAACAGGCCGAAGGACTCGCTGCCGTCCTTGTCCATGTTGAACAGCAGGCGCTCGTTGTTGGCCCACTGGAAGCCGTTGATGTCCTGGCTGGTAACGCCGGTCACGGCGCGCGCCTGGCGCGTCTCCAGGTCCATGACCACGATGTTCATGCGGTCCTCGATGGGGGCCAGGGCGGCGAGATTTTTGCCGTCCGGCGAGATCTGGAAGGCCGAGAACTGGGGTTTCTTGAAGAAATGTTCGACGCCCTTTTTCTGCGCCAGGGCGGGCGCACTGCCCACCGTGAGCGCCACCAGGACGACCAGGAGTTGCTTGATTTTCATATGTTTCCATCCCCCCCGGTGTGCCGGGGTGCCATTGTCACGCGCTGGGCATTCTAGCAGCGCAACCCGGCGGAATCAGTGCCGAAAGTCCCGGGACCCCAAATCAGGGCCGGCTGGCGCCTGGCCCGGGATGGCGAATCAGGACCCCTCGCGTGGACGCAACACCACGCCCAGCTCCTGCAGGACGTCTTGCGGAACGGCGGACGGCGCATCGGTCATCACGCACTGCGCGGTGGTGGTCTTGGGGAAGGCGATCACGTCGCGAATCGAGGCCTCGCCTGCCATCAGGGCCGCCATGCGGTCCAGGCCGAAAGCGATGCCCCCGTGCGGCGGGCAGCCGTACTTCAGGGCTTCGAGCAGGAAGCCGAACTTTTCGCCGGCTTCCTCGGTGCCGATGCCCAGCAGGTCGAATACCGCCTGCTGCATCTCGGGGCGGTGGATACGGATGGAGCCGCCGCCGATCTCGGCGCCGTTGAGCACCAGGTCGTAGCCGCGGGACACGGACCCGGCGGGGTCATCGCGCAGCGCGTTCGCATCGTCCACCGCCGGGGCGGTAAAGGGGTGGTGCATGGCGTAGAAGCGCTGCGTCTCCTCGTCCCACTCGAACATCGGAAACTCGGTGACCCACAACGGCGCCCAGTCGTCGCCGGCCAGGCCGCGATCGTGCCCCAGTTTCACCAGCAGATGGCCCATGAAGTTGCTGGTCACGCCCCACGCACCGGCGCCGAACAGCAGCAGGTCGCCGTCCGTGGCGCCGGTGGCCTGGGCGATGCCCGTCCACGCCGTCTCGTCCAGGAACTTGGCGATGGGAGACTGCAGGCCTTCCAGGCCGGCCGTGGCGTCGTTGACCTTGATCCAGGCCAGGCCTTTCGCGCCGTAGCGGGCGACGTAGGCGGTGTACTCGTCGATCTGCTTGCGCGACAGTTCGGCCCCTGCCGGTACGCGCAACGCGGCCACGCGCTGCGCCGGGTCCGCGGCTGGACCGGCGAACACCTTGAATTCGACGTGCGCCACGTGGGCGTCCACGCTGACCAGTTCCAGCGGCAGGCGCAGGTCCGGCTTGTCGGAGCCGTAGCGCTCCATGGCCTGGCGCCAGGTCATGCGCGGAAAGGCGGCGGGCAGGTCCACCGACAACACGTCGGCGAACACGGCGCGAACCAGGTCCTCGGCCATGGCCTGCACGTCGGCCTCCGTCACGAAAGACATCTCCAGGTCGAGCTGGGTGAATTCGGGCTGGCGGTCGGCGCGCAGGTCTTCGTCGCGGAAACAGCGGGCGATCTGGTAGTAGCGGTCCATGCCGGCCATCATCAACAGTTGTTTGAACAGCTGCGGCGACTGCGGCAGGGCGAAGAACTCGCCCGGGTGGGTGCGCGAAGGCACCAGGTAGTCGCGCGCGCCTTCCGGCGTGGCGCGGGTCAGGATGGGCGTCTCGAACTCGTTGAAACCTTCGCCGTCCAGGTGGTTGCGGATGGCGCGGTTGAGCGCGGCACGCAGCTGCAGATTCTTCTGCATGCGCGGCCGGCGCAGGTCCAGGTAGCGGTACTTGAGCCGCACTTCCTCACCGTCCTCGTCGCTCATCAGCAGGGGCAGCGGCGCGGAGGCGTTGAGCAGCTCCACGGCGCTCGCCACCACCTCGATGCGGCCGGTCGCCATGTCGTCGTTCCACTGGCTCTCGGGGCGCCGGCGCACCTCGCCGGTGACACGCACGCAATACTCCTTGCGCAGGCGCTCGGCGTCGGCGAAGGCGTCGCTGTCGGGTTCGACCACCACCTGCACGATGCCGGCCCGGTCCCGCAGGCCCAGGAAAATGAGGCCGCCCAGGTCCCGGCGCTGGTCCACCCAGCCGCACAGGGAGACGGTTTCGCCGGCCTGGGCCGTATTCAGTTCACCACACAGGTGGGTTCGCATTGCTGTTCTCCGTTGGCCCGCCTCGCGGGCAGGCGCCGGCTCAGGCCGACGCGCTGGATTTCTTGTCGCCGCCCGATTTGAGGGCAGGCTTGCCGGCGCCATCGCCCGCCGGGGCGGACTTCGCGTCTTTCCCGTCGCCGCCGGACTTGCTGTCACCGGCGGGCTTGCTTTCGCCACCGGACTTGTTGTCACCACCGTCGGCCAGATTACGCTGATTGCCTTTCTTGAAGTCGGTTTCGTACCAGCCGCCACCTTTCAGACGGAAGCCGGCCGCGGACACCAGGCGTTTCAGCGCCGGCTTGCCACAGGCGGGACAATCGGTGAGCGGCGCATCGCTCAGGCGCTGCAGTTTTTCCAGGTCGTGGCCGCAGGCCTGGCATCGGTATTCGTAAATCGGCATTGTCTCGACTCCCACTCCGGGCGCACCGCCGGAATTATAGCGACGCGGGGGAAGATGGGGTCTCATGTGCGGATTTTCCATGGCATCATAGGGGATTGATTCGCCAGACGGGGCGGCGCTGGGGCGCCGCGACGACCACATGAACAACTCACTGAAACTGCTCATCTTTTCCTTTTTCGCCACCTTCGCGCTGCAGGCCTGCTCGGACCGGTCGCCGGATTCGGCGCCGGTGTCTGCCGAAACACCCCCGGCCGAGGCGCCCCCGACCGGGGAAGGGGCCGCAAAACCCATGGCCGTCGATCTTGGCGCGGTGCGGCTGCGCGGCGCCGAGACGCCGAACGCCATCGACCCACGCCCGAACATCTATACCCCGGTCACGCTGACCGCCGACCTGTCTCATCTCTCGGCAGACCAGAAGCAGATGGTCGGCCTGCTGATCGATGCCGCTAAAATCACTGATGAGCTGTTCTGGCGCCAGGTTTGGGGTGACCGGGACGCCCTGCTGGACAGCATCGACGACCCGGCCGTGCGGCGCTTCGCCGAGGTCAATTACGGCCCCTGGGACCGCCTGGCCGAGGACCGTCCGTTTCTCGAGGCCCACGGCCCGCGCCCCCCGGGCGCACGCTTCTACCCGGAAGACATGAGCAAGGAAGCCTTCGAGGCCTGGGAGCAGCCCGGCAAGGACGGCCTGTACTCGCTGGTGCGCCGCAATTCGGCGGACGAGCTGACCCTGGTGCCCTACCACGAGGCCTACGCCGAAGAACTCGGGCGCATCGCCCAATTGCTGAAACAGGCGGCGGGCCTGGCCGAGGATCCCGGCTTCGCGTCGTACCTGCGTCTGCGCGCCGATGCCCTGGTCAGCGATATCTACCAGCCGTCGGACATGGCCTGGATGGACAACAAGGACAACGCCATCGAGCTGGTCATCGGGCCCATCGAAACCTACCAGGACGCGCTGTACGGTTACCGCGCCGCGTTCGAAACCTTCGTTCTGCTGAAAGACCGTGCCTGGAGCGATCGCCTGGCGCGATTCGCGCAGTACCTGCCCGAACTTCAGGAAGGTCTGCCCGTGCCGGCCGAATACAAGGCCGAGACGCCCGGTTCCGACGCCGATCTCAACGCCTACGACGTGCTCTACGTGGCCGGTGACGCGAACTCGGGGTCCAAGACCATCGCCATCAACCTGCCCAACGACGAGGAGGTCCAGCTCGCCAAGGGCACGCGCCGCCTGCAGCTGAAGAATGCCATGCTGGCCAAGTTCAACAAGATCCTGCTGCCGATATCCGAGGTGCTGATTGCCGAAGATCAACGAGCGCATGTCACCTTCGAGTCATTCTTCGGCAATACCATGTTTCACGAAGTGGCCCACGGCTTGGGCATCAAGAACACCATCGACGGCGGCGGCACGGTGCGCCAGGCGCTCAAGGAGCACGCCTCGGCGCTGGAGGAAGGCAAGGCCGACATCCTGGGCCTGTACATGGTGCAACGGCTGCGCGAAGCCGGCGAAATCACCGAGGGCGAGCTGATGGACGACTACGTGACCTTCCTCGCCGGAATCTTCCGCTCCGTTCGCTTCGGCGCCTCCAGCGCCCATGGGCGGGCCAACATGATCCGATTCAATTACTTCTCCGAGGCGGGCGCCTTCAGCCGCGACGAGGCCAGCGGCGCCTACCGGGTGAACCGCGAGGCCTTCGAGGCGGCGGTGCAGGACCTGAGCAGGCACCTGCTGACCCTGCAGGGCGATGGCGACTATGCCGCCGTGTCCGGGTTTGTCGAGCGGATGGGCCGGGTGGGACCGCAACTGCAGGACGATCTCGACCGGCTCGCCGAGGCGGGCATCCCCGTGGATATCGTGTACCAACAGGGCAAAGCGGAGTTGGGGCTGTAAGCCGATGAGCAAACCCCGCCGCATCGTCATCAAGCTGGGCAGCCAGGCCCTGTGCACACCGGGCGGCGCCCTGGCGCCGGACGTGATCCATTCCCTGGCCGACCAGGTCGCCGAGCTGCGCGATGACGGCTGGGAGGTGCTGATCGTCTCGTCCGGCGCCGTCGCCGCCGGTCGCGGCGTGGTCGGTGACGCCACCGATTGCCTGTCGAACCCCGTGGCGACCAAACAGGTGCTGGCCGCGGTCGGCCAGGTGCACCTGGTGGCCGCCTGGCAGCTGGCCTTTCGGCCGCACGACCTGACCACCGCCCAGGTGCTGCTGAGCAAGGCGGACTTCCAGAGCCGTGAACACTACCTGGACACCCGCGCCTGCCTGGGCGCCGCCCTGGCGGCGGGATTCGTACCCATCATCAACGAAAACGACGTGGTGGCCGCCACCGAATTCATGTTTTCCGACAACGACGAGCTGGCGGGCCTGCTGGCGGGCATGGTGGGCGCCCAGGTCCTGGCCCTGCTCAGCAGCGTGGACGGCGTGCTGGACCCGGCGAATGGCGAAGTCATCGAGACCTGGGACGACCAGCGGCACACCATCGACCGCGTGGTGCGCAAGGAGGGATCCGGCATGGGTCGCGGCGGCATGCACAGCAAGCTGTCCCAGGCGCGAAAATCCGCCGCGCTGGGCACCCGCGTGGTCATCGCCAACGGCCGCGCGAAGCGCGTGTTGAAACACATCGTCGACGACGATTCGGTGGGCACGCGGTTTCCGGCCAGTCCGCAGGTCGCGCCGGCCAAACGCTGGCTGGCGGTGATGGACGATCATGCCCAGGGCGCTGTGACCATCAACGACGGCGCCCGCGACGCCCTGCTCGACAGCGACCACCTGGCCAGCCTGCTGCCGGTGGGCATCGAGCACGTGGAAGGTGATTTTGAACGGGGCGACGTGATCCAGGTGCGGGATATGGCCGGCCGCCTGTTGGGATGTGGGCGAGCCGACTATAATGGCGCGCTCGCCCGGCAGGTGCTGGGCCGACGCGACCAGAAACCCCTCATACATTATGACTACCTCTATATCTACGATTGACGCCCCAAGCCACGACGAAGAAGACCTTCACGCCGCGCTGAGCCACGGCCTGGACGCCGTGCGCGACGCAGCGCCGGCCCTGGCCCGCCTCGACGCCGAAACCACCGCACGGGTGCTGAACGACCTGGCCGACCGGGCCGTGGCGGCGACCGAAGACATCCTCGCCGCCAATCGCCGCGACCTCGCGCGCATGGACCCGGAAGACCCCAAGTACGACCGGCTGCTGCTCAATCCCGAGCGCATCGAGGGGATCGCCGGTGACCTGCGGCAGGTGGCCGCCCTCCCCGCCCCCCAGGGCGAAGTGCTGGAAGCGCGCTCACTCGACAACGGTCTGCGCCTGCAAAAGGTGCGCGTACCGGTCGGCGTGATCGCCGTGATCTACGAATCCCGCCCCAACGTCACCTTCGACGTGTTCGCCCTGTGTTTCCGCAGCGGCAACGCCTGCGTGCTCAAGGGCAGTTCCGACGCGCGCGACAGCAACCAGGCCATCGTCGGCCTGATCCACCAGGTGCTGGAAGGCCACGGCATCGACCCGGCCGCGGTGTACCTGACGCCGCCCAGCCGTGATGCGCTGGCGCCCATCCTGGCCGCGGTGGAGCACATCGACCTGGCCATTCCGCGCGGTTCCCGCGGTCTGATCGACTTCGTACGCGACCACGCGCGCATCCCCGTGATCGAGACCGGCGCGGGCATCGTGCACACCTATGTCGACACCAGCGCCGACCCGGACAAGGCGGCCGCCATCGTGACCAACGCCAAGGCGCGACGCGTGAGCGTGTGCAATGCCCTGGACACCCTGGTGCTGCACCGCGACCTGCTGCCAAAGCTGCCGGAACTGCTGCGCGAACTGGGCAGCCGTCATGGCGCCGAGGTGTACGCCGACCAGGCGGCCTTCGAAGTGCTGGACGGCCACTACGCCGGTGACCTGCATCGCGCGGGGCCCGCGCATTACGGCCAGGAATTTCTGTCCATGAAACTGTCGGTGCGGATCGTGGACGACCTGGACGCCGCGCTGGAGCACATCCGCGCGCATTCCTCGCGACACTCCGAGGCCATCGTTGCCGAGTCAGCCGAGGTGATCGAGCGCTTCCTGAACGAGGTGGACGCCGCCGCCGTGTATGCCAACGCCTCCACCGCCTATACCGACGGCGCCCAGTTCGGCATGGGCGCGGAAATCGGCATCAGCACGCAGAAACTGCATGCTCGCGGCCCCATGGCGCTGCCGGAGCTGACCAGCTACAAGTGGGTGGTACGCGGCGACGGCCAGGTCAGGGACGGCTAACCCAGGGCCTGCTCCAGGTCCGCCAACAGGTCCTCCACCGCCTCGATTCCCACGCTGAGCCGCAGCAGGCCCGCCGGCAGGTGTTCCTGGCCGGGATTGGCGGAGCGCCGCTCCATGGTGGACTCCACCGAGCCCAGGCTGGTGGCGTGATGGATCAGCCGGGTCGCCCGGCACAGCGCGTCGGCGGCATCGCCGTCGGCCACTTCGAAACTGATGATGGCCCCGTGGCCGCCGAGCTGCTGCGTGGCCAGTTCGTGCTGTGGGTGCGAAGGCAACCCCGGATACCGCACGCCGTTGACCGCAGGATGATCCTGCAAAAACTCCGCCAGGCGCTGCGCGTTCTCCTGGGCCCGCTCCAGGCGCACGGCCAGGGTGCGCAAACCCCGCGCGGCCAGGTAGCTTTCCAGTACGCCCGGCACCGCGCCGTTCACCTGGCGCGTCCGCACCAGGGCCGCGTGCCGCTGCGCGTCGCGTGCCGCCACCAACCCCCCGAGCAGATCGGAGTGCCCGCCAAAGTACTTGGTGGTGGAGTGCATCGAGTAGTCCGCGCCCCGCGCCAGGGGGCGCTGGTTCAGCGGCGTGGCAAAGGTGTTGTCCACCACCAGCAGGCCGCCCGGTTTGCGCGGCGCGGCGCCGATCGCCGCCAGGTCCGCCAGCATCAACAGCGGATTGGACGGGGTCTCCACCCACAGCAGGTCCGCCTTGCCGGCGGCGTCGATCCAGGCTGCGGTGTGATCCGTTTCCAGCCGCCGCAGACGCCATCGCCCCTGCCGTTCACCGGCCTCGGCCAGGCCCGACACGCCCTGGTAACAGTCAGCGGGCAACACCACGTCGGCCGCCGCCGGCAACTGCTCGAAAATCGCCGAAACCGCCGCCATGCCGGAGGCGAAGGCCACCGCCGAGCCGCCCTCCAGGGCGCCCACGATGTCTTCCAGCGCGGTCCAGGTGGGCGTGCCGTTTTCGCGGGCATAGACCATGCCTTCGCCCAGCACGAAATTGGAAGCGGGCACCAGGGGAACGTTCAGCGGCTGCCCGACGCCGCGCGGCCGGCCGGCGGCGACGAGCAGTGAATCTGGCTTGAGCGCAGTCATGGATGAAACCTCGACAGAAATCCGGGCCGTCCAGTGTAACGGGCTTGTCGTGTTGTCGAGCGAACCTGCCGATGTCGCGGTTTCGCAACCTTTGAAGCCGCTGCCTCAGCCGTTAGAATGGTGCGCCTCGCGACGTAAGCCTCCCACCTGAACCCGCTGTATCCCATGCCTGTCAAACCCATCCGCATCGTCTCGGCCACCCGCGCCAGCGCCGACGAAGCACCGGTCCATACCCTGCTGGGTCGCTGCCTGGCCTCGCTCCAATGGGACGCGGAGGTGCGTTGCAGCTTCGCCTGTGACAACGACGGCGAGAACGCGTTCGGCCTGGGCGAGGTCTACAACCGATTTCTCACCCCGAAACACGCGCGTGAGATCGTGGCCTTCGTCCACGACGACGTGGCCATCGACGACTACTTCATTCGCCAGCGTCTCAACGAGGCCATGAAACAGTTCGACGTGGTGGGCGTGGCCGGAAACATGCAAGCGGAGTCGGACGACGTGTCCTGGGCCTTCGAATTTCGCGGCAGGGACGAGGAGCGCCTCTATCCCATCGCCCACAACCGGTTCAGCGGCGCCGTGGCGCACCTTCAGGAAGACGCCCAACGCGTGGTCAGCCATTTCGGACCCACGCCCATGCCCTGTCAGCGACTCGATGGCTGCTTCATTGCGGTCAACGTGGCCAGAATCCTGGACGCCGGCGTGCGCTTCGATGAGCAGTTCCGGTTCCACGCCTACGACGTGGATTTCAGTCGCGCGGCCGTGGAAGCCGGCCTGCGGGTGGGTACCTGGCCCATCGCCATCACCCACGGCAGCGAGGGCAATTTCCACTCCGATTCCTGGCGCGAGGCCGCGCTGCGCTATCGCGCCAAGTGGTCTGAACGTCGCGGATCCGATTGAAGGTCGGGCGCACCTTTCGCACCGACAGATCCTAGGCGACCTTTCCGTCCGCCCAGGCCGTGACCGCGGCGGCGAAGGTGCCCGGAGCACCCGTGTCGGTACGGAAGTAGAGGGCCGGCTCGATCAACTCCAGCTCCACCAGTTCGAAACCGCCGCCCGGCGCCGCCAGCAGGTCGGCGCGGGCGTACAGCGGGCATTCGGGCAAGGCGTCCACCGCGCGCTGGCCGGTGCCCCTCAGCGCCGCCGCGGGACGGTGCGGGGCGATCTGCGCGCCGCGCTCTTCCTGCGAGCGAAACTCGCCGGCCGCCGGCAGCTTGTTGATCGCATGACTGAATCGACCTGCGAAAAAAAACAGTGAGTACTCTCCGTGGGTCACCACGGACCCGCGAAACGGTTGCAACATGCACGGCGTGCCGGAAAAGCGCTCCAGGGCGCGCGCCACGGGCGCCCCGGACAGGTCCGGTGGAATGCGAAAGCAGTCCTGGCCATTGCCGCCGACCTGGGGTTTGACCACCAGCTCGGCGCCGTCGTACGCGTGCAGCGCATCGCGCAGATCGGATTCGCCCAGCTGGTCGTGCCAGCGGGTGGGCAGCACCTGGACGCCCTGCCCGGCCAGCTCGGCCAGGTAGCGCTTGTTCAGGTTCCAGTGCACCAGTGACAGCGAATTGGCCAGGCGGGTGCGCTGGTCGATGGTTTCGAGCACCTGCAGGAATTCGTCGACGTCGTCCCAGTAGTCCCAGGTGGAGCGCAGGATGACCAGGTCGTAGCCGGCCCAGTCGCGTTCACGCTGGCGCCAGGGGAGCGTGTCCACCCGCCAGCCCGCCCGCTGCATCGCGGGCAGCGCCAGTTCGTCGTCGATCACGAAGTTTCCGCGTTCTTCCAGCGTCAGGAAACAGCAGCGGCGCATGGCGTGGCCCCGGTGAAATGGGCGCCAGTCTGTCACGCCCGCCGCATCGGCGCCACCGGCCCTGCCTGCTGCAATCCGCTGCGATCCGCCTAAACTGGAAGGGCAACCTGTCAACGAGGAGGTACCCCATGTCAGTCGCCAAGGTAACGGAAATTTCCGCCAGCTCCACCAGCAGCTTCGAAGACGCCATTCGCCAGGGCATCGCCCGCGCCGCCAATACCATCCACGGCATGCAGGCCGCCTGGGTCAAGGAGCAGTCCGTGGTGATTTCCGGTGACAGCGTCACCGAGTGGCGCGTGAACCTGAAGATCACCTTCGTGCTGGACGAATGACCCCCCGGCGCCCGGTCCCGGGCGCCGCTGACCGCACCGTATGAAGCCCGCGGGGGATGGCGTATCATGCGCCATCCCCTTCGCACCGGCGTTCACCATGGCCGCACCCGATCCCAGCCGGGAGGACGCCGCTCCCTCGTTACCCGTGCGCGCCTGGCGCCTGTGGCGGCGGGCCCTGAGCGGCGACACCGAGGACTTCACCACGGGCCCCATCGGCACGGCGGTCTTTTTGCTGTCGGTGCCCATGGTGCTGGAGATGGCGCTCGAGTCCGTGTTCGCCGTCACCGACATTTTCTTCGTCGCCAGGCTGGGGGCCGACGCGGTCGCCGCCGTGGGTCTGACGGAGGCGGTCATCACCCTGCTCTACGCCGTGGCGATCGGCCTGAGCATGGGCACCACCGCGATGGTGGCCCGGCGCATCGGCGAAAAAAAACCCGGGCAGGCCGCCGCCGTCGCCGGGCAGGCGCTGTGGGTCGGCTTCCTGACCAGCGTGATCGTGGGCCTGGCCGGGTGGTTCTTCGCCGCCGATATCCTGCGGCTGATGGGCGCCAGCGAGGCGGTCATCGAAACCGGCAGCGGGTACACCCTGTGGCTGCTGGGCGGCTCGCTGACCATCACCTGGCTGTTCGTGATCAATGCGATCTTCCGCGGCGCGGGCGACGCGGCCATCGCGATGCGCTCGCTGTGGCTGGCCAATGCCATCAACATCGTGCTCGACCCGTTGCTGATTTTCGGCATCGGGCCCTTTCCGGAAATGGGCGTGACCGGCGCGGCGGTCGCCACCACCATCGGCCGCGGCTGCGGCGTCGCTTACCAGTTGTGGATGCTGGCCAAGGGCGGGCGACACCTGCGCATGGGCCTGGCGCACCTGGCGCTGGCCTGGCCGGTGATGGGGCGCCTGCTGAGGGTCAGCGCCGGCGGCGTGCTGCAGTTCATCATCGGCACGTCCAGCTGGCTGTTCCTGGCGCGCATCATCGCCGAATACGGCAGTGCGGCGGTGGCCGGTTACACCATTGCCATCCGCGTGATCATCTTCACCATCATGCCGGCCTGGGGGATGTCCAACGCCGCCGCCACGCTGGTCGGACAGAACCTGGGCGCCGGGCGGCCGGACCGCGCGGAGCGTTCCACCTGGATCTGCATCCGCTATAACGTGGCGTTCATGATCGGCGTCGCCGTGCTGTTCCTGGCTTTCGCACCGGCCATCCTGGGCGTGTTCAGCGACGATCCGGCGGTGGTGGACTACGGCGTGGCGTGCCTGCGCATCCTGAGCTACGGCTATGCGTTTTACGGCCTGGGCATGGTCGCCATGCAGGCCCTTAACGGCGCGGGTGACACCTACACGCCCAGCTGGATCAATTTCTTCTGCTTCTGGATGTTCCAGATTCCCCTCGCCTGGTGGCTGGCCGGTGGCGCCGGCCTGGGGCCGACCGGCGCGTTCATCGCCATCCCGCTGGCCGAAACCGCGCTGGCCCTGGCCGCCCTGTGGGCGTTCATGCGGGGTGGTTGGAAAAAACAGATCGTGTAAAAAAAGCCCCCGGAGCATGCGGTGCTCCGGGGGCATTCGGACGGGTGAGGGAGAGCGTACCTCAGCAGTCCTTGTCTTCGGCGCCGGCGGCGTCCTTCACGTCTTCGCAGGCGTCTTCGATGGCATTGCCGGCATCTTCCGCGGCTTCATCGATTTTCTCTCCGGCTTCTTCCATCGGACCCTGCTCCTCGCAGGCCGCCAGGGCGAGTGCGCTGGCCAGGGCCAGGGCGATCAATTTCATGCTGTTCATCGTGTTATTCCTTTGGTATCCAGTGGGCCTCGGCCCGTTGCGGGGCAGGCCGGGGCGCGGATGCGCCCCGGTGCTGCGTTGACGTCGCCTCAGGAGCTGCTGGCGACCTGCAGGCGGTTTTCGACCGACTGCACGCCTTCGGCATTCGAGGCGATGCGCTCGGCCAGTTCCATGGCCTGGTCGCTTTCGACTTCACCGCTCAGGGTGACCACGCCGCCGTCGGTATCCACGTCAATGCTCAGCCCCTCGGTGCTGTCGTTGGCCAACAGGGCGAACTTCACGCGTGCGGTGGTCGTGGCGTCGGTGAAGTTTTGCTCGAAGGCATCCACGGCGGACGCGCTCTCGCGCTCCCAGTCGCCTTCACGCTCGGCGACCAGCAGTTCGTTCTTCACCTCGCGTACGCCATCGGTGCCCCGGGCGATTTCTTCGGCCAGGTCCCGGTCAATCTCGGACTCGACCGTTCCGCTGAGCATGACCACGCCATTCTCGACGTCGGTGTCGATCTCGAACGGGTTCAAGTAGCGGTTCAGGGTGTAGGACGTTTCGATCTTGCCGTCCAGCCAGGCGTCTTTCATCTCGCCTTCCCAGTCGGTGGCGTCGCCGCCGGCGAAGGCCGGAGCGGCGCCCAGGGCGGCGGTGGCGATGGCGGTCACCAGGATGTTGCGTTGGGTTTTTGGATGATGGTGTTTCATTTCAGGGTCCTCTTGTCGTCAAAAAGAATGTCGGCGGTTCCAGCGGTTGCATGACGCGACATGCGTCAGACCGGTGGGCTCCCCCGCAGGGCCCGCGCCACCAGTGAAATCACCAGCAGGACCAGGAAAATCCAGAACAGGATCTGGGCGATACCGGCCGCCGCGCCGGCGATACCGGTAAAGCCGAGCAGTCCGGCAATCAGCGCGACAACGAGAAACGTGATAATCCAACCAATCATGTTTGCTCCTCCCTGCCGCGTCTTGCCGGGATGTGCTGCGGAACGGCGAGCCGTTTCGCGGCCCTGGCCTCGGCGGCAGTCTTGCTTTGGGTCCGGGGGTTTTCCGCGCGGGCATCCCCGGTTTGGCCCTTGTTTCCGTGGGCTGCGCCTGTCGTGGTGACGGCGCGAGCACGAAATCGCGGTCTTACCCGGGTAGATGCAAGAATCGTTCCTTCAGTCCATTTCGAGAATTTTCAACCGCTTGGAGATGCGGCAGAACGGAGAGTCGGAAAAATTTCCGGGGGGATTGTCAGATTTATCACCCCGAGGCCCGATGAAAGCGGCCTCGACGGCCGGGCGGGCGCCCGGCGCTCTACGGAAGCGGGGGCGGGTGACCGCTCAGTCGGCGCGAACCGAGAGAACGTCGCAGGGTGCACCCTGCAATACGGAGTGGGCGGTCGAACCCAGCAGGCGCTGCAGCCCCTTGCGGCTGTGCGTGGCAATGACGATCAGGTCGACGTCGTTGTCCATTGCGAAATCCTGGATCTGCTCCGACGGTTTGCCGTTCAGGAAGTGGGCGTTTTCCGGGGGAATGCCGTACGGTTCGGCCCAGCCCGCCAGGCGCTGGCGCAGATCCTGCTGCAGGCGGTCCTCCATGCCGCCGACTTCCGCCAGGGCTGAACCAATGACCCCGGCGCCCACGTACACGGAGTCCATCCGTTGGTGGACGAACGCCAGGTGAACCGATGCCGGCGAATCGGCGACTTCCAGGGCCCGCTCGATCAGGTCTTCCGAATATTCACCGAGATCGATCGGCACGAGAATCTTTTCGTAAATGGCCATGACTTGCTCGCTGTTCAGGGACTGTTCTGCCGGAATGATAGCAACGCGCGCCCTCGATGTATCCCTCGACCCGGGGCGCATTGGCCCGGCAATTGCTACAACGCAGGTCAATATTTACCGGCGGCGGTCGATGGGTATCCGGCGCGGCCGGGCCCGTGGCCCTGGGCGGCGGCCTGTTTCGCAAGGGCGGGATCATGATGGCACGTGGCTTGCATTGTTCTTTCCCGCCGGCTGCGTCAACCAGCCGACAACACCCGTCATTCAAGAGGAGAGATCGACATGCTTCAATGGGCCATCGTTTTCCTGGTCGTCGCCATCATCGCCGGACTGCTGGGCTTCAGCGGCATCGCGGGCGCGGCCACCAACATCGCGTGGATCCTGTTCGTCGTTGGCCTGATCGTGGCCGTGGTCCTGTTTCTCAAGCGATCGGTCTGACGAACATCCGCCCCGGCTTCCGTCACCGTGAATGCCGGTTTGAACAACGTGGCGCGCCTGTCGCGCGCCGCGTTCCCCTGAACGAACCGCTACAGGAGATCACTCATGAACACCGGTAACACCCGTGCAGATCCATCGTCCATTCCCACATCCGGAAGTGAATCGCCAGTGACCGACCGCGCCACCGAAAAGGCCCACCAGGCCGTGGATACGGCCAGTGAGCACGCCTCGCGCGTCGAACGGTCCGTGCGGCACAAGGCCGCAGACGCCCAGGACAAGCTGGGCGACAGCAAGGACGCCGCCGCGGAACACTACGAGCGCTCCATGGCCTCGGTCGAGGAGTTCATTCACGAAAAGCCCCTGGCCGCGGCCGGAATTGCCTTCGCCGCTGGATTCCTGGCATCCAGGATCTTCAGTAAATGAACCCGGCCGGGCCGGCCTCGACGGGCATGCAGGACAGGCCCCCTGACGCCTTGACCGCGGAGCCGCGCCAGGGCGAAAGTCCAGATTCGGACAGCATGACCGAATCGCTGGCCCGCTGGCTGCAGGCCACCGGAACCGGCCTGGCCACCAGCTTTCGCCTGGCCATCGCCGAGGCGAAGCTGGCGGCCATGAGCCTGGTCTGGATGCTGTTCCTGACGGTACTGGCCGCGATTTTCGCGCTCGGCGCCTGGGGGCTCATGCTGTCCGGGGGCGTGATCGCGCTGGATGGCCTGGGCGTTCCCACATGGGCCAGCCTGCTGGGGCTCGGTGTCCTGCAGGTGCTCGCCGCGGTGATCCTGTTCCGGGCGGTGCTTCGCCTGGGTGAACGCCTCGAACTCGCCGAAACGAACCGGCGGCTCGAAGCACTGATCGGTGGAAGTACGGATGAACATGATCGGTGAGCGCTGGCGACGCCAGCAACGGAAGGTCGCCAGGCTGGGCGACGCAGCCATGCAGGACTGGTCCCGGGCCGGGAGCGCCCGGCGTCATGTGGCGCAGACCTTCGACGAAGTCGGCAAACCCAGGCTGGTGGTCGGCTCATTCGTCGCCGGCGCCCTGCTCGGCCTGGCGCGCCGCGGGCGATCGTCCGGGCGTGCCGCACGCGGGGGCGTGAGCCTGCTCCGCCTGGTCAACACCGCGCTGGTGACCTGGCGCATGTTCGGCGCCCATCACGACGGCCCGGAGCTCTCATGAACATGAAAAACCCGGCCGGCCGCGCCGGGCGCACCGCTGCGTTCGCATTGTCCGGGCTGCTGGCCATGGCCGTGATCTACACGCTGCACACCGCGGCCGACATCCTGGTGCCGATCATGCTGGCCACCTTCCTCGGCCTGCTGTTCTTTCCCCTGGTGCGTAAACTCGCGAAAATGGGCATTCCCAGCTTCATCACGGCAGGC
Source organism: Gammaproteobacteria bacterium (assembly GCA_030431095.1). GTDB lineage: Bacteria > Pseudomonadota > Gammaproteobacteria > Xanthomonadales > SZUA-36 > Marinihelvus. The sequence goes on along the minus strand of JAUIJU010000006.1, from coordinate 34,162 downwards.
CTGGTCATCGCGACCCTCTTAACCGCTGCCTGGCTGTCCGTATCGTTTATGGCCAAGCCGGCGGAAGCATGGCTGAAGGATGCGCCACGCTCCATTCGCCAGTTGCGCGAACAATCCTTGCAGACCGATCAGAAAATCGAGGACATCAAGCAGCTGGCCGAAGAAGTCGACGAGCTGACCGAGGTGGAAGACACCAACGACCGCAGCAAGCCCCAGCCGGTCACCATCAAGCAACCTGGCCTCTTCGAGGAACTCGTCGGCGGTTTGCCCACCCTGGTCGCCCAGGCCGTGATCGTGGTTTTTCTCACGTTCTTCCTGCTGGTGACGGCGGACACGTTCCTGCTCAAAATCGTGCGCTGCGGCAAGACATGGGCCCAACGGCGCAAGATCGTTGTGATCGCCCGTAGCATCCAGCGTGAGCTGTCCCGCTACCTTGGCCTGATCACGCTGATCAATATCGGGCTGGGCGCGGCCACCGCGGGGTTTCTGCATGCCATGGACGTACCCCGGGCGATCATGTGGGGCGCCATCGTCGCCCTGTTCAATTTCGCCCCCTACCTGGGCGCCGTGACATCCACCTTCCTGCTGATGGTGGTGGGCCTGACCACCTTTCCCACGCCGGCCGAAGCCCTGGTCATTCCGGCCGGATTTCTCGTCCTGACCACCCTTGAAGGCCAGATCATCACCCCAACGTTGGTCGGTCGAAACATGAGCATCAACCCGACGGTGGTCCTGCTGAGCGTGATCTTCTGGGGGTGGATGTGGGGCATCGCCGGCGCCCTGATGGCGGTGCCGCTGTTGACCTGCTTCAAGGTGTTCTGCGACCGCTATCCGCCCATGCAGTTCGTCGGCAGCTTTCTCTCCAGCAACCGCTAGGCGCTTCACCCAAGAGCGCCTATTCGGCGCGATTCTTGCATGATAAAGGTTAGGCGCAACTGTGCGTCGACCGGGCGCCGGGTCCAGGATCCGGCGACCCGCCCAACCCCGAACCGACAGGAGAACAGCGTCATGAACTGGGACACAATCGAAGGCAATTGGAAACAGGTCAAAGGCAAGGCCCAGCAGACCTGGGGCAAGCTGACGGACGACGAACTCGACCGCATCGATGGCCGCCGGGAGGAACTGGAAGGCCGTCTCCAGGAACGCTACGGCAAAACCCGCGAGGAGGCGAAAAAAGCCGTCGACGAGTGGATGGAACAGATCTGAGCCATCACCCATTCAGACAGGTGCGGCAGGTCATTCTTGCCGTTTCCTGCAAAACTTCCCGACTGGCCGGGCCTCGTCATGGGGCCTGGCCTCTTTTAATTCGTCAGGACCCGGTTGGTCGGCGCGTGCCATGGCGCCGGATTCACCACGTCAATTCGACCCGACCACGGCATCGATCAGCGCCTGCCCGAGTTCTTCGTTCCGCATCACCCCGCCAAAGGCTGCGCTGCCCGGCCCGGTGGCGTACAGCGGCACGTCGACGCCGGTATGGCCGCCGGTGGTCCAGCCGGTATGGGTCCGTTCGTCGAGTACCGCGTTGATGGCGCTGTAGGCCGGTTCGGCTTCACGCGGGGCGGCGTCGAGGGCGGCGCGCTCCGCTTCCGTCAACGCGGCGTCGACGTGTGCCGACACCACGTCGGACAGGCTGGACTCGCCCTCCAGGAACTCGGCCACCATCTTCGCGGGCGTCGCCCGCAGCGCCCTCAGGAATTCGGGCGTCCAGGCATAGTTGCCGTCGTTGCCCAGCGACAGGCCACCGGTCTCGTGGTCGGCAGTGAACACCACCAGCGTATCGCCGTCCGCCCGGGCGAATTCGAGGGCCACTTCGATGGCCGCGGTGAAGCCCTCCATCTCGCTGACCACGCCGGCAATGTCCCTGCCGTGGGCCGCCCAGTCGATCTGGCTGCCCTCGACCATCAGGAAAAATCCGTCCTCGTTGCGTGACAGGACCTCGATGGCCTTGCCGGTCATGTCCGCCAGCGTCGGTACCGAGTCGGCCCGATCCCACTGACGCGGCATCCCCACTGGCGCGAACAGGCCCAACAGGCGGTCTTCGTCCGCCGCGAGCAGCGCATCGCGGTCTTCCACCAGGGTGTAGCCGGCCCGACCGACCAGGTCCGCGGCCACGTCACGTTCCAGGCGGCGGAAATCCCGCGTGCCGCCGCCGAGGATCACCTGGGCGACCGGGCGGCCACCCACCTGGTTGTCGTGGTACTGGTCCGCGATGTGCGCGTAATCCCGCCGCGAGGCGGCATGCGTGGCGAACGCGGCGGGCGAAGCGTGGGTCACCTGCGACGTGGACACCACGCCGGTGCCCTTGCCACGGCCCGCAGCGAGCTCCAGCACCGTGGGTCTGGGATTGCCGTCCAGGTCGACGCTGATGGCGCCGTTGAGCGTGTCGTGGCCGGTGGCGTAAGCCGAGGCCGAGGCCGCCGAGTCGGTGACTGCGTAGGGATCACGCACACAATCCTCCGGGTTGTTGTCCCGGCACCGGAACGCGATGGAATCCGTGGCCACGGCGCCCACCTGGAGGTCATCGAACGGCAGGGGATCGATGTCGGGCGTCGCCGGGTCGTCGGCGTAGACGCGATAGGCTTTCACGTGGGCCGCACCCATGCCGTCGCCCAGCAGGAAAATCACGTTGCGGGGCCCTGCGGCAGCCGTTGGCACGGGCTCGGGCGCCGTGGCGCAGGCGGAGATCAGGATGGCGATCATGGCGGCCATGGCGGCCACCGGAAAACGGGCGTTCGGGCGCATGGTTTTCGGTTCCAGGACAGCGGACGCCGAGTATAAGCCACCTGTCGACGACACGGCTTCCTGGCCCGTCCGGTTTGGGTTGCCGGCCACGGTTTGTTACCCTGACCGGCTTTTTGCCCCGCGGGCAACGAATCCGGTCACCCGCGAGGCCCGAATGCAAGCACAGGTTCCACCATGAACATTCCCGTACCCTCACTGGTCACCTTCCTGGTCTACCTGCTGGGCATGCTCGCCATCGGCGTGATCGCCTGGCGCATGACCAGCAACCTCTCGGACTACATCCTGGGCGGACGCCGACTGGGCAGCGCCGTGACCGCGCTCAGCGCCGGCGCCTCGGACATGAGCGGCTGGCTGTTGCTGGGCCTGCCCGGCGCCATCTACCTGGCCGGTTTCGCCGAAGCGGCGATCGGCATTGGCCTGGTGGCGGGCGCGTACTTCAACTGGAAGGTCATCGCCCCGCGGATGCGCGTGTTTACCGAGGTGTACGGCGATTCACTGACCCTGCCGGACTACCTGGATCACCGCTTCACCACCGGCGGACGCTTACTGCGCGGGGTTTCCGCGCTGGTGATCCTGGTGTTCTTCACCTTCTATACCTCCGCCGGCCTGGTGGGCGGCGCCACGCTGTTCAAGAACGTGTTCGGCATGGACTACACGGCCGCCCTGTGGATCGGCGGCCTGGTCATCGTCTCCTACACCTTCATCGGCGGCTTCCTGGCCGTGAGCTGGACCGACTTCATCCAGGGCATTCTGATGTTCCTGGCGCTGGTCATCGTGCCGGTCGTGGTGGTCACGGAACTGGGCGGCTGGCAGGAAACCACCCGCGTGATCGGGGGCGTCGATCCCGGCCTGCTGGACCCCTGGGCCGGGTTCTCGCTGATCGGCTTCGTGTCCCTGATGGCCTGGGGACTCGGCTACATGGGTCAGCCGCACATCCTGGCGCGGTTCATGGCCATCCGCAGCGTCGGTGCGGTGAAACACGCGCGCTGGATCGGCATGGGCTGGATGGTGCTGGCGCTCGCCGGCTCGATTTTCACCGGCCTGGCCGGGGTGGCCTGGTTTGAACTGCACCCCGACCGCACCGGCGACCTGGCCGACAACGCCGAGGTGGTGTTCATACTGCTGACCCAGGTGCTGTTCAACCCCTGGGTGGCCGGGTTCCTGCTGGCCGCCATCCTGGCCGCGGTGATGTCCACGGTGGATTCGCAACTGCTGGTGTGTTCCAGCGCGGTGTCGGAGGACCTCTACCTGGGCTGGCTGCGCCCGAACGCCTCGCAGGGCGAACTGGTGTGGGTCAGCCGCATCGCCGTGGTGGTCATCGCGCTGATCGCGCTGGGCATCGCCATGGACCCGGGCGCGCGCGTGCTGGAACTGGTGGGCTACGCCTGGGCCGGCCTGGGCAGCGCGTTCGGCCCGGTGATCGCCATGTCGCTGCTGTCACGCCGCATGAGCGGCCAGGCGGCCATCGCCGGCATGTTGACCGGCGCCCTGACCGTCCTTGGCTGGGGCCTGGCGAGCCAGGTCTGGCCCGATGGCCTGTACGGCGCCCTGTACGAGATGATTCCCGGCTTCGGGCTGTCGCTGCTGGTGATTCTCGCCATGACGCGCCTGTGGCCGGCAGAAAACGACGAACAGACCGAACGTTTCGACCAGGCCTGCCAGAAACTGGCGGAAGTCTGAGGGCCCGCGCAAGCGAAAACCATCAATCGATTGACCGTCGGGCGGTTATCACCAGCCCGGCGACCGGTTCCCGCGCCTCCTTGCGCAGAACATCGGGGCGGACCTCCAGAACTTCCCAGCCATGGGCGGCGAGCTGGTCGCGCACATAGGATTCCCGGTGGCTGTATCGGCCGTGATGGTCGAGCCGGAATCCCCGTTCGTCGTCCGCGTTCGGCGGCCCGTCCCAGTGCTCCACCGTGAACAGCAGCAGTCCCCCGGGTCGCATCGCCGATGCGGCGGCGCTCAGCAAGCCGGACAGGTCGCCAAAATAGCAGAACGTGTCGGCCGAGACGATGACGGAGAAGCCATCACGCTCCTGCCGGAAATGGGTCTCGAGTTCCGCGCACACCAGGTGGTCGAAGCAACCCCGCTCCGCCGCCAGGTCCAGCATGCCACGGGACAGATCGATACCGACCAGGACGCCGGCCCGGTCGCGCAGCAATTCCCCACATTGCCCGGTGCCACAACCGGCGTCACACAGGCGCGCGGCCGGCCCGTCGCCGGTCCAGTGGCGGTCGAAGGCCTCGGCGATCAGCCGCGGCGCGCGGTATTCCAGCCGGGCCAGCACCGTGTCGAAGGTCGATGCGAACTCGTCGAACAGGCGGGAGACGTAGGCGTCGGCCGCGCGGTCGGGCGTCTCGTCACGGCCGATCGCCGCGAGCATGTGCCGCACCACCGGGTTGTCCGTCTCGCTCCTTTCCCAGTTTTCCAGGACTTCCCTGGCTTCGTCCATCCGGCCGAGCGTGCCAAGAATGGTCACGATCCTCCGGTAGGCGTGCGGCAAGTCGGGGTCGATTCCGATGGCGCGGCGCGATTGATCCAGGGCGCGCTCGTACTGGCCGTCGTCCCACAGCGCCTCGCCGTGGTGAAGCAGGGCGATCGCATGATCGGGCCGGGCCGCGATCGCCCGTTCGAAGCACTCGATGGCCTCCTCGAGTGCTCCGCGCGCGCGCAGGACGCGGCCGAGATTGGTCCATGCATCAGCGTGCCGCGGTGCCCTCGCGAGCACGCCCCGGTACTCGGCCTCCGCTTCCTCGAGTCGGCCCAGGGACTTGAGCACGTTGCCCAGGTTGTTGTGCGCGTCCAGGTAGTCGGGAACCCGCTCCAGGGCTTGCCGGATCTGTTCGAGGGCCTTTTTTGAGTGGCCCAGCTGGTGGTTGACGACCCCCAGGAAATGCAGCACATCGGGATTCCCGGGGTCCTGCTTCAGCAGGCGCCGATAGGCGGCCCGCGCCTGCTCGAGACTGCCCTCTCGGTGCAGGTGAATGGCCTGCCTGATGTCGGCTTTGCCGACGATCCCGGGACCGGACCCTTTCATGAACGCTTCCTTCCTTCCCGCCACCGGGCAACACGGCGTGCCGCGCCCTGGTCGGCGGTGTTCTCATTCGTGGCGGCAAGCCCTATGATTCCAGTCTAGATCAGATTCCCGACGATGCACCCACGCGCCGTGGGCGGCCGTCGGGCGCCGGGCGGAACGTTCTTGTACATCAGCGACTCACTGGTTTTCATCGACCTGCCGAAAACCGCCTCTTCCCACGTTCGCCGTCTGCTGGCAGACATCACCCCAGGCCGCGAATCCGGCGTTCACGTCCGGGCGCCGCGTCGCCTGCGGCAATCACGCAAACACTTCTGGGGCACGATTCGTGATCCCTGGGACTGGTATGTGTCGCTGTGGGCGTACGGTTGTGACGGCAAAGGCGCCCTGCACCACGCGCTCACCTCGGACCTCGGCTGGCTGCGCTCGCGCGGCTGGAAGCACAGCCCCCTGGCCGCCTTGCGCGCCCTGGCGGGCAACCCCCGCACCCATCGTGAAGCCTGGCGCCAGGCCTATGCCGACGCCGATTCACCGGAGGGTTTTCGCCACTGGCTGCGCATGGTTCACGATCCGTCCTGCGCACCGGATCTCGGTGATGCCTATGCCGCCTCGGGCCTGTCCGGCTTTGCCGGCCTGCTGACCTGGCGCTATCTCAGGCTCTATTGCGACGGCTCACCGCGCGGCCTCGCCGACACGGCGGCGCTGCAGCGTTTCGACGCGACCAACGGCTACATCACCCGGTTCATCCGCACCGACCGGCTGGAATCCGACCTGGCCGCGGCCTTCAACGACATCGGTCTGCCACTGAGCGACGAGCAACGCGAAGAGATGGATGCGCGGCGGCGTTCCAACCGGTCCTCCCGGCGACGCGACCTGTCCTGGTACTACGACCGGGAACTGGCCGCCCTGGTGCACCAGCGCGATCGCCTGGTGGTGGAACGCTTCGGCTTCGAGCCGCCTGTGCCGGTCGTCGGCCCGGACTCGAATCATGCGCCGACAATGCGTATTATCGAATGACGTCAGCGGCGCTTCTCGTCGCGACGCATTTCCGAACCATCGAGGGAGAACAACACATGGGAATGATGTCAGAGTTCAAGGAATTCGCGATGCGCGGCAACGTCGTGGACATGGCCGTGGGTATCGTGATCGGCGGCGCCTTTGGCAAGATCGTCACCTCGTTCGTCAACGACGTGCTCATGCCGCCCATCGGCCTGGCCGTGGGCGGCGTGGACTTCAGCGAGTTGTCCATGGTGCTCAAGGAAGCCGCGGGAGAGGCGCAAGCCGTCACGCTCAACTACGGCGCCTTTCTCCAGACCATCATCGATTTCATCATCATCGCCTTCGCCATTTTCATGGTCATCCGGGCCATGAACTCCCTCAAACGCAAGGAAGAGGAAGCGCCGCCGGCGCCACCGAAACCCTCCCAGGAAGAGATCCTGCTGACCGAAATCCGGGACCTGCTCAGGAAGGACTGAACCGACACCGTCCCGCGGCGGCCCCGGTGGCCGCCCGGGCCGTGATCAGGCGGCGATGGCCGCCGCCCTCGGGGAGGCCACGAAGGCGCCGCCCGCGGCCCTGCCGGTGGCCGGGTCGTAGCCCACCATGCTGGGACAGGCGAACAGGTTGGGGTAGACCCCGTCCGGCCGGACCCGCGTGAGGTGCTCAGCGGACAGGGCCCGGATCACGTCGGGATCGAGCCGGCTGTCGAGGGTCACCAGCTCGGTGCCGCTCACGTCGAGGCGCGGCTGGTGCAGGGCCTGCTCCACGTCCATCCCGTAGTCGGCCAGGAACGACAGCAACTGGAACACCGCCGGCATGATCCGGCGGCCGCCCGAGGCCCCCATGGCGAACCGCTGACCGTCCTCGCGCAGCACCACCGTCGGGCACATGTTCGATAGTGGCCGCTTGCCCGGAGCGATGGAGTTGGGCTGGCCGGGGCGCGGATCGAACCACATCACGCCGTTGTTCATCAGAATACCGGTTCGCGGCAGCATGACCTTGGAACCGAACAGCGACAGCAGGGTCATGGTCAGCGCGACCATGTTGCCGTCACGGTCGGCCACATTCAGGTGGGTGGTGTGCGCCGCCGAACGGCCGTCGGAACGGTCGCCCTCCTGCGCCAGGCGCCGGTCGAAGGCATCCAGCAGCGTTCGCGCATAGGCGTCGTAAGCCTGCACGCCGGGCGTCTTGCCCACCGGTGACAACGAACGCGACAGGGACTCCATTGCGTAGTGCAGGGTGGGACCCGCGGTCAGCCCCGGCGTGGTGTCGATGCCATGGCCGCGGTAAGCGCCCCGCTCGACCGCCGTGGACTTCGGCCGGTAACCGGCCAGGTCCGTCGCCGTGAGCGGAATGCCGAGCGCCCCGGCGTCCGCCAACAGATCACGGGCGATTTCGCCTTCGTAAAAATCTTCAGCGCCGGCGTCGGCCAGGCGTCGCAGGGTGCGCGCCAGTTGCCCCAGGTGGATGCGCGGCAAGGGGCCCGCCCAGGCGCCCACCGGCGGAAAGCCGTCGGGCAGAAAGACCTCCCGGCTGTGATCGAACAGCGACAGGGCGCGCGATTCGGAAGTGATTTTCAGCGTGCCGTACCAGTCCACCTCCAGGCCCTGCTCCGCCAGTTGCACGGCAGGCTCGAGGACCTGCGACCAGCCCAGCGTGCCGTGCTCCGCGAGTGCCTGGGCAAGGCCGGCGACCATACCCGGAACGGCAATCGACCTGGGCCCGCGAATGTTGCTGTCGCCGACCACCGACGGCCACTCGAACAGGTCCGGCCCGGTGCCGTCCACCAGGGGATAGTCATCCGGGTCGACCGCCTCGGACGCGCGCACGCCGAATTCGATCGAACAACTGCGATCGCGTGCTGCGTCGTAGATCACCATGTAGCCGCAGCCGCCCAGACCGCTCATCCACGGCTCGACCGCCCCGATGGCGAAACCGGTGGCCACGGCGGCGTCCACGGCATTGCCGCCACGGGCCAGCACATCGGCCCCCACCTGCGAGGCCTGCACGTGCTGCGACACCACCACGCCACCCGTGGAGGTGACGGCGGGCTTGGTCAGGTTCCAGGATTCGGGGGTGGTGCGAATCGGCTGCACGGCGCACGGTCCTGTGGTCGGAAAAGCGCGAGTGTACCTCAGGCTTCCGCGGTGACGCGCTCCCGGGACCCTTGCCTGTCGTGACCGACCTCGCCACGCAGCCAGTCCCGGAACACGACGACGCGCTCGTCGTCCTGCAGTTCCTCGCGGCAGGCCAGGTACCAGGCGCCGGGCGCCGGCACGCGCAGGCCCGGGAAGGCCTCCACCAGGGTGCCCGCCTGCAGCTCGCGGTCCACGAAGGGGCGCATGCCCAGGGCCACGCCCAGGCCCTGGACCGCCGTATTGAATGCCAGGTCGTAGCTGTCCAGCAGCAGGCCCGCGTCCGGATCGACGCCGTTGACGCCGTGCTGTTCCAGCCAGTGCGTCCAGTCACCCCCCGAAGGGTACACCTGGATCAGGCTGTGGTGCTCGAGGTCTTCGGGCCCCGCCAGCGGCCGCACACCGGATTTCAGGGTCGGGCTGCACACCGGGAACACCTCCGAGGAAAACAGGTGGTCGTAGTGCACGCCATCCTGATCGGGACTTCCGATCATCACGCACAAATCGACGTCCTCGTGCTCGAAGTTCACGTCCGACTGCGAGGTGTGCAGACGGATGATCACGCCCGGGTGCGCCCGTTGAAAGGCGCCCATGCGCGGGATCAGCCAGCGCACGGCGAAAGTCGAGTACACCTGCAGGGTCAATGGGCCCTGCATGCGCGGAGCCAGAACCAGGTCGGTGCCCTCGTCGATCAGGTCGAAGGCCTCGCGCAGGGAAGGGTAGAACACCCGGCCCGCGCGGGTCAGCGTCACGCCGCGGGAAACGCGATGGAACAGTTCCACCGAAAGGTACTCTTCCAGGCGACGCACCTGGTGACTGATCGCGGAATGGGAAACGAACAGCTCCTCGGCCGCCAACTTGAAACTTTTGTTCCTGGCTGCCGCTTCAAATGCACGCAAAGCATTGAGTGGAGGGAGTGTTTTACGCATCAGGCCCGTCCAATAAATGAATTTATCTCATGCAGAATGGCTGGCGGCCAGTTTCCATCCTGGACTACCCTGTGTCAAACAGGCGGGTTCATTTCCCGACGGGGCTCAAACATGCAACAAAACGACAACCCTCGACGGGTCCTGGTGACGGCCGGGGCCAGCGGCATCGGCGCGGAAATGGCGCGGGCGTTTCTGCAGGCCGGCTACGCCGTGCAGGTCTGCGACATCGACCCGGACACCCTGGCGTCGTTCCTCGCCGCACACCCGGACATTTCGGGCATGTTGGCGGATGTGGCCGACCCCGACCAGGTCGAGGCCCTGTTCGACCGCCTGCTCGAGTCGTCGGGCGGGCTCGACGTGCTGGTGAACAATGCCGGTATCGCAGGCCCCACCGCACCGGTGGACCAGGTCGGCACCGCAGACTGGCGGCGCACCCTGGCGGTCAACCTCGACGGTCCCTTTCTCTGCGCCCGTGCCGCCACGCCCCTGTTGCGGCGCTCCGACGCGGGCAGCATGATCAATGTTTCATCCACCGCCGGCCTGTTCGGCTACCCCAACCGCCTGCCTTATGCCGTGAGCAAATGGGGGCTGGTGGGAATGACCAAGACGCTGGCGATGGAACTGGGCCCGGTGGGCATCCGCGTCAACGCCCTGTGCCCCGGCAGCGTGGCCGGCGAGCGTATCGAGGGCGTGCTCGAGCGTGAAGCCCATCGACGCGGCCTGGACAAGGAAACGGTGCGGCGGGAGTATCAGCGCCAGTGTTCCTTGCGTCGCTTCGTGGCACCCGCCGAAGTGGCTGCCATGGCGGTGTTCCTGGCCTCCGACACAGCCGGTGCGATCTCCGGACAGGTCATCGCCGTCGATGGCCATACCGAAGGACTTTTTTCCCTGGATGACGAGGTGTCCCCTTGAAAGCAGCCTGGTTCGAACAGTTTGGCCCGGCACGAGATGTGCTGGAAACCGGCGCCCTGCCCGACCCGACGCCGGGTGACGGCGAAGTGCTGGTGCGTCTGAGGACCAGCGGGGTCAATCCCTCGGATGTCAAAAAGCGCGACGGCGCGTTTCCCGCGTTGCTCGACCAGGGACCGGTGGTGCCGCACAGCGACGGCGCGGGCATCATTGAAGCGGTCGGCGCGGGCGTCGACCCGGCACGCGTGGGCGAGCGCGTGTTCGTCTACCAGGCGCAGTACGGTCGTCGTTTGGGCACCGCGGCCGAATACGTTGCGCTCGACAGCCTGCGCGCGCCGCGTTTGCCGGACGAGGCTTCGTTCGAGATCGGCGCCTGCATCGGCATTCCCATCATGACCGCCCACCGCTGCGTGTTCGCCGACGGCGACGTGCGCGAACAGGTGGTGCTGGTCACCGGCGGGGCGGGGCGCGTGGGGTATTACGCGGTGCAATGGGCGGCCCGCGCCGGCGCCCACGTGATCGCCACCGCCAGCAACGAAGAAGATGCGGCCCTGTGCCGCGACATGGGCGCCGCCGAGGTGGTCAACCACCGTGAATCCGGGTGGGGACGACGCGTCCTCGACAGCACCGGCGGGCGCAAGGTAGACCGGGTGGTGGACGTGGAATTCGGCGCAAACCTGCCGGAGGTGCTCGCGTGTATCCGCATCGGCGGCACCATCGCCACCTACTCGTCCACGGTGGTGCCGGAGCCCTGTCTCCCCTTCCGGGACATGATGTTCATGGACCTGACCCTGCGCCTGGTCATCGTCTACGCCATGCCGGAAGCCGCCAAGGCCGCGGCAGTCGAGGATACCGGCCGGGCGCTGCGGGCCGGCGCCCTGTCCCACCGCATCGCGCACACCCTGCCCCTGGAGGGCGTCGCGCGCGCGCACGAACTGATCGAACAGGGTGGTTTCGGCGGGTGCGTGGTGCTGCAGATCGACTGAACCCACCACGGCGGCAACACCCTCACCCCACCGGCACGCCGTCCTCGCGCAACTGGCTGGCCAGCCCGGCCAGGTTCGCTTCGTGCCGCCGCCAGCGGCCCACCCCGGCCTGGAAACGTTCCAGGCCACAATGGTCGGCGTCTCCCACGGGAAGGCCGGTCGCGGTGCGTATCTGCTCGAGGACCGCGCCGGGTTCGCTCACCAGCCGCTCGTAATCGACCTCGAGAAACCCGGGGACGAGGTGACGCCGCCAGTGTCCCATGAGCGCGTGGAAGGCCGCGTGGCGGCGCCCGATTGCCGCCAGGTCCGGCATCCCGGCGCGGCCATCGACCGTCGGCAGGGCGCGGAATTGCGCCAGGCAGCTGTCGAGGGGATCTCGGCGGAGGTACACCAGGGTCGCCCGCGGCAGGGCGCGCTGAATCTGGGCCGCGTAGAGCACGTTTTCCCGGGAACGGTCGATCATCCACCGGGCGCCGTCGCTCAGCGGTCGCAGCGTCGCCAGCCACGTGCGCGCCAGCGCTTCGGGCGCCAGCGTCGCCGCGCGGCGCAGTCGTTCATCCCAGGCCTGGTGCGGACCCACGCTGCGCGCCACCAGGAAATTCCACTGTCCGCTGTCGCCCAGCCCGAGCGTTCCTTCGGCGCTGGTCAGCAGCCGCTCCAGCAGCGCCAGGCCGCTGCCCGGCTGCCCCACCAGAAACACCCACCCCTGGCCGTCCTCGCCGGTCGCCCTGGTCTGCAGCCAGCGGCGGTCGAAGCTCCGTTCCGCCGCCGCACAGGCGGCGGGTCCAGGCGCCTCGCGTGGTTCGCGGTCGGCCTCCAGGCAGCGCGCGCCCTCGCGCATCATGCCGAACGCGGCCTCGTCATGTCCCAGGTCCTCGAGTTCCCAAGCCAGGGCATAGCACAGCGGCGCGCGTTGCGGGTCGTCGGGGTCGAGACGATCGAGGGCGTAGCCGATCTGGTGAACGTGATTCTCGTCCGCCGTGTGACGGCGCAGCCTCGATCGAAGGAACCAGGCCTCGCCCTCGCCCGGTTGCAGGAAAATCGCGCGCTCGCAGAGCGACCCGGCGCGCTCGGCGTCCCCCCGGGCCGCGGCGACGCGGGCTGCCGCCGTCACCCAGCGCGCGTCGTCCGGTGCGCGCTCCATGGCCCGCAGGCAACACCGCCATGCGGCGTCCAGCTGCCCGGTCCGTTCGTACCAGGCGCCGGCGCGCGCCGACGCGCCCGCCTTGCCGCGCGCACTGCGTTCGATTTCGCCGGCCAGTTGAAGGGCTTCGCCGAGTTCACCGCGCACCCACAGGACCCATGCCAGGCGCAGGCGCAACTGGACATTGCGGGGACGCAGGGCGATTGCCTGCCGCGCCGCTTCCCGGGCCGTGTCCAGGTCCGCGCCGGCCAGCGATGCGCGGCACAGCAGCCGCCATACGTCGATATCCCCGGGGTTCGTCCCCAGCGACTCTCTGCAGAGCGACACGGCCTGCAGCGGCTGACCCTGCGCCAGGGCGCGGCGAGCGTGCGCCAGTGCCTCAGCGCCCACCGGGTGGGTGCATTCCGGCCTGGCGAGCCAGGTTTTCCAGCAGAATCTGGCGCACCTGCCGGCGCGTGCGCTCATCGTGGGCGCCGAGCGTGCCGTGCACTGCCGGCGGCAGGTGCGCGAGCGGATCCCCGTTACGCCCGAACACGTAGTGGTCGAACATCACGCGCCAGGCGTCTTTCTGGTGCGGCGGCAGGTCGCGCAGGCCCAGCAGGGCATGCAGCATCACGTCGAACGGCGAACCCAGGCCCGCTTCGGCATCGTTCCACCAGTAATTCACCAGCACGTTGAAGTCGTCCTGGGATTCGACGTGGTGCCACCAGAAATAGGGAATGTACAGGGCGTCCCCCGGACCGAGTTCCGCCACCCTTGCCTGCGCCTGCGCCTCGGCGAAGCGGGGATGGGCATCGAGGTCCGGCGCCTCCAGGCGCACCATGCTGACCGGCGGACCCGCCAGCGTGTGTTCGAACGGACCCGGATAAAGGTTGGGGGTCTGATCCGGCGGGAACAGCGTAAAGCGACGTCGTCCCGCCACCACGCCGGCGACATTCTCCTTCAGGTCGAAGTGTGTCTGGACGGTCAGGCGGTTGCCGACCCACAGACGCGGCGCGGCGCCGGGCAGGTCCAGCGGCATCGCGTTGTGCTGGCCGAAACCGGGCACGCTGTCGGCCAGCGGCACCGACTGCAGGTAAATGGCCTGCGGTCGCTCCTGCCCCCGGGTGGCCAGCATGCGTTCCAGTGACGAGCCGAGCGTGCGTGACTTGCGGGTGAAATTCAGGCCGTCGAGGCGATCGTTGTAAAAAAACCGACCCTCGATCTCCGGCGGCCCAAACAGCGTTTCCAGCCGCCCCCCGGCATCGAAGCCAGCCAGGTACCGGGCCGCTGCCGAGGCTCCCTCGCGACCGGCGGACACCGCCGGCCAGTGGTCGATGAGACCACGCAGGACCACCGGCTCGCGCCGCGGCAGGATGTCCTCCTGAAACTGGTGCGCGTCGGCCCCGTGTATCTCTGGGAGTTCGATCATGGCCGAATCATGCCATGCCGCACGTACCCGTGCGGTCCTGGACGTGTTCAGCGGAGCTTGAGTTGCTCGGTCTTGGTTTCGGCCATCAGGTCGGCGATGTCATCACCGGCGTCCTCGAAGCGGGAAAGGACCCGGTTGTAGTCCCTCAGGGAATCGATGTCACCCGCGAAGTACACCAGTTCCTGGTCGTCGAGTTCGAAGGCCATGCGCACGAACAGGGGGTCGTTTTGCTCGATCAGGTCGGAAACGTAGTCCTTGTCACGATTTTTGAGCGTGATGGTCTGCTTGTCGGTGGTCACGCCCTCGATCTTCGAGGAAATCTGCTTGACGTTGGTGACCTGGTAAATGCTGTTCTTGTAAACGATGGTCTTGGTGGTGTCATACACCTTGGTGCCGCCGCAGGCGGCCAGCACGAGCGCTGTTGCGACCAGGGCGACGAACAAAGGGGTCAGGCGGGTGGGACGGGACATGGCGCACTTCCTCCAGGTTGTTTTGGCCTTGCCCGAATTGTAGGCGGGGACCGGCGCGCACGCCAGAAACACCATCACCGGGCGCCACGCGGCGCCCGGTGATGGCGAAGACGTTCAGTCGTCGCCGTAGTGGTAGCTGGTCTGGATGGTGCCGTCGGTCTTGTGCACCACCAGGCGGCTGGGCTCGTGGGCCTGCGCCACGCCGCGGGCGGCTTCCAGGCCTTCACGCTTGGTGCCGTGGACGCTCAGATCGCTCTTGCTGCCCTCGGCGCGCACCGCCCAGCCGTCATCGGACGGAACCAGGTGATAGACCGCGTCGCCGCTCTTCTTCGCAACCGCCTTTGCGGCGGGCTTTGCTGCAGCCTTGGCGGCGGCCTGGCGCTGCTCGGCCAGTTCGGCCACCTGGCGCCCGAGGCGCTCCACCTGGGCCGACAGGCGATTCAGGTCGTCGGCCGAGGGAACACCCAGGCCGGCCATGGCGCGAGCCACGCGCTGTTCGAACACCGACTCGAGCTTGTCCCAACGGTCCTCCGCCTGCTTGCGCGCCGCGCCCAGCCGGGATTCGATGTCATCGCGAACGCCGGCCGCACCCTTGCGAACCCGGGCCACGCTGTCATCGGTCGCCTTGCGGCCTTCCTCTTCGAGCCGGGCGCCTTCAGCGACCAGCTTGTCGAACAGCGCGGTGCCCTGCTCCATGACCTTGCCGCTTTCCTTCTGCGCCATGGCCAGCGCACCCAGACCGGCGCGCCAGATGTCGCGCGCGGAATCAAGCACCGGATCGGCGAACTGGTTGATACCGGACTTCGAAGACGGTTTGGTCGCCGTCTTCTTCTTCAGTTTTTTCTTGGCCATTGCTTTTGCCTCCTGGGGCATGTGATTCAGTGTGATTGCAAGTCTAGGCCGCCGTTTTAGAGTGTTCACACTAGGGCCCTGCAGGATTGACCCCGATGCACGCGCATGACAGGGTATTCGCCACCAGTCGAAGGGGCGAAACCTTGCCGGATCACCGACTCCACCGCATTCGACGTCGTGTCGTCCGGGCCTTGCTGGCCGCCGTGCTGCTGGAAGCCCTGTGGCTGGTGACCGCCAACGTGGCGCTGAACCTGTCCGTCACCCAGGAGAAACTCAGCGCATTGCGCCCGGAAAAGGTGCGTTTGTCCTGGAAGTCGGCCTGGAGCTGGTACCCGGGCCGGGTCGTGGTCCATGACGCGGTCGTCAGCGGCCAGACGCCGACCCTGCAGTGGCAGGCCGAGGCGGACCGCGTGGCCGGGAACGTGGCGCTGCTGTCCCTGCTGAGGCGCCAGGTCACCGTCCGCGCCGGCCGCGTGGAAAACGGCCGCTACCGACAGCGTCCGCGCCTGGTCGCCGGCAGGGACTACAAGGCCACCCTCCCCTGGTTTCCCCCGATTAGCGGCTACGACGTCGCGGCACGGGGGGAACGCCCTGTGCCGCATCGGCCGCCATGGACGGTCACGGTGAAAAATGCCCGGCTCTCCGGGCAGCACGAAGTCTGGATACAGCGTTTCCGGGGTAATTTGTCCGGTCACGCGCGCGCCGACCTGGAAGTGCGTTCCCAGGGCGGTCCGTTGCGGCTCAGCGCCAACGGCATCGCGTTCGATATCGGCAAGGCGTGGGCGGACGAGGACACCGGCATCCTCGATGGCGGATCGCTGTCCGGGTCCATGTCGCTGGGACCCTACCGGTACCGCGCCCACCGCGGGCCGGCGTCGATCGCCTTCCTCGACCTCGATGTCGACCTCGCCCTGGAATCACCCAGCCTAGACTTCGTTCGCCTGTTCCTGCTCAAGTATCCCTCGCTGGAGGTCGACGGTACGGGTCGGGCCAGCGGCCGCCTCGTTGTGCACAAAGGCCACGTGGCGCCGGGCACGGACATCGCGGTCGATGCCCACAGCCTGGTCCTGACCAACCGGCCGTTCTTGATCGAGGGCGACGGCACGGTCACCCTGAGCGGCGACGGAACGGACCCGCTGCCCTTCAGCCTGGCCTTTCGCTTCGGCGCGCTGAACGTGCTGCACCACGATGACCGCTCCGCCTTCCTGTCCGGCCGGGAC
The DNA here is from genome assembly GCA_030431095.1 of Gammaproteobacteria bacterium. Taxonomy (GTDB): domain Bacteria; phylum Pseudomonadota; class Gammaproteobacteria; order Xanthomonadales; family SZUA-36; genus Marinihelvus. Next base: position 17,331 of record JAUIJU010000006.1, on the reverse strand, counting down.
CTGCACGTTGAACTGGCGGACGACGGGCGCCTGTTTCCGCCAGGCGCGGACGCCGAACCCCGGTTTCGCGCCGAGGTGACGATTCCCGACGCGGTGGTTGAGGACATGACCACGTTCAACCGCTATCTCCCCGCGAATTCGCCCTTCGCCTTCACCGGCGGCAGCGCCGGCCTCGAGGCGAACCTGGAGCTGCTGCCCGACGACGCCGACGGCCACCTGACCCTGCTGGGCGAGAAACTGGACGTGCGCCTGGACGACCAGCAACTGGGCCTGGACCTGCGGGTGGACGGCGTCGTGGCCGGCGGCCTGCCACCCGCAAGGCGATTCGACCTGGCCGGCACGATACTGACCCTGGATCGGGCCCGCGTCGCCGGCGAGGAAAGCCGGTTCGACGAGAACGACTGGTCGGCCAGGGCCACCCTGGGGCAGGCCGACCTGCTGCTGGAACACCCCCTGGGCCTGGACCTGTCCACGGACCTGGTGGTCAGCGACACGCGTCCCGTGGCGGCCCTGTTCCGCAACAACGGGGCGCCGGACTGGGTGGCGCGGCGTCTGACGGTGGATGACCTGACCGGGTCGGCCCGGCTGCAGCTGCAGGACAACCGCCTGTTCGTTTCCGACGCCGGACTGGGTGCGGAGGAACTGGAGATCGGCGCCCGGGGTGAGATCGGCGCGCCGAGCAGCGACGGCGTGTTCTACCTGCGCTACAAGCGGCTCGATGTGATGCTGCGCATCGAACAGGGCGAGCGCGACCTGGTGCTGATCCGCCCACTGGAAAAATTCGAGGCGTACCAGGTTGCGTTGCCAGGTGACGAGTGAATGGCCCGCCAACCGCCCGGCACGCTTGACTCCACGCACCATCTGTCGATAACTGGACGCCATGAACCCTCGCTACGACATCCTGTTCGAGCCGGTCGCCATCGGCCCCGTGACCGCGCCCAACCGTTTCTACCAGGTGCCCCACGCCAGTGGGATGACCGAGGCCAATCCACGGATTCGCGCCGCGTTCCGCGAAACCAAGGCGGAAGGCGGCTGGGGCGTGGTCAGCACCGGTGCGGTCTCCATTCATCCGAGCTCGGACGACAGCCCCCTGCCCTTTGCCCGCCTGTGGGATGACAACGACATCCGCAGCCATGCGCTGACCACCGAGGCGGTCCACCGTCACGGCGCCCTGGCGGCCATCGAGCTGTGGCACGGCGGCGCGGCGGTGATGAACCGCACCACGCGCGTACCGCCGCTGTCGCCTTCCGGTGTCCCCTGGGCGGCGACCCACGTCGGCTTCATGGGTCACCAGCGGCCCAGGACCATGAGCGAGGCGGACCTGCGTCAGGTCATCGACTGGCAGGTCGCGGCCGCCAGGCGGGCGCGCAGCGCCGGGTTCGACATCGTCTACGTGTACGCCGGCATGGGCTACCTGGGTTACGAATTCCTGCTGCCGGAATACAACCGGCGCACCGACGCCTACGGCGGCTCGATGGAAAACCGCGCACGCTTCGTGCGCCAGCTGCTGGAAGCGACTCGTGACGCCGTGGGCGCGGACTGCGGCGTGGCCCTGCGCGTCAGCCTGGAGGAATTGCGCGGGCGGCCCAGCGAGACCCACGAATCGGAGGCCCATGAACTGGTCGACCTGCTGGCCGACGTGCCCGACCTGTGGGACGTGAAGATGGACTCCAGCCCGACCGACTGCGGCGCCTCGCGCTTTCGCCCGGAGGGCGCGCACGAACCCGTCATCGATTTCGTACGGCGCGTGACCGACCGCCCGGTGGTCGGCGTGGGACGCTTCACGTCGCCCGACACCATGGCCTCGCAGGTCAAACGCGGCGTGCTGGACCTGATCGGCGCCGCCCGCGCCTCCATTGCCGATCCGTTTCTCCCCGCCAAGATCCGCGAAGGGCGCGAGGACGACATCCGCGAGTGCATCGGTTGCAACATTTGCATTTCGAGCTGGCACGACGGTGTCCCGGTACGCTGTACGCAGAACGCCACGGCCGGCGAGGAATGGCGGCGCAACTGGCACCCGGAACGCTTCGAACCCGCCGGCAGCGATGGTCCCGTGCTGGTGGTGGGCGGAGGACCGGCGGGCCTCGAGGCCGCGCTGGTGCTGGCTCGCCGCGGCTACGCGGTGTCGCTGGCGGATCGTCGGGAGGAACTCGGTGGACGCCTGCTGTTCGAGACCGCGCTGCCCGGCCTGGCCGGCTGGGCGCGGGTCCAGCACTATCGGCTGAACGCCTTGCAGCAGATGGCCAACGTCGAGCTCTATCCCGGCAGCGAACTGGGCGCGGACGACGTGCTGGCCATGCAACACCCCCACGTCGCCGTGGCCACGGGGTCTCGCTGGACGCGCTCACTGTGGTCGCCGCTGGAAATTCCGGCCGGACACCTGGAACGCCCCGGCGTTTACACCCCCGATGACCTGGCCGCCGGCGCCGAACCCGAGGGCCCGGTGCTGGTGTTCGACTTCGACAATTACTACCTCGGTGGCGTGCTGGCCGAACACCTGGCCGACCGCGGCCTGGACGTGCATTACGCCACGCCGGCGGGACATGCCTCGGCCTGGACCATCATGACCAACGAGCAGCCCTTCGTGCACCAGGCCCTGCAGAAACACGGCGTGGGCCTGTCCACGCTGGTGCGCCTGGCCGCCTTCGACGGCCGGCAGGCCACGCTGGAGAACATTTTTGACGGGCAGGTCCATACCCACCTGTGCCGCTCGGTGTTGCTGGTGGGGCATCGCGAACCCGAGGACGCCCTCGTCCGTGCGTTGCAGCAGCGGCAGGATGAATGGAGCGACGCGGGCATCACCAGCGTCCAGGCGGTGGGCGACGCGCGCGCGCCCGGCGCCATCGTGCACGCGGTGTACTCGGGGCAGGAATACGCCCGGCTGCTGGAGTCGCGCGACGCCACGCGGTGGTTGCGCGACCAGCCGGTCACGCCCGAATCGGTGGACGAGGCCTATCCCGACGCGTCCAGCCCGGTGCGCTCGGTGACGTAACGGCGCACATCCAGGCTCCAGTCCTCCAGCGGCGACAGGGCGCCGTAATCGAACACGTTCGCGCCCATGCCCTGCTGCACACTTTCGCACACCGCCCAGTCCTGGCGGTTGACGATGTCCCAGAAGTCCGCCACGTCGGAGGGGTCGAAGTCGGCCTTGTCCATCTCGTGCGGTTCGAACAGGAACAGGCAGGCGACCTCCGTTCGCGCCGGGCCGCACGGTTCCAGGATGAAGGCCGCGGCATGGTCGCGGGACAGGCTGAGAAACAGGTTGGGCAACAGCAGCTCACCCTTGTGGCGGGTCTGCTCGTCCTCGTCCAGTCCGGGGAATGATCGCCGGGCGGATTCTCCGCTGGCGGTAAAGGTGGTCGCGCCCTCGCGGTGCTCGATGCCGCGCTCCCAGTCCAGGTTGCTGCCACCCTGTTCGCGAAAGCGGGGCACGATGGCGCACAACTCCGGATGCACCGGCCCGCAGTGATAGCACTCGTTGTAGTTCTCGCACAGCACCTTCCAGTTGGCCTGCACCGTGTAGTCGATGCGCCGGCCCACGCGCAGTTCGGCCAGCGGATACCGCCGGAGCCGCTGTGCCGGCCCGGACACCTCGAGCGAGAAATCCGGCGCGGACCCGGGCGTGAGGTTCAGGAACACGAATCCGCCCCACTCCGCGACACCCACCGGGTGCAGGTGAATCTCGTCCGGCGCGAAACCTTCCTGCCCGGCCAGGTGCGGTGCGTTGACCAGGCGGCCGTCGAGGTCATAGGTCCAGGCGTGGTAGGGGCAGCGAATCAGCTTGCCGCCCATGACGCCGCCGCGCAGCACGGGCTTTTCGCCCGGCGTTTCCGGCAGACACAGGCGTGATCCGCGGTGGCGACACACGTTGTAGAAGGCGCGCAGATCGCCTTCACGGTTGCGCACCACCAGCACGTTCTCACCGAAAGGTTCCAGCACTCGGAAATCACCTGGCGCCGCCCAGTCTTCCGCACGACCGACGCAGAACCAGTCACGCAGGAAAATGGCCTGGCGTTCGCGTTCGTAGTAGGCCGGGTCGCGGTACCAGTCGCGGTGCAAACTGGCTTCGAACCCCATTTGTTCCAGTTGCGCCCTGGTCTCGCTCATGGCATCAGGTCCGGTGCCGGGAAGAAGACGCCGATTATGTCAGATCGACCGCCCGGTCGGCACGCACGAACAACATCAGCGCTGCGCCCACCAGCGCGAAGCCGGCGCCCGAGCCCACGGCGAACGTCCAGCCCAGGGCCTGGGCGAACAGCGGTACGAGCATGGCGTTGGCAATTCCCATGGCGTTGGCGCCGGTGTTCATGACGCCGCCCGCGCTTCCGGCCAGGGGACCACCGATGCTCATGCTGGCCACCCAGAAGGCGGCTTCCGTGAGCTGGTTGAAGAAAAAGCACAGGGCCAGCAGCGTCGCGGCGAGCACCGGGCTGGTGCTGGTGGCGCCCCCCACCAGCAGCGCCGCGGCGACCAGCAAACCGCCGATTACCGGCCAGCGACAGCCCCAGCGTACGCCATAGCGGACGCTCAATCGGTCACAGAGCCACCCGCCGAGCAAGGCCCCCACGGCGCCGGCGATCCACTGCGAAGACGTCACCCAACCCGCGACCTGCTCACCGAAACCGCGCTGTTCCACCAGGTACAGGTGAAACCAGTTGAACACCTCGTAGAACATGTAGTTCATGCAGGAGTAAGCGCCCATGAGCAACAGCACGTCCCGGTTCTTCAGGACTCGCCACCAGCCGGGCGGGGGCGGAATCTCCGGCGCCGCCGCCGGATCCGCGCCGCTGGCGATGGTGTCGAGTTCCTGCGGGCTCATTGCCGGGTGGCTGGCCGGCTCATCGCGCGCGTAGCCGTACCACAGGATACCGACCAGGGCGCCCGCGGGCGCGATGATCCAGAAAGAAGCGCGCCAGCCCACGGCCACGATCAGCCAGGCCAGCACCGGTGCGGCGACCGCGAAGCCCAGGGTCAGCGCCGTGCTGCTCAGGCCCTGGGGCAGACCGCGCGCCGCCGGCGGAAACCAACGCACCAGCACCGTGTTCACCACGGGAAAGATGGGTGCGTGAAACAGGCCGACCGCGAAGCGTACGGCCACCAGCAGGCCCAGGGTCACCGCGACGGGTGCGGCGCCCGGTCCGGGCACCAGCGCCGTGACCACGGTCAGGACCGTCCAGGCCAGCGCGATCAGCGTCAGCATGCGCCGCGGACCAAAGCGGTCGCCGGCGATGCCGCCGGGAAACTGGAACAGGGCGTAACCGGCCGTGAACGCCGCCAGCACGTAGCCCCATTGCACCTCGTCGAGGGCCAGGTCCGCCATCATCGCGGGCGCGGCGATCGACAGGTTCGCGCGCAGCATGTAGGACACGAAGCTGGCCAGTGCGATGATGGTGAAGATTCGCCAGCGGACGGGGAAGACGCTCATGCCGTCATCCTACCCGGATGGGTGACGATTGACAGCGACGACCCGGGAAAAACCGGCACGTGGAACGCGCCGCCGTGTTCCATTGGCCGGCCGCACGGTTTAAGCTTTCGCCATGACCTATTGCCTTGCCGCCATCGTCGACGATGGACTCGTTTTCGTTTCCGACTCCCGCACCAACGCGGGCATCGACCAGCTGGGCACCTTCAGCAAGATGCACCCCTTCACCGACCTGCCGGGTCGGTTCTTCACCCTGCTGAGCGCCGGCAACCTGGCCACCACCCAGGCCGTGATCGCCCGGCTGGAACGGGACATCCGCGAAAACGCCGGCACCAGCCTGGCCACCGTCGAGCGCATGCGCGACGCGGCGCTGTACATAGGCGGGATCAACCGTGAAATCCAGGCGCGCTACCCGGAAGCCGAACGCCCCAAGGGTTTCACCCCGGACGCCGACTTCATTTTCGGCGGACAGATCACGGGCTCGGCGCCGGCCCTGTTTCACATTTACACCGCGGGCAACTTCTATGCCCCGACCGTGCTGGCGCCGTTCGTGCAGATCGGCGAACAGAAATACGGCAAGCCCATCCTGGACCGCATCATCACCAGCAAAACCAGCCTGGAAACCGCCGCGCGCTGCGGCCTGGTGTCGATGGACTCCACCATGCGCAGCAACGCCTCCGTGGGGCCGCCCATCGAGCTGATGATCTACCGCACCGGCGCCACGGTCTCGCCCACGCACATGGTGTTCGAGGAGGGCGACCCCTATTTGCGGGAAGTCCGGCGGGCCTGGGCGGAAAACCTGCGCAAGGCCTTCGACTGCCTGCCGCCGATCGAACTGCCCCAGCCTACGGTACGGGCGGTGGAGTCGTGAACCGCATGATGGCGTCGTTCACGAAATCCAGTTTTTCCCCCACCACCGGGTTGATCACGAAGGGATAGGCGTCGGGCAGGCCCAGGCCACGCATCACCTCGTTCAGGCCGATGGCCAGCTCCAGAAAGGCATGACGCCACGCGCCCGGGGGCGCCGGCGGCGCCAGGCCCAGGTTTTCCGCGGTCTCCAGCGCGTCGTGGATATGCAGTACGTGCGCCCAGCACTCCGCCCAGTCCTCCATCGGGTGCGCCGAGGCGTATTCCGAAATGAAGCGTTCGGACCAGTCGTCCGGCGGCCCCTGCTCATAGTGGCGCTGCAGCGAGGAATCGTAGTCCTGCCGCTCGTCGCCGAACAGGGATCGCGCCGGCGCGCGCAGCGCCTCGTCCACCACCAGGTCGTAATAGTAGTGGCCGGATTCGTGGCGAAAATGCCCCAGCAGGGTCCGGTACGGCTCGTTCATCGCCTGGCGCATCTCCTCGCGATACACGGCGTCGGCCTCGGCGGCATTGATGGTGATCACGCCGTCGCGGTGGCCGATGGCCACGTGGTCATCGGACACGTCGGGGTTGGTGCGACGATCTTCCTTGAATACGAACTGCAGGTGTTGCGGGTCGACCGGCAGGCCCAGGCGCAACAGCCCGTAGACCAGGCGGCGCTTGGCGTGCTCCAGCTTGCGCCAGCGCGCGCGGTTGATGGTCTTGGACAGGGCCGGTATCACCCGGCTGGCCTGGCAGGAGAGACATGTGCCGCCCTCGGGCGCCAGCCAGTTGCAGCGGGGATCTCCATTGCGGTTCTCGCACACCGGCAAACCGGCGCCCGGCTCGACCTCCGCCCGCATCTCCAGGCCCACCGGGTCGAACGCCAGCTGCCGACCGCAATGGCCGCACTCGTGGTTGTCGAAGAACACCGCGCAACCGCAGCGGCAACGCAAGGCTTTCACTGATCGGCGTCCGGGGTGAACCAGGTGTGCACCACCGCCTCGTGCACCTGCCCCAGCCACTGCTGAATGCGGTCCATGATCGCGCTGACGTCGGCCGCGGTCAGGTCGTCTTCCGGATCCTGCCCGAGGTGTTCGACGATGCGGTCGAGACAGTCCAGTGGCGCCTCGCCCCCCGGCAGGCGGCTGCAGGCGAAGCGCGCCCGGTTGACGCAACTGGCGATGGCGCGCGGAAACAGGGTATCGCGAACCAGGAACTCCACCACCCGCTCGCCTTCAATCTGCGGCTGGCAATACTGCCGGTACATCTGGAACCCGGACACGGACTTGAGCGCGTTGGTGCCCAGCACCGAGCCGAAGCGGTCGATCAGGTCCGGGTCACGCCGTACGTAGGCGGTGGCCACATCCAGCACGCGGCTGGTCATGTCGGCACGCTCGAGGCTCTGGCCCAGGCGCAGGAACTGGTAGGGCGCACCGTGACTCATGGTGCCGACCAGGATCCCGTCCACCTGCAGGCAGCGGGCGATGCATTCGGACAACACCTCGAACCGGTCTTCGTCATCGACCGTGGAGACCAGTGCGCGGCGGGCGAACTGGTCCAGCTCGTTGACGCTCTCCCAGCTCTCCTGCGGCAACAGGTCCCGCGTGTTGCGCATGTTGTCACGGGCCATGCGTATGGAGCGGACCAGCGAACAGCCGCTGTTCGGGTCGGAGACCAGGAAGCGCAGCACCGCCACCTCCTCGCTGACCTCACCCGCCCCGGGGAACTCTGACGCGGCGCCGAAAATCGTGACCAGTTCGTCCCAGCCCACGCCGACCTCGTCGGGCAGGTCCAGCAACAATTGGGAGTATTGCTGCACGATGCGCGCGGTGTTCTCCGCCCGCTCCAGGTAGCGGCCGGTCCAGTACACCCGTTCAGCGGCGCGCGAGAGCATCAGCGGTTCTCCTCGACGATCCAGGTGTCCTTGCTGCCGCCACCCTGCGATGAATTGACCACCAGCGAGCCCTTGCGCATGGCCACGCGCGTCAGGCCGCCGGCGGTGACCGACAGGTCGGCGCCCTGCAGGATGAACGGCCGCAGATCCAGGTGACGGGGTTCCAGCCGCCCGCTGGACAGCGTCGGCGCGGTGGACAGGTCCAGCGTCGGTTGCGCGATGTAGTTGCGGGGATCCGCGTTCAGCAGGTCATGGAACCGGGCATGCTCGGCTTTCGTCGCCTGCGGGCCGATCAGCATGCCGTAACCCCCGGACTCGTTGGCCGGCTTCACCACCAGTTCCGGCAACCTCGACAGGACGTGCTCCAGGTGCTGCGGGTCGGAACAGCGCCAGGTGGGAACGTTGGGGATGATCGGGTCCTGGTCCAGGTAATAGCGGATGATGTCGGGCACGTAGGAATACACCACCTTGTCGTCGGCCACGCCCGAGCCGGGCGCGTTGGCCAGCGCCACGTTGCCGGCCCGCCAGGCCCGCGTCAGGCCGGGGACGCCCAGCATGGAATCCTTGCGGAAGGCCTCCGGGTCCATGAAGGTGTCGTCGATGCGCCGATAGATCACGTCCACCCGGCACGGGCCTTCGATGGTGCGCATGTAGACGCAGTCGTCATCGTCCACGAACAGGTCGCCGCCCTCGACCAGTTCCGCGCCCATGGTGCGCGCGAGAAAACTGTGCTCGAAGTAGGCGCTGTTGTAGATACCCGGGGTCAGCACCACGATTTCCGGCGCTCCGTCCGCGGCCTGTTCGGGCGCGATCGAGGCGAGCATCTCCGCCAGTCGCGTGGGGTACTCGCCCACCGGGCGGATGCGCAGATTGCGGAACAACGAGGGAAACACCCGCTTGATGACCGTGCGGTTCTCCAGCATGTAGGACACGCCCGAAGGCACGCGCAGGTTGTCTTCGAGCACATAGACCGTGCCGTCCCCGCCACGGACCAGGTCGGTGCCGGTGACGTGCGCCCAGACCCCGTGACGGGGACTGAATCCCCGGCACGGCGCCAGGTAGTTGCGCGAGCTGTCGATGATTTCCGCCGGCACCACCTTGTCGGCCAGGATGCGCCGGTCGTTGTACAGGTCGTCGATGAACAGGTTGAGGGCCCGCACGCGTTGCACCAGGCCTGCCTCGATGCGATCCCATTCATCCCCGGGCATGGCGCGCGGAATCAGGTCCAGCGGCCAGGCGCGGTCGATGTTGTCACCCTCGGAGTAGACCGTGAAACTGATGCCCATGTCGGCGATGGTGCGGTCCACCGCGGCCTGCCGTTGCGCCAGGTCCGCGGGCACCATCTCGGCGAAGTACCGCGCCAGGGCCTCGGCATGCGGTCGCGCGCGACCGTCGCGGCCGATCAGTTCGTCGAAGAACGCTCCAGACTCGTAGTCCTGTCCATTGAATGTCATGGCCGTCACGATAACAGGTCGCCGCGCCACGCGGTAAGGCCGGGCGCCGGCGGCGTCACCAGTTGAACATCGTCCCGTCGGCCAGGCGGGCCACCGGCAGGAAGGCGGGTTCGTAAGGGTACTTCGCGGCCAGGGCCTCGTCGTAGTCCACGCCCAGCCCGGGCGCGTCGCCGGGGTGCAGGTAGCCATCTTCGAACGTATAGGCGTGGGGAAACACGGCGTCGGTTTCTTCGCTATGACGCATGTACTCCTGGATACCGAAATTGGGCACCCACAGGTCGAAGTGCAGCGCCGCCGCCATGGCCACCGGTGACAGGTCGGTGGCGCCGTGAAATCCGGTACGAACGAACCCCATGTCGGCGATGGCCGCGACCTTGCGCAGATGCGTGATTCCGCCGCCGTGGCACACCGGCATGCGCAGGTAGTCGATCAGCTGCTCGTCGATCAGCAGCTTCGCATCGTGAACGGTGTTGAACACCTCGCCTACGGCCAGCGGCGTGGTGGTGTGCTGGCGAATCAGCCGAAACCCCTCGGGGTTGTCGCAGGCGACGGCGTCTTCCAGCCAGAACAGGCGGCAGGACTCCAGGTCCTTGCCCAGCCGCGCCGCTTCGATGGGCGCCAGGCGGTGGTGCACGTCGTGCAGCAATTCGGTCTCCCAGCCGTGTTCGTCGCGTATGCGCTCGAACAGGCGCGGCACCTGGTCCATGTAGGGCCGGGTGGCGAATACCGTTTCGGCCGGCACGGCGCCACGCTCGGCCGGCTCGTAGTTGTCCTTGCCCTTGCCCACGCCGTAGGTGCCGGCCAGGCCCTCGATGGCGGATTGAGCGCGGACAGCGCGATAGCCCAGGTCGATGTAGCGCCCGACTTCGTTCACCGCCTCGTCCATGCTGCGTCCGCTGGCGTGACCGTAAACCAGCACGCCGTCGCGGCTGGCGCCGCCGAGCAGGTCGTAGACGGGCCTGCCCAGGGCCTTGCCCTTGATGTCCCACAGCGCGGTGTCCACGGCCGAGATCGCTGCCATGGTCACCGGTCCGCGGCGCCAGTACGCGCCGCGGTACAGGTACTGCCAGATATCCTCGATGCGGGATGCGTCCCGGCCCAGCAGGCAGGGCACCACGTGCTCGGACAGGTAGGCGGCCACCGCCTTCTCGCGGCCGTTGAGCGTGGCGTCGCCCAGGCCGTGAAGCCCTTCGTCGGTACGCACGCGCAGGGTCACGAAATTGCGCCCGGGCGAGGAGATCAGCACGTCGGCTCCGGTGATTTTCATGCGTCGAACTTCCTGTGACTGGCCGGCAAGGAGGAAAAAGTATAGGCGAGGCGCTCCGCCGCCGGCTCGGTGCGGCGTCTCACTGCTCGCCGCGAATCGGCCGGTGCGCCCGCGCCAGCCCCAGGGCCGCCGACAGCGCCAGCGCGGCGCAAACCCACATGCCGAGCGCGACCGGCACCAGGCTGCCGTCGAGCAGGGTGTTCACACCTCCCCCTACCAGTCCTCCGAAAATGAACAGAGCCGCGCCGTACAGTGCGTTCGCGCTACCGCCGATGCGCGGAAAGAACTCCAGGTAGCAGGCCGCGGAATTGGGCGCGAGCAGCCCAAAGGAAGCGACCGTGGGCACCAGCATCAGCATCCAGGAAAGGACCCCCTGTTGTTCCCCGAGCCAGAGCACCAGGATCAGCTGTCCGCTCGCCGCGGTCAGCTGCACCACCATGCCCACGAGCAGTATCTGTCGTGGCGCATGGGAGCGGAGCAGGCGGATGTTGGCCTGCACCATGACCACCATGCCCAACACGCAGGCGCCGAAGTACAGCGGGAACTTCGCGGCAGAGACACCAAACTGGGTCATGAACACGAAGGGCGCGGTGGTCACGTAAATGAACAGGCTCCCGCTGACCATGGCCTGGCCCAGCAGGAATCCCATGGCGCGTCGACAGCGCACGATCTCGCCGTAACTTCGGAACAGGTGTCTCCGGGGCTGGCGCTGGCGCCGCGCCCGTGACCAGCGGGACACCGTCTCGGGCAGGGCGGCGCGGACCAGCACCAGCATGGCCACCCCGTAGAGCAGCAGGAAGACGAAAATGATGTGCCAGTCGCCCAGGGCCAGCAACCAGGAGCCGATCAGCGGCGCGACCATCGGCGCCACCAGGATCATGGTGGCGATCATCGACATGATGCGGGCGGCCTGGCGGCCGCTGTACAGGTCCCGCACCATGGCCCCGCAGATCACCGTGGCGAAGCCGCCGCCCAGCGCCTGGAAAAAGCGCAGGATGACCAGGCCCTCCACCTGGTGCACGAACAGGATGGCCGCGCTGCTGGCGATAAAGATGCACAAACCCACCGTGCCGGCCAGCACGCGCCCCCAGCGGTCCGAGAGGGGGCCGCCGCACAACTGCCCGATGGCGAAACCCAGCAGGTAGCTGGACACCGAGTGCTGCACCTGGGCCACGTCGGCTCCCAGGGCCGCCGCCATGGCCGGGATCGCCGGCAGGTAGGTGTCGATGGCCAGCGGCGTCAGCGCCACCAGGGCGGCCAGCGCCGGGGCCAGCCAGCGCGGAGGCCGCACGCCGTTGTCATGGGTCGCGTTCACTTTTCGTCGTTGTTTCGTGTCGAAAACACCAGAGCATACGCGAAGATGCCATTCGTTCGAATGTGGGTTACCCTTCGGGCAGCACCGGAAACCCACGGACGGCACCCGGTCCAGGCCTTGCAAGGGGAGTCCGTCGAACATGTTCCGTGGCCCAGGCGCCATCCCACATCGCTGATCACTCATGGGAAGGGGCGCATCCACCGTCGTTGCCGTCTTGCTGGTGCTCCTGACCTGCCTGGCCGCGGCCAGCCTCCCCGCCCTCTGGTTTTCCGACGACTACCGCGAGATCTTCCGCTCCGACGACGCGGATTTCCGTTTGCTGGACACCCTGTCCGCACGTTTCGGCGAGGACGAGCAACAGGTGGTGGTACTGCTCGAGACCCGGGACCTGGTAGATGCAGGCGCGGTGAAACGCCTCGAAACGCTGACCCGCGCGCTGGAAGCACTGCCGGGGGTCACCTCGGTCATTGCACCGACCGGGGTGAGCGGCCTGTTCCGCCTGGTGAACGGGGACGGTGAGAATGAACGCCTGCGTGAAACGCTGCGCCGGCATCCGCTGCTGGCCGGGCGACTGGTCTCCACGGACCTGCGATCCGCCTTGCTGCTGGTCAATCTGGATTCCAATCTGCGGCAGGTCGCCGACCAGTTGCCCGTGCTGAACGCGCTCGACCGGACGCTGGACGCCCATCGCGGGCCGGGTGTCTCCCTGTCGCGGGCCGGCCTGCCTTTCGTACGCGCCGAGACCGTGACCACCGTACAGCGCGACCAGGTCGTGTTCACGACCGTCGGCTTGCTGCTGGGCGCCCTGATCGCACTGGCGGCCTTTCGCGCCCTGGCCCCGGCCGTCCTGGTCGCCTTCGCGCCGGTCGTGGCGATGCTGTGGCTGTTCGGTGTCCTGGCGTGGTCGGGAGAGCCCGTCAACGTCATCAACAACGTGGTGCCGGTGCTGGTGCTGGTCATCGGCATGACCGACACGGTGCACTACACCAGGCGATTCCAGTCACTGCGCGCCAAGGACGTGACGCAAGCCGAAGCAGCATGGCGGGCGCTGCGCCAGGTGGCGATGCCGTGCGCCCTGGCCACGTTGACCACCATGGCGGGATTCCTGTCACTGGCGCTGGCCGAGGTGGACATGGTGCGCCGGTTTGGCGTGACCGCCGCGGCCGGCCTGGCGCTGAGCCTGGTGGCCGTGCTCGGGATCACGCCCCTGCTGGCGGCCTGGACGCCGCTGGGCCGGTCGCGGCGCGCGCCGGCCCAGCTGCTTTCACCCGCCAAGGCGCGGCAGCTGGTTTCCCGGGTCACGGCGCGACCGGTGGTGGTGTCACTGGTCGGGACCGGACTGTTGCTTGCGGGGCTGGCCGCCGCCGCCAGTCTGCACGCCGACTACCGGTACCAGGAGTTTCTCGCCGAGGACAGCCCGACGCGCGAAGCGCTGCAGGCCATGGACCGGTCCTTTGGTGGCACGCTACCGGTACGCGTCCTCGTGAATTGGCCGCCCGGGGCGCCGCCCGCGACGGTTCTGGAAGTGATCGAAGGCGTCGACCGCGTCCTGGGCGACAACATCACGGGCGGTGAAACGCAATCCATCCTTGCCGCGTTGCGCGTCGCCGGTGGCGGCGCCGACGACCCGGCGAATCCGCTGGCGCAGGTGCCGGAACGGATTCGCGCGGCGTCCTGGGACGATGCTTCCCGGTCGGCGCTGGTCGAAATCCGCGTACCGGACCACGGCGCGGCCTGGTTGACGCCGCGAATCGAGCGACTGGAAAGCGAACTGGCCACGCTGGCCGACCGGTATTCCGGGTTCACGGTCCAGGTCAACGGTCTGGCCCCGGTCACGGCACGCGCCAGCCTGCGCATGCTCGACACCCTCGCCTGGAGCCTGGCGCTGGCCGCAGCCGTGATCACGGCGACCTTGTGCCTGGCCTTTCGGTCACTGCGCATCGGCCTGGTCAGCCTGCTGCCCAACCTGCTCCCACTGGCGGCGATCTGTGGGTTCCTGTGGCTGGCAGGGCGGCCCCTGCAATTCACCACGCTGACCCTGATGACGATCGTGCTCGGCCTGGCCGTGGACGACTCCATCCACTTTCTCGCCGCCTGGCGGCGGGCCGCCGACGCGGGGAAGGACGCCCTGGCGTCGGCGGTCGCCTCGGTCGGTAACGCGCTGGTGGTCACAACGGCGTTGCTGGTGGCCGGTTTCGGCGCGCTCGGCCTGAGCCAGGCGCCCCTGATGAGCCTGTTCGGCTGGCTGTCAGCGCTCGCCCTGCTGGTCGCGTTGCTGGCGGACCTGGTCTTTCTGCCGGCCCTGCTGCGGGCCTGGTCGGGCCGGTACGGTCCGCCCGCGACTGCCGGAGCGTCCCCGTGAATCGAACGTCGTCGATCGAATGGAGGCCCGCCGTGGCCCGGCACGTGGCGCAACCCTTCGCCACGCCGGAGCAGGCCGTTCAGACCCTTTCCCGACTCGGGCGGGAACTGGGACACAACGCCCCAAAATTCGCCCTGTTTGTCCAGGCCTACCAAATTTCGCTCGCATCGGCCACGGTGCATCTCGACAGCGGTCGCTTCACGCACCCCGGGGCCATGCGGCAGTACTTCACGGCGTTCGCCAACCGGTATCGCCTCGCCCTGTCCCGCTGGCTGGCGGGCGCGCCCGTCGCGGCGCCGTGGCGGATCGCGTTCGAAGTCGCCAGTGACGGGCAGGCGGCGCACTGGCGAGACCTGTTGCTGGGCATCAACGCGCACATCAACCACGATTTGCCGCTGGCGGCCAGGGACGCCGGCCTGGATCTCGGCAGCGCCGGCGTCTACCGTGATCACATGCGCATCAACGATGCGCTGTTCGAGGCCACGCCAGAAATCCGGCACGCGATGGTGCGCCAGCTACGCCCCCTGGCCCGGCCCGCCGCGTGGCTGTGCGGTCCCCTGATCGACGCCCGGGTCGGGCGCAGCCTGCAGCTCGCCCGCCGACTGGCCTGGCGCCAGGCCGGACGGCTCGCCCAGGCCGGCGATTCCCGGGAAGCCCGTGCCCGGCTGGTTCGGGATTCCCGGGCGACGGCGCTTCGCATCCTGGCCCGCCCAGACTTCATCACGGCGGTGCGCCGGCTCGCGATGGACGGCGCGGACGCCTGCCCCGACGAAGCCTGCCCGGCGCCCGGCGCCGACGGACTCCCGGCGCGCCACGGTCGACGCGAGACCGCGCCCGCTATGCTTTTTCAGAGGAGTTCCTGACATGCGCTCAAGTGACAGGCCCATTCGCACATCGCCCCGATCCCGCGTCATCGCGGCCATCCTTGTGTGCCTGGCGATGGCCGCCTGTGCCTCGCGCCCGGCGCCGGACGGCGCCCCGCAGTGGCGCGAACTGGACGACGGCCTGGTCGTGTACCCGGCGCGCGGCGCAGCCGGCGCCGTGCGCCTGCAGGCCTGGGCGCCCGGCATTCTGAGGGTCACGGCCGTGCCCGGCGAATCCGTCGAGGCGGCTGCCAGCATCATGGTGGTGGCGACGCCCGAACCGGTGCCATTCGAAATCGTCGAGGCAGCGAACCGCGTGACCCTCACGCTGCCCGACCTGGGCGCGACCGTGTCGCTGGCCGACGGCGCCGTGGCGTTTCGCGACGCCGACGGCAACCCCTTGCTGGCCGGCGTGAACGGGGGCGAATTCACGCCCGTGACCCGCGACCCGGAACCCGCGCGCAACGGCTTCAGTGCGCTGCGCCAGGCGTTCGAACCGGCCGGCGGACCGTCGTTGTATGGCCTGGGGCAGCACCAGGGCGGGCAGGTGGACCTGGCCGGGGAGAACCTGCGCCTGACCACGCACAACCTGGTGATCACGGTGCCGTTCCTGGTGTCCACCGGTGGCTGGGGCCTGCTGTGGGACAACAACGCCGAGACCTTTTTCGGTCGCCCGGAAGAAGCGGCCCCGCTGGGCCGGCACCTGGACCTGTTCGATGCCAACGGCCAGCCGGGCGGCCTGACGGCCCGTTATTTCGATGGCGACCGCCTGCTGCTCGAGCGCGTCGAATCCGACCTGGACTACCAGTTCCTGTCCCGAGGCAGCGCGCGCGAACGCCCCCTGCCTCCCGAGACCGAAGGGGCCGATGCGCTGCGCATCGAATGGGAAGGCGCGGCGCGCAGCGCGCAGGGCGGCGAGTTCGAGTTGCTGATGTATTCCAGCGGCTACGCGCGCCTGGCCGTCGACGGCGAAACGGTGCTGGACCGCTGGCGCATGAACTGGAATCCCTGGTACCACGCCGTGAAGCTGGACTTCGATCCTGGTGAGCGCAAGGCGCTGAAACTGGACTGGACCACCGAGGGCGGCTACCTGCGGCTGCTGGCGCACCCACCGGCGCCGACCGGCGAGGAGAACCGGGTGTCGTTCGCATCCGACAGTGGACGCGCCATCGACTACTACGTGGTGGCCGGCAAGGACATCGATGAACTGGTCAGCGGCTACCGCACCCTGACCGGGAAGTCGGTGTTGCTGCCGCGCTGGGCCTATGGATTCTGGCAAAGCCGCGAACGGTACACCTCCCAGGCCCAATTGCTCGACGCCCTGCGCGGTTACCGGGACCGCGACCTGCCCATCGACAACATCGTGCTGGACTGGTCCTACTGGCCGGTGGATGCCTGGGGCAGCCATGAATTCGACCCGGAATTTTTTCCCGACCCGGCCGCCATGGTGGATGCGGTGCACGACATGAATGCGCGCATCATGATTTCCGTGTGGCCCAAGTTCTATCCCGGCACCGACCACTACGACGAACTGGACGCCGGCGACTACCTGCTCGAACGCAACATCCTGGAAGGCAACCTGGACTGGATTCACCCCGGTTTCCCCAACGCCTACGTGGACGCCTGGGATCCGGCCGCACGGCGGATTTACTGGGCGCAGATGAACGATACGCTCAACGTGCTGGGTTTCGACGCCTGGTGGCTGGACGCGGTGGAGCCGGACATTCACTCGAACCTGAGCTTCCAGAAGCGCAAATGGCTGACCAGCCCCAACCACCTGGGCACCGGCGCCGAGCAATTCAACAGCTATGCCGTACCACACGCCGAGGCCGTCTACCGGGGTGACCGCACGGCCGATCCCGATCGACGCGTGTTCATCCTCACGCGCTCGGGTTTCGGGGGCAT
>JAUIJU010000121.1 GCA_030431095.1 Gammaproteobacteria bacterium | reverse complement strand
CACCACGCCCAGCCACACCGTGGCCGTGGTCATCTGTCCCGGCGCCAGCGCGAACACCTGGTCGGCCACGGCGCCCACGGTGTCCGCCACGATGACCTTCTTGGCCAGGCCGAGGGAAAAGCGGGACGCCCCCGCCGTCAGGTTGTCCAGGTGGTGTGGGCGCTCACGAATCTGCGACTCGAGCTCGTGAAAGCGAACGATCGGTCCGGCGATCAGCTGGGGGAACAGGGCCACGTAGAGCGCAAAGTCCAGCGGGTTGCGCAGGGGACGACTGACCCCGCGCGCCAGGTCGAACACGTAGCTCATGGACTGGAAGGTGTAGAAGGAGATCCCGATGGGCAGAACGACCTCGGTCCACGGAGTCTCCACTCCGCCCGCCGCGACCCAGGCGGTGTTGAACTGCTCGACGAAGAAGTTGGCGTACTTGAAGTAACCCAGAATGCCCAGGTTGACAGCGACGGAAGCCGCCACGCACACGCGACGCGCCATCGCACCCCCGTCACGGGTGCGCCAGACCAGCAGCCCCAGTAGGTAATTGCTGGCGATCGACAGCAGAAGCAGCAGGATGAGCTCCCCGCCACCCCACAGGTAGAACAGCAGGCTCGCAGCCAGCAGCAGAGCGTTTCTCGCCACCCGTGGCGCCACAAAGTACCCGAGCAGCACCAGCGGCAGGAACAGGAACAGGAAAACGGCGGAGGAAAAGACCACGGGAACTAGTGCGTCGGCAATTGCGCCGGCAGGGGCGATGGCGTCACGCGGACCTCCCGGGTTGGCTGGCGTGTTTCGTGGCGGAGTATAAACCACGCCGCCGGGCGGCTGTTCAAGCGCGGCCGGCTTCACTACAATGCGCCGCCTCATTGCTCTCCCGAGGCGCCCTTTCTATGTTCCGGAACCTGCGTTGTTACCGCATTTACAGTCCCTGGCCCGACAGCGAGGAAGCCCTGTCCGAGGCCCTGGCCGAACGCGCTTTTCGACCCTGTTCAGCCTTCAGTGAGCGCAGCGCCGGCTGGGAGTCCCCCGGTGAATCCGAAGGCGCCCGCCTGTGCCGGCGCCTGGCCGGAGCCGACCTGCTGGAGTTGCGCACCCAGAGCCGCGTGCTGCCGCCGGCCGCGATCAGGGAGTCACTGGCCGAACGGGTGGAGGACTACCGCCAGCGCATGGGCCAGGAACCCCCTCGCAGGGAATTGCGGCGCCTGAAGGAAGAGACCCGTGATGAGCTTTTGCCCAAGGCCCTGGTGCAATCGAACCGCACACGCGGCTTCGTGTTGCCGGCCGAGTCCCTGCTGGTGGTGGACGCTGCCGCACCGGCACGGGCGGAGTGGTTCATGGAGCACCTGCGCGCCTGTTTCGACGGTTTCCGGGCCGAGCCGCTGTCCTACAACACGGCACCCGCGACCCTGATGCAGAAGCTGTTCCTGGGTCAGCCCCCGGCCGGTTTCAGCCTGGGACGCGAATGCCGCATGGCGGATCCCAGCGATGGCCGATCCACCGGCACCTGGCGGCACATTGATCTGAATGACGAGACCATTCGCCGCCACGTACGCGACGGCATGCGCCTGGTACAGCTCGGCTTCGGCTTTGAAGAAGTGCTCGAAGGGGTGCTCGGCGAGGACGGCGTGATCGGCAAGCTGAAACTGCTGGGCGCCGATGCCGCGGAGTTCGGCGACGAAGAAGATGCCGTGGCGCGCCAGGACACGGAATTCGTGTTGCTGACCGGCACCGTACGCCGCCTGCTGGCCCGTCTGGCGGAGCTGCTGGATGGCTACGATGACTCGCCGACACCGCCCGCCGGCGTCTGACCCGTCGACGGGGCGAGCGCGGCGCGATGTTCACGGCCGCTGTGGCACACTGTTCCCCACCCACGGTGTGGCGCCGTGACCCGACGAGGAATCGCCCGTGAACCCACCCGCGACAGAGCCGCAACCCGGGCAGGCAGGGACCGCGATGGTATCTGCGACTGAACCCACCCCGCTCGATTGTTCCGGGCTAGTACAGCGACTGCGTACCGCCCACGACGAAGGCCGCACACGCGAACATGCCTGGCGTGACGCGCAGCTCGCGGCGCTCCGGCGCATGCTCCTGGACCACGAGCCGGCATTCCTGCAGGGCCTGGCCAGCGACCTGGGAAAACCGGCCATGGAAGCATGGACCACGGAGCTGTCCTACGTCATCGGGGAGATCGACCACTGTCGCAAGCATCTGCAACGCTGGATGAAGCCGCGGCGGGTCGGGACACCGATCTTCGGCCTGCCGGGACGCAGCTGGATTCAGCCCGAGCCGCTTGGAGTAGTGCTGGTCATGGCCGCCTGGAACTACCCCCTGCAGATCGCACTCGCGCCACTGGCCGCGGTGATCGCGGCGGGCAACTGCGCCGTGATCAAGCCGGCGGAAGGAGCGCCGGCCACGTCCGCCCTGCTGGCGCGTCACCTGCCGGAGTACCTGGACACATCGTGCTTCGCCGTGGTCGAAGGCGCCGTGCCTGAGTCCACCGCCCTGCTGGAACAGCGTTTCGATCACATCATGTATACCGGTGGCGCCGGTGTGGGGCGCATCGTCATGACGGCAGCGGCCCGCCACCTGACACCCGTCACCCTTGAGCTGGGTGGCAAGAGCCCCTGCGTGGTGCTGCCGGATGCAAACCTGGAGGTTGCCGCCCGTCGTATCGCATGGGGACGGTTCACCAACGCGGGACAGACCTGCATCGCGCCGGACTACGTGCTGACCGACGCGGAGACCGAACGGCGGCTGCTGCCGTTGCTGCAACACAGTATCCGCGAAATGTTCGGCGACAATCCTCAGGCCAGCGATTCCTACGGCCGCCTGGTCAACCGGCGACATTTCGAACGGGTGGCGGCCCTGGTGGAACCCGGCCAGGTGGCGCTCGGTGGACACAGCGACGTCGATGACCGCTACATCGAACCGACGGTGCTGACCGGGGTGACCCCCGAGAGCCCCGCGATGCAGGAAGAAATATTTGGCCCGGTGTTGCCGGTTCTGCGCTGTGACAACCTGGATGACGCCATCACCCACATTCGCACCGGCGACAAGCCCCTGGCGGCCTACCTGTTCGGTGGAGGACGGTCCGGGCAACAACATTTCCTCGACAGGGTCAGCGCCGGCAGCGTGTGCCTCAACGACGTCATG
>JAUIJU010000049.1 GCA_030431095.1 Gammaproteobacteria bacterium | reverse complement strand
GCATGCGGGACCTCTTGTTCGAGACGGACGAGAACCCCGAAGCCGTGATCACGGCCCATCTCGACATGACGTCCATCACCGCACTCGAGCCGGGCGACCAGTCAAACGTGGTGACCGAGGCGCGATTGTCGCTGCACGGGGATGAGGTACCCCTGACCGTCAACGCCGCGGTGGCTCGCCTGGGCCCGGCAACGCTGCTGGTCACCAGCGCCGAACCGATCGTGGTCAACGCGGGTCAGCTGGGCCTGCTCGAAGGCATCGATCGCCTTCGTGACGTGGCGGGACTGGCGTCCATCAGCCCTGCGGTTCCGGTCACGTTTCGCCTGACATTGCGCCGCGCCGAGGCCCGGGTGACGGTCGCCGACCCGGCAACACCGAATCCGGCGAACTGAACTAGGCCAGTGCGCGGGCCAGTGATTCGGCCTGGTATGTGCACAACAGCTGGACCCGGCCCTCTCCTGCCTGCGCCAGGCCGCGATAACCAGCGGCCAGCAGGGCGTGCTCATCAGCCTTGCCGGCGTCCTTTAGTCGCAGCGACAGACGCGTTCCCAGGGCTTGGGCCGACAGCAGGTTGTCCCGTCCGCCCAGGGCGCCAAGCAGGCGCTCGACGTCATCCGCGGCCGCGTCCTGTTGCCGGGGCTGCCGCGGCCCTGCCTGGACCGGGGCGGCTGCCGGCGCCAATGCGGCCGTGTCACCCACGGCGCGGCGCAGGTGTCCCGCCATTTCGTCCGCACGCAGGCCGATGATGACCTGCAGGGCATCCGCGCCAGGTCGCAAGATCCCCGAGGCGCCCAGTGCGCGTAGCGCGTCTTCGTCGACGCGCTCCTGCTCGACGACCCGCAGTCGCAGGCGCGTGGTGCAGGCATCGATCTCGCGAAGGTTTCCGGCGCCGCCCAGGGCTTCCAGCATTCGGGCGGTTTCCTCGTCCACCGCCAGCGAAGCACCCTCGCCCACCGGTGAAACGATCTCGCCGCGGCCCGGGGTGGGAATGTCGAAGCGCAGGATGGCCCAGCGAAACACCCCGTAGTAGACCGCGAACCAGCCGACCCCGACCAACAGGATAATCAGCGGCCGGGTGGCGTGATTGAAATTCAGCACGTAGTCGAACAGACCGGCGGAGAATCCGAATCCGTGCCGTACACCCAGCAGGTCCATCAGGGTCATGCTCAGTCCCGTCAGCACCGCGTGCACCGCGTACAGCAGCGGCGCAATGAACATGAAAGTGAATTCGATGGGTTCGGTGATGCCGGTCAGGAATGAGGTCAGCGCCATGGACAACAACAGGCCACCAACGGCCTTGCGCTTGTCCTCGTCGGCGCTGTGGTACATGGCAAGGCAGGCGGCCGGCAAACCAAACATCATGACCGGGAAGAATCCGGTCATGAACGCGCCCGCGGACGGGTCCCCGGCGAAGAAGCGCCGAAGGTCGCCGGTCACACCTTCGAAATCACCGACGATGAACCAGGCGATGTTGTTCAGGATGTGATGTAAGCCAGTGATGATCAGCAGGCGATTGAGCAGGCCGTAGACGAACAGTCCCCCGCCCCCGGCCGCCACCACCGCCTCGCTGAGCGCGTTCATGCCGGTTTCGAGCATGGGCCAGCCGAAGCCGAACAAGGCAGCGAGGCCCAGCGCGGCAAAGCCGCTGACGATGGGCACGAAACGCCGGCCGGCGAAAAAGGCCAGGTAGTCCGGCAATCGGATGTCAGCGAAACGGTTGTACAGCAATCCGGCCAGGATCCCGCTGATCAGACCCGCGGGCACGCTCATCTTGGCAACGGCGGCGTCGCGAAACGCGGCGCCCGACAACTCGGCGTACCGCCCGGCCACCTCCCCCACGACCTCGGGCGGCACCGGAATCAGAACCCGGGCCCCTTCCGTGGTCACCAGGTAGGCCACCACCGCGGCCAGCCCGGCCGCACCGTTGTTGCCCCGCGCCAGCCCCACGGCCACGCCGATGGCGAACAGCAGGCCGAGGTGGGAAAAAACGGCGTTGCCGGCGGCAGCCACGTAAGGCAGATCCAGCAGGTCCGGCTGGCCGAGCCGCAGCAGCAGGCCGGCCACCGGCAGTACCGCGATGGGCAGCATCAGTGAACGACCGAGTTTCTGCACGGCGGGAAACAGCTGTCGGGTCCAGGCGGAATTCATATCATTGCTCCTTCTTGCCGGCCAGGGTGGTGCGAACGAGATCGCGCACCTGCCCGGCACTGTCGCCGGTCAGCGCCTGTTGCGCCAGGTCACGACATTGCGCCCGGCTCACGCCGCGCAGCAGGGCTTTGATGCGGGCCACGCGGGCCGGAGCCATGGACAGTTTGCTCACCCCCAGGCCAAGCAGTACCGGAGCGGCTTCGAGGTCGCCGGCCGCCGCCCCGCACACGCTGACCTCGATGCCGGCCCGTTCCGCGGCTTGCGCGGTGAAGTGCACCAGGGACAGGACCGCCGGGTCGAGCGCGTCCAGCTGCCGTGCCAGCGCCGGCGCCACGCGGTCCATGCACAGGGTGTACTGGGCCAGGTCGTTGGTGCCGATGGAAAAAAAGTCCACGCGCTCGGCCAGGCGGTCGGCCAGCAGCGCCGCGGCGGGCGTCTCGATCATCACGCCGAGCGACAGTGGGCGATCCAGGCCGTGCGCCTGGCGCAGGTGCTCGATGCGTTCACGGACCCTGTCCACCTCGTCGATTCGCGCGACCATGGGCAGCATGACCTGTAGCGGCCGTGCGTGCTCGACACGCAACAGGGCCTCGAGCTGCCGGTCCAGCAGTTCCGGTCGCGCAAGGCCGAGGCGAATGCCGCGAACCCCCAGGGCGGGATTCTCTTCCGCAACCTGGTCGAGGTAGGCGATCGGCTTGTCGGCACCGGCATCCAGGGTGCGCACCACCAGCGGCCGGTCGCCCAGCACGTCACTGACGGATTGGACTTCGCGCCGTTGGGTCGCGACGCCAGGCGCGGAATTTCGGGCCATGTACAGGAACTCGCTGCGCAGCAGTCCGCAGCCCTCCGCGCCGGCATGCAGGGCGGCCTCAGCTTCGTCGACACCCGCCAGGTTGGCCAGCACCGAGACACGGACGCCGTCGGTGGTTTCACAGGGCTCGGTGGCCCGCACACGGGCCGCGACGTCCAGCCGGGCTTCGTACGCCACGCGCTCACGAAAACGCCGCAGCGCATCGGCCGGCGGGTCCACCCACAGCTCGCCATGTTCGGCGTCCAGGCACAGCGGCGTTCCGGCGGTGATGGCCGTAACGGACGCCCCTGCGGCCACCAGCATGGGAATGCCCCGGGCCGCGGCCAGGATGGCCACGTGAGAGGTGGCGCCGCCGCCGGCCAGGCAGATGCCGGCCAGTGGTTCATCCCCAACCGCCATGAGCTGCGAAGGCAACAGGTTGTCCGCCAGCAAGATCGCGTCAGGCGGCAGTTCCTGCGCGTATCCGGGCGCTTGTCCGGCCAGCACGCGCACGACCTGCCCGCCCAGGTCGCGCAGGTCGTCGACGCGCTCACGCAGGCGCGGATCGTCCAGCGCCGCCAGGGTCTGCGCCGCCTCGCCGGTGGCGGTATGCCACGCCGCGGCGGCCGAGCGACCTGCCTCCATCAGCGCACCGGCGCGCTCACGCAGACCGGGGTCTTCCAGCAGCGCCAGGTGCGCACCGGCCACTTCGGCGGCTGCGGACGAAGCACCCCCAGCCAGGGACTGCAGGTGGCGCTTTACCGCATCCATGGCCTCGTCCAGCGCCTGGCGCTCCGCGACGGCATCCGGTGCGGTGGCGTCGAAGGGCGGCAGGTCCGCCTCCAGCAATGCCGCCGTGCCGGTGGCCAGCCCGGCGCTGGCCGCCAGACCCGGCAAGCGGGTGTCCGCGCCCGGTGGCTCGATCCGGTGCGGCGACGGGACCCACACCGGATCGGGATCGCTGGCCAGGGGTTCCAGCAGGCTGGACAGGACCTCGACCGCCGCGTTCGCGTCGGGGCCACGGGCCACAATGCGAACCGTGTCACCGCGGACCAGGCCAAGGCCCATCAGCGCCACCGGGCTGTTGGCGTCCGCCTGGGCGCCCGATGTCGCGTGCAGGCGCACCCGCGCATCCAGCGCCGCCAGCGCCGCCACCAGGCCCGCTGCGGGTCGGGCGTGAAGACCGTGTTCGAGTCCCACGCGCAACGCTCGCTCGACGCCGGCGGCCGGTTCATCGACCGGCAGCGCCTCCGTGGCGACGTTGGCGCACACGACCTCGAACAGCACGTCGCCTGGTACGACCGGCCCAGGAGTGCGCACCTTGCGCAGGGAACGGCCGGGCGCATCCAGCAACAGGACCGGTGTGCGCAGACTGGGCGCGCGGCGCGCCAGCAATTCGAGGTCAAACCGGAGCAGTGGCTGACCGGCGGTTATGCGCTCACCGGGACCGACCAGGCAGTCGAAACCCTCCCCCGCCAATGTCACGGTGTCGATACCCACGTGCAAAAGCAGTTCGGCGCCGTTGTCCGCGCGCAGATTCAGGGCGTGGCGGCTGTCCGGAACGTTGAGCACCTGGCCGTCAAAGGGCGCGACCAGCTCGCCCACCGTGGGATCGATGGACACACCGTCACCCAGAACCCGACCGCTGAACACCGGGTCGGGGAGGTCTTCCAGGTGGTCACACCACCCGGCCAACGGCGAACGAACTGCCAGGCCATCGTCGCCGTGAACGCTCACGGCGCGGGCGCCAGTTCGATCCAGTCCAGCACCCAGAACGGGTCGAGGGACGGGCGCCGAAACTGGATGCACAGGTCGCCGGTGGCCGGCGGGTCGCCGCCCAGGGACGCCCACGGCAACACGGTCGCGGCCGGGTTGTCCACCGCGGGGGCCAGGGGCAGCACCGCGAGCAAAGGCCCGTCGCAGGCGCCCAGGCGAACCGTCATCTCGCCTTCAGGGGTTTCCGGGGGCAGGATCTCGGCGCTGTCGATCGCATCGCCGATTTCGAAATTGAACGGCAACTGTCCCACCGAAGCGCGCAACGAGGCAACGCTGCCCAGCGGCGCGTCGCGCCATATCCAGCACGGCTTGAGAATGTCTACCCGGTAGGCCTCGCGTTCGGCGTCGAGAGGGGCATCGTCCTCCAGCACCAGTTCGATGGCGGCCTGGCAAAGTTCCAGTTCACGGTCTTCGCGTCGACGCGCGGGCAGATCACGTGCTGGGGCCTGTCCCGTCAGGGACTGTACGTCGTCGGCATGCGGCACGCCGAGCGCGGCCAGGCGCGGCAAGTGACGGTCCAGCCGCGTGGCGAAGCCGTTCCAGTCGCCCAAATCCGGAGACGTCCAGCCCACCTCGGCCAGGGCCACCGCGCGCGGCCAGGTCATGTACGCGGCGCGTTCCTCGGTGCGAATGTGCTCGGTCCACAGGTTGGCCTGGACGCCGAGCACGAACTCGCGGTTGTCCGCCAGTTCCGGCGGCAGGGGATCGAAGTCGTAAACCGTTTTCACGGTGATCACGCCACCACGTCCTGGCGGGGCGTCCGGCAGGTCGTTCTGCACATGATCGAAGTACAACGTGGGCGCCGGGGAAAGAACCGTCTTGTGGCCCTTGGCAGCCGCCTCGATGGCGCCCTCGACGCCACGCCAGGACATCACTGCAGCCTGGGGTGGCAGGTCGCTCTCGAGAATTTCGTCCCAGCCAATGATGCTGCGACCGCTGGGCGCCAGGTAGTCCTGGAGCCGCTCCACGAACAGGTTCTGTACTTGTTGCAAGCCGTCGATACCCAATGCGTCCATGCGTTCGGCAACGCGGGGCGATCCTGCCCATTGATCAGTGACCACTTCGTCACCGCCCAGGTGAATGTACGGGCCGGGAAACAGTTCGACAATCTCGTCCATCACGTCCTCCAGCAGGCCGAAGGTGCGTTCCTCCAGGTTGAAGACGTTGTGATAGATGCCCCAGCGGTTGCCGACCGCATCGACCCCGTGACCTTCCACGCCCAGCCAGGGATAGGCGGCGATGGCGGCCGTGGCGTGACCGGGCACGTCGATTTCCGGCACCACGGTGATGCCGCGTTCCGCCGCATGGGCCACCACCCGACGCACATCCTCGTGGGTGTAGTAGCCGCCGTAGAGACGCGGCTCACCGGTGGCCGGGTCAATGTCCGCGGCGGGCGCCTGTCCTGCCGGAACGCGGTAGCCGCCGGTGTTCGCCAGCGCCGGCCAGGCCTTGATCTCAAGCCGCCAGCCCTGGTCGTCACTCAGGTGCCAGTGGAACACGTTGAGTTTGTGCAGCGCCATGGTATCGAGCAGGCCCAGGATGTAATCCACCGACTGCATGTGGCGTGTCGAATCGAGCATCAATCCGCGCCAGCCGAACTCGGGCGCATCCAGTACCCGGAGACCCGGCCAGGAAGCGGACGGCGCGTGGGCGCCGGACACCACCTGCCACAGGCTTACCAGGCCGTGAATCAGCGCGGCGTCATGCGAGCCGGTCACGGACACGCCCCGCGGGCCGATCACCAGTTCATAGGCGGCGTCCGGATGACGCGGCGCGTCCAGGCCGGCCGTCGCGAACAGTTCGAGCATCCGTGCTGCGGAAACCCGGCGCAGAACGATGCCCGGCGCAGCGCCGCTCACGGTGTCGACCTGCACCGGCACCCCAGCGGATTGCGCCAGCAGTCCGGCCAGCCAGGCGGCGGCCGGTTCGAGCGAAACGTTCGAAGCGGGATCCAGACGCAATGACCCGGGGAGCTCGAAGTGCTCGCCCGTGAGTTCGGTGGACAGGGGGCGCGGCAATAGGGCAGGCCCCTCGGCCGCGGTGGACAGGGACGACCACACGACCAGGGACGTGGCCGTGACAAGCAGGAGGGTGCGCAGGGTGTTCATGGTGCCGGACATTCCAGGGACTGAATCATTGGGAATCTCAAACTTTACTCCTCGCGCCCGGATCGGCGCATCTTGGGTCGCACAGCGTCTGCCCGGTGCGGCTGACCGCCCCCTGTTCCGAACCGGAAGCGTTATCCGCGAAGGCTCAAAAAAAGGGCCCGGAGAGCCGGGCCCTGAACACAGGCTTCTGGTGCCGGCGACCGGGGCACCCTGGTCGCCGCGAAGGGCCGTCGGCTCAGAAATTGAACCGCAGGTTGAGATAGTACTGCCGGCCGTTCTCGTAGATGGAACGCGGGCGCTCCTTGCTTTCAGCGTAGTACTCGTAGGTCTCGTCGCTCAGGTTGCGCCCATCCAGCGAGACCGTGAAGTGGTCGTTGATGGTGTAGGCGATGGAGCCGTCCACGCTTTGGATGTCGTCCTGGTAAAACGCCGAGGCGCGATCCAGGCCGCTGTAGAAGGCGGAACGGAAATTGTACGAGAGCCGCACGGAGAAGTTGTCGGTTTCGAAGTAGCCACCCAGGTTGTAGGTGTTCTTCGAGGTGCCGAGCATGGGCGAGCCGTCTTCGGTATCGGCGTCCGCGTAGGAGTAGTTGGCCAGGATGCCGAAGTTGTCACCGATGGGCTGCTGCCAGGCCAGTTCGAAGCCCTTGACCTCCGCCGAGGAATTCACCGGCACGGTCAGCAGGTAGTCGACGTACCGACCCTGCGGGTTCTGCGCATCGATGGTGAAGATGGAGCGCATCTCCTGGCCCAGCGCCACGTAGTTGTCGATGTCCATGTAGAACACGCTGGCGGCCAGCAGGGCGCGCTCGGCGAAATACCACTCCCAGGACACGTCGAAGTTGGTGGACACGATGGGCGCCAGGTCGGGGTTGCCACCGGAGCCGCTGCCGATCTCACCCTCGACCG
The DNA here is from genome assembly GCA_030431095.1 of Gammaproteobacteria bacterium. GTDB lineage: Bacteria > Pseudomonadota > Gammaproteobacteria > Xanthomonadales > SZUA-36 > Marinihelvus. The sequence goes on along the minus strand of JAUIJU010000049.1, from coordinate 9,565 downwards.
CGGGCGGAAGCAGGCTGACCGAGCCGGCCAGGGCCGAGTAGTCGGCGCGTGACAGGCTGCGTCCCAGGGACAGGCGCAGGTCCATGTCGTCATTCATCTCGTAGCGGAAGTTCGCGGTCGGCAGCCAGTCGTCGTAGGTGTGGCTGGTGTTGACCTTCTTGAACGGACCGAACGCGGACGTGAGGATGGCGTCCGGGTCCGCCGCATCGGCGTTGACGTAGGTATCGATGTCCTCTTCGGTCCGCACGTAACGCAGGCCCAGGTTGCCGGACCAGCGCTCGCCCTGCAGGTTGAACTGCACGTAGGCGGCGGAGGAGGTCTCCTCGAGGCCATAGGCGCCCTGGAAATAGAAGCGCTCCGCGGCGTTGCGGTTGGTCATCTGGTTGTAGGCCGCGAGCTGTTCCGGCGAAAAGTACCAGATGTCACGCGGGAACGTACCACCGAGGCCGGCACCGAAATCTCCCGGATAGTTTTCGAAACCGGCCGGGAAGTTGGCCGGATCGAACGGCGACTGCGTGCCGGGGGGGCAGAAGAACTGCTGCGACCAGTCGAAGCCGACCACGTTGCCGCCGGAGTCGATGCAGCCGGGACCCTGCGCCGTGACCTGGTCCAGGTGACGGCCGTGGTCCGCGGTGCGTACGCCGAACTCGATGGAGTCCAGCACGCCCTGGCTGAACAGCACTTCGCTGTCGAGCTGCAGCCAGTCTTCCTCGTCCAGCACGTCGATGTCCTGGTAGCCGAAGATCCAGTCCAGCTTGTAGTCCACCAGGGGGGTGCCTGGCTGCGAGGTGTCGGTGCTGCCCAGGTGCCAGTCGCCGGCGCCGACGCCGTTGAGCTGATACCCCGCACCGGTTCCCAGGCCCAGGTCCCATTCCGCCACGTCCTGGGTCGGCGTCTTGCCGCGGCCTTCGGAAGTGCCGACCTGTGCATAGACGCGCCAGTTGTCGCTCACGTCCCAGTCCATTTCGGCACTGAGGTACTCGGAGCTGGACTCGTCGCCCGGGCGGGAAATCTGGTCATAGATGCCGTATTGCTGGCCGGCCACCGGGCTGAACTCCGCGGACACCAGCGTATTGTCGCGCACCACGAAACCCGGGTCCGGAACCGCGCTGCCCTGGATGATGCGTGCGCCCCACAGCATATAGTTGCGGTTGTAGTTGCTGGCTTCGAGCTGGGTGGAGAAGGCGTCCAGCGTGAAATTCAGCGAATCGGTGGGCGTAAATTCCACGGTCACCTGGCCGCCGGTGCGCTTACGCTCCTGCTCGAACAGGGCCGACCCCATCAGCGATGGGTAGAACACGCCCTCGAGCTCGGGATAGGCCTGCGCTGCGGCATCGGTCGCCGAGATCACGTTGTAGCCCAGCACTTCCTGGCCATCACGGCGCAGGCTGCGTTCCTGGCTGAAGCCCATGACCATGACGCCGAAGGTGCCGGCTTCGTTCTTCCAGTTCAGCAGGGCGGACAGCTGCGGGTCGGTTTCGCCCGGCAGGTCGGCGTAAACGGCGCCGAGGTTGCCGTGAACCGTCACGCCTTCTTCGAAGTTCAGCGGGCTGTGCGTCTTGATGTCGACGCTGCCGGTCAGTCCGCCTTCCACCAGCTTCGCCTCGTAGGCTTTGCGCACGACGATCTGCTCGACCAGTTCGGAAGGAAGCAGTGAGTAGCTGACGCTGCGCCCCACGGTGCCGGTCTGGTTCAGCACGAACCAGTCGCCGGTGCCGATGTTATGGCCGTTGATCAGGGTCTGGGTGTAGCTCGGGCTGGTGCCACGCATGCTGACGCGATCGTTTTCGTCGAAGGCGCCTTCGTTGGCGCTGGCGGCACTGATCGTAATGCCGGGAACCCGCTGCAACGAGTCGGCGATGTTGCGATCCGGCATCTTGCCGATGTCCTCCGCGGAGATCACTTCGACGTGCGAGCTTTCATCACGCTTGACGTCCAGGGAGCGCTGCAGGCTGCCACGGATGCCGGTGACAATGACTTCTTCGAGGGCGTTTTCGCCCGCGTCGGCGTCATCCTGGGCCCACAGCGCCTGGTGGTTGGCGGACAGCGCCAGGGCAATGGCGGCGCTCAGTACGGTTGTGCGTTTCATGGTCATGGCATGGTCACCTTCGTGTGCATTCGATTCTTGTGGCGGTATTGTTCCGCTTGATTGGTATTAACCAATTGTTAAAAAGCATAGTACCAATTAATACCAATTACTAGCCCAATTTTCAGAATCTACACCGTTCAAACGATATCATGCGGTTAAACCAGGGTTTTTTTGTTGATTTTCATGGAATGAAAAAATCTCTTGGCTTTATTGGTTATATATTGGTTATAGTACTGGCATGAGTGACGCAGCCACCAAAACCGCGCCCCCCAGCCTGCGGGACCGCTTTGCCAAACTGGAGCCGGACAACCGGCAGCCGTTATACCGACAGGTGCAGAATCTGCTGCGCGACGCCATCAACGACCGCACACTGAAACCGGACGACGCCCTTCCCCCCGAACGGGAGCTCGCGGGCATGTTCGGTGTTTCGCGCATTACCATCCGCAAAGCCATCGAGGGTCTGGTCAATGAAGACGTACTCGACACCCGCCAGGGCTCGGGCACTTTCGTGCGCTCGAAGGTCGAGAAAAACTTCGCCAAGCTGACCTCGTTCTCCGAGGAAATGGCGGCGCGGGGACTCGAGGCCGACAGTGTCTGGCTGGGCCGCTCGCAAGGCACCGTCTCGCCGGAAGAATCGATGACCCTGCGCGCCAGTCCCGGCACGCGCGTGTATCGCTTCAGCCGCGTACGCCTGGCGAATGGCAACCCCATGTCACTGGAAAAGGCCACGGTCCTGGGCAGCTGCCTGCCGTCCGTGGACTCGGTGGACCGCTCCCTGTACGCGGCGCTCAATCGCACCGGCAATCACCCGGTCCGCGCCCTGCAGCGCCTCAGCGCCCTTTTGCTCAATGCCGAACAGGCGGAACTGCTGGGCGCACGGGAAGGAGATGCCGGCCTGCTGGTCGAACGCGTCGGTTTCAACCGTGACGGCGCCGCCATCGAGTTCTCACAGAGCTGGTATCGCGGCGATACCTATGACTTCGTCGCCGAACTGAGCCTGGGTGAATGAGATGAGCGGAGAAACCGCGGCCGACACGCCCACGCTGATGTTCCGGGAGGCCGCCGAGGCCGCACAGGTGGTGCAGGACCAGCTCGATCACAACGCCGCACAGGCAGAGCGGATCGGACGCCTGCTGCGGGAGCGGGACCCGTCCTTCGTGCTGACCGTGGCGCGGGGTAGCTCGGACCACGCAGCGACCTTTGCCCGCTACCTGGTGGAGACACGAACCGGAACCCTCACCGGGTCCGTGGCACCCTCGGTGCATTCGGTGTACCACGCCCCCGTGCGTTTTGACGGCGGCGTGTGCCTGGTCATTTCCCAGTCCGGTGCAAGCCCCGACCTGCTGGCGGTGGCGCGGGCGGCCCGTGCGGCCGGCGCGCCGGTGATCGCCCTGGTCAATGTGGCGCAGTCACCCCTGGCCGAACTGGCCGACGAAGTGCTGCCACTGCGCGCCGGACCGGAGCGCAGCGTGGCCGCCACCAAGTCCTTCATCGGATCGCTGTCCGCCATCGTTCAGCTGACCGCAGCCTGGCGCCAGGACGAGGCCCTGTCGGGTGCACTGGCCGCAGCGCCCGAAGGCCTGCAGCAGGCCTGGGACTGCGACTGGAGCCCCGCGCTGACGCCGATCATGCGGGCGCGCAGCCTGTTCACCCTGGGCCGCGGCATTGGCCTGGGCATCGCCCAGGAGGCCGCACTTAAGTTCAAGGAGGTTTGCGGGCTGCATGCCGAGGCATACTCCTCCGCCGAGGTGTTGCACGGACCCGTGACCATCGCGCGCGAAGCGTTTCCCAGCCTGGTTCTGGCGCAGAACGACGCAACCCTGGAAGGACTGTCGTCACTGGTCGACGAGTTGCTGGCGCGCGATCTGCAGGTGATCACCGCGGGACTGGACCGGCCGGGCGCCCTGGTGTTGCCCACGCCGTCGGCCCACCCGGTCATCGAGCCGTTGCTGCGCATCCAGGGGTTTTACCGGATGGCCAACGACCTGGCGCTGGCGCTGGGACAGGACCCGGACCATCCGCCATTCCTGAACAAAGTGACAGCCACGGTGTAACCATGATTCATCGGCCCGAAAACCTGACCGCGCTGGTCAATGCCCGGGTGGTCACGCCCGACGGCATCGCCGACGGCCTGGCCGTGATGGTTCGCGATGGACGAATCGAAAGCCTGGTCCCTGTTGACCAGACGGGTGACGCCGAAATCATCGACCTGCTCGGCCGCCACCTGCTGCCCGGATTCATCGATACCCAGGTCAACGGCGGCGGTGGCGTCCTGTTCAACGATGCACCGACGGTGGAAACCGTCGAGGCCCTGGCCAGGGCCCACGCCACCTTCGGCACAACGGCGTTGCTGCCCACGCTGGTCAGCGACACGCTGGACGTCATCGAGCGTGGTCTGGCGGCGGTCGACGCGGCGATCGTATCCGGCGTTCCCGGCGTCCTGGGGATACACATCGAGGGCCCGTTCATCAACGAAGAACGGCGCGGTGTTCACAGCGCCGAAAAGCTGCAGGCGCTTACCGACGGGGCCCTGGAACGGCTGGCGCCGCTGGCGCACGGTCCGACCCTGATCACGCTGGCGCCGGAACAGGTCGCACCGGGGCGCGTGGCCGCCCTGGTGGAAAAGGGTTTTATCGTCAGCGCCGGGCACAGCGCCGCCACGTTTACCGACGTCGAGGTGGCCATCTCCGAGGGGCTTTCCGGATTCACCCACCTGTACAACGCCATGTCGCCGCTGACCGGTCGCGAACCGGGTATGGTGGGCGCCGGCCTGGTGCACGATTCGACCTGGTGCGGAGTGATCGTCGACCGGGTGCACGTGGCGGACGCCTCGATCGACGTGGCGCTACGCTGCAAGGGCCCGGACCGGCTGATGCTGGTCACCGACGCCATGCCGCCGGTGGGCACCGACCTGGAATCCTTCGAACTGCTGGGTCAGCCGATCACCGTACGCGACGGCATCTGCCGGGATGCCCGCGGCGCCCTGGCCGGGTCCCGCCTGGACATGGCGGCCGCGCTGCGCAACATCATGGCCGCCACCGGCTGCGACCTCGCAGCGGCCGCACGCATGGCCAGCACCACCCCGGCAGGCTTTCTGGGCGTCGCCCGGCAGCGCGGCGCCATTGCCCCGGGCCGTGTCGCCGATTTCGCGATCCTGGACCGCGACCTTTCGCCGGTGGCCACGTTGATCGGCGGGCGCACGGTGTGGTCGGCCCGTTCAGGTGCGCGCACACCCTGACGGGTAATGGCCCGCCAACTTTTGCCAAACTGATCGGCGGGCGGCTATCCTCCCGGAAAGGCGTTCCACCCCGGAGATCCGCTTGCCCCGATCGTTAACAGCCGCACTTCTCACGATCTTTTTCGGCGCCTTCGCGGCGCCGGGCCTGGTGCCGGCCACCGGGGCCTGGGCGGCATCCGCCAATGGGGAGACGCCGGATACGGGCAGCGGTGTACCACCCGCGTACGAGGGCGCCCTGAAATCACTGGCCGCGCTCAACGTGCGTGATGCCGTCCTGGAAACACGACTCGACGGACTGGCGCGTCCGTGGGCTTTCGAGTTCGTCGACGCCACCCGGGTATTGATCACGGAGTTGCACGGGCGTTTGCTGGTGGCGGATCTCGAGACCGGGTCGACAACCGGGATTACCGGTGTTCCCGAGTTCGTGACCGGGCATGAGCAGACCGGATTGCTGGACGTGGCCCTGTACCCGGATTTCGCGCAGAGCCGGCGGATCGTGTTCAGTTACGTCGAGGCGGACCCGGGCACCGGACGTTATTACACGCCAGTGATCGCCGCGGGGCGCCTGGCGGACGATCAACTGGTCGACCGGGTGACCTTGCTGCGCGTGACGCCCTACGGGTGGTCGCCGTCCAATTTCGGCGGCGCCCTGGCGTTCGGCCCGGACGGGCGCCTGTACGTTTCCATCGGTGATCGCTCCGAGGATGGCCTGGCGCAACGCGGTGACCGCCTGGAAGGCAAAATCCTGCGTCTCGAACCCGACGGCGGAACGCCGCCGGACAACCCTTTTGTCGACGATCCGGCAGTGGATGACCGTGTCTTCGCCCTGGGCGTGCGCAACGTGCAGGGCCTGGTGTTCGACCCCGGAACCGGCCAGCTGTACGCCGCCGAACACGGTCCGCTGGGCGGCGACGAGATCAACCGAATCGTGGCCGGCGCCAACTATGGCTGGCCGGTCATCACCTACGGGCGAAATTACTCCACCGCGCCGATGGGCGAAGGCACGCACCGCGAAGGCATGCAGCAACCCCTGTTTTACTACCTGCCCTCGGAAGCCATCTCGCCGCTGGAAATCTACCAGGGCGCCATGTTCGATGAATGGCAGGGCGATCTGCTGGTGGGCGCCCTCAAGGGTCGTCACGTGAGCAAGCTGGACCTGGACGGAGACGTGGTCCGCTCGGAGTACCCGCTGCTCGGCGAACTCGGTGCGCGCGTTCGCGACATCAAGGCGCACCCGGATGGCTCCATCTATGTGCTCCTGCAAAACGGCGCCCTGGTCAGGCTGTTCCGCGACGGCTCGGCGCCGGCGCCGGCAACCGGCGGAGCACCCGGGGAGATCTACGCGCTGGTCTGCGCCGGTTGTCACGACACCGGCGCGGAGTCCGCGCCCGGACTGGACGAGTCGGCCCGGTGGAAGCTGATCGATCAACAACCCCGCGAAGCAATCTACCGCAGGGTGATCGAGGGCTTCGGCGCCATGCCGGCGCGCGGGCTGTGCAACCTGTGCACGGATGACCACCTGCGCGCCACGGTGGACTACATGCTCGAACGGGGCGCGGCAACGCAGTGACCGGCCAGGCGGCCGGCAATGCTAAGCTGCCGGCATGATCACGACGACGCAGAAAAACGCTCTGAGCCTGCTGTTCGTGCTGCTGTTGCAGCCGACCTTCGCCTTCGCCGCCCCGGACCCGGTCCCCGAGGCCGATGGTCTGCTGGCGCATTGCGGCACGCTGATTGACGGACGCAGCGACACCCCGCGTGGCGAGGCCTGGGTGAGCATTGAAAACGGGCGGTTCTCCCGAATCGACCAAACGGCCCCCACGGACCCTGCGAGCCCGGTGCTGGACCTGTCCGACCTGACCTGCCTGCCTGGCCTGATCGAAATGCACACGCACATCCTGGAAGGCCCGGAGGAACTCACCGACCTGACGGCGTACTACGACTTTTCCCTGGAAGACAACCTGGAAGCCGGCCACCGTTACGCACTTGCCACCTTGCGCTCGGGAATCACCACGGCGCGCAACCTCGGCACTTACTACGGCTGGGCCGGGCGGGAACTGCGTGAAGAGATTGAACGGGGAGACGCGCCCGGGCCGCGCCTGCTGGTCGCGGGCTATTACCTGACCATCCCGGGTGGCGGCGGTGACCTGCTGGCCCCGGGCGTCGACGAGGCCGACATTCCGCCCCACCTCCGCCTGGGCGTTTCCCGGACGCCGACGGAGTTTGCACACAACGCGCAGCGCGCCGTGGACGGCGGCGCGGACGTGCTCAAGGTCATCGCATCGGGCGCCGTGTTGGCCTACGGCGGCGAACCCGGCGCACCCGAGATGAGCCCCGCGGAAATTCGCGCGGTGGTCGAGGTGGCCCACGCGGCCGGACTCAAAGTCGCCGCCCACGCTCACGGGGCGCGGTCCATCATCGAGGCCATCGAAGCCGGGGCCGACACCATCGAACACGCCACCTACATCGACGACGAAGGCATTCGCCTGGCCATCGAGCACGGCGTAGGCCTGTCCATGGACGTCGGCGCCGGTGACTGGATGATCGAGCAGGGACGCCTCATGGGCTGGCCGGACGAGTTCATGCGCAAGACCATCGAGACCACGCAGGTGCAAAGGGACAATTTTCGGCGCGCCCACGAGGCCGGTGTCGACATCGTGTTCGGCACCGATGCCGGGATCTACCCGCACGGCATGGCCGGCATGCAGTTTGCCTTCATGGTCGAGTACGGCATGACGCCGATGGAGGCGATCCAGGCGGCGACCTCGGTGGCTGCGCGCCAGCTGGGCTGGGCGGACCGGGTGGGGGCCATCGAGCCGGGGCTGTACGGGGACATGGTGGCGGTCGCCGGGGATCCGCTGACGGACATCAGCGTGATGGAAAAGGTGTCGGTGGTGGTAAAGGGAGGACGGTTGGTCAAGGGGCCCGGGAATTGATGATGACGTGAAGTGGCCGGTGGCCTCCAAGGCCGTTTAATCAGCCCCAAAAAAACCGGCCCCGTTGGGGGCCGGTACGTTCATTGAACTTTTCGAGGCTTCGGCGGGCCCTCCCCGGAAACCCGCCCGCCCGAAGGGGCGGGCCGGGTCGGCGCCCAGGAGTGTTGCTTAAGCGTCTTCTTCCACTTCCTCTTCCTCTTCCTCGGGCGGCTCGACGGTGATGCAACCCGTGACGCGAGTCAGTGCCGAGAGGTTGCCCTGCGTTTTCTTGTCCTTGACGAACAAGGCCAGCAATTCCTCTTCGGCCAACTCATACCCGTCGGGCAAGTCATCGGAGCAGGTGTCGTACTCCTGCCCGGAACCGCCGGTCATGTCGCACTGCAGGCCCAGTACAGTCTGTGCCGTGTCATCGACGCCCAGTCGATAGGTCTTCAGCTTGACCACGCCGTGCCATGGCGCATCGGAACCTCGGGCCTTGCCCGTGATGCCCGTGATTCGCCATCCTGCCGGGAACGGATTGGGTACCGCCACCTGCAGCATCGGATTCGGTCCGCTCGAATCACCGGCCGAATCGCCAATGCCGTAGAAACGGCCACTCTTGGTCGCCGCCACGAGTTCCGCGACCAGCCCATCCGGCGTGCCCTGCTCGATGTCGATGCGAATTTCCCGCGTGTCACCGAAGCACATGCTCACCTTGGCCGGGCCTTGTCGACCCGCCGGACCCTCGGGGCCTGCAGGACCTTCGGGTCCCGCCGGACCAGCGGGGCCCTGAGCGCCATCGCTCCCATCGAGACCATCGGCGCCCGGTTCACCCTGGGCTCCCTGGGGGCCCATCGGACCCGCCGGACCCGCCGGACCCGCCGGACCCGTTGGACCTTGCGGACCCGTGGGACCGGAAGGGCCGGTATTGCCGGTGTCGCCTTTGGGTCCCTGAGGTCCTTCGGGGCCTGCCGGACCTGCCGGACCTGCCGGACCCTGGTCACCCTGGGCGCCTGCCGGGCCTGCCGGGCCTGCCGGACCCTGGTCGCCTTGAGGACCTGCCGGGCCAGTGGGACCTGCCGGGCCAGCATCACCCTGCGGGCCTGCCGGGCCCGCCGGACCCTGGTCACCCTGGGCGCCTGCCGGACCTGCCGGACCTGCCGGACCTGCCGGACCTGCCGGACCCTGGTCACCTTGAGGGCCTGCCGGGCCAGTATCACCCTGTGGACCCGCCGGGCCTGCCGGACCCTGATCACCCTTGGCGCCTGCCGGACCTGCCGGGCCTGCTGGACCCGCGGGACCCTGGTCACCTTGAGGGCCTGC
>JAUIJU010000005.1 GCA_030431095.1 Gammaproteobacteria bacterium | reverse complement strand
GCGCCGCCCAGGCCGGCTGACCGATGTACACGGTGGGCCCCTGCAGCGTGACGTGGTCCTGCACCAGCACACCGTTGTGGAGCACCGTGAGCGTCGCCGGCGACACCAGGCTGCCATCGCCCGCGAAACGCGGCGCCCGGAACAGGATGTCGTAGCTCTGCCACTCGCCGGGGCCCCGACTGGCGTTGACCAGCGGAATCGCCTGTTTGTACACGCTGGCGGCCTGGCCGTTGGCATAGGTGCGATTGTCGAAAGAATCCAGCACCTGGACCTCGTAACGCCGCTGCAGAAACACGCCGCTGTTGCCACGGCCCTGCCCTGCACCCTCGACAATTTGCGGCGTTTTCCATTCCAGGTGCAACTGCACGTCGCCAAATCCGCGGCGTGTTTCGATATCGCCGCTGCCAGGCACCACGGTCAGGACGCCGTCTTCGACGACCCACTGCGCGTCCCGCCCGTCGGTATGGCGCCAGGCGTCAAGACCGTTGCCGTCGAACAGCATCAGCGCATCCGATGGGGGCGCACCGTGCACCCGGCCCGGACCGGGCGTGACCACGGCCGGCTCCGGCGTCCAGACTTCCGTGGCCGCGGGATCGTCCTGCGCAAACACGGCGGCCTGCAAGGTGCACAGCAGCGTCAGGCCGACCCACGGTCCACGAGTGCGCCACTCGTCGAGCCGGGGCGCACGGGGGGCGGACCAAATCATTCAACGGGTCTCCAGGGGATAGGCGAGGCGTTGCAGGTCATCGTCGAAAATGCAGCGACCCAGGTCCAGCACCCGGTCCGTCAGGACCTCCCGGTACGGGTAAGGCGGCGGCAGCCCCTCGTTGAAACGCAGGTTCAACAGGTCATCGACGGCTGCAACGCCAACCGAGCGAAGCACGAAGGCCATGTCCTCGGCATAGCGCTCCAGGCGGCCCACGAAATCGATCTCCCCGCGTTTGCGCTGCCGATGCAGCAACAGGGACTGAGGCAGCCAGTGCGGATCCTGCCTAACGTCCGTCTCGCCGGCAAGATTGGCGGCGACGAACTCGAGAAAGCGCGCGAAATTCTCCGCGTGGTCATCCGCCGAGTAGCTGTCCAGCCGCGCAGGGAACTGGATGCCCCACCGTGCGCGCAGCACACCGTTGCGCAGCCCGCGAAACGAATGCTCCGATTCGTGAAAAATTTTCTCGTTGAAGGCCGAATAGGCCCGCTTCAGCGGATGCCTGACGAAGGTGAAGGACAGCCTGCGGCTGGCCATGGCGGTGAGCAGCCGGTCAGGCTCGTGGCGCCCGATCAGCGCATTGCCGGTGGCGATCGGCTTGTGCACGTCCAGTGGCTGCGGAAAGGCCTCGCCGTACTCCAGCACGTACATCAGGTTCTTGATGGTGGTGCAGGCGCATTTGGGCAGGTTGAAGTAGACCAGCGGGTAGCGGGAACAGGCGAAGATGCCGCGCAGCCATTCCACGCGGGCGTCTTCCCCGGCATCCGAGCCGGGTTTGAGGCGCTCGAACAGGCGCGTCATTTTCATTGTCCTCGCCTCCGGGTCCGGGCATTGATTCACGGCGCAATTCTACCCCGTCCACCCGGGATCGGCGCCACCGCGCCCTGTGGATTGACGGGAATTCTCCTATTCTGGCGTGAAACAGGCAGCAACCGCGATTGCCAAGATCGCCGAACCAACGGAGCGACCCCATCATGGAATTCGATCTCAAGAAAACACTGGATCTCGTCAAGGGCGGGCTGACCGACCCGGAAGCCAACTGGAAAGCCTGGCTGGCGGACAACCCGCCCTGGCAGAGAACCCTGGGATTGCTGACCGGCCCCCTGCTGGTGGCCAACGTCGTGGTCGTTGTCGTGCTGGCGCGGCTGTTCGGCGGGTACGCCGCTTATGGCGTCGGCGGCGGATTTGTCGTCATGTTGCTGCGCGGCCTGGTCATGGCCGCCATCGGTTTTCTGGTGGCGGTGTTCGCGTTCAACCTGCTGGCCGGCGTGTTCAAGGGCAAACCGGATTTTTCGCGGGCCTTTGCGGCCGTGTCGCTGGCCGCCATCCCCGCGTGGGTCGCCGGCATGATTGGCGCGGCAATCCCCTGGCTCGGTTTCCTGGTGTCCCTGGCAGGTGGGATCTGGTCGCTGGTTCTGCTGTACCGCATCATGCCGCTGGCGCTCGACGTCCCGGAGGACAAGCGCATCCTGCACTACGTCCTGTCCCTGGTCGCAGCCTTCTTCGCCAACCTGGTCATCGGCAGCGTGGTCGGGCTGGGCAGTGGCGGTGTGAACATCGCCGACCGGGTCGCTGTCAAGCGGCCGTCGGGCGCCGCCTACTCCACCGACGTCAGTTCGGGAACGGGCCTGTTCGGCAACGCGCAGCGCCAGGCCGCGCTGATGGAAGCGGCCGCGGCCGACCGCTACGACCCGCCCGGAGACGGCGAGGTGTCCGAAGACCAGGTGGAATACCTGCTCAGCGTGACGGACAAGGCCCGCGCCGCCGCCGAGGAGCGGACGCAACGCATCCAGGAACTGTCGCAGGAAATGGAAGACAAGGATTCGGCTTCGCCCGCCGACCTGCTCAAGGTGTACCAGGGCATGGGCACCGCGGTGAGCCTGAACAACGTGGAAATGGAGGTCGTGAAAACCGGGGGTGGCAACTGGGCCGAATACCGCTGGGTGAAAGAGCAGCTGCGCGTGGCCAGGTTGCAACGGGGCGAGGGCTCGGAGGCGCTGGCGCACAATTTTCGCCTCTACGAAAAGTACCGTGAACAACTCGTCGACCTCCTCTAGACCGCGCCGTCGCTGGGTTTGAAGCCTGTCGAAACCCATTAACCGGGATTTAATAAACGGTTTACAGGAGGCTTACGAATTATCTATCATTGGCCGGTGTGAAGTAGTGGCTTCGGACCTTTGGGTCCCCCAGTCATCCCTGTAATCAACAACCGGGCCGCGAGCCCGGGAAGTAGGCGGGCGGTTTCCCCACGCACCGGTAAATTCGCCCAACTCCACTGTCATCACCCGGAGCATTTCATGTCAGACGAACTCAAGGTCAAAAAAGGGAGCATGACCAGGTACCTCCTGGCGCTCGCCCTCAGCACCCAGGTATTGACCGCCTGGGCCCAGGACGACACGTCCACCGACGCAGACGACGAACAGACCACCGAGGAAGAGGACACCGCTGACCTGGGACGTGTCCAGGTGACCGGCTCGCTGCTGAAGCGCGAAGATTTCACCTCCACCTCGCCGATGCAGGTCATCGATGCCGAAACCCAGTTCCAGGCCGGCCAACTGTCCGCGGCCGACATGCTGCAGAACACCACCGTGGCCGCCGGCACCACGCAGCTGAACAACCAGTTTGGCGGCTTCGTGATCCAGGGCGGCACCGGCGTGGAAACGCTGGACCTGCGCGGCCTGGGCACCACGCGCACCCTGACCCTGCTGAACGGTCGCCGCCCCGGCGGTTCCGGCACGCGCGGCCAGGTGCAGGCACTGGACCTGTCCGCCATCCCGGACATCGCGGTGCAGCGCTTCGAGATCGTGCTGGACGGCAGTTCCTCCATTTACGGCTCCGACGCCGTGGCCGGCGTGGCCAACATCATCACCCGCCGCCAGGTGGACGGCACCGAGATCAACGCCCTGGCCGACGTGCCGCTGGACGGCGGTGGCGAGTTCTACCGCTTCGGTGTGATCACCGGCGCCAATTTCGACAGCGGCGGCGTGACACTCTCTGCCCAGTGGACCCTGCAGGAATCCCTGGAAATCGGCGATCGCGATTACCTGGGCTGTGACCGCGACATGGTGGTCGACGCCAATGGCAACCGCATCGACCGCGAGGATCGCTCCTCCATCGCCGGTACGCCGGGCGCGGGCTGCTACAACATGTGGTTCGACTCGGTCATCGACGCCCTGACCGGCACCCGCTGGATCACTTCGCCCGACGGCGTGTTCAACGGCCCGATTCCCGGTCGCCGCGCACGCACCAACAGCGACTACGACCAGGACCCGGTGGGCGAGGCCTACTACGAGACGGTTCGTTACGGCGATTTCCTGTCGACGGAGACCGCGCTGAACGAACAGGAGCGCATCAATATCTACGGCACCGCCGATTTCACCTTCGGCAACGTGGACTGGGACGCGGACTTCCTGTACAGCAACCGCACCACCGATCGCATCGGCTGGCGGCAGTTCTTCCCGCTGATCGGCGGCGCCAACGCGGCCGGGCTGGTGGGCACGACCTTCTATTCCTACGACAACGATCCGGACTACAACCCGATCGGCGACCGTGGCTTCACGGGTGACGTGCTGGCTCAGCTGACCCAGCCGATCTATCCCTATCCGCTGAACTCGCACATCGACGTGGATTACTTCTACGCTTCCACCGGGCTGTCCGGCGTGTTCAACACGGACAACTACTGGAGCTGGCAGGTGTACGGCACCTGGTCGCGTTCCGACGGCACCTACGAACAGGACGCCATCGACCAGCGCGTGTCGGGTGACGTGCAGTTCGACCCGGATCCGCCCACCTACAACCCGTACGATCCGGCCCTGCTGGACGGCTCGGGCATGCAGCAGCTGATCGACATCGTCGGCTACAACACCCGCGGCAACACCGTGTACGACCAGTGGCAGCTGACCGGTATCGTTTCCGGTGACCTGTTCCAGCTGCCCGCCGGCACCGTGGGCGCGGCCTTTGGCGCCGAATACCGCGACTTCAGCATCGACGACAACCCGGACATGCTGTCGCAGACCGGCCAGTCCTGGGGCCTGACCTCGGCCACCGTGACCAAGGGCAGCAACAGCGTGCAGGAAGCCTTCGCCGAGCTGGAGGTTCCGATCCTCGCCGGCGTGCCGGGCTTCGAGTCCCTGACGCTGAACGGTTCGGCCCGCTACTTCGACTACGACCGTGGCGGCAGCGACACCGTGTGGAAGGCCGGCCTCAACTGGCAGATCGTCCCCAGCCTTCGCCTGCGTGCGACCGCCGGTACGTCCTACCGCGCACCCGCGCTGTTCGAGCAGTTCCTGGGCGACCAGACCGGTTTCCAGGGCCAGGCGCTGGACCCCTGCATCGAGTGGGGTGACAGCACCAACGACAACATCCGCGCGAACTGTGCGGCCGCGGGCATCCCGGCCGACTACGCGGGTGTCGGTTCGTCCATCCTGGTCGTGTCCGGTGGTGGTGTGGACAACCTGGAGTCCGAGACCTCCGACGCCTTCACGGCCGGTATCGTCTGGACGCCCGAGTTCACCAACCTGAACGTGGCGATCGACTACTACGAGATCGAAGTGAACGACCAGATCGCCCAGCTGGGTGCGACGTCGATCGCGGCAGGCTGCTACGGAGGTGAAAACTTCCCGAACGCCTTCTGCGACCTGATCGCCCGTGCGCCGGCCTCGGACCCGGTCAACGCCTACAACATCCTGACCATCAACGACAGCTACGTGAACATCAACTCGCAGCTGGTCAAGGGTGTGGACCTGAACGTGACCTGGTCCGGCAACTACGACTGGGGTTCACTGAACCTGGAAGGTCAGAGCACCTGGCAGATCGAGAACGTCTTCCAGCTGTTCAACCCTGACCAGGTCAGCGGCTTCGACGACGTGGACGTGGTGGGCGACATCGGTACGCCGGAAAACGTGACCAACTTCCGCGCCACCGCGCAGAAGGACGACTGGTCCGTGACCTACTACCTGCAGTACGCCTCCGAGACCGACCAGACCCGTACCTCAAACGAGGAGATTTCCTACTACGGCTGGGAAGGCACGGCATACCGCGACATCACCATGGAAGCGTGGTTCAACCACAACATCTCCTTCCTGTACCAGCAGGACAAGTGGGACCTCCTGGTGGGCATGCGGAACATCCTCGACGAGGAACCGGACCTGGTGTCTTCCGGCGCGGCCGGTGCTGTCTCCACCCGCGGCAATGTGCCGATCGTCGCTTCCCAGTACAGCCTGCTGGGTCGCACGGTCTACAGCCGCATCAACTTCCGCTTCTGATCGACCGAAGCGAACCGAAAAGGCCCTCGAGGGCCCTTTCCGAACGGCGCCGAATGGCGCCGTTCGTTTTTCCGGGACGCGAATTTGACGTCTCCGGGACACGAATCGGCTACCATTTCGCGGATCAGACTCAATGCTTCACCCGGGGGAACACCCAATGCACCTGAAATCGACGCTCCGCTACACCGTATTGCCGCTCGCCATCGCGGCCTCCACACTGCAGGCGGACCCCATTTCCATCGAACACATTGCGCGCGAGCCGTCCATCCGTGGCGTTTCCATGAGCGTTGACGGCACCCAGCTGGCAGCAATCGTGGCGGCGCCCGGTTCCGACTACCGCGAGACCGCGCTGGCCACCTGGAACCTCGACCAGTTCGACAAGGGGCCGGTGGTGACCCCCAGTGGCGACAAGATGAAGTTCATCGGCGCCAGCGCGCTGAAGGCAGGCAGGATCAGCGTCACCGGGCGCCAGGAAATGACCGCCGCGCTCGGCGGCTGCGGCGAAGGCAACGCGCTGGGCGCGGAAGCGACTTTCGTGTTCAAGAACTACCTTACCGACATGCAGCACTCGGAATTCGAGGAAGCCTTCGAAGAAGGCGGGCGGATGCTCGGCGCCGGCCAGACCACCAAGCGCTGCGCGGAGCTCAACTCGCTGGCGGGACTGGTGCGCATGCTGCCCCTGGAACCCAGGGACGTGATCATCTATCGCTATGACATGCTCAAGTTCACCACCAACTATTACCGCTACGACCTGGACACGCGCAAGGTCGATCTACTGTTTCGTGGCAGCCCCGAGGCCTCCGCCGGCTTCTTTCATCCGCGCACCGGCGAGCTGCTGACGCGCAACGATTCTGAAGCCAAGGGCGGTGACGATTACGAGCAGACCATCGAGATCCGCAACCCGGACACGGGTGATTTCGAGGTTCACGACGCCCTGACCACCATGTTGCGGGACCGCTACCAGGTCAGCATCGCCGGAATCGACGACGCCAGCGGCAAGTACTACGTCCTGACCGACAAGTTTTCCGACCAGGTCCAGGCCTGGATGTATGACCCGAAGACCCGCTCGTTTGACGATGAGCCGCTGGTGGCGCACCCCAACTTTCCGATCTCCAGCCTCGGTTTCGGCAACCAGCCCAGCAATTTCAACCAGCTGATCTCGTTCACCGTCGGTGGCCGGGTGCCCGAGACCACCTTCGTCGATCCCCAGTTGCGCTCCATTCACGACGGGCTGAAACAGGCCTACCCGGGCCAGGACGTCTACATCCAGGGCTACAACGACGACCTGTCCCGGATTCTCGTCGCCACGCAGAGCAATCGGCACCCCACGGCCTACCACCTGCTTTACGACCGCAAACGCGTGCAAACCATCGGCAATTCCCGGCCGTGGATCGACCCGGACGACCTGGGTGAGCAGAAATGGATTACCTACACCGCCCGCGACGGCCTGGAAATTCCCGCGCTGCTCGACTTGCCGGCCGGTTGGGACAAGGAAAAGGACGGCCCGGTGCCCCTGGTGGTCAACCCGCATGGCGGCCCCTGGTCGCGTGACACGGGCGGCTGGAGCAACGCCGGCTGGGTGGAATACCTGACTTCACGCGGTTTCGCCGTGTTGCGCCCACAATACCGCGGCAGTTCGGGCCTGGGCCGCAGACTCTGGCTGGCCGGCGACGCCCAGTGGGGTCTGAAAATGCAGGAGGACAAGGACGACGGCGCCCAGTACCTGGTGGACCAGGGCATCGCCGACCCCGAGAGAATGGTGATATTCGGCTACTCTTACGGCGGCTTTGCTGCCGCGGCGGCCGCTGTGCGGCCGGACAGCCCGTTTCGCTGCGCCATCGCCGGCGCGCCGGTCACCGACCTGACCCGGCTGGGCAATCGCTGGAGTCAAAGCCGTGTTCAGCGCGTCATGCAGGGCACCACGGTGCGGGGAATGGACCCCATGAACAACACCGACAAGGTGCACATGCCAGTGCTCCTCTACGTCGGCAGCCGCGATGTACGTACTCCCGACTGGCACGCCGAGGACTTCTACGAAGCCATCAAGGACAAGGTGCCGTCACGCTATGTCCTCATTCCGGACATGCCCCATCAACTGCCCTGGTACTACGAGCAACACGAGCAGACGCTGGCGCTGATCGAGGATTTCCTGGAGAAGGAGTGTGAGTTCGGGGAGATCTGAACGGTACTGGATAGCGGGATCGGGAAACGGCGATTTCGTCCGTGATTGACCTGGGCGGGTTTCGGCCGTGATTGACCGGGTCGGGTTTCGGTCGTGATTGACCTGGTCGGGTTTTGCGCTTTTGTTGGCCGGGAACGGGTGGCTCCCCCTTGAGGCGGGCCTGTCGGAGCGAACAGTGATTGACCTTGTCGGGTAAGGCGCTTTTGTTGGTCGGGAACGGGTGGCGCCCCCTTGGGGCGGGCCTGTCGTTCGGCCTTCGGCTTCCCTCGCTGCTCTCCGCTTGGTGGGAACGGCTCGCTTGCATGCGCTCCCGGGCCCGGGTTTGATCACGAGGCTCGCCTAAAGCCGCTGAAGGCGGCTTTCCCCAGTCGCTCCGGTCGCTCGGCTCACTCCTTAATGGCCCGCCCCAAGGGGGCGCCACCCGTTCCCTGGGTTGGGAGAGCCCGACCCGGTCATCACTTTCTTTGGGTGGGGTTCTTTTGGGGCACCGCGTCTTATCCGGCACCCGCTTGCACATAAGTTATTCCCGGGCCGTAAGGAAAAGCGGTCTGCAGGGGGTGCACCGTTGCCCCGTTTGCCGGGCGCTTCTCGTGGCTCCCCACGTTTGCGGGGTCCGGCGCAGTGCGCCGTGCTGCCCAGCGGATTAGCGGGGGCCACGAACGCGCTGGCCCTAACGACAAAAGCCGTCTTCACCGGTTTACCCGCCTGCACGCCGGCCCGTTCGACTCGAAGGGGCCGAACCACGGAGGCCCCATGGCGAGGCACCATGTGGCTAAACGCACCTCCCAGCCCACAAGGCCCGTAAGGGTGACAAGAAAGCACCCCAACAAAATGTCTGGGGGTGGGGGGTCTCGATGCAGGGGGCGGCTGGAGCATCCCGTTGCGGGATCTTTTAAGGGTCGTTGCCGAGCGACCGGAGCGACTGGGGCAGGCCGCCTTCAGCGGCCTGAGGCGAGCCTCGTGATGAAGCACGAGCCCGGGAGCGCATTTAAGCGAGCCGTTCCCACCAAGCGCAGGAAGTCGAGGGCAGCCGAAGGCCAACGTCCCGATCCCGTAACGGGGTGCTTCAGCCGACCCCGGCCAACGAAGCCGTCACCCCCCAGCACAAGCCAACTCCCCGATCCCGCAACGGGGTGCTTCAGCCGACCCCGGCCAACGAAGCCGTCACCCCCAGCACGAGCCAATCCCCCGATTCCGCAACGGGGTGCTTCAGCCGACACCGGCCAACAAAACCCTCACTCCTCATCCGATTCACTCCCCCCCGCAACGAACACCGTCTGCGTCGGATAGGCAAATTCGATGCCTTCCTCTTCAAACGCCTCGTGCACCTGGAAATGGATGGCCTGTTGAATGTCCATGTACTCGTTGTAGTCGGCGCTCAGCACGTAGTACACGGTCTCGAAATTGAGTGAAAAGTCGCCGTAGGCGGAAAAATGGGAACGGTCGAACCGGGTTGCGTCCTGTGCCTCGATGGCTTCGCGGATCAGTTCCGGGATCCGACGCAGTTTTTCCCTGGGTGTCTGGTAGGTCACGCCGAGCTTGAACACCACGCGGCGTTCCGCCATGCGCCCGAAATTGCGGATGCGACTGGTCAGCAGGTCATTGTTGGAGAACACCAGCTGCTCGCCCGACAGGCTGCGCAGGCGCGTGGTCTTCAGGCCCACGTGTTCCACGCTGCCCAGGAAGTCGCCCACCATCAGAAAATCGCCCACCACGAAGGGCTTGTCGAGCACGATGGACAGCGAAGCGAACAGGTCGCCCAGGATATTCTGCACCGCCAGGGCCACGGCCACGCCCCCGATGCCCAGGCCTGCCACCAGGGCCGTGATGTCGATACCCAGGTTGTCGAGGACCAGCAGGAGCACCGTGGCCCAGAGCACCACGCGCAAAAGGAACCCGATCATGGAGATGGTGGACAGTCGGGCGGGATCGTTCTCCTTCGCGTCCTCGCGGTGGGACTCGATCAGTGCCCTCAGCACCACCCCCAACCATAGTCCACCCTGCACGATCAGCGAAATGACCACGAAACGGTTCATGAACGTCGCGCTGGGCGCCTTCAGCTCCAGGGTCAGCGATGCCGCGTACAGGCCCAGTGCGCACAGGAACAGGAACTTGGTTTTACCGATGGCCCGAACGAAATGGTCGTCCCACTTCGTGTCCGTCTTTTCCACCAGGCGGGACAGCTGACGGCCCACCAGCCATTGCACGGTGCGCAACACCATCACCGTGGCCGCCAGGACGGCCACGGCCACCAACCACTGATCCCGGTCGATCCGCTCCAGCAGACCCGTCAACCACTCCACGACATGCACTCCCCCGGGGGCCGGCCCCCAATTGGCTCTTCAACTTCTAGGGATGGACCCTGGCGCGCCCGGATACAAGGGTATCGCACCGTCTTCCGGCTTCCGCTAAGGTGTGGCGCTTTCCATCACGAGTCATGGCTTCATGCCCAGATGTGTTCGGGCCTTCATCCTGGCCCTGCTTTTCCTGTCCTTTTCCGCCCATGCCGACCTCGACGTCCGGGACGCGGACGCTGCCATGTTCCCCGCAGGGACCGAGTATGATCCGGCGATCCCAACCCCTGCCGCGTTTCTCGGTTTCGAACTGGGGCGCCACCCGGTGCGCCATCACCAGTTGGTGGACTACGTTCGCACCGTGGCGGCGGCCAGCAGTCGCCTCTCGGTGGAAACCATCGGGTATTCCCACGAGCGGCGACCCATCGAATTCCTGGTCGCCACCTCGGTGGCCAACCACGCCCGGCTGGATGACATTCGCCGCGCGCACGTGGCGTTGACCCAGCCGGGCAGCGGGCAGACCGTGAGCGACGACATGCCCGTCGTCACCTGGTTGAACTACGGCGTGCATGGCGCGGAGTCCAGCGGCATGGATGCCGCCCTGCCCTTCATCTATTACCTCGCGGCCGCGCGGGGGCCGGAGATCGACGAGGTCCTGGAGAACAGCGTGGTCCTGGTCACCGCCGTCTTCAACCCGGACGGCCACGCCCAGCGTATTTCCTGGTTTGACGCCTATGGGGGCGAGCGCATGATCGCCGACCCCGGCCACGCGGAGCACGAGTATTCCTGGCAGCATGCGCGCACCAACCACTATGGCTTCGATCTGAACCGCCAGTGGTTGCTGCTGACCCAGCCAGAACCCAGGGCCTGGGTGGAGCAATGGCACGCCTGGCGACCCAACCTGACCGTCGACTACCACGAGATGGGCTCGGCACAGACCTACTACTTTCATCCGGGGGTCCGAACCCGCACCAACCCGCTGGTGCCCGAGCGGGCCGAAGCACTCATGGCGGCCACGGTCAGAGGCTCGGAGGAACTGCTCGACGCCGAGGCGCGCCTGTATTACCACGGCGAGGGTTTCGATAATTTTTACATCGGCAAGGGTTCGACCTTTCCCCTGGTGAACGGTGGTGTGGGCGTTCTGTTCGAGGCCGGTGCCGCGCTGGGCCGGGAAGTGGAGACGGACAATGGCCTTCGCACCTATCGTGAGAACATCCGCAAGCACTTTCGCACCAGTATTGGCAGCATCGAGACGGCGGTCGAATTGCGTCGGGAGTACCTGGAGTACCAGCAGGCATTCTATGACTCGGCGCTGGCCGAGGCCGAACGGGCGGACGCGCGCGCCTGGGTCGTCTCGGCGGACGGAGATACGGCCCGACTGCATTTTTTCGCTGACCTGCTCAACCGCCACCGCATCGAAACTTTTCGCCTGGCGCGTGATCTCGACATCGGGGAACGAACGTTCGCAGCCGCCGATTCCCTGGTGGTGCCGGTCCGGCAGCCCCAGTATCGCCTGATCCGCAGCCTGTTCGAAACGCTGACCGAATTCGAAGACGCCACGTTCTACGACGTGTCCACCTGGATCCTGCCCCCCGCGTTCGGCCTGGCGCATGCGCCACTGGCCGGGCGAACGTTCAAAAGCGACCTGGTCGGCGAAGCGTGGGCGCCGCCCCGGCCGACGGCCGCGCCGCCGGCCGAGGCAAACTACGCCTATGCTTTCGAGTGGTCGGCCTACTTCGCTCCGCGCGCCCTGCAGCGCATCGTCGAGGCGGGCCTGCTGGCGCGGGTCGCACTGAAACCGTTCACGGCGACCACGAGCCAGGGACAGCGCACGTTCGGGCGCGGCAGCATCGTCGTACCTTTCGATCGCCAGTCAACGGATCGCCCTGATATTCATGCCCTGATGGACCGAATCGCCGCCGAGGACGGGGTGGCGGTGATGGCGCTGGTTTCCGGACGCAGCGCCATCGGCACAGAAGGCGTCGACCTGGGTGGGCCGTCCTTCCAGGCTGTCAGCGAGCCGTCGGTCCTGCTGGTGACCGGAGACGGCATCAACCTGTATGACGCCGGTGAGGTATGGCACCTGCTCGATCATCGCATGGATATGCCGCTGACTCTGCGCCACCGCGATCGCCTCGCAGCGACTGACTGGAGCCGTTACAGTCACATCGTCTTTCCCGGCGGGAACTACGAGGACTACGCGCCGGAGTTTCTCGACCGCCTGCGCCAGTGGGTCCGTGAGGGCGGCACCCTGGTGGCGCTACGCCATGCCGTCCCCTGGGCGCGGGCCCAGGTGCTGGAATGGGTCAACCCTGCCGCCGGCGAACCGGCGACAGGCAACCCGGCGCCTTCCGCCGAGCCGGCAGCCGGGGACGACGCCGTGGGCGACGATACCCCCCAGCGGATCGACTACGCCGACCGACAAGCCACCGAGGCCATCGACCTGCTCGGCGGCGCCATCTTCAGCGCGGACCTGGACACGACCCATCCCCTGGGCTTCGGATATGCCCGCCGCGAACTGTTCCTGCACAAGAACGTACGCGAACCGCTGGCGCCTTCCGAGAACCCTTACGCCACGGTGATCGCCTACACCGACGCGCCACTGCATTCGGGCTACGCGTCGAAAGAAAACGTCGAAGCACTCGCCGGCACGCCGGCCCTGCTCGCGGAGCGACTGGGCGCCGGCAGCGTCATCCTGTTCGCCGACAACCCCAACTTTCGCGGGTACTGGTACGGCACCAACAAGCTGTTCCTCAACAGCCTGTTCTTTTCGACCGCATTCCAGCCCCCGGCGGAGCAGGGGGATGAATGATCTCTCCTCCCCCTAACCCCGCTTTACTCCGGGACCGCTTTTCGGCATGGTCTCGGGAACAATAAACCGCGGCCGCGGAATAACGAGTAGCAGGAGAACCCCCATGAGCAAGCCCATCGCGGCGTTCGAGCCCCGGCCCATGAAGATCAGCGTGCTGACCGCCGCGCTACAGGAACTCACGCCGCGTGAACAACGCGACGCCGACCCGGACCTGGCCATCGAGGAGTGGCTGGCGTTTTCCCGCGAGATCGGCAGCCCCTACATCCAGCTGTCCGCCGCGCTGCACCCCAGCGTCAGTGACGTCCCGGCCGAGGCCATGCTGGACCCGGTGGCCAATACCCTGGACCTGCGCGCGCCTTTCGACGCGACGCGCGCCGACCGCGTGCAGGCCGCCATGAAGGAGACCGGCGTCGGGCTCTCCGACCTGGGTTACTTCGACAACATGCTGGTGGCCGACAAGGCAGCCCGCCAGGACAAGTTCGACTTCATGCTGCGGGTGTTCGACGCCGCGGTCCTGCTGGGCACCGACGCGGTGTGCGGATTCGTCGGGCGCAACTACGACCTGGAAATGGACGAAAACCTCGTGATGTTCGAAGAGGTGTTCATCCCGCTGCTGCAAGAGGCGAAAGCCCGCGGCCTGACCTACCGGGTGGAGCAGTGCCCCATGCCGGGCTGGACCGTCCTGGACCGCTGGCACAACAACATCGCCTACGCCCCGGCGCCCTGGATCGCCCTGCACCGCATTTGTGAAAAGCACGGCGTCGGCGACCAGTTCCGCGTGCATTACGACCCGTCGCACTCGGTGCTGATGGGCCAGGACACCCGCTCCATGTTCCAGTACCTGAAGGACGAAGGCTACGCGTTCCTGATCGACGGTTTCCACGTCAAGGGCCAGGTCATCGACGCGAAAGGCGTATCCGGCTGGGGATATGGCGGCCAGGCGTTCCAGCGCGGCGACTGGATCGACGGCAAACCCTCGGCCGATCCGGCCGACCAGGCCAACGCGTGGAAAAAGCAGACCGTGCTGTGTGAACACGAACTGCCCGGCACGGCAAAGCACGACCCCCTCGCCTACCTGCAGAACCGTACCGTGGACTGGCTGGATCACCAACTCGCCGCCCGCGAACTGCTGGACATCGACCCGGCCGAGATGGTCCTGGTGGTGGAGCACGAGTACCCGCCGGCCCGCATCCAGGACAGGGCCGCGCTCAAACCCATCCTGGAAGGCTCGGTGGCCTTTACCCGGGCCATCGACGAGGCGGCCGCCGCCATGTACGCCCTGCAGCACGAAGTGATGGCCGCACAAGGCATACCAATCCAGGGCTACGGACGGGAGGCCTACCGCTCATGAACGAAACGCTGAACCCGACGTCACCCGCCGGTGGCGCAATCCCGGCGCGACTCAGCGCCATGATGTTCCTGCAGTTCTTCATCTGGGGCGCCTGGTACGTCACCATCGGCAACTACATGGCGTCCATCGGCATGGCCGACCTGACCCACTGGCCCTACACGGTAAACCCCATCGCGGCCATCATCGCGCCGTTCTTCCTTGGCCTGGTGGCCGACCGCTATTTCGCCACCGAACGCGTGCTGGGCGTGCTGCACCTGCTGGGCGGCGTGTTCATGTTCCTGCTGCCCCAGGCCAGCGCCAGCCCGGGGCTGTTCGTCGGCCTGCTGCTGGCCTACAACCTGTGCTACATGCCCACCCTGGGATTGTCCAACTCGCTGGCCTTCCACCACATTGACGACCAGGAGAAGCAGTTTCCGCTGATTCGCGTGTTCGGCACCGTGGGCTGGATCGTGGCCGGCCTGTTCATCGGCTTCGTGCTCGGCCAGTTCAGCGGCGACGTGCTGCCGGACCGCACGCCGCTGCCGCTGTATACCACCGCCGTGGCCAGTGTCGCCCTGGGCCTGTACAGCTTCACCCTGCCCCATACGCCACCGCCGGCGGCCGGCGAAAAGGTCTCGCTGCGCTCCATGGCGGGCCTCGATGCCCTGGCGCAGCTGGGCAGCCGCAGCTTCGCCATTTTCATCATCGCCTCACTGCTGATCTGCATCCCGCTGGCGGCCTATTACAACTTCGCGCCGATCTTCGCCGCCAACGCCATCTACGACCAGGGGACGGGCAACGCGCTGACCGGCCTGCTGCCCAATCCTTCGTCGCTGATGAGCATCGGGCAAATGTCCGAAGTGGCCTTCATGCTGCTGATGCCGCTGCTGTTCCTGCGCCTGGGCGTGAAATGGATGCTGGCCATCGGCATGGCGGCCTGGGTGCTGCGCTACCTGCTGTTCGCCTGGGGCGCGCCGGACGCGGTGTTCTGGATGATTGCCATGGGCATCGCCCTGCACGGCATCTGCTACGACTTCTTTTTCGTCACCGGGCAGATCTACGTGGACAAGAAGTCCACGCCCGCCGTGCGCGGCCAGGCGCAGGGCTTCCTGGTGCTGGTCACCTACGGCGTGGGCATGTTCATCGGTGCGCAAATCGCCGGGCGCGTGTTCAACGGCTTCCTGGGCGGCGACACGGTGCTGGCGCTGGCGGCCTGGCAGCGCTTCTGGTACCTGCCCGCCGGCTTTGCCGGGGCAGTGCTGCTGTTCTTCCTGCTGGCGTTTCGGGACGACACGAGGCGCCAATGACCCTGGGTGGGGGTTGTCGTTCCTTCGCGCCAACCCCAGTCTCTTAGGCTGAACCGACAACAACAGCCAGCAGGGACTCCGAACCTTCCGTGAATCAGAATCCGATCATCAGCTGCGCCGTCACCGGCGCAGGCGACACCGTGAGCAAGCATCCAGACCTTCCCGTCACCCCCGAGCAGATCGCCACCGCCTCCATCGAGGCGGCGAAAGCCGGCGCCGCGATCGCTCACATTCACGTGCGCGACCCGGAAACCGGGGCCGGCAGCCGCCGACTGGACCTCTACCGCGAGGTCGTGGGGCGAATTCGCGAGAGTGACACCGACGTCATCATCAACCTGACCACGGGCATGGGTGGCGACCTGTTCCTGGGCCCGGACGACGACGTCCTGAACTTTTCCGACGCCACCGACTGCGTCGGCCAGATGGAACGGCTGGAACACGTCGAGGACCTGCTGCCGGAAATCTGCTCCATGGACTGCGGGTCATTCAACTACATGGGTGAGAACTACGTCTATGTCTCCACCCAGACCATGCTGGAAATGGGTGCGAAGCGCCTGCAGGAAATCGGCGTGAAGCCGGAGCTCGAAGTGTTCGACATGGGCCAGCTGTGGTTCGCCAAACACCTGCTGGACCAGGGCCTGCTGGACGCGCCGCCCCTGTTCCAGCTTTGCCTGGGCATTCCCTGGGGGGCGCCGGCCACGCCCAATACCATCCTGGCCATGGTCAACGAACTCCCCGCCGGCTGCAATTGGGGCGGCTTCGCCCTGGGGCGCATGGAAATGCCCATGGTGGCCCAGTCCGTGCTGCTGGGAGGCAACGTCCGCGTCGGCCTGGAGGACAACCTCTACCTGGAGAAAGGGGTGCTGGCCAGTAATGCCCAGCTGGTGGAAAAAGCCCGCCGAATCGTCGAAGACCTGGGGGCCACCGTGCAGTCTCCCGCAGAGGCCCGCAATACCCTGCAATTGAGAGACCCTCATGCCTGAACCGACACCGCTGAGCGTGTACAAGGGCATCGCGCATCCCTGGCAATGCGATGGCCTGGGGCACCTGACCACGCGCCACTACGTCGCCATGTTCGACGATGCCTCCTACCATTTCCTGTACGAGGTGTTCGGCTGGAGCGGGGCCAGCGACCCGGAGGGCCGCCGGGCCTGGGTCGACGCGCGTCACGTGATCGACTACCAGCTCGAAATTCTGGCCGGCGACCTGCTCGAGATCCATGCCACCCTGTCCCACGTGGGCACCAAGTCGATCACGGTCGACTACCGCATGTCAAAGCGCGATACCGGCGAATCGGCCGCCACGCTGCAAAGCACCGGTGTGCTTTTCGACCTGGCGGCCCGCCGGGCCCTGGCCATGGATGACGAACTGCGCAGCGCTGCCCAGCGCCACCTGGTCGAGGACTGAAGCACCGGTCGATCCGGGAGGAACGGGGCATTTGCACCGTGCGCCTCCAGGGTTATCATGCGAGGCCGTATCGAGGTCATGCGCCATGTCAGTCGCAAATGATATCTTCACGCCCCGGCCCGGCGTGATCGAGCCCCGCTGGTGGACCGGCGCGCCCGCGCTGGATCCTGCCCGCTTCACCGTGGACGGCGCCGACTACGCCATGAACGACGCGGACCTGGCGCCCGGATCGGAACTGTCACGGCGGATGCGCGAGACCTACGACACCGTCGGACTGGTGCACGTGATCAACACGGGACTGGACGCGCTGGCCGACATGCGGCGCCTGGCGCGCCTGGTCATCGACGCGGAGATGCACTACCAGGGCGGCGCCAACCCACGTGGCAATCTGGCATCCAATGTCTACGAGGTGGGCGCTCCCCTGTCCGCCTGGCTCCACTACCACCACGAGATGGCGTACATCAGCCACAGCACCCGCCTGCTCGGCTTTTTGTGCCAGAGCACCGTGCCCGGCAGGGGCGCGACCTTCGTTTCGGATAACCTGCAGGCCACCGAGGCCCTGCTGGAGACGCCCTTCGGCCGCAAGCTGCGCGACCTGGGGGTGTGTTACCACCGCGACCTGACCGACCGTGACGCCTTTACCGGCACCGAGCAGATCGGCGTTTACAACCATTGGCAGAAATCGATGCTGACCGATGACCCGGACGAGGCCGAGGCCCGGGCCCGCGACCTGGGCCTGGACACCGAGTGGGGTCCGGACCGGCTGTTGAAAACCCGCTATACCGTGTCGGCCTTCGAATATTTTCCGGCCCTGGACCGCAATGTCCTGTTCGCCAGCGTGGCCGATGACGGCATGTGGTTCGACGCCTGGCCCCGGGTGATGCACCTTCCCTACGATCAGCGCCCCCTGAGGCTGACTTTCGGTGACGGCACCACGATGACCCGCGAGGAGAAGCGCCAGTTCGTGGCGGTCTATGACCGCTTCGGCCAGCCCCTCGACTGGAAGCCCGGCGACGTGGCCGTGGTCTGCAACTACCGTTTCGCCCATGGCCGACCGGGCATCACGCTTGACGACGGCGAGTCGCGTGAACTGGGCGTCATCATCGGCGAAAAGTTCGACCGCGTCGGCGCCCTGCCGGACAAGTGGTGAGCCGACGACGCAACCACCGGTAATGGCGGCGCCCCACGAACGCGCCCATCATGGGCGCGGCGTCGTCAGCGTCGTCTCCCAGTTTTCCCGGTTCGCCGTGGTTGGCGTACTGGGATTCCTGGTCGACACCGGCGTGTTGTACCTGCTGCTGGCCCTGGGACTGGACCTCTACGCTTCCCGCGCCCTGTCCATTGGCGCGGCCGCCACCTTCACCTGGTTCTGCAACCGCCGGTTTTCCTTCCGCTCCCGGCAGCTAGGCCGCCGCCAGCAGGTCGGTGAACTGGCCCGTTATCTGGCCGCAATGGCGTTGGGAGGCGTCATCAACTTTGGCGTATACTCCCTGCTCGTCTGGCGACTGCCCCTGTTTGCGGAGCAGCCGGTGCTGGCGGTTATCCTCGGTACCGGCGTGAGCATGGTGTTCAATTTCGTCATGGCCCGCGCCCTGCTGCACGATCCTGAATCCGGCCCGTAACCCCCCGAAATCAAAACGACAAGGCTGATCGATGTCCCAAGTCACACCCGACGAGCCCCTCGACCCGGCGCCGTCCGTTGCCGTTATTTTTCCCTGCCGTAACGAATCGGCGGCCATCACGCCGACCATCGAAGCATTTCGGGCCGCGCTGCCCGACGCGCGCATCATCGTCTGCGACAATGCCAGCACCGACGACACGGTCGAGGTCGCCCGCGCCGCCGGCGCCGAGGTGCTGCACCAGCCTTTCCCGGGCAAAGGCAATGCGGTACGCCGCCTGCTGAGCGAAATCGACGCGGACGTCTACGTGATGGCGGACGGTGACGCGACCTACGACGCGCCCTCGGCGCCGGCGATGGTTCGCACCCTGCTCGACGAGCGCCTGGACATGGTGATCGGCCGGCGCATCGGCGCCGATGCGGGCCAGTACCCGGCCGGCCACGAGTTCGCCAACAAGGCCTACAGCTGGCTGTTCTGCACCTTGTTTTCGACCCGGGTGGAGGATCTGCTCTCGGGTTACCGAGTCATGTCGCGCCGCTTCGTCAAGACCTTCCCCTGCCGGGCCCGGGGATTCGAGATCGAACCGGAACTCAATGCCCACGCGGCAGTGTATCGTCTGCCGGTCAGGGAAATGAGCACGCCCTACCATGCCCGCGCCGAAGGCTCGTACAGCAAGCTTTCCAAGTATTCCGACGGTCTGCGCATCCTGGCGTTCTTCATCGTGTTCCTGCGCGACTACGCCCCGTTGCGGGTGTTCGGCACGCTGGGCATGGGCATGCTGCTGGTCGGGTTCGCCGTCGCCGTTCCGGTCCTTTGGGAGTACGCAGAGACCGGCCTGGTGGAGCGATTCCCCACCTGGTTCGCCAGCCTGGCGATCATGCTGGGCGGCATCGTCTTTCTGACCGTCGGCTTCGCGATGGAATCGATTTCCGCCGCACGCTACCAGTCATTCATGGGCAGCTACCTCGGCTTCGGGGAACACCGCCGCCATGGCGGTCCCTGAGCCTGATAAATCTACGACCCCGGCGGCGCCGAACAGCCGCCTGCTCGCCTGGGTCGCGCTGAACGTCGCCGTTTCCTGGGGTCTCTACCTGGCCTGGGACCAGGCATCGGGCTTCGCGGCCTGGCAGGCCTATACCGTGGATGCCTGGACCTACCTGTTCCCCGCCCTGGATACCTTGCAAGGCGGTGCGTTCGACCCCGGCAAGCGCCCGTTCCTCTATCCGCTCTACCTGCTGGTCAACTTTCGCGCGGGGATCGGAACGATGGGTGTCGTGGCGCAGCAGTTGCTCATGATTTCCCTGTCCGCCGGGCTGCTGGCCTACCCGCTGGCTCAGTGCCTGCGCTCTCCCTGGCGCTACCCCCTGGTTGCCGCGTTCGTGGCGCTGGTTGTGTTCTGGCCGCTGTTGATCGTCCTGGCGCACTACTTCGCCTCCGAAGCGCCTTACACCCTGGCGCTGAGCGCCCTGGCCGTATTCGCCTGGTGGCTGATCAGGCGCTTCCGGGCCCGGGTGTCCTGGCCGCGCCTGGTCATTGTCACCCTGGCCACTTCGCTGCTGTGCTTTTTGCCATTGTGGTTGAAGTCGCACTGGCTGCTGGGCGCCTGGGTGGGCTGGTTGGCGCTGGGCGGCATGCTGCTCCTGCGACTGCGGCGTCGACCCGGCGCGGCCGCCGTTGCGGCGGCCTTGCTGCTGGCCGGCGCGGCCATCGGCGTGGCGCTGCCCTCGTCGTTGAACAACGGTACGGAGAAAACCCATTTCGGCCTGCGCACGGTGTTCTGCAACCACTATCCCATCCTGCGCAATCACTGGCACGTCATGCCGTCGATCGGCCGCTTTCTCGAACCGTCCGAATTGGTCGCCCTGGACGACGAACTGTCCACCGGATACAAGATCGGCCAGGCATCCCTGGATTCGCGCACCTGGCCCAGAATCGGCTATCACGGCGACTGGTGCCTGTTGCGCAGCCGGCTTCTGGACGAGCTGTTCGAGGACCGCCGGGAACAGGACGCGTTTTTCCGCGCCAATGTCCGCATCCTCCTGAGCCGCGCACTGCCGGAATACCTGGGCAAGATCGTGGCGCAGGAATCCTTCGCCTTCCTGCACCCGATTCGCACGGTCAACGCCCTGGGTGGCGAACGGCTGTATCGTTTTACGCGACGTCAGCTCGAAGGTTACGGAGACTGGCCGCAGCGGCTGGGGCTGGCCCATCCGGGCGAGGGCCAGGGTTCCCGGCTGCTGGGTGAATCGTTCAGCCGATCGCTGTGGCCACGCGGTGTGGTCAGCCTGCTGTTCCTGCTCGCCGTGGCCCGCCTGGTGCTGGGAGGCCTGGCGCGGTTGCCCTGGCGCAGGCCCTGGGCCTGGGACCGGCAGGAAGGCGATGCCCTGACGGGATTCGGCGGCCTCCTGCTGGCCATCTACGTGCTGCACACCACGTTGATCGCCGCCACCCATACCTTCGACATCTACCGCTACCTGGCCACCACGCAACCCCTGGTGTTCGGGATCATCGCCTGCGGCTGCACGTTGTTGCTGGGTGACGTGGGCCGCGCCCGGACCGGCCTGCGAGCGCGACGGGCCGCCTAGCCCCGCGAAGCACCCTCTGGAGATTGCCCGTTCCGGGTCTATCAGACCTCGAAATCCCCGCTCGACACCGGGCAGTCCCGATCCGCCTCGGCGGCGCGAAATTCATTGACCAGGATGCCTTCGCCCACCCGGTGATCGAGCGGTATCCCGCCGGTATGCTAACGTCAGCGACACGTCACCGGCTCACCGGGCGTGCTGCGTACCCGATCGCGAGACCAGAGACCATGACAGATTTTTGCCGAACGATGTTGTTCAGTGCCCTGCTGACGACCACCACACTTGCTGCGAGCGATGCAACACCGACCGAACCGGCGGTCGTCAGCCGCGCTCCCATCGACGCTGCCCTTCGCGCCCTGGTCGATGAAGGACAGGTGGCCGGCGCCTCCGCGCTGATCTGGGAAGATGGCCGGGAGGCGTATTTCGGTGCGTTCGGCCTCGCCGACCGGGAGGCGGGCCGGCCAATGAAACGCGACACCCTGGTGCAGGTATGGTCCATGACCAAACCGGTCACCGGCGTGGCCCTGATGCAATGGTGGGAGCGCGGTGCATTCGACCTCGACGACCCGGTCGCCGAGTACCTGCCGGAGTTCGCCGACCTGCGCGTATTCGAGGGCCTGGGCAAGGACGGCAAGCCCCGCCTCGTGCCGCCCCCGCGCGCGCCCACGATCCGCGACCTGACCCGGCACACTGCGGGGCTGGCCAGCAGCTGGCAGTCCGACCCCTGGCTGCAGGCGCGTTACCAGGAAGCGGACCCCCTGAATGTCGACAACTCCCTGGCCGAGGCCGTGAGCCGGCTCGCCTCGATTCCCCTGGACAGCCCGCCGGGTACGCGCTGGCTTTACAGCGACGCGGTGGATGTCCAGGCGCGGCTGGTCGAGCATTTTTCCGGCATGCCCTTCGCCGACTACGTCCAGCAACAGGTCCTGGCGCCGCTGGGCATGAACGAAACCACCTGGCATGTCCCCGGCCAGGCCCATGATCGCGTCGCCATCACGTACCTGGCGGCCGAGGGCTCCGACCGGCTCGAACGCGACCCCGACCCGCCCCTGGTGACCCGGCCACACCCGCTCACGCCGGGCGGTTGGGGCCTGGCATCGTCGCTCGACGACTACATGCGTTTTGCCCGCATGCTGCTGGGGGAAGGCGAGTTGGGGGGCCGGCGCGTCCTGCAGGCCGCGACGGTGCGACTGATGGCGACCGACCAGTTGCCGGACACGGTGACCGACCGCACCTGGCTGCCCGGCAAGGGCCAGGTGGGTTTCGGTATCGATTTCGCGGTGCGCGTGGCGCCACCGGCCACACCGGATGAAAATCGCGGCGTGGTCGGCGAGTTCTTCTGGGACGGCGCCGCCAGCACGCTGTTCTGGGTCGACCCGACGAACCGGCTGGCCGCCGTGTTTTTCATCCAGCGCATGCCGTTCTGGGGCGAAGCGCACACGCGGTTCCGCGCCGCTGTCTACGGCGAAGTCTCGGCAACACCTGTCCAAGCCCAACCCTGATCACGACCTGCCGGTGCAAGCACGGTCTGGATTTTCAACGTGAATTGTCTCACCGCTCACTGTGTGGGCTCGACCTCGCGGCAACTGGCCGGTGTTTCCCGTCACGAGGCTGTTGTGGCGGCAGCCGCGCATCCTGCGTGCGGAAGCGGGCCAACCTGGCGCATCGGTGGCTCAGCGATCCCGGCGAACCCGGGGCGTGTGTGCTAGGTTGATTTCATGCGATCTCAACAGCTGACCCGGCGGACGGCGCGGATTCCGACGTCCACGCGGCGCTGGCCCTCCGTCATGATCGTCCTGGTGACCCTGGTCTTGTTTGCCGGGCCCGTCGCCGGCCAGGACGACCCCCTGGCCGCGGTGGCGGAACAGGCCGCCGTGCTGGATGCCGCGCCGGTGCTCTCCAGCGGCTCACTGAAATTCGATGCCGCAACCCTGGCGGCAGGCGCCTTTATCTGGATCGAGGTACCCGAAGACGGCTTCTACACCCTGTCCCTGTCACGGCCTGGCGCCCTGGTGCTGGGCAGCTTTCCCAACGCGGAGGGTCGCTACGACGGCCAGACCCAGCCCGCCCGGCATGGCACCGCGCTCAGCCAGGACCAGCGTCCCGCGCTGGGTCCCTTGTTGCTCTCCCGCGTTCACCCGTATCTGCTCAGCGCCAGCAGCAGTGTCGGCGCGGGCACCGTAACCCTCGAGCGTATCGCCACGGTTCCACCCCTGCAGGCATCCCCGGAAAACGGCACCGTGATCCCGGACGGAGAATGGTTGCTGGCCCCCGAAAGTCGCCTGAACCTCACCCTGGCGGGTCGTCCGGGTGAACGGCGCCGGATCGAGGTCATCGCCGAGGCCCGCGCCAGCCTCGATGCGCGCCTGGCCGGCGAGGCGGTGCCGCCGGGCGGGCGCTACCCGCTGGTCAGTGAGTCCGACCTTCCCCTGACCATGACGACGAGCGCGGGGAAGGACTCGCCACCGGCGCGCGTGCTGATACGCCTGGGCGCCGCGCCAGGCGCTCTCGACGAAAGCGAACCCGATGAGAATCGCCCCAACCCGCTGGCGGTGGCGCAGACCTTTCACGGCGTGTTGCTCTCGCGTGACACGGACCTGTTCTCATTTTCCCTGGAGGCGCCGACCAGCCTGGAACTGTCCGTCCTGCTGGACTCGCCGACGGCACGTCTGGGCGCGGACCTGCGCCGGCTGCAGGATGGCCGTGAGGTCGTCCTCTGGACGAGAACGCCGGATCGGGGCGGCCTCGACGCTTCACCCCTGGCGCTGACCGCCGGTGAGTACCGCCTGCGGCTGGAGCGCGAGGACGGTAGTGACAGTGCATCGCCCTACCAGTTGACCCTGGCAACCGCGCCTGCACCGCGTCCCAACCAGGAGGCCGAGCCCAATGACACGCCGGCCTCCGCCCAGGCGCTGACGGAGGACCTGCGGGTCTCGGGGTCGGGGGGGGCGGACGACGAGGACCGCTATCGTTTCACCATCCCCGGGGACAAGGCCGATCACCTGTGGCGCGTCTTCACCGTGGACGCCGACCGCATCCAGTTGCGCAACGACGAAGGCATGGTCGCCGACGTCACCGCTTCTGGCCGCAGATCCATGGCCGACGCGCTGGCCCTGTCACCGGGGGAGTATCAGGTGACCGTGCGCGCCGACGGCGACTACCTGTTGCGCGTCATGGACCTCGGTCCCAGGCCGTCCGACTACGAGGGCGAACCCAATGATTCATTGGCCGATGGACAGCGCCTGACTTTCGGACAGGGCGTGCGCGGTGGATTTCACCGTGAAGGCGACACCGACTACTACCTCTTCCGTCTCGAAACGGCCAGCGCCGTCCAGCTCGAGACGCGGCCCGCAGCGGACGGCGCCACGGATCTGAAACTGTACCTGGACGGACGCCAGTACGGCGGCCGGCTGGTGTTCGAACCGGGGCAGGCGCCTTACCGCTTCCAGTCCACGCTGCCGGCGGGCGACTGGGCCGTGGTGCTGCGCAGCCTCGCGCCTTCGGTCAGCGAATCCTACGAACTCGGCGTGGAACGCCTGCCCGCCCTGGCCGGCAATGAGCCGGACGACGCCCCGCTCGACGCGGCCAAACTGCCCCGTGACGGCGACATCGCCGGAACGGTCGGCGCGCTGGATGTCGCTGACCAGGTCTTCGTGTCCCTGCCCCGGGGTGAAGGCCAGGCCGCGATGCTGTGCGCCACTGAGCCGGGCACGCGTATCGGGCGCTGGCGCCTGTATCGCTGGTCGGACGACAGCAAGGTAGCGGACCTCGTTGGTGGCATTGCCCTGTTCGACTATGCGCCCGCGCTCGGCGGCGCGGTGCGCCTGGGCCTGGAAGGAACGAACCAGGAGGTCGCCTACACCTGCGCCCTGCGATTTCCGCCCGGCGCCCCACCCCCGGCAGGCGAGCCCGCAGTGCTCGCGGAAGACGGCTCGTCGACACTGGCCCCCTCCCAGACCCGGCGCGCGACGCTCACCGCGGAAGGACCGGAACCCGTTTTCAGGCTGAACATGACCGCCGGCGCGATCGGCTTCGCCGCGTGCCGCCTCGCCAATGGCAGCGCGCTCGCGCCTGAATCCCGCGTATGGGAGTTGGCCGGCGTGACCACGCCGACACGGGACAGCCTGGGCGAGTTCAAACCCTTCGTCGCCGGCGACGAGCCCATCCTGAAACTGCGCCGCACCTACGCACAAAGGCTCGAGGGCGCCACCCTGCCCCTGGACGTCGATTGCACGATTTACGGCACCGACGACCTGCCTCGTCCCGAAGACATGGGACCTGCCGCCGAATTCGTCCTGGTACCCGCGGACGACGCGGCAGCTGACGGCGACACGGGCCTGCCGGCCGGTCCGCCTCCACCGGGACTCGAAGCCCTGATCGCGCGGGAGACACCCCAGCGTCAGCCCGAGGGCGATCTCCCGGTCACCCTGCAGATCGAACCGCTCCCCGAACTGGCCGGCTTCAGCGACGCGGGACAGCGCTTCACGGCAACGGTCCAGATCTCCAGCGAGAGTGACCGACCGCTGACACTGGAGGTCCGGTTTTCGGTGCCGGGTGAAGGCTGGCGCGTGACGCCCCCGGCGCAGCCCCTGACGCTCGCCCCAGGCGCCAGCCATGCGGTGTCCGCCGAGATCACCGCACCACCCTGGATTGCGCCGGCCCAGCGACCCGAACTGCTGGTGCGGACGACGGCCGGCGACGCCTTCGCCGCCGCGATGGCCGACGTGCCGGTGGGCGCCACGTCACTCCCCGTCAACCCGATGACCTACTGGCATGCCCCGGATGCCTTGCGTGGGGGCTTGAACATTCTTCATCACGGCCTGGGCGCGCGCATCACCGAGTGGGGCGGAGAAGCCACTACGGAACGACAGCAGGAACAGGAAAAGGCACTGCACGACGGCCTGGCGCCGCACATCGGGAGCGTAAACCTGCCCCCGGACGTGGCCTTTCGCCTGCCGGTTACGGCCGAGCTGGTCGGTGTCATGGTGCAACTTCGCAGCACCGCGGGTTCGGGACGCTGGCCCACGGAGGTCGAGGTGCATGTTCCGGACGGAGACGCCGGCTGGCGACGTGTCGCGGCTGGGACCCTGGAAAGCGTACACGCGCCCCAGTACCTCGTGTTTGACCGGCCGGTCAGCACCGACCGCCTGCGTTTCACCTTTCCCCGTTGCCCCACGGTGTGCGACCAGGTTTACGTGCAGGAACTCCAGGCCATCGCCACACCCGGGACACACCCGCCGGGCCTGCCCTCCATCAACGCGGCCGATCCGGCGCTGGGCGGCCACGTGGTGTGGGCCAGTACCCGTTTCGGCGGCGCGTGGAACAGCGAGTTCCTGGTCGGCGACCCCGCCCGGTCGAACGGGGGCTGGCCCAGCCCCAACAGAACGTCATCGGTGACCGCCACGGTGGCGTTTCATCAGAACCGGGCGGCCAGGGTCCAGTCTGTCACCTGGATCGGTGACCCGGACGACGACCGTCGCATTCCCGAAGGACGCCTCGACGCGAGCCTGGCAGGCCCTGGTGGACCCTGGACAACCCTCGGCGTCTTGCCGGCCCCGCAATCAGAAGCCCTGCGCAGCACGCTGGAACTGGCGCGCCCGGCCTGGGTTCGCTACCTCCGGTTCGTGTTCGACCTGCCGGAGAAGGAGCACCACTACGGCCCGGACGCGATTGAAGTCACGGAAGTCCCGGGTACATCGGTGCTCGGTCTGTGGGAAGACGACCAGCCCGAGGCGGCGTACGAGGCAAGGGTGGACTGGTCGCCGCCGGCGCCCGTACCCCCGACCGGCGGCGCGGACCGCGCCACCGCGGTCGAACTGCCTGTGGGCGAGCCGATCAGGTCTTCCGTGGTGATCGAACGCAACGAGGACTGGTGGCGCCTGGTGGTGCCGGAAGGCCCCGTCAGGGGGTTGCGCCTGGCGTTCGAACGGCAGCGCCCCGAAGTCGTGACCGAACTCTTCGACACGCAGGGAGCCCCGGTCGCCCTCGAGAATACCGGAGGCCAGGGCCAACGGGAGGCGATCCTGACGCCGGGCGAGTATTTCCTGCGCATCTACGAGCCCCCCCGGTCGGTGGTCATCACCTGGGACACCTCGGGCAGCGTGGCCCACTACGTGCCACGGACACTGGCCGCCGTGCGCACCTGGGGCCGATCCCTGCAACCGGGCCGGGACGCCCTGCACTTGCTGCCGTTCGGCGGCCAGGACTTCCTGCTTCCGGACTGGGCCGAAACCCCTGAAGCACTGGAACCGGCCCTCGGCGCGCTGACGGAAGAAAACTCCAGTGACGCCGAAAGCGCCCTGCTCATCGCTGCAAAGGCCCTGGCGGAACGCCGGGGTGCGCGCGGTATCGTGGTCATGACCGATGCCGAAACCAGCAGTAACGACAAGCTCTGGCCTGCCATGCTGGACGCCATGCCGCGCGTGGTCTCGCTGAGCGTGGATTCCGACTCACGGGCGAACGCAGCGGTGATGATGGACTGGGCGAATGTCAACGGCGGCCGCTTTCAACGGGTCATCGGCCCGCTCGGACTGGCTGACGGCATGGACATGGCCAATGCCCTGTTCCGGGCGCCCAAGGCCTACGGACTGACCGCCTCCCTGGAGGAGCTCGTCGAGC
Source organism: Gammaproteobacteria bacterium (assembly GCA_030431095.1). Lineage (GTDB taxonomy): Bacteria > Pseudomonadota > Gammaproteobacteria > Xanthomonadales > SZUA-36 > Marinihelvus. The sequence continues at coordinate 79,754 of JAUIJU010000005.1, read as the reverse complement.
CGGAAGGCGAAGCGGACCTGACCGTGCTTCCCGGCGCTGGCGGTGCGGCAACCGGCGCCGTGGAGCTGATCCTGGACGCCTCGGGCTCCATGCTGCAGCGCATGGAAGGTCGCCGCCGCATCGACATCGCCCACGATGCGCTGGCGGGCCTGGTGCGCGACACCCTGCCCGAGGGCATGCCCTTCGCTTTCCGCGCTTTCGGCCTGGAAGAAGACGCCTGTCACACCGAACTCAAGCTGCCACTGGCGCCACTGGACCGCGAAGCCGCGGCGCGCGCCATCGAGGCCGTGCCGGCCATCAACCTGGCGAAAACCGCCATTGCCGACAGCCTGTACGCCGCCGGTGAGGACCTGGCGGCGGCGACCCCCCCGCGAGTGGTGGTGCTGGTCACCGACGGAGAGGAGACCTGCGAGGGCGATCCGGAGGCGGCCATCGCGGCCCTGCGCGAAGCCGGCCTGGACGCTCGTGTGAACATCGTGGGCTTCGCCATTGACGACGCCGCGCTCACCGAGACCTTTGCCTCGTGGGCTGACAGCGGCGGAGGCGGTTACTTCGAAGCCGGCGGGGCCGATGCCCTGGAAGGCGCCATCGCGGACGCGTTGAAGCCGCGCTTCGATATCGTACGCACCTACCTGGACGGTCGCACCGAGGTGGTCGGCAGCGTCGCGCTCGGCGATACGATCACGGTGCCTGCCGGGCGCGTGACCGTCAGCCCCGGCTCTGGCGCCAGTGGCGCGCCGGTGACACTGCAGCTGGCGCCGGACCAGTCGGCATCCCTGTTCTTCACCCCGGGGGGAGGACTGGAACAGGCCGCGGATCCAGGCCAGCCGACGGGCGACCAGGCCCGGTGACGCCTTTGCTACACTGGCGCGCGGCCAGAAAGATTTCGGTCGCCACCAGGCGCTTCAACAACAGGAATCTCCATGCACAGCACCCGCCTTCATCTCGCACTCATTGCCCTGCTCATCGGATTTGCCGGCGCCGTCCCGGCCCAGGAACCGCCGCCTGACCCGGACCCGGGTCCCGAACCGGAACTGGCGCCAAACCCGGAACACAATCCGGAAAGCGCGCAGGAGGACGAGAAGGACGAGGCGCCGAAAACCCTGGCCGAAGTCACCAAGGACGCGGAGCGCATCGAGGGTCTGTTCACCCTGTTTCGGGACCGCAAGACCGGCAAGACCCACCTGCTGATCGAGCCTGAGCAATTTGACCGGGAGTATATCTACTGGGCCCAGGTGGCCAATGGTGTGCTGGACGCGGGCTATTTCAAGGGCGCCTATGGCCCCAGCAGCATCGTCGAACTTCGCCGCCGCTTCGACACGGTGGAAATCGTGCAGATAAACACCGCATTCTGGTTCGATCCGGAAAGCCCGCTGTCCCGGGCCGCCGACGCCAACATCTCCGATGCCTTGCTGGCGAACCCCGCGATCGTGGCGAAAGATGACAGTGGGCGGGTGCTGGTGGAGGCCGACCCCATTTTTGCCTCCGAAGCGCTGATCCAGGTCACGCCCACGCCGAACCCGGACGCCGATCCAAAGACGGCTTTCAGCCTGGGAAAACTCGACAACGACAAAACCCGCATCCTGCACCTGCGCAGCTATCCGAAAAACACGGACATCGAGGTCGAGTACGTGTTCAACAACCCGCAGCCACTGGTCGGTGGCAGCGCCGCCGTGACCGATGCCCGCAACGTCGGCATCCGCATGATGCACAGCCTTATCGAGGTGCCGGAGAACGACTTCCGGCCGCGCAGGGATGACCCGCGCATCGGGTTCTTCAGTGGACAGGTCACCGACCTGACGTCCAACGCCGCCGCGCCCTACCGTGACCACGTCAGCCGCTGGCACCTGGTCAAACAGAATCCCGGTGCCGCGATGAGCGACCCGGTGGAGCCCATTACCTGGTGGATCGAAAACACCACCCCGCTGGAATGGCGGGACCTCATCATGGACGCCGCCCTGGGCTGGAACAGCGCGTTCGAGAAGATCGGTTTCAGCAATGCCGTGGAGGTCAGAATCCAGCCGGACGACGCGGACTGGGACGCCGGTGACATTCGCTACAACGTGCTGCGCTGGACCTCGTCGCCCAACCCCCCTTTCGGCGGCTATGGACCCGCGTTCACCAACCCGCGCACCGGGCAGATCATCGGCGCGGATATCATGCTGGAGTACTCCTTCATGAGCCGCTTCCTGCGGGCACGGGGCAAGCTGCAGGACCCGACCGTCGGCTCGGCGCGTTTGCTGGGCCACGACTTCGAACCGGCCCTCGGCACTCACTACTGCGCCCTGGGCGCCGGGCTGCAGGCCAATGCCCTGTTCGCCCGCGCAGCGGCCGACAGCCTGTATGGCCTGGATGACGCACTGGACCAGCGCCTGACCCACGACACCATGCACTACCTGATTCTCCACGAGATGGGCCATACCCTGGGCATGAACCACAACATGAAGGCCACCCAGTTGCTCAGCCCCGATGAAGCCTGGGACGCCGCGGTGATGGACACCGGCCTGATCGCCGGCTCGGTGATGGACTACCCGGCGGTGAACTTCGCGCCCACCCGTGAACGCCAGACCCTGTTCTACAGCGTGGCCCCCGGCCCCTACGACGACTGGTTCATCGAGTACGGCTATTCAGAAGGGCTGGACGACGCGGACGCCGAGGCCGAGCGCCTGGAGGCCATCCTGCGGCGCTCCACCGACCCGGCCCTGGCCTTCGGCAACGACGCCGATGACATGCGCTCTCCCGGCGCGGGCATCGACCCGCGGGTCAATATCTACGACATGAGCAACGACGGCGTCCTGTACGCGTCGCGGCAGATGGACATCCTGCACGAGGCCCTGTCACGACTGCCGGAGCGTTACCCGGCGCAGGGCAAGTCGTACCAGGAGACGGTGGAAGCGGTCAGCGTGATGCTGGCCCTGTGGGGCCGTGCCGCGGCCGTGACGTCGCGCTACGTCGGCGGGGTGTACGTTGACCGGGCCGTGGTCGGCCAGCCGGGCGCGCAAGACCCCTTCCGACCCGTACCGCGCGAGCGGCAGGAACAGGCGATGGACGTCCTGGCCGAACAGGTGTTCGCGCCGGAGGCCATCGCCCTGCCCCCGGACCTGCTGCGACACAGCGCGCCGCGCCGGCGCGGCTTCAACCACTTCGGTCAGACCGAGGACCCGAAAATCCACGATGCCGTGCTGAACATCCAGAAAGGCGTCCTCGATCACCTGCTGCACCCGGTGGTGCTCAAACGGCTGACCGACAGCGGCGCCTATGGCAACGGCTATTCCGTGGCCGAGATGATGGAAGGGCTGACCGCGGCCGTCTTCGAGGCCGACGCCCGTGGCAGCGTGAACAGCTGGCGCCAGCAGTTGCAGGTGGAGTACGTCCGGCGCCTGGCGGGTATGGCACGCGGCGGCGAGAACGGGTTCCATACCCAGGCCGTATCCTCGGCGGTATACGAGTTGCAGCAGATCGACGACCTGGTCGGAGACAAGCGGCGCGCCAACCGCGCCACCCTGGCCCACGTCGCGCACCTGGAAATGCTGATCGACCGCGCCCTGTCGGAGGACGTCTGACCCGATGGCTACGCATCCCCTGGCCGGCCAGCCGGCGCCGCAGTCGCTGCTCACCAATATTCCGCGACTGGTCTCGGACTACTACAGCCTGGCGCCCGATCCCGCGGCGCCCGAACAGCAGGTCAGCTTCGGCACCTCCGGCCACCGGGGCAGTGCCTCGACACACAGTTTCAATGAAGCCCACATCCTCGCGGTCAGCCAGGCCGTGGCGGAACACCGGTCGGCCGAAGGCATCGACGGGCCGCTGTTCCTGGGCATGGACACCCACGCCCTGTCCGAACCCGCCCTGGTCAGCGCGGTCGAGGTGCTGGTGGCCAACGACGTCCACGTGGTGATCGACGAAGGGCTGGGCTACACGCCGACGCCGGTGATCTCCCATGCGATCCTCGGCCACAACCGGGACCGCTCGGCAGCACGGGCCGACGGCATCGTGATCACGCCCTCGCACAACCCGCCGACCGATGGCGGCTTCAAGTACAACCCCCCCAGCGGCGGACCGGCGGATACGTCCATTACGAACCGCGTGCAACAGCGCGCCAATGAATTGCTGGACCGGCCGGAGGCGATCCGCCGCGTGCCCTGGACGCGCGCGCTGCGCGCCGACAATCTGCATCGCCGCGACTATGTCACGCCCTATGTCAGCGAACTCGACCAGGTCCTGGACATGGAGGCCATCCGCGCATCGGGCATCCGTATCGGCGCCGACCCCATGGGCGGGTCCGGCATCGACTACTGGGCGCCCATCGCCGAGCGCTACGGGCTGTCGCTGGAGGTGGTCAACGACGCGGTCGATCCTTCATTCCGCTTCATGCACGTCGACCGCGACGGCAGGATCCGCATGGATTGCTCGTCACCCTGGGCCATGGCCGGCCTGATCGGACTGAAGGACCATTACGACATTGCCTTCGGCAACGACACGGACTTCGACCGGCACGGCATCGTGACCCCAAGTTCGGGCCTGATGAATCCCAATCACTACCTGGCCGTGGCCATCCAGTGGTTGTTCTCCCACCGCCCCGACTGGCCCGCGGACGCAGCGATCGGCAAGACCCTGGTCAGCAGCGGCATGATCGACCGCCTGGCCGGTGAACTGGGCCGCCGCCTGTGCGAAGTGCCGGTGGGCTTCAAGTGGTTCGTGGACGGCCTGCTGGATGGCCGCTTCGGATTTGGCGGCGAGGAAAGCGCGGGCGCCTCCTTCCTGCGCAGGGACGGCAGCGCCTGGTCCACGGACAAGGACGGCATCATCCTGGACCTGCTGGCCGCCGAGATCACCGCGAAAAGCGGCCGCGATCCCGGAGAACACTACCGCGACCTGGAGGCGCGATTCGGCGCCCCCGTGTACGAGCGCATCGACGCGCCGGCCAGCCGCGAGGAAAAGGCCGTTCTGGCCGGCCTTTCACCCGAACAGGTCACGGCCCGGGAACTGGCCGGCGAGCCCATTACGGCGCGCCTGACGCGGGCCCCGGGCAACGACGCCCCCATCGGCGGCCTGAAGGTGGCCACCGAGAACGGCTGGTTCGCCGCCCGCCCGTCGGGCACCGAGGACGTCTACAAGATCTACGCCGAGAGCTTCCTCGGCGAGGAACACCTTCGCCGGATCCAGGCCGAAGCGAAAGACATCGTTGCTGCCGCCCTGTCCGGCGTCTGACGGCGCTCAGGCCCAGGGGCGATAGTTCAGGCGCAGTTTGGCCCTGAACCCCTTGGGCGACGACAGGGGAATGAACCCGCCCCGGTCATCCTGCGCCACGTCCCTGCCCCGGTTCTCGCCCCAGCGCGCATCGGTGAGCACGTAGCGCACGTTCCACTGGTCGCCATCCTGCGTCGCGCGTACCGTGACGGTATCGCGAAACAGGTACTCGCCAGGAATGTGGGTGTCCAGGAACAATCGGCCGTCGATGGTGTAGTCGGTCGTGGACACGGCCAGTTCCGCGCTGAACACCACCGTGCGGCCACGGGTGATTTTGCGCGTGTCCAGGAACAGGGAGAACAGGTAGGGCGAGCGCGGGTTGTCCAGTTCCTCGCCGGAGTCGGGCGCGAACAGCTCGTCGAATCGACGCAGAATGGCCGAATGCGTTTCCTTGCGTCGCTCGGTCAGCTTGTATTGCAGCGCGCCACGCGGCGCCACGGTGGCCTCGAAGTAATACGAGGCCTTCACCGTTTTGCCCTCGTCCACCGCCGCCTGCACCGTCGGCGGCAGGGGCAGGGCCTCCACCTCCAGCACGCCGTCGACCCGCAGGTCGCCGAACAGGAACCGGCCCAGGTTCTGGTAACCCTCTTCGGAGTTGACGATGCCGTAGGCGCCGCTGTGCGAGCGGTACGCGAAGGCGCGCGGCGCGCCGCGGACCGTGGCGTTCTCGATGCGTACCAGGCCATCGCTCATCTCGCCGGCCAGCTTCGACGACAGTCCGCGCGCCACTTCGTAATCCTTCGGGTTGGTCCCGACCAGGCAGAAAAAGCGGTCGGGATCGAACGTGCCGTTCAGTGAGTCGACCCGCTCCGGGTTGCCCGGCAGGCCCAGGAAGCCGGCGATGTTCTCACGGTTGAAGTTATCGATATCCCACAACTTGAGAAAGGTGGGCACATTGATCCCGGCCATTTCGATCCCGTTGTGCGGCGTGGCATAGGTGTAGACCTTGTCCACCAGGGCCTTGCTTTCGGAGCTGCCGACATTGGGATTCTGCAGAAAACAGCGGCACACCAGGCCGCCCATGGAATGGGCCACCAGGTACACGCGGAAGGCCGCCCGGGCCTGGATGTCGTCACCACAGACCTGCTCACGCAAGCCAAGCAGCAGTTTGTGCAAGCCTTGAGCCGCCTGCGGAATCGTGGGCGTATCGCCTTCGCCCAGGTCGCTGTCGGCGGGCTCATAATAGCGATAGATGATCACGCTGCGCGCGGAAATCGGGCCGGAGCGCTCCGTTCCGGCGCCGTAGTTGTCCTGGTAGCCGTGGTCTTTCATGAGGCGCACCAGGGCGGACTCGAACACGTGACGGCGCACCTGGCCGCGCCAGTCCTGCCGTATCTTGGTGGCGCCCAGGTTGAAACCCATGTAAGGCGTGGCCACCGTGTCGTCGATTTCGCCCTGGGTCATGGCGTAACCGCGCACGTAGACGATCGGATGATAGGGATGCTCGACGAGCGCCATGGGCACGTGGCCTGCGGGCCCGGTGGCCCGTGAATGAATGTCTAACGAGTATAGGACAGCCCCGGCCGTCGGCCCGGCGCAGGCTCAGGAAGGCAGCCGACCGCCCGGCTCAGCCGTCCGTACGCATCTCGACCCAGCGACCTTTCGCGGCGCTAAGCACCACGGCGTCCAGCACGCGCATGTTGTCCAGCGCATCCGCCAGTGGCGTGGGCACGGGCGCGTCGTTCCGCACCGCGCTCGCGAAGGCCTCGCCCTGCAGGGTGTACTGGTCGCAGGCGTCGAAGCACCGGGATTTGCTGTCATCCCCCTGGTGCAACCACACGCGGGTGGAGCGATCCGGGGGTGCATTGAACGGAATTTCGATGTCCAGCCGCCCCCCGGTGCCGAAGACGTTGACCCGTTGGTAAGGCGCCTGTTGGGTTCCGCAAGTGAACGTGGACAGTCCCCCGGGAAATTCGAGCATACCGCCGCTGAGACGGTCCACGCCCAGCACCGGGTCGCGTTCCTGCCAGCCCATCACGCGAATCGGCTCTGCGTCGAACAGGAACCGTGACAAAGACAGGTTGTAGCAGCCGATGTCCATCAGGGCGCCGCCACCCAGGGCCGGCTGGTTGCGTATGTTGCCCGCATCGTCATTGAAGTAGGAAAAGTGCGATTCAATCGCGCACAAACGGCCCAGGGCGCCCTGCGCCACCAGCGCCCGGGCGAACTGCCACTGGGGATGAAACCGGTACATAAACGCCTCCATGACCTTCAGGTCCGGGTGCGACCGCGCCGCCGCGAGCAGTCGACCGGCATCGTCGGCATCCAGTCCCAGCGGCTTCTCGCACAGCACGTGCTTGCCGGCCTCCAGGGCGCGAATCGACCAGTCCACGTGCAGGTGATTGGGCAACGGCACGTAAACCGCCTCGACCGAATCATCCGCCAGCAACGCTTCGTAGGACCCGTGAGCCCGTTCGATGCCGAGGCGGACCGCCGCCGCCTGAGCGGCCACGAGATTCCGCGAGGCGATGGCCCGCACCAGGCAGTTCTCACCGGCCTGCAGAGCCGGGATCACCTTTTCGAGACCGATTCGCGCCGTGCTGAGAATCCCCCAGCGAAGGGGTTCGACCGTGTCGTTCATGACTCGCGTTCCTCCTCCGTCACCGTCTCAGGATAACTTGCCTCAGCCCGACCGTCATGGCGCCGACCGGTGCTCAGCATTTTTTACATTCGCCGGGGAGAAAATTCCGCACCAGAGGCACACAGCCCCTCGAAGGCGCACCGAGCGAGCTGCTGTGCGAGCCTTCCTGCCCCCCCGCACGGCCCGCCCCGCAACGTTTTGCGGCTTTGCGGCCCGTACGCTCACGTCGATTCGGCACGGTGATTGCATCTAAGGGGCTGAAGCCGGTCATCCTGAACCGGCAAAGAACACCGGAGGAACACCATGAACCGCAAACCCATTGCCATCATCACCAGTACTCTGCTTGCCGCCTCACTGTCCCTGCCGCTGTATGCCGGCGACCTGGACGAGACCGCGGCCGAGAACCAGGCAGACCGCACCGCAGGCCAGGTGGTCGATGACATGACCATCGCCGCGCGCGCCAAGGCTGCCCTGGCCCAGGACGAGCTCACCAGCGCCGTCGACATCGACATCGAAGTCGATCGCGACGAGGTGCAACTCAATGGTTTCGTCGATTCCGACGAGGAACGCGAACGCGCCGAAGAGATCGTCTCCAACATCGACGGCGTGGCCTCTGTCGCCAACAACCTGGAAGTCCAGCCCGGCGACCGAACCGCAGGCGAGTACCTGGACGACAAGGTCTTGATCACCAAGGTCAAGGCGGCCCTCGCGGAGAATTCGCAGGTCGAGTCACTGACCATCGACGTGGAATCCGACCGCGGCGTGGTCAGCCTGGGCGGTCACGTGGACACCGAGGCCGAGCGTGACGCGGCGTTCAATGCCGCTCGCCAGGTCGCCGGCGTGGTCAACGTGATCAACAACATCGAAGTTCGCTCGTAAACCAGTGAACGCAGGAGAACGGCCCCGCGCGTCGGGGCCGTTCCACCACCAGGACGCGGGGTACGCCATGAGACACATCAATCGCCCATCCATGATCGCCGCCACCGCGGCCGTCGCCCTCTGCAGCGTCGGCTGTGCTTCCGCGCCGGACCGTCCCGAACGGCAACTCGCCAGCGCGGAAACCGGCGTCGAGTTCGCCGCCGAGAACGGCGCCACCGAGTATGCCGGCGTGGCGCTGGAACGTGCCCGGAATCACCTGGCGCAGGCGCAACGCGCGGCCGACGCCGGCGAATACACCGCCGCCCTCAGGGCCGCCGAGAAGGCCGAGGCCGACGCTGAACTGGCCGCCGCCCAGACCCATCGGCTGAAAGCCGAGGAGGCGCTGGATGAAATTCGCGACAACATCGGAGTCCTGCGCCGCGAGATCGCACGCAGCGCGGCCGGATAAGGAGGATTCCATGTACCGCAAGACCCTGTTGACCACCCCCATCGTGCTGGGTCTGCTCACGACTGCCTGCAGCACCGCACCGACCCGGGTGGAAATGCTCGACGAAGCGCGTATCACCATCGACGACGTCGAGGCCCATCCCCTGTCCGGCCATGTCGCCACCGATGAGCTGGACCAGGCGCGAGAATACCTCACCCTTGCCGAGCACCACCTGGACGAGGGGGATGAGCTGGCGGCCGTGGAGCACGACGCCTACCTGGCGCTTCGCCATGCCGAGGTAGCGCGAAACCGCATCCAGGAAAGCGTCGTGCGTGACGACATCGAGCGATCGGAAGCCGAGCGCAACAAAATTCTGCTGTCCGCCCGTGAGCAGGACGTGGACAGGGCCCTCGAGCTGGCTGAATCCCGCGCCCGCGAGGCGCGGCTGCAAGAGCGTGAAGCGCGCCAGGCGCAGGTGGAGGCCGATCGGGCCAACGCGAAAGCCGCCGCCGCCCTGGCCGAGAATCGTGCGCTGCGCAGTGAGTTGTCCGCCATGGAGAATGAGCTGACCGACCTGGAAGCGGAGGCCACCGCGCGTGGCCTGGTCCTGACCCTGGGTGACGTGCTGTTCGATACCGACCGCTCCACGCTTAAACCAGGCGCGGGTAAAACCATGGACCGCCTGGCCGGATTTCTCGAAGACCACCCGGATCGCCGCTTGCTGATCGAGGGGCACACTGACGCCCAGGGCGACAGCGGCTACAACCAGGCCCTGTCCGAACGGCGCGCTGATGCCGTGCGGCAATCACTGATCCGCCGCGGCGTGGCAGCCCAGCGCCTGGAGTCGGTGGGCCTGGGCGAGTCTTATCCGGTCGCGACCAACGACACGGTTGCAGGCCGCCAGGAAAATCGCCGGGTCGAGATCGTGGTGTCCGACAAGGACGGTTCGTTCCCCGCCAGCGCTCAGCGAGAAATCGCGCAGCGCTGAAAGCTCCAGTCGGCACGGATTGCCGGAGGAGAGGAAGGGAGCGTCGGGTTGACCGGCGCTCCTTTTCTTTTACGTCCTGGGGTACTGGTTTGCGCCACGTCGGGTTGTCGTGGACGGGTGTTCTGCGTTTTTGGGGCTGCCCGGCGAGGAGGCGCGGGAACCAGTCATGCGCGCCCTTCACAGGGGCGAAATGTTCAAGGATCGGTAAAAACTACACGGCCCACGGCCGCGCCTCAGCTGACCCAGTGCCCGTCGTTGACCAGGGCCTCTCGGGATTCCCTGATCAGTCGTGTCAGGCGATTCAGGGATACCGGCTTGCGCAGGTAACGCACCACGTCGAGATCCCGGGTCGCATTGCGCAGCTGGTGCAGGGGATTACCGGAGATGAAGATCACCTTGACCCCCTGTTCGGCCTGCAGTTCACGCGCGACGTCAATGCCGGTGCGGCTTCCGCCCAGGTCCCAGTCGCTGAGCAGCAACTCCGGCTGGAACCGCTCCGCGATACCCAGCGCCTCACTGGCGCTCGCAGCGGCTTCCACCGCGTAACCGCAATCGGTCAGGTAATCCGCCAGCGTCTCGCGCGCTGTGGCGTCATCTTCAACGATCAGGACACGGGTGTCCGAAGGGATGGCGCGTTCACTGTTCATGTGCCTGTCATGTCAACCCTCGTGGGCTGTTTGCTTGGATTTGGGTGCTCTCACTTTATAGATGCAACAAATATGCCACACAAACCGTTGTTTTTCATTATTTTGATACCGGCCGACTTCAGGCCTTTCCCTGATGCTCCTCGTAAGACTTCAACCGGTTGTACAGGGTCTTGAGACTGACCCCGAGCATGGCGGCGGTTTCCTTCTTGTTGCCGTCGAAATGTTCCAGGGTGGTCAGGATCAGGTCCCTTTCCACATCGGCGATGGAGCGCCCGACACTGATGCCTTCCACCTGGGCGTCAATGCTGTCGTCGATGTTCTCCGGAACACTGACCACGTCATTCTCTGCCATGATCCATGCCCGGTGAATCACGTGTTTGAGCTCCCGAACGTTACCCGGCCAGGTGTGACGTTCCAGCCGCTGTAGCGCCTCGGACGCCAGGCAACGTTCGGTGTCCTGGGTGTCATTGAGCTGGGCCAGGAACCATTCGGCCAGCAGGCGGACGTCGCCCTGTCGCTGGCGCAACGGGGGCAGGGAAATCGGGAACACGCTGAGCCGAAAATACAGGTCTTCGCGCAGTGCGCCATCCCGGACCGCCTGCTTCGGGTCACGATTGGTGGCCGCCACCAGGCGCGCGTTGACGGTTTTTTCGCGCTGCGCGCCCAGGCGCAGCACCTTGCCGGTTTCCAGCACGCGCAACAGGTGGGCCTGCTGTTCCATCGGCATCTCGGTGATTTCGTCGAGAAACAGGGTCCCCTTGTCCGCCTGCTCGAAGAACCCGGCGTGGGAAGCGTCGGCGCCCGTGAAACTGCCCTTCTCGTGGCCGAACAACTGGCTGGAAATCAGGTCCTTGTTCAGACCGCCACAGTTGACGGGGATGAAACGCCCTTCCCGGCCGCTTTCCCGGTGAATCATCTCGGCGACCAGTTCCTTGCCGGTACCGCTCTCGCCGTGCACAAACACCGTGCTGTCGGTGGGCGCGACCATGCGTATCTGCTCGTAGACCTTCTGCATGGCCGGCGATTCGCCCACCAGCAGGCCGAACTGCTCGGTGGCCGGACCGGACTTGCCGCCCTTGGAGGCCGTGACCTGGATGCTGTTGAGCAGCCCCTCGAACTCACGCGGCTCGATGGGCTTTTTCATGTAGGACACGGATTCACCCGCCAGGCCGCCAATCAGTTGCTTGACCCCTGAGTGCCCCGTGATGATGACGATGCGACCCGGTGTCTGCTCCTGGAATCGGTCGAACAGTTCGAGGCCGCTGCCGTCAGGCAACATCAGGTCCAGCAACACCAGGTCCGGGGTCACCGATTCCAGGTGCTGGCGGGCCTGTTCCAGGGTACCCGCGACCTGGGCTTCGTGGCCCTCCATGGCAAAGTAATCCGCCATGCCCTCGGCGAAGGACGCCTCGTCATCAATGATGAGTATGCTGGCCATGATGTTCGAATGGTGCTCCTGATGTTTTCGCCCACACCCGGGGCCCTGCGCGCATGGTACCGCAATCAGCGGCTGTCATCGGTGGTTTCCTGTCGCGCCAGAATCAATATAATCGACGCTTTCACGCCATCCAGGAATGTGGATTGCTGACCCGAGTCGTCATACCCGCCGCCGTTACCGCCGTCGTCGCTTTCGGCACCTGGGTGCTGTGGCAAAGTCTGCAGGAATACGAATTCAACCAGGTAGAACGGGTAGCGAGCCTGGAGTCGTATTCCACGCGCAGTCACCTGGCGCGAAGTTCCGAGACCCTGCTGGATGCGCTGATCAATGTCCGGGATTTCTGGGATTCTTTCGGCACGATCCCACCCGATCAGTGGCAGTCTGATGCTTACATCGAGTTCGACCATTTCGCGGGAATCGAACTCCTGCTCTACCAGCAATCGAGCAACGATATCCGGTTTCTTCGCTCGAGCGACCACCCGGGCTTCGACTACCGCCCGGACGACCTCGAGTGGGCCCGGCACGACGCCCTGCTGAGCCGCCTGGCGGAACAGACAGAAAGCGTAATGATGGGACCCTTCCTGTATCCCGACGGACGTATGTTCATCGAGGTCTACATCGTCAACGAAGGCGACAGTGACACCCATGGACTGGTGGCGCTGATCGATTCGGCCGGCATGATCGGACACATCCTCATGGACGAGGCGCCCAGCTATTCGATCGAGGTGTACTGGCGCGACCAGCTCCTGTACCGGCGCGACGAGGCCGGCGAAGATTACCCGACCCGCTGGGACCAGGTGGGCCATATCGAATTGTCGCTCGGCGCCGTCTGGCGCGTGGTGCATCGCCCGACTCAGGAAGCGGTGGACGCCATGACCTCCGGCGCCACGGACACCGTGCTGGTGCTGGGCTTCCTGATCGCCGTGCTGATGGGTTTTCTGACGTTCGAGAGCGCCCGCGCCCGACGCCGGGCGCACAATGCCGAAACCGCCGAGAAAGAACTGGCCCGGCTGAACCGGGACCTGGAGTCCATCGTGGACGAGCGGACCGAAGCGCTGCGCATGCGCACCCAGGACCTGCAGACCATCACTGATTCGGTGGCCCACGACCTGCGCAATCCACTGGGCGCCATCTCGATGAATGTCCAGTTCATCAAGGCGCAGCTGCAACGTGGACAGACCGGGGAGGCCGGACTCAAGGCGATCAATCGTATTCTGCCCAACATCGGGGTCATCTCCGCGTTTCTCGACCGACTCATGGGCCTTTCGGCCCTGAACCACGAGACCTTCGAACGCGAACCACTGGACATGCGCGAACTGGTCCGGGACGTGTTCGAAACCCTGGAGGATGCCGAACCCAATCCACCCGTGGAACTGGTCATGGATGACGACCTGCCGGGCGTGTCCGCCGACGAACTGCTGGTGCGTGTCCTGGTGACCAACCTGCTGGCCAACGCCCTGAAGTACACGCGCGATCAGCAGGAACGACGGGTCGAAATTCATCATGCCCGGGAACGGGGGGTCACCGTGTACACGGTGCGTGACAACGGCATCGGGTTTGACATGGCGGAAGTGGACCAGCTGTTCGGCGCCTTCAAGCGGCTCACCGACGACAAGCGGTTCGAGGGTACCGGTCTTGGCCTCACCATCGTCGCCCGCGTTATTGAGCGTCACGAGGGTCGAATCCGGGCTGAGGGTGAGCCGGGCCGGGGCGCCGCGTTCCATTTCACGCTGGAACCCGACCGGGACTGATCCGGCCGTTCCCGGCACCTGAACCCGTGGCTTTGAACGTCCGGCCGAACCCGTCCCATGCGCTACAATCACGCTCTTCACATCGCTCACACCATCCACGGAGACCCTCATGAGTTCCTTTGAGAATCAACTCGAAAAAGTGCAAACCCGGCCCGGCTTTGTCGCGGCGCTCGACCAGAGCGGTGGCAGCACGCCCAAGGCGCTGCGCCTGTACGGCGTCTCCGAGGACGCATACGACGGCGAGGAAGAAATGTTCCGCCGGGTGCACGAAATGCGCACCCGCATCATCACCAGTCCGGCATTCGGCGGCGACCGCATCCTCGCGGCCATCCTGTTCGAAAACACCATGGACCGCGAGATCGAAGGCAAGCCAACCGCGCGCTTCCTGTGGGAAGAGAAAAACATCGTGCCGATCCTCAAAGTCGACAAGGGCCTGGCGGATGTCGAGAACGGTGTCCAGCTGATGAAGCCGATCCCGAATCTCGAACCGCTGCTGCAAAAAGCCAAGCTCAACGGCGTGTTCGGCACCAAGATGCGCTCGGTGATCAAGGAAGCGAATCCTGCGGGTATCGCGGCCATTGTCGGACAGCAGTTCGAGATCGGCCGGCAAATCGTTTCCCTGGGCCTGGTGCCCATCATCGAGCCGGAAGTGGACATTCACTGCCCTGACAAGGCCGAGGCCGAGTCGCTGCTGCACGCGGAGCTGATCAAACAACTCGATGCGCTGAACGACAACGAACTGGTCATGCTCAAGCTGACCCTGCCTGAGCAGGACAACCTGTACGCGGACTGCATCGCCCACCCGCGCGTGCTCAAGGTGGTCGCCCTGTCCGGCGGATACAGCCGTGAAGAGGCCAACGAGCGCCTGGCGCGCCAGAACGGCATGATCGCCAGTTTTTCCCGCGCCCTGTCGGAAGGCCTGTCCGCCCAGCAGAGCGACCCCGCGTTCAACGACACCCTGGACGCCTCCATCGCGAGCATTTTCGAGGCTTCCAACACCTGACCCTGCAGGCTGGGCGGCGGTGGCCGCCGCCCGCGCCGCTTCAAACGCGGTTGCGCCAGGCGATCAGCAGTGCCGCAAGTGCGGAACCCAGCAAGTTGTAGACCAGGTCCATGGCGGTGTTGATGTAACCGCCCACGTTGTTTTCCGGCACCAGGACCGTGATCAGAAATTCGATCACCTCGTTCAGGGCGCCGAAGCCCATGCCGGCGGCGGCGCACAAGGCCAGCGAACCCAGCCCGGGGGCCACCCCCGGGGCCAGCGACTTCAGGCCGCGCCAGCACAGCCAGGTCGTGGTGCCGAAGCCAAAGGCGTGCACCAGCTGGTCGTACTTGAAATATGGCCCGGCAATGTGCCAGTTGTACAGCACCAGGCTCTTGCCGCCGACGTCCCAGGACTCGGTCAGTGGCACCAGCCCGCCGGCCATGTGCAGCGCGCCCCACAGGCTCAGGCACCAGATCAGGCCATGGGGCAGGTCGATTCGATGATGCACCCACCACACCACGCCGGCCAGCACCCCCATGATGGCGATGTAGGCGAGAAACTCGAAATTGCCGATAGACAGCACCCAGGCGGTGGCCGCCAGAAGGTAGGCGGCAGAGAAAGCGATGACGCCGCCAAGTCCGGCTAGCCGTCCTGCGCTCACGGCGACGCCTCTTCGGAAGACGCATCGGCAGGTTCGTCCAGGGCCGCGGCATCAGCACGGAACCGCCGGTTCAGGCTCATGGCGAACGCACTCAGACCGATCAACAAAAAACCCAGGATGATCAAGCCGAACGCATTGGACAGGCTGTCCTGGAAGTAGTATCCGGTGAAACCGGTCAGGGCCAGAACGCTGACGAACAGCATCACGCGGCTGCCCAGCACTGCACCCAGATACATCACGCCCGCCGCCAGGCCGAAGAACACGATCTCCAGGCGGGTCCGTTCCAGCAGCGAGAACGCGCCGGACAGGAACAGCACCGAGCCGGCCAGGTACCAGAACGGCGTGATCGCGCGATGGGGCGTGCGTTCCAGCGCCATGGTCATTAGCACCAGCCCGGCACCGAGCGACAGCATGATGATGTCCGGTTTCGCCCCCATCAGGTCACAGGCCGTGCCGAACCCCGCGGCCCCAAAGAACAGGGAGACGAACAGCAGCACGGTTCGGCGCTTCGACAGGAAGGTCAGGAACTGCTGAGTGAACATCACGCCGCACATGAACAACAGCCCGTGTTCCGGCTCACCGCCGGCGGCGATCTCGTCCAGCAGCACCAGGATCCCAACGGGTTGCAGCAGGGCCGCGACCAGCATCAGGGGAGTCACCACGCGCTCGAACCGCGGGTCGGTGGTGGCCGCCACGGCGAACAGGTACACGGCGAAACCGGCGCCGAGCGTCACCAGCACCCGGGTGGCCGGCGTGAACGCTTCCCACTGCAAGCCAATGAACAGCGAAAGGCCCGCCAACACCAGGATGCCACCGAGATAGGCCAGGACCCGCGCCAACACCGAGCTGGCCTGCCGGGCGGGCGCGTGCGCCGCGTTCACGGATTCGAGCGCCCGGTTGATCTCGTCCGCGCCCAGGCCGTGGGCCCGCACCAGGCGGACAATTTCCGCCAAGGCCTCTTCGCGAATTCCGGCCGGTGGGGAAACAGGGCTCACCGCATCACCGGGTCTGTCAGCACCCAAGCCAGGAACTCGACATCATTCCCGTAATGAAACGGCTCCGCGGGCGGACGGGGCAATTCGTGCCGGGCGCTGTCACGTCGCAGCACCCAGGGGCTGCCACGACGGCCCATGCCAAACATTTCGCCCAACAGCCCCCCGCTGCGGTGCCCGGCATACTCGAACACGTAGCCGTCCGGGGAGCGGGCGTCGGCGGACAGGGACAGCGCCTGCACACCCGTTATGGGAAAGGTTACGGCTTCGTCGGGCGGGTCCTCCAGTGATGGAGGATCGAAGGGAATCTCGTCGAACACGCCGTCCCCGACCCGGTATCGATAGAGTCGGGCCCGTTGCCGGTACCGCCGGTCGGGCGCCTCGCCCTGCGGCAGTAAGCGGGCTCGCAATCGCCCATCACGCACATCGAACTGAATGGCCGACGGGTCGGCGTCACCGGACGGGTAGGAATAGCCCACCACCAGGAAATCGTGCTGCGGCGGTACCGTAATCGCACGCGGCAGGGTCTGCAACAACCCGAACCCCACCACCAGCAGCACCGGCAGCAGGATTCCCGCGACCAGCACGAGGTTGTTCCTGATCCACTGTCCCATCGTCACCCTGCCTGTTCACTCAGTCGCGCACATGATAGAACGAGACCAGCGCCACCGCCTCCTCGGTGGTCTCACCGGCCTCCGGCTCGTCCATGGATTGCGCGTCTTCCAGCCAGCCCTCCAACGCCCTGCGCAGCTGCGCCAGGCGTTCCGGCGTGGCGCGGATGCGCAGGCGGAGAAACATCGATTCGGCCGCTTCACGACCCAGGGCTTCCAGCAGTTCCTCCTCGCCGGCGCGCACCAGCTCACGCGCGGCCTCGCCAAGTTCCTCCTCGCCGACAAACAGACGCCGGTCCACTTCGAAGCGTCTGGCCACGGCCTGGAAAGTGCGCTCCACCGCACCGCGCTTGCGTTTCTCTTTCACCACTTCGATCAGTCCGGCCTGCTGCAGCGCGTCGACGTGACGGTACAGCCGGGTAAGGTTTTCGCCGAGTTCCTTCGCCACGTCCCCCGTGGTCCGCGGTCCGTCGGCAAATGCCTGGATCAGTTTCAGCTTGAGCGGGTCAGCCAGCAGGCGAACCTGTTCCAGGTCCTTGATGCGCAGGGTATCGAGCATCTGATTGCAGTCTCTTCCTCGTGATTCGTCGTCAAACTTGATTATTCACAATTATGTGAATATTATTATTCACAACACCGTGAACATTCAGGATAACCCCGACCATGCGCCTTGTCGACCACGTGCTGATCCTCATTCTGTTCGTTATCCAGCCGTTGTACGGGGCCTGGTCCTGGCGCCGTTTCCTCGACGGGGTGCGCGCCGGTCGGGCGCCAAACCGCCCGGCCCTCTACATCCAGACCCATGTGCTGGAGTGGTCCGCCGTGATCGTATTGATGGCCTGGTGGCTGTTGCAGGGCCGGTCACTCGAATCTCTCGGTCTCGCCCCCCCGACAGGCCTCGGCTTCAACTGGGGTTGGTTGCTGCTGGCGGCACTGGCCTTCGGCCTGTGGCTTTCCGGGCGCCGGCTTGTCGACGCCCCGGCCGAAGAGCGCGAGCACGTGATCGAATCCCTGGGCGACCTGCAACACTTTCTGCCCCAGTCACATCGGGACTACCGGCACTTTTCGGCCCTCTCACTGACTGCGGGCGTGTGCGAGGAGCTGATCTACCGGGGATTCGTCTTCTGGTACCTCGCGCACTGGATGCCGACCTGGCTGGTGGTCGTGGTTGCCTCGATCGCATTCGGTCTGGCGCACGCGTACCAGGGCGCAGGTGGCATGTTGCGGGTTGCCGGCGTCGGACTGGTGTTGGGCGGCTTCTACGTGTTCACCGGTTCGCTCTGGCTGCCCATGCTGGCCCACGTGCTGATAGACCTGTTGCAGGGGCACATGATCTATCGACTGTTTCGCCGCAGGGACGGCGTTGCGCCCCAGACCCGGCCTGGGTGAGCCACGCCGCCGCCGCGGCCTTGCCCGGCTGCTATCGTAGTGACAGGCCGAACGGTCTCCGCATGGTGCCGTTCAACTTCATTCTCGCAGACCGACGGCAAGGGGCTTGACGATGGACCGATTCGCCGACAAACCACTGAGGGACAACCCGGAATTCCAGGCCTACCACGCACGCCACCTGGCGTCGCTGGAAGCCGACCAGGAAGCCGGCCGCAGCGAGGCGTGGCGCACGCTGCTGCAACGTCTGGCCATTTCCCTGGCGCTGTTGCTGGTGCTGGCCGCCGGACTGTTCACCCTGTTCGAACCCTACAGCGAGTTTTCTTCCTGGCTGTCGTTCGGCTTCATGCTTGCATTGCTGCTGGTGCTGGGCGTCTGGGTGGCATACCCGGCCCTGGACCACGCCGACATCACCAAGGCGCGGGTCACGCCGCTGCTGGTCGCCTGGTTCGGCCCGTTCCGTTTTCGCTCCGACGGTGAGGACGATGTGTCCCTGGACCACATCGCCGACTGGCAGATTCTGCCGGGCTGGGACGAGATACAGGTCGGCGACACGGTGACCGGGCGCTTTCGCGGGGTGCCGGTATGGTTTGCGGAGATCGAACTGGTCGAGCGCCGTGTCGGCGCCGGCACGGGCAGCAACACAAGCGGCAGCGGCAGTTCACGCAACCGCCTGTTCAAGGGCCTGCTGGCCGAGTACACCCTGCCCGAGCCGGTCGACACGCTGACCCTGGTGGCCGTGAAGAACCGTCATCTGGCCCGGCGCGCCGAGCAGCTTGGCTGGACCGCCATCGATGCCGGGCACGACAACTTCGAGGCCTGGGTCGCCGGCGACGCGGCCGACGCCCAGCCGCTGCCCGATTCACTACCCGCGATCCTGGCCCGCATGGCGGTCCGGCTGGACGCTGACCAGGTGATCGCGGCCTTCGAAGGCCATCGACTGGTGATCCTGCTGCAGGGGGCGAAGAACACCTTCGAGCCACCCCTGCGCAAGGCCGCCGACCTGTTCGAGCAGGCCGAGAACCTGCGCGGACAGCTCGGCCAGATGCTGGCGCCGGTGACGGAACTGCCGATCGGCCCTTCACAGGCCATCGACGATACCCCCCTCGAACTCGACCACGAGACCCTGGAGGCGGAGGCGAAAGATCGCATGATCGACTTCGGCAAAGGCGGCTGCCTGCCCATGATGGTCATGTCGACGGCGGCCTTTCTCGCCTACGGCGTCATACTGCGCGGCGCGGATCAACCCGGCTGGTCACTCAGCCTGGCGCTGGTGGGCAGCCCCCTGCTGGCCTCGGTAGCCTGGGCCCTGCTCGGGCGGCGAAGGGGGAAACCGATTCCCTGGGTCAGCTGCGTGATACGGCTCGCAATCGCCCTGGGACCGCTGGTCTTCCTGCTGCGCTGAGGGCAGCCTCAGCCCGAGGGTGCGGGCGCAGCGTGCGGTTCGACGTTGACGTTGACCCCGACCGGTTTCCATGCCGGCGGCGCGTACAGGTAGCCCAGTTGAAACGTGAGCACACCGGGCCCCTCGTCGTACACGCCCTGCACGCGAAGGGCCCCATTCTCATCGATGAAGGGCTCCGCCGTGAGCACGAAATCGCCGACCATGTACTGCCGCAGGTCGATGTTCTGGTCGGCGAAGCTCGCGAAACTCTGCATCATCTCCTCGGCCGAGTACTGGCTCTGCAGGGCCATGGACGAGCGCGCCATGAACGCGGAGAAGTCCCGCGAGACGATGGCCTGACCCAATGCATCGAGGTTGTCCGCCACCAGCGGACGCAGTTCGTTCAGCGACGGCACCTGGCTGGCCGCCGCCAATCGGCCGGTCTGGTCGGCGCGATACAGGGGCTCGCCGTCCACCACCAGCACCCAGGCGCCGTCGCGCTGTACCGGCGGCCCGTCCAGCACGAACTCAGCGGTGATGAACAGGATGCCGGCCTCGATGCGCTCCGCCGACAGATGCTGGATGGGGCCGGACACGCTCATGCTGGCGTTGTCCCGCGCGGTTTCGTATTCGAGCCGTCCCGTGGGCGTGATGAGCAATGTGGTTTTTTCACTTTTCCACAACCCGGCGTAGGGCCGCTGCGCTTCGGTCAGGGGTTCGGCGCAACCGCCCAGTACCAACAGGCCGGCCAGGAACATCGCCAGGGAACGCATCATGAACGACTCCGGAGATCTTTGGGATTGCCCTGAGCATAGCAGGCAGCCTCCGTAGCGTTACGAATCAGTCTTTGTCCAGTTGTGCAAGGACCGCGTCGGCATCGTGGACGCAGCCACCCCAGGTACCGCCGCTGACCGCCTGCAATGCCGCCCACAACCGGGTATCGGCCGGCAGGTCATCGGCCGGCGCCAGGTCCGGATGCGGCGCTCGCTCCGCGAGCACGCGGTCGCCCCAGGACTGACCGTGCGTCCGACCGGCGTCACCGACCAGGTCCACCGAGCCGGTCATCGCGGCAAGATCCAGCATCACACGGACCCGATCTCCGTCACGCAGGCGTCCCAACGGTCCCCCGGCCAGCGCTTCCGGCCCGACGTGGCCGATACAGGCGCCGGTGGACACGCCTGAAAAGCGGGCATCGGTGAGCAGCGTGACGTCCTTCCCCCATGGCAGATGTTTGAGCGCAGAGGTCAATTGGTAGGTTTCCTCCATGCCGGTGCCCATGGGGCCGCAACCGGCCAGAACAAGTACGTCGCCCGCCTGGACACGGTGCTCGCTGGTGGACTTGAGCGCCGCCATGGCCGAGCGTTCGTCGGTGAACAGGCGCACCGGGCCTGCATGCTCGAAGCGTCCACCCACGAGGCGGGACGGCTCGATCGAGGTGGCCTTGACCACCGAGCCATCGGGCGCCAGGTTGCCGGTGGGAAAGGCGAGTGTGCCGCTCAGTCCTGCCTCACGGGCCTGTTCGGGCGACAGGATGACGCGATCCGGGTCGACCCCGTCGGCTTCGACCAGGCGCTCACGCAGGGCGCGACGGCGCGTGGACCCGGCCCAGTCGTCGAGCACCCGGTCCAGCGCTTCCCCGGTGGCGGTCAGCACCGAGGTGTCCAGCAGCCCCAGGTCGCGCAGGTGCAGCATCACCTCCGGCACGCCGCCGGCCAGGAACACCCGCACCGTGGGGTGGTGAACCGGCCCGTTGGGCAGCACGCTGACCAGCCTGGGCGTTGCGCGATTCACCGCAATCCAGTCCTCCACGCCGGGACGCGGGAGTCCCGCCGCGTGCGCCACCGCCGGAAGGTGAAGCAACAGATTGGTCGACCCGCCGAAGGCCGCGTGCACGGTCATCGCGTTGCGCACGGCGCCCTGGGTCAGGATGTTCCTTGCCGTGAGTCCCCGCTTGGCCTGGTGATGCAAGGCGCGCGCTGACTGTCTCGCCAGGGCGGTCCAGATGGGCTGGCCGGAAGGCGCCAGCGCCGAATGTGGCAGGGAAAGACCCAGCGCTTCACCGACGACCTGGGCGGTCGCGGCGGTGCCCAGGAACTGGCAACCTCCGCCGGGTGTGGCGCACGCCCGGCAGCCCAGGTCGGCCGCCTCCTGCAGGCCGATCATGCCGTGCGCGTAACGGGCTCCAATGGTCTGGATGGTGCCCGCGTCCTCGCCCCTGGCGGGCGGCAGGGTGACGCCGCCCGGCACCAGCACCACGGGAAGTTCCCGTTGCGCGGCCAGCGCCATCATCATGGCTGGATGGCCCTTGTCGCAGGTGGCAATACCCAGCACCGCGCGCCGCGTGGGCAGCGATCGAATCAGGCGACGCAGGACCGTCGCGGCGTCATTGCGCCAGGGCAGGCTGTCGTACATGCCGGCGGTGCCCTGGGTGCGTCCATCACAAGGGTCGGAACAATACCCGGCGAAGGGGATACCGCCCAGGCGGCGCAATGCGTGCGCCGCCGCCTCCACCAGCAGCCCAATTTCCCAATGTCCCGTGTGGTAGCCCAGCGCGACCGGGCTCCCGTCCGGGGCGCGCAGCCCACCCTGGGTGCTGAGAATCAGGTACTCGTCCCTCCCCAGTTGCGCGGGATTCCAGCCCATGGCGGCATCCTGTGTCCAGCCGAAGAGGTCGCCACTGGGCTTTTCACGCAGCATGGCGTCGGTGAACGGCAGGGCGCCGTCCGGACCGGGTGCGGAGGTTTGCACGTGATAGATGTCGGGATCGTCGTCGAACACGCCAGTGGGCTTGACCACGTTACCGGGGCTCCCGCAGTGTACGTGATGACACGCAGCCGGAGCGAACGCCATGGCGTTGATGTTGTACCGCACACCCGAAGGCCCGTTGCTCGGCCATGACGACGCGCTGTGGCGCCTGGACTCGGACTGGGACACCCTGGTCAATGACGACGACCTGTTTCGGCACCTGCGTGCGCGTGTCAGGGACGCCGCCCCGGAGTCGTCGATCGACCTGGCATCGGTGACGTTACTCGCCCCGTTGCATCGACAGGAGTTGTGGGCGGCCGGCGTCACGTACCGCCGCAGCCGCGAGGCGCGCATGGAGGAATCCGCCGAGGCCGGCGGCGGCAATTTCTACGACCGCGTCTACGATGCCGACCGGCCGGAACTGTTCCTGAAGGCCACGCCCCACCGCGTGGTGGGCCCCGGCCAGGGCCTGCACCTGCGCAGTGATTCACGCTGGATGGTGCCCGAGCCTGAACTGGTGCTGAGCGTGACCCGCGGCGGAGTCATCCTCGGCTGCACGATCGGCAACGACCTGAGCTGCCGTGATCTCGAAGGGGAAAACCCGCTCTACCTTCCGCAGGCCAAGACCTTCGATCGCTGCGCGGCGCTGGGGCCGGGCCTGCGCATCGCACCCGATCTGCCCGGCCCGGACACCGCGATTCACCTGCGGATCCAACGGCACGGCCAAACCCTGTTCCGTGGTGAGACCCGACTCGGCAACATGAAGCGCACCCCGGAGGAGCTGGTGGAATTCCTGTACCGTGACAACACCCATCCCGCGGGCAGTCTCCTGATGACCGGCACGGGGATCGTGCCGGAAGACGAGGTGGCGCTGACGGACGGCGACCAGGTGGAAATCACCATCGACGGCATCGGCACCCTGGTCAATCCGGTCAGAAGCACCTGACTTTCGTTCCGCCCGATCCGGTTTGAAAAGTTTGCATGGCGTCCGGTAGGAATTGCCTGTTCATGGCCACCGGGTCTCGACACCTGGCCTCTGACTTCCCGTCCCGGAGTTTCTCCAGAACCGCGGAGAACGCCCTGGCAGCGACATCTACCGGGCATCCGGCACGGGGTCCTCGGGGAACTGGCACGAACCTTGGACCTTACTTCCTGCACCCGCCGACAACAGGCCTCGCGCCGGTCGGGGGTCCTATGAACGACAGCCAACAGGAGGAACTGTCATGAAACGCACCTTGAATCACATCGCTATCGCTGTTGCCGCGACCGCCCTGAGCGGCGCTGTTTTCGCCGGCGGCGACAAGCACAAGGACACGATGGCGGCAGAACTGAAGACGCCGTCCTTCTACCAGCTCGACGCCAACAATGACGGCGCCGTGAGCAAAACCGAAATCCAGAGTGCCGACGATCGCCTGGTAAGCGAGACGCTGACCGAGAAATGGTCTGAACTCGACACCAACCAGGACGGATCTCTGGACCAGGCGGAATTTGCGCGCTTCGAGCCCGTAACGCCATCGGAGAAAGATCACGGGATGGAAGATCCCGAGGACTACTGACCGTCCCACGGGCTGATCGCTGATTGGCCCGAGTCACCAGAGCTGGAAAGGCTCCGGGCGGTGAGACTCGCTGCCCATTCGAACGGCCGGCCTTTGCGCCGGCCGTTCGTCGTCTTGCATGATCAAAACCCGTCGCCTCCAGGCGCCGCTGCAAGTCGGCGCACGCGGCCCCGGCGCTTGGCAGGTTGGGGGCAATCCGCTACCTTGGTGGACTCAGGGGACCGGGGGCCGCCAGGGGGCCACAAAACGCGATGGCACAGACGACGCACCGCTCGACGAAACGATGGCTCAGACGGATGGCGATCCTGTGCGCCCTGGCCTCGGGCTCGGCGCTGGCGGACGATATCCACGTTCCCATGCACGGCATCGCCGCCGGAACATTCTACGTCGAGGCCAGTGTGCATGGCTTCGGCGCCGTAAAATTCCTCGTCGATACCGGTTCGGGCTACACAGCCATCGACACCGGCATGCTCGAAGCGCTGCAGCGAGCGGGAAACGCCGAGTTCGTCAAAAAGCTCGAGGGCATCATGGCGGACGGCTCGCGACGCGTGGTGCCCGTTTACCGGGTTCCCGAAATTCGCCTTGGAAGCTGTCACCTGCGCGATGTGGAAGTGGCGGTGTTCGGCACGGGCACCCGACCCATTCTCGGTATGCGCGCACTGAGCCGCGTCGCGCCGTTCACCTTTTCCACCAATCCGCCCGGCATCAGCCTCGGCCGTTGTGACACGGTCACCACGGCGGAGGCGGAGGTAAACCACGGCGCCCCGACCGGACGCGACACGACATCCGACGCGCTGACGCAAGGCCTGGACGAGGCCGGCTGAAGCCCCGGTCCCGCTTTCGGCGATCGCCGTGAAGAAACTGCTGTCCGTCTGTTTCGGTACAGCGGGCGCCTACGCAGGCTGGACGCTGTGGGTCTGGGTTGCCATGGCGTTGGGCTGGACGCCGAATACACTGGTTGCGGCGTCTCCAGCCATCCTTCTGACGACCCTGCTGTGTGGAATCCTGGCGGCCGCGCTGTCGCGGCGAACCCTGGACGCGCTCCCGGCCTCCGGACCCGGGGTTACGGGCGTGATTCCACCCTGCCTGCCCTGCTACGTGGGTTGCGCCGTGTGCTTTCTCCTGGCCATCGTCGCCTGGTTGGGCGGTGGACCCCAGTGGCTACTCTGGGCCATGACACTGTGCGCCCTGGTGCCGGTCCTCGGTGACATCGGCCAGGTTGGCGACGGACCTGGCCGGCCCGTGCCTGCGACCTCGGCCAACTGGCCGATACTGGCGCTCGCGGCCACCCTGATCTGGGGCTTGCACGGCCTGGTCGCGGTCAGCAACGGAGACGACACGCACTTTCTCGATGCCGCGGCCGCTTTCCTGGTCGAAGCGGATCTTTCACTGTTCGCCACCGACACGCTGTTCCAGGTCGCGACACGCCCCAATCCCGTGTACGCCCTCAACCTCGGACAGTCCTGGGACGCCCTGGCCGGCTATGTCAGCCGGCTGACAGGCCTGGACCTGTTGCTGGTCTACCACGCGCTGCTGCCTGCCGGCCTGGCGCTGCTGGTACCGGCCAGCTGGACCCTGTTCAGCAGGCTGTGCGGCCTGCGCTGGGCCGCTGCCGGGCTGCTGATCGCCCTCGTTCTCATTCTTCAGGTGGTCTACAGCGACGCCCTGGCGGGCAGTTTTCTGCGCCTGCGCCTGTACCAGGGCAAGGCGGCCATGATGCTGGTGGGATTTCCATTGCTGATCTCCGCCAGCCTGCTGCACGCCAGCGCCCGGAACGCCCGGTCGGCAGCACTGCTGTCCCTGTGCCTGGTCGCCACCGCGGGCGCCTCGGTGAATGGCCTCTACATGGGTCCCATGGTCGCCGGCATGGCCCTGCTGGCCTTCACGCCCTGGCAGTTCGCTGCCCTGGGGCGGACCCTGGCCTGGCTCGGCCTGGCGACCCTGCCCAGCCTGGTGGTGGTGCTGGCGTTCCATGTGCGGTCGGACAGCGTTGACATGCTGGATCCCGACCTCCCGCGGCGCACGGTCACGGTGCTGGAGCAGTTCGGCTGGGCACTGTCCGGCCGGATTCGCATGGGGTTGTATCACGCCGCGGCATTCGCCGTATGCCTGCTGGGCCTGTACCGGGGGCAGAACGTCCTGGCGCGGTTCGGCCTGGTCATGCTGGTGCTGGGGCTCAACCCCTGGCTGCCCGCCTGGCTCGAGGACCTGGTGGGCCTGCCCTACCTGTACTGGAGATACTATTGGATGTTCCCGGTGGGCGTCCTGCTGACCGCCGCGGCGGCCATGGCCTTCGAGGAATCGGCCGACGTCCGCGCGCGCATTCGCGACCCCCGCTGGCGGCTGGCATTCACCACCACGCTGGCCGCCGTGATACTTGCCACCTTGCCCTTGTCCCGTGCCGCGAAAGACCTGTCGAGGCTCGCGGAGGGCGAACACCTGCACCTGCGCAAGGTCGAAGCCTGGGCTGAGCCCCTGGCCCGTTACTTCGCCGAGATGCGCGCCACGCAACCGGGTACGCCACCGTTGGTGCTGGCGCCCGAAGATGTGGCCAGGCAGGTGAATTACTTTCCTGAAGCGCCGCGACAGTTGCTGCTGCGCCACTACTACTACAGCCTGGTCCCAGGGCTGGACGGCACACCCGAGGAAGCGAGGCTGGACGAGATCCACGCCTTGCTGAAACGCCGGCGCCTGGGCGACGCACGAGTCCATCGACTGCTTGAGTTGTCGACGCATTTCGGCGTCACCCACCTTGTGTTCTGGTCGACACAGCCACGCCAGCCGGTCGACCCGCGCCATACCGCCGACATGGCCGGGTGCTCGCCGATCGGGCCATTCCTGGTGTGTGAACTCGAACGCCCGGCCTTGGACCCGGGTTCGACATGACGCATGCTGGTGGACCGTGGCATGCGGTTGGATTGACGCGATCGAGGAGGAAGAACGATGCAATTGGGAATGATTGGCCTGGGGCGCATGGGCGCCAGCATGGCCGGCCGCCTGATGGACGCTGGCCACGACGTGGTCGCCTACGACATCGATCACGAGGCGGTCGCCTCGCTGGAGTCGGCCGGCGCGACGGGTGCGCGCAGCCCGGCGGCACTGGTGGAGGCGCTGGAGCCGCCACGTGCCCTGTGGCTGATGGTGCCCGCGGCCCTGGTCGATGGCGTGATCGATGAACTGGCGCCGCTGCTGGCGTCCGGCGACCTGCTGGTGGACGGCGGCAACTCGCACTACCACGACGACATTCGGCGGGCCGCGTCACTCACCGGTCGCGGAATCGACTACGTGGACTGCGGCGTATCCGGCGGCGTCTGGGGTGCGCAACGGGGCTATTGCCTGATGGCCGGGGGCACAGCCGACGCCATCGGCCGGCTCTCCCCCGCATTGGAGGCGCTGGCCCCCGGTGTGGCGGCAGCGCCGCGAACGCCGGGCCGCGAAGGTGACAGCACCCCGGAGGAGCGGGGCTGGTTGCACTGCGGCCCGCCCGGTGCCGGTCATTTCGTCAAGATGGTGCACAACGGCATCGAGTACGGCGTGATGGCGGCGTACGCCGAAGGCTTCAACCTGCTGCGTCATGCCGACATCGGGCACCAGGGTCGTGAGAAGAACGCCGAGACCGCGCCCCTGGACCACCCGGAGCATTTTCAGTACGACCTGGAAGTCGATCGAATTGCCGAACTGTGGCGCCGGGGCAGCGTGATCGGGTCGTGGCTGCTCGACCTGACGGCGCAGTCACTTCGCGGCAATCCGGGCCTCGAGGGCCACGACACCCGCGTGGCCGACTCCGGTGAGGGCCGCTGGACGGTGGAAACCGCGATCCGCGCCGGCGTCCCCCTGCACGTGATCAGCGCCGCGGTGTTTGACCGCTTCGCTTCACGCGAGGAAGGCGACTACGCCGGCCAGGTCCTGTCCGCCATGCGCAATGCCTTCGGCGGCCATTGAGGGTAAACGGGGTCAGGTCGCCGGATTTCCCATGCGGCCGAGGACAAATACTTCCAGCAGCCCCATCAGGCCGAAATACACCGCCGCACCCGCGACCGCCCGCTCCGGATCCTTTTCCCACAGCCCGGAGCCGCGATCCGGATACACCTCGTTAACCACGGACGACGTGATCCCCCATTCGGGGACGGGAACGAAGATGGTCAGCATGGTGACCAGCAGGTACAGCCCAACACCGAACCCGGAACGCGCCATCAAGGCCTGGAACCCGGCCTCCCGGTCGATGATTCCGGTCAGCAGCCGTCCGGCCACCACGCCGCCAAAAATCCACAACAGGGCGGGGCTGTCCGTCGCCGCGGAAAACGCCCAGGCCATCAGCCCGTAGAGCAGGGCCATGCCCAGCAGCATCAACGAACGCTTGACGGGATTGGCGTCCAGTTTCAGCACCATCGCCATGAAGGCGCCTGAATGCAGCAGGACGAACTCCAGCACCATCAGGCCGACACCGAACCGGACCCAACTGCCGCCGTCACGCGCCATCGGGTCGGCCCAGGTGCTGAAGAGGGCCCAGGAAAGGTAAATGCAGGGAACGGCCGCGGCGAACGCTCCCAGCCAGTGCGACAGGCGGCCCCGAACCGAAGGCGGGCCCGCGGTCTCGCGGTCGGGGTGGCTGGACGGCATGGCGGGTCCGATGAGTCGCTCCAGGACGGCATCATGCCACAGGCCGGGGACGCCACCGACCGAAACCTGGGTGACTTCAGGTGACATCCTCCGACATTTCGCCCCGCTCGACGTCCAGCGGCAGGGTTCTGCGCTTGCCTGCGCTACTATTGCCGGCATCGATCACTCACTGCCGGGAAAGACATGAAATCACTGCATCGCCGTCTGTCACTGCTCCTGTTGCTGCTTCCGGTTTGGGCCGTGGGCGCCGAAGTCACCGATGGGCAGGAAGTGCCCGGACTGGCGGCCTTTGACCAGGCCATGATGACGTTCATGGTGGACAACGACATTCCCGACGGCCAGCTGGCGATGACCTGGCAGGGTCGCCTGGTTCTGGCCCGCGCCTACAGCAACGATTCCGGACAGCCAGTGAACAACCGCTCGCGGTTTCGCGTGGCCAGCGTGAGCAAGCCGATCACTTCGACGCTGCTGCATCACCTGCAGCAGAACTCGGACTTCTCCATCGCGCAGCCGGCGGCGGACTTTCTCGACTTCACACCGCCCCCCGGCCAGCTGCCTGACGCGCGACTGGGCAGCGTCACCGTTCGGCAATTGCTGGAACACCTGGCCGGCTTCGGTGCGCCGCAGGACATCGGTTTCGACCCCATGTTCCATGACCGCACCATTGCCGATTCGCTGGACATCGACCTGCCGATCCGCAAACCCGACATCCAGCGCTTCATGAGCGGCCGCAGCCTGTTGTTCGAACCGGGCACCACCTATGCCTACTCCAACTATGGCTACATGCTCGCCGGCCGTGTGCTGGAAGCCGCCAGTGGCCTTCCCTACGGGGCCTACGCCGACACCGTGTTCAACGCGATGGGCATCTATGACGCGCGCCTGTCGAGGACCCAGAAGCACCGGGCCTTTGCCGGGGACCCGCTGTATGAGTCCGGGTTCACTGCCAATACCGTCATGAGCAACGCCTTCGTGCCTGCGCCGCTGGAGTATGGAGCGCTCAACTACGAGAATGTGGCCGCTGCCGGCGGCTGGTCCCTGTCCATGATCGAAGCGGTACGCTGGCTGTCCCTGCTGGACGACCCGCAAGCCGAAGACGCGCCACTGGATGGCGCCTCGCTGGCCGAAATGTTCGGCCTGCCGGAAAACTGGCAAGGACCCTACACCACGGGAGAGTACTACTACGGCAGCGGCTGGGCCGTGCGCAGCTACGGCAACACCGGATACAACACCTGGCATGCCGGCAGCCTGCCCAGCACATCGTCCTACGTGGTGCGCATTCGTGATGGCTGGAACTACGCCGTGGCGTTCAACCGCCGGGACGAAAGCTTCAATACCGACTACGCCGCCGGCATCGATCAGTTCATGGCCCAGGCGCGAAATTCCGTTGGCGCCTGGCCGGTGCACGATCTCTTTCCACAGTGGCTACGGCCCGCACCGGCGGACATGGGACCACGCCACAGCGGTTCCTGGTACGACCCCACCCATGATGGAGAGGGATTCATTATCCAGGCCAACGGGCCGGATTCCGCGGTCGTGTACTGGTTCACCTACGACGCCCAGGGGCAACAGCGCTGGTACTTCGGGGTCGGCCAGATGGAAGGGCATCGCCTGGTCGTACGTGACCTGCTTGCCACACGCGGCGGCCGCTTCGGGCCGGACTTCGACCCCGACGACGTCGAGGTGCGCACCGTGGGCGCCCTGGTGCTGAACTTTTACGACGACGACAGCGGTAAAGCCGACTACCTGGTCGATGGCGCATCCGGCGCCATGGAGTTGCAACGCATCACGCAACCCTACGCGATGGATGATCCCGCCAATGCCGGCGACTGGCGCAATGGCCTCTGGTACGACCCGGCGCACAACGGTGAAGGCTTCGTGGTGGAGGTGCTTCCCGGCGGCACGGTGGTGGTCTACTGGTTTACCTACGACGACCAGGGCGCGCCGGCCTGGATGGTCGCGCAGCTGCCCGGCGCCAACCTGGAAGATGGCATCGACCTGGGCATGCTGCGCCCGGTGGGCGGCAATTTCGGCGTCGCCTTCGACCCCGCGCTGGTGGAGCGACTGGCGAATGGCTCACTGCTGTTCAGCCTCGGTTGCTCGTCTCCCAGGCTCGCCGGGTTTTCCGGCGGCGGCAACGGCTTCGCTGACGTAAACCAGTCGCTCGACCGGCTGACCGAGTTCATGGACTCGCCCTGCCCCTAGGCCGGCGGGTCCGTCGCCTTCGCCTCCGACAGCGTATGCCAGGGTGACGTAACCGCGCCGTACAGGCCGCGCTCCAGCCGATGCAGCGCGTCGGCGGGCCGGGCGATCGGCTCGGCGCATCGCAACACCAGCAATTCCTGTCGGTAAAGCATTTCCAGGTCTTCGCGAACGGCCGCCACGTCCTCGATGCAGGCAGACAGCGGTTCGGCGTGCGGCCACCGCGCCGCCAGTCGCTGCAACAGGTCGGCGACGCGTGGATCCTGCGTCTGGATCTCCCGCCCGTCGGCGTGTCGAAACGTCATATCCCGACCCCCCGTGGCCACGCAGTGCACGTCGGCGCTGGCCCAGAGGCCGGCGAACTCCCCGTCGTCGCAAGGGCGGCGCTCGACCGGGGCCCGTGCCAGCACTGGACAGTGCATCTGGCTGTAGCACAACAGATCAGCCGCGTCGCCCGGCGCGTCCTGCAACAGGGGGTGCGCGCGCAGCGACTCGCTCAGTTCCTCGATGATGCGCTCGGCCAGGCCGTTGGACTCCGCCTCAGCCAGCACCTCCAGGCCGAAACCCGCCACCAGCCGGGAAAATTCGCTGCGCCAGTAGGGACGGTTTTCCGGAGACAGGTACTCGTGCGCGATATAGGCCGGCGCACAGTTGGTGACCAAGCGGAATTCGCGCTCCAGCAGTTGGGTGTACGGATGTTCCCCCGATCCCAGCGGTTCGACCATTGACGCGGACAACTCGCGGCACCGCTGTGAGCGCAACAACAGGTCATCGATGCCCGCGGTCTGCTGCATCAGGAAATCCCGCACCATGCCGCGAACTTTCCATCCTGGCAGGGCGTTGTAGTTGAGGTAGATCAGCCCGCCGGGCGACAGGAGTTCCTCGCAGGCGGCCAGCAGATCGTCCCTGGCCGTGTCATTCACCCAGGACAGCACGCCATGGGCCATGATGATGTCGTATTTTTCGGCCAGTGAGCGGCGAGCCTGTTTGAAATCCGCCTGCATGAACTCGAGATTTTCCAAACCCAGCTGGTCCCGGTACTGGTGGGCCTGCCGTACCTGCACCGCGGAATAATCGACGCCGGTAAAGTGGCAGCCCGGCCGGTACCAGGCCATGGGCAGCAGGTTGGCGCCATTGGCGCAACCCAGTTCCAGCACGCGGCAACGCGTGGCATCGATGCGCGGTCCGCCATGCAGGAGGCTGGTGGTCGCCAGCGACTCCGGCGCCGTCCAGGCGATCGGCATCGCCGCGTAGGGCAGCTCGTCGTAGGGGTTCAGTTCACTCACCGCGGCGTCTTCCCGGGGCGCGGGAGCGCGCGACCGCTCAAGGCGCCTCGTCGACGGCTGACGGGCCGCAATCGAGCAACAAGGGGTCGCGTAACGACAGGCTGCCCGCGGCGCGCTGCATGACACCCACCGAAAGCCGCGAGGCGTCGTCCGGAACACGCAACCGCAGCGACGCGGTGAACCAGTCCACCTGGCCCAGGCTCGGTTCGTTCTCGATGACACTGGAAAAGACCTGCCGGCTGCCTCCGACCACGGGAATGGTCGGGCCCCAGATGGCCACGATCAGCCCACCGCCGGGCGGCATCGAGGGATACGCCCAGTCGCTGCCGTGCAGGTTGAGTTTCAGGTCGACCTGGAACCACAGGTCATGGCCCTGGATGCCCTCCACGGGCGGCAACTGGCTGATGGTGTACCACGGTTCCCCGCCGTGGCGCTCGATGGTGACCACGCCATCCTCCACCCGGGTGTTGAACGAAGCCGGCCCGGCATGCTGCGCGGTTTTCCAGGGTGGCAAGGCCGGATTCGCACCATCGGAGAAACCTGGATTCTGTAGCAGGTTCTCACTCCCGGCGCATTCCGACGGAATTGTGGCCGGTTCGTTCGCGGGCTCGCACGCTGCCAGGGACAACGCCAGCAGGCCTGCCGTGATGCCGGCGACGACGGGTCGGCGGGTGGACGCGTTCATTCATGGCTCCCCTTGTGCGAACCCGTCGAGCAGCTGAGCCGACAGGTTGGGACGTGAATTGACCAGCGCGATGGTGCCGTCGCCGGTCCGTTTTCCTTCCGCCTAAAAATACCCCAATTCCGCATGCGCTGTAATGAATGGACAATCGGACGGCAGTTGAAACCCCTCCAGGCGGCCCGCACCGTCGGTCCCGGCGGGCGTCGGCCCAGTGCATTCGCCCGGCTCGGGAGTCGGTCCGGTCGACGGGGTCTCGGGTACACTGCGCCAAGGCCCGACCGGACATCCGCCAGTGGAATTTCCCTTTCACGACCAATCGCCCATCGAGTTCAACGACCCGCTGCCTGCCAGTGCCGACTGCGTTGTGATCGGCGGCGGGGTGATCGGCGTCAGCACTGCCTGGTATCTGCGTGAACTCGGCTTTTCGGTGCTTGTGCTGGACAAGGGCCGAATTGCCGGAGAACAGTCGTCGCGCAACTGGGGTTGGGTGCGCACCACCTGGCGCGACGCCGACGAAGTGCCAATCGCGAGGGACAGCATCGACTGCTGGGAACACCTGTCGGTGGAACTGGGCGCGGGGATCGGTTTTCACCGTGGCGGCATTCTCGGGCTGGCCGAGTCCGACGAAGCGCTCGCGGAATTCGAGGCCTGGATGCCGATTGCGCGGGAACATGGTCTGGACACCCGGATGCTCTCCAAGGCGGAAGCGGCCGCCAGCGTGAAAGGCGCGGTCGGACGGTGGAAGGGTGGCATGCTGACCCCCGGCGACGCCCGCTGCGAGCCGTTCACTGCCGTGCGCACGGTGGCACGGGGGCTGCAGTCACGCGGCGGGCGGGTGCGCGAGGCCTGCGCCGTGCGCACGTTGGAGACTACGGCCGGCGCGGTGTCCGCCGTCCTGACCGAATCGGGGCCGGTCAGAACCAGCGCCGTGGTCTGCGCGGCCGGCGCCTGGTCCAACCGCTTCCTGGGAAACCTGGGCATCGACCTGCCGCAACTTGCAGTCAAGGCCACCGTGGCGCGAACCGCGCCGGTCGCCTCCATCTGGGATGGCGCTGCGGGGATCGGCGATCTCTACCTCAGACGTCGCCAGGACGGAGGTTACACCGTTACCTGCGAGCGCGTGGAACACCTGCTGGGCGCCAACAGCTTCCGCTATTACCGGGCATTCGGGCCGGCTCGCCGCATGGGCGGTGAAACCACTCTGCGACTGGGCGCGGACCCGACGCAGGCGCCGGCGTTGCGGCGCCGTTGGAGCGCGGACGACACCAGCCCGTTCGAGCGCCACCGGGTGCTGAATCCGGCACCCTCACCCAGGGTGTTGGAGGACATCCGCCACCTGTTACGAACCCGGCTGCCGGCAATGGCGGAGGTTCCCCTCGCCCAGACCTGGGCCGGGATGATCGATGCCACGCCCGACGTCGTGCCGGTTATGGACGCCGTTCCGGACCGTTCCGGACTGTTCGTGGCGACCGGGTTCAGCGGTCACGGGTTCGGTATCGGGCCCGGCGCCGGACGGATCATGGCGCGGATGGTGGCCGGTAAAGCCGCGGGGTACGACCTGCGCCGGTTTCGCTTTTCGCGCTTTTCCGACGGTTCGGAAATCCGGCCGGGGCCGGCCATTTGATTCACTCCTGGCGGGGCCAGGCTACTGGCCACGCGGCCGCAGGACATTGCCGCTCGAGCCGGTTTCCGGCGGTGGACGGGACGGTCGATCCGGCGGTCGCGGCCTGTGTGGCCGATGGCGGCGCGGCCAGACCACGGGATAGGACACCGGCGGCTCGGCCACGGCCACCGGCTGCGGCGCCACCTCGGGCCGATTCGCCTGCGCCTCGCGACGCGCCTGGCGCTCCACGGCGCGCTGCTCGCGCTTTTTCGCCAGGTCATCGCGTACCGCTTGGGGCGGCCCCATGGAGATCCCCGAACTCTGCGCTGCGAGTTCGATCACGCGGGCCTCTTCGCCACACGGCGCGTCCGCATAGACCCGCCCTTGCGGCGTGTCACAGTGATAAATCTGAGCCTGGACGGCGGGCGCCGTGAACAGCAACGCAATGATCAGGGTTCTCATGGACTCGAGGCACATCGGGTTCGCGACCTGACCCCATTATAGGGAGTCGCCGGCGCCCCGACTGACCGAACACGCGACACATGGGCAAAATCGCCCGCCGGTCAATGAGTTCCGTACTGAAGGTTAATGTGCTATCTTTGGTGTGTATCGATCTAAAGGAGTAGACGATGCCAGCCCACAAGATGTTTATCCTGGCCAGTTTCCTGGCGGCGTCCACCACCGTTTTCGCCCAGTCCCCCGAACGCGCCCTATACGAAGCGGGGACCGAGCAGTTTCACGCCGGCGACTACCGCGCTGCGACCGTTTCCTTCGAAAAGGCGATCAGTCTGGCGCCTGTCCCCGAGGCCGATACCTCGTACCTGCCATGGCTCTACCTGGCGGCCAGTGAGTTTCAGCAGGGAAAAAACTGCAGCGGCAGTCTCGCCTTCGCGCAGAGTCGCGCTTACGGCGACGCGGCGAACGTGCCTTATGGGCAAACACTGATCGCACACTACCAGGCGCACCTGGCTGACACCGGCGGACCTGACCTGGCGGACCTCCAAGACCCGGCGGTTGGTCGCGTGCTGCAACGTTGCCGCCTGATCGCGGACGTGGAAGACACGCCCTACCCCTGGTACTTCCACTACCTGCTGGGCATGGAGCATGAATCGGCCGGCCAGGCGCGCGAAGCGCTGAATGCCTATCTGATGGGCGCCAACCTCCTGCAGGAACCCGAGCGCGGCAAACGCGCCTACGGCATGCACTTCGTGGACTACCTGCCGTACTACCGGATCGCCCGCTCGCACGCCGAACTGGGTGACTGGCCCAGCGCCCGTGAAGCCCTGGACCTGTCACGCCGCATGGGTGAGTTCGCGCCCGGCGACCCTGACTTCGACGCGTTCAACGCGCTTGAATCCCAGGTGGCGGCCCGGCTGTCCAGCGGTCTCTGATTGCGGGGCGGCGCGCGCGTCGACCGGCCGAAATTTTCTACCGGGCCTGCCCGGGGCTCATTCCGTGCACGCCATGCCCCACAGCGCCGTCAGGCGCTGCATGTCCCAGCGCCCTGAGCCAAAACCCAGGGTGGAGTCGTATTCCAGGGTCGCCGCGCCACAGCCATCGAAACTGATCCTGACCGAGCCCCAGTTCGACACGGAGCGTGCGCCCGGGTCGTAAGCCGGGCCCCAGGTGGGCCCCTGCACCACGACCATCTGGTCGATCTCCACGGAATTGCCGTTCAGCATGCCGGAGCCGGTCACCCACATCTGCTCGCCGTTGTTGTCGTAGGTGAACCAGGTTGCGACCACGGTTCCGTCGGGCAGGACCTGGAGGATGATGCCCTCGCCATTGTGCGCCGGGTCGTACCATGAGCCGGACCACGGGTGGTTGACGTGGCCGCCGCCGCCCGAGCAGTTGAGCATGGAGGTCAGCTGCGCGTAACCGAAGTCATTGAACACGGCCCAGTCAGCCAGTTCCATGGGCGGCAGGATGAACAGGCTGGCCGGGTTCTGCGCGCCGCAGTCGGGCAGGTGCATGGCCAGCATGCCGAAATCCACGTAATTGACATCAGCCGGGTCATACGCGTCACCGAACGTGGCGCCTTCGGGTTTGAGCAGTTCTTCGATCACGAATCCTTCTCCAACCAGTTTCGCCACGCCCAGCATCCAGGCCGGGTTGCCGTCCGGGTCATAGGTGAACATGTAAACCACCGCGGAATGTTCATCGAGCAATTCCACGTACAGCCCCTCACCGTCACGCAGGCCGTTGTACCAGGCGCCGCTCTGGCCCGGCTGCAGCGTGGTATCGCTCTGCAACTCGTTGGCCCGGCCACTGAACAGCTCCATGGAGGAAAAACGCAACCCGCCCTCTCCCGCCTGCGGGACCGGCTTGCCCGGCGGTGTGCCGGCGGCAACGCTCGAAGGCGGCAACGAGGGATAAATCTCCACGTAGTTCATGCCGGGACGAACCCGGTAAAAGTCGAAAGGGATCCATTTCAGGGGGTCACTGCTGCCCATGGGGAAAACCATGGGCTCGCCGCTCAGGCGATAGTCCCAGTAGTCGCAGTACTCGCAAAACGTCACGTCCATCCACAGACCCGGACTGGGGTACTCAGAGCGACTGGCGAAATAGTTGCCGTACCAGTTGGTCAGCCACGAACGGGGAATCTCGACCTGCAGCTGGGTGTCTTCTTCGATCAGCGCGTCGGCGATCGCGGCGCCGGCCTCGACCAGGTCAAAGCTGGACCCGCCGTGATCGTCGATGTAAACCACCAGTTGCGTGTTCGCGTCCAGGCGCGAGGCCGCGGTGTCGATCGCGTTGAGCAACTCCTGCCGGGTGGCGCCAGGCATCGTGTGACCCAGTTTCTGAATGTTGTAGGTGCCGTCCGGCCAGGTCTCCTCGAGGACCCTTTCCATGTTGTTGACATTGTTGATGTGCCGTTTGTCGGTCTGTGCGCCGCCGAAAACGACGGCCTCGTGTTTGCCGTTCGCCATGGTCCACATGATGTCGTGGCCGCCGTTTCCCGAGGCCACCTGTGGATGCTCGCGCTGAGGCGTCCCGTTGGGCCCCCGAAAATCACGGTTGCGCGCCCTTTGCATGTCACCAAGGACGTTGTTGCTGGCGCTGCCTCCGCGAAGCACGCCGGGCATGTTGTTGGCGTTGGCGCCCGCTGGTTGCGTCAGCGCGTTGGTCCAGTGCGAACCGAGCTGAAAGTTGGGTGTATTGGCGTCCACGACGTCGTCGCTCCAGCCCCAGGCCGATTCATCCGCGCTCGATGCCGTGCCCGCCACCCAGGGAATTCCCGCGCAGGCGCCACCCGGCCCGAAAGCGCGTTGCATGTCATCGAGCAGACCGCCGCCGTAGCAGGAGTTGACCATCAGTTTCACGTCCTTGACCTGCCCCCCGTGGGCCTTGATCGAATCGCAGATGTGGTCGATCAGCTCGTCGTCCCGAATCGAGCCGTCGGAGGTGGCCACGGTGGAATGGCTGCCAGGCTTCTGGTCGGACGGCGTGATGTCCATGGCCGGGACAGCGATTGTCGCCAGCAGCAAGGTCGCGCCCACCAGGCATCGTCCGGGCGCGAGGCGAGAGCGCTCGACTTCGTCATTAGGTTCGTACATGGGAACTCCACGGTGGGTGAGGCCGGTGGACCCGGGCCAACGTTCACTACGGGTTATAGGCCAAACCTGGACGCTTTGCAGACCCCGCGGACAGCAAGGCGGATCGCGATCCGAACCTGATGCACTACAGCACTTTCTCCCAGATGGGGGATGCAAACACACCGGGCTCGATGCCCTGGGGCGTTCTCACCTGGAATGCGCCGAACTTATCCGGTGTGGTGGAAGCAAAACTGTAACCCCGCTTGATGATGCTCGAATGGATGCCGGCGTTTCCGTCCACCGACTTCATCTCGAAACCGTTGATGTCCGCAATCAGAAAATGATGGTTGCGGCCGCCGAATGGCGACACCATGCACAGGTCCCCCGGCCTGATGTCCTTGATCCTCACCACCGGCTTCATTTCCGGTTCCTTGACCCGTATTTTCAGTGGCCAGGGTGACATCTTCAGCCCCGCGGTTTTGTAGATATACAGGCAAAACACACCGCACCAGTCAGCCAGGTGTGCATTCTTCAGTTTTGGCGGCGCATTCGGGTTGGCCTTGAAAAACTTGATGGATTCTTCCGATATGGTCAGGCTCTTCGCCGCCTCCGGATGACCTGCCGTGGCGTAAATGCCGGTGAGGGCCACGCCGCCCTGGCGCGCCTGGTCCCCCTTGGCATTGACCGGAACACCCAGGCCAATGCGACAGGCGATGCGCTGACTGGTCGGATCGGGCGGCGGCGGCGCGGACTCCGGCCACCCCAGCACCTGCGCCGCCGTTCGGGCCAGGTTGACGATCCTGTCGCGGGCGGCCTGTTCGCCGGGCGGCGTCGGCAGCGCCAGTTTGGCCACCTCGTCGTACAGCGCCTGCAGGGCGGCATGCGTCTTGTCGCCCACCAGTCCGTCGGCGACCAGTTGGTTCTGGCCCTGGAACTCCGTCACGCGGCCATGGGTCTTGCCACCGAAAATTCCGTCGACGGACAAGCGCGGTTGCTGGCTCGGCGCCAGGTTCAGCGCCTGCTGCAAAAGCTGAACGCCGTCGCCCTGGTTGCCGTATCTAAGCAGCGGCCGGAACATCGGCCATCCTCCATATCCCCGGGTTACTCCCAGGTTTCAGACTAGTCCACGGTATCGCCCGGTGCCGTACGCTTCGTCGCGTCGGCCTCGATCTCCACCCGGTATCCCTGACCCACCAGGCGTGCCTCGACCAGCGTGTTGGCCGGGCGAATCGCGGCGAAACGTTCACCGTGCGCCCTGGCCACCGCTTCCCAGTCGGCGATGTCGTTGACGAAGATGCGCGTGCGCGTCACATCGTTCAGGCTTCCGCCAAGCGACTCGAGCGCCGCCTGGATCTTATCGATCACGAAGTGGGTCTGCGCGGCAGGGTCGTCACCCCCGATCACGCGGTCACCGTGGGTGGCCGTGGTGCCGGCAACCGAGATCTGGTCGCCGTGGCGCACCGCGCGGCAATAGCCGGCCATGTCCTCCCAGGGTGTGCCGCTGAATACGCGGCGACGGCCGTTATCGTCGGTGACCGCCTCGAACACCGGTGGAATCGCGTCCAGGTGATCGCGCAAGTCACCCGAGGCCGTCAGGAATGGCGGCGCGCGGTACTCATCGCCACAGTCACCGGGAATGGGATCGAGCGACTGCATTGCGTCGCTGAGCGCGGCGACATCCTCCGCGTCCAGCGTCGTGTCGAATATCGCCATGTTCTCGGCCAGGTGGCCCGTATGGCCCAGGCGTGCGCCGAGAATCACCCCGGCCACGGCAGGCTGATCCAGGATCAGTCGGGAAGCGATCACCGGCACGCTGACGCCGTGCTTACCGGCCACACGTGCGGCCACGTCCAACAGCGCCTGGAAGCGGTCCCAGCCACCGGCCGCGCGAATGAAGCGCAGGTACTTCATCTGTGACCAGGTGGTCGGTTCCGTGGGCTCGGGTCGACCGAGCCAGCGTTCGGAGAGCAACCCGCCGGCCAGGGTGCCATAGGCCAGGAGCTTCACGCCGTAGCGCTCGCACACGGCCGACAACGGGCCGGACGCTCGCTGGTCGATCAGTGAGTGACTGACCTGGTTGCTCACCACGGGGATGCCGCTGGCACAGGCGATGCGCAGGTGCGCCGCGTCGAAGTTGGTGACGCCCAGGGCGCCCAGCAGCCCTTCCCGTCGCATGTCGTCGAGCCAGAACAGGGCATCCAGCCATGACGGGTCGGGATAGTGCCAGGCATGAAACTGGAGCAGGTCGATACGTTCCGTGCGCAGACGCTTGAGCGCGCGCTCCACCGCACTCCGCACATGCGCACGATCGATGGCGCCCGGCTCGGGCACCCACTTGGTCAGGAACTGCGCCCGCGACCCGTCACCGCCCGCGGCGTGGAAGGCGCCGGCGATCAGTTCGGCGGAGCCATAATGATCGGCCATGTCAAACGTGGTAAATCCGGCCGCGACGTAGGGCGCCATGTCGCCGGCGGCTTGCCGCGGATCCAGCTGACCTCGGCCCCGCTCCAGGTCCGCAACCTGCCACAGGCCGTTCAGAACCCGTGAAATGACCAGGCCCGGCGCCAGTTCGGTGGTAGGAACCCCGGCCATCAGTCTTCCGGCAGGCTCTGGAAGCGCCGCTGCAGATCGACGCCGGAACGTCGCAACGCCAGCCACCGCAACAGGTAGACGGTGGAGCCCAGCCCCATGACCAGCAACCACACCCAGGTGGAGTGGAAATACCAGGCGGTGCGCTCGACGGCCAGGTCCTTGCCCACGTGCACGACGAGAAACCCGGACAGCAGGATCACGCCCGCAACGCCCACCGTCATGCGCGGCCCGTCGCGACGCAACAGGGTCATTCGCTTCGCCAGCAACGGATTGACCCGCGACAGGCACAAGAGGGTCAGGCACATGAGCAGGAAGTTGACCAGCATGGCGGTGACCATGATATCGATACCGAGAAAAAAATCTCCGGCGAAATGGCTACCGAGAACACCGATGCTGGCGATCAGGCCACTCAACCCCAGCGCCCGATGGGGCGTGTGAAACCGCGGGTGCACCCGCGCCACGCCGGGCGGAAAAATGCCGTCCTCGGCCCAGGCGAACATCAATCGTGACACCGACAGCAGCATCGCCGGCAGGTCATTGATCAGCGCGATCGCGGCGCCGGCCAGGATCGCAACGCCGAGCCCGGCCGGCAACAGGTAGGTGAGCAGGCCCGGCGCGGTGATGTCGCGCGCCAGGGCCGCTTCCGCCACGAACCACCACGGCACCGCGTGGTACACCGCCCCGGCGAACAAAAAGTAAAACGCGCCCACCGAGCCGATCGCCAGCAGGATGGCCAGCGGCAGGGACCGCGACGGGTTACGCGCCTCGCCCCCGGCCTGGGCGATGGCGTCGAAACCGATGAAGCTGGAAAACAGCAGCGCGGCGGCTGAACAGAACGTGACCAGGTCGAAACCGGCCGGTGGCCGTGGCGCCAGCACCCGCTGCTCCCGCAACTGCAACGACCGTGCGAAGTCCCCGTGGTCAAAAACAAATCCGGCGATCACCACGATCGCGCCCAGCGCGAACATCAGCAGCATCATCGGCACCAGGGTCCGAGCGTAGGCCCGCAGTCCGCGCAGGTTGACCGCGACGAAAACCCAGATCAGGGCCAGGGCCACGCCGACCCGCATCCAGCCGGTTTCCAGCAGGGCGGCCGTCTCCAGCCAGCCCAGCGCAGCGGCGATATCCCGCAGAAAAGGAACGATCACGTAAGCGATGACGCCGATGACGATGGACAGTCCAAACCACTGGGAGAAACTCGCGATAAATCCCAGGTAGGGGCTGAGTCCACGACTGGCGTACAGGTAGCTGCCGCCCGCGCGGGGCATGGCCGAAGCCAGTGCACCGTAGGCGAATGCCGCCAGCAGGGCCGGCAGCGCGGCGAAGGCGAAGGCCGGCAACACCCAGGCGCCGATTCCGGGGACGCTCCGATGCACCATGAATGGCACCACGTTGATCGAGGCGCCGAGCATCGCGCAAATACCGGTGGCCGTCAGGCCGGTCAGGCCAAGGTTGCGTTGAAGGTGGGCCATGAAACGCCACTATGCCCGTGCTTCGCCGCGCGAACAATCCCGGGCGCTGAAGGTCGGAAATTCCCCACCCGGGCCGTGACAGGGCCCCGTACGGCCCGTACCATGGGCCGCGATTTCACGCTTACCCGGAAACCGCCGTGCAACGAGACAACACCGTGACGTGGTCGGGAGACCTCAGCTTCATCGGAACCGCGGGCAGCGGGCATTCGATCGTCATGGACGGCGACAAAAAGGTCGGCATGTCGCCCATGGAAATGCTCCTGCTGGGCACCGCGGGCTGTGCCGCCATCGACCTGGTCATGATTCTGAAAAAGGGCCGGCAGAACGTCATGGATGCCCATGTCGAGGTCGGCGGGGTCCGGCGTGATGAAATGCCGCGCTACTACACTGCGGTGGACCTGCATTTCGTGGTGCGCGGCGTCAGCGTGGATCCGAAAAAGGTAGCGCGCGCCATCGACCTGGCGATGGAAAAATACTGCTCGGCCTCCGCCCAGCTCAAAGCGCTGGCGACGTTCACCACCAGCTACGCAATCGTCGAAGCCGATCAGCCGAAGTGAGCGACCTCTTCGCCAGCCAATCCGGGGGCCAGACGAAAAACCGACACCGGCCCCTGGCGGATCGCATGCGCCCGACCACGCTGGAAGAGTTCTTCGGCCAGCGTCATCTCCTGGCGGACGGCAAACCCCTGCCCCGCGCCATTGCCGAGGGCCGGGCCCACTCGATGATCTTCTGGGGCCCGCCCGGCACCGGCAAGACGACCCTGTCGCGAATGATCGCAACCACCACCGACTCGCACTTCATTGCACTGTCCGCGGTCATGGCGGGTGTCAAGGACATTCGGGCCGCGGTGGCCGATGCGGAACGCCACCGCGAGGTCTCGCAACGTGGCACCGTGCTGTTCCTGGACGAGGTTCACCGGTTCAACAAGTCGCAACAGGACGCCTTTCTCCCCTGGGTCGAAGACGGCACTCTGGTCTTTATCGGCGCCACCACCGAAAACCCGTCGTTCGAGCTGAACAACGCGCTCCATTCCCGGGCCCGGGTTTACGTGCTCAGGTCCCTGGACGAGCAGGACCTGGCCGCGGTGCTTCGCCGCGCGCTGGCGGATGAGGAACGCGGCCTGGCGGGCCGCTATGCCATCAGCGAACAGGCGCTTGGCCAGATCGCCCGGGCCGCCGACGGCGACGCACGGCGCGCCCTGAACCTGCTGGCACTGGCCGCCGACCTGTCCGGTGAAGGCCGCATCAGCGATGAAAACGTCCGCGAAGTCGCCGCTGGAGCCCGGCGCCGTTTCGACAAGGGCGGCGACGCGTTCTACGATCAGGTGTCAGCGCTGCACAAATCCATACGAGGCACTGACCCCGACGCCGCGCTGTACTGGCTGGCGCGGATGCTGGACGGCGGCTGCGACCCGCTGTACGTGGCCCGTCGGCTGGTGAGGGTGGCCTCCGAGGACATCGGCAACGCCGACCCCCGCGCCCTGCAGGTGACGCAGAGCGCCTGGGACGTGTTCCGGCGACTGGGCAGCCCCGAGGGTGAACTGGCCATCGCCCAGGCGGTGGTCTACCTGGCCTGCGCGCCGAAAAGCAATGCCGTTTACACCGCTTTCGCCGCCGCCATGGAAGACGCCAGGTCACGTGGCTCGCTGGACGTGCCCATGCACCTGCGCAATGCCCCGACACGGCTGATGAAAGACCTCGGCCATGGCGACGGCTATCGCCATGCCCACGACGAGGAAGACGGCGTTGCCCATGGTGAAAACTATTTTCCGGACGGCATGCCGCCGACAAGGTACTACCACCCGGTGGATCGCGGACTGGAAATCCGCATTCGCGAGAAGCTGGCCGACATCGAACGCAAGGCCCGCGCATAGACCGCCACCAGGGCGCCTGTCACCGTCGCGGCCACACCGTCACAATGCCCCAATGCGCAAACTGACCCTGGGCCTGCTCTGTGGCCTGCTGACCCAACAAGCGGCGCAAGCCGATCACCTGGACGAGCTCGAGCTGCCGGCCGGCGCGCCGAGCCTCGCGCCGCGGCTGGCGGCCGACGGCGACGGCCAGGCGATCCTGAGCTGGCTGGAGGGTGATGGCGACGCCCACCGCCTGCTGTACGCCACGTTCGACGGGGACCGCTTCGGCCCGGCCCGTGAGATCGCCCGAAACCCGGACTTTTTCGTCAACTGGGCGGACACGCCCGGGCTGATCGTGCTGCCGAACGG
This sequence comes from Gammaproteobacteria bacterium, assembly GCA_030431095.1. Lineage (GTDB taxonomy): Bacteria > Pseudomonadota > Gammaproteobacteria > Xanthomonadales > SZUA-36 > Marinihelvus. The sequence goes on along the minus strand of JAUIJU010000005.1, from coordinate 35,262 downwards.
CACCTGGCTGGCGCACTGGCTGCAGCGCAGCGGCCAGGGCGCCTACGCCTACGATGTTTTCGCCAGCATCAGCACGGACGGGGTCGCCGGCTGGTCCCCGCCCTTTTCCCCGCACGCCGACGGCACCCTGACCGAACACGGTTTCGTCAGCACTTTCGTGGCCGGTGATGCATTCGTCGGCATGGCGTGGCTGGACGGCCGGGATACGCGGCCCGACCCCCTGGACGCCTCGTCCGGACACCACGGACACGCCGGCGCCATGACGCTGCGAACGGCCGTGGTTGGTTCCGATGGCCGGGTTCAACGGCCATCCCGGCTCGACGCCCGGGTCTGCGACTGTTGTGGCACCGATGCCGCCTTGACGGACGAAGGCGCCGTGGTGGTCTACCGGGATCGCGACGAATCGGAAATCCGTGATATCAGCCTGGTGCGGCAATCGCCGGACGGCTGGTCCGACCCGGTCACCGTCCACCACGACGGCTGGCGCATCGAGGGTTGCCCGGTCAATGGCCCGGCCGTGCTCGCGAGAGGCAGGAAGGTCGTAGTGGCCTGGTTCACCCTGGCCGGGGGTGTGCCGAAAATTCACCTGGCCCTTTCCGATAACGGTGGGCGCGAATTCGCCGCACCCCTCGCCCTGGACGCGGGCCAGGCCCTGGGTCGCGTGGACCTGGCGTGGACGCGGGATGGTTTCGCCCTGTCGTGGATGGCGCAACCCGGTGGTGCGGGCGTCATGCGCCTGGCGCGGTTCTCCCCGGATGGCAAGCTGCTGAACCGCCACGACGTCACCCCCCTGGACGGTGGCCGCGGCAGCGGCTTCCCCCGCCTGCTGAGCCTGGTGGACGGCCGCCTGATGTTGACCTGGACCCAGCGCGATGCCGAATCGGGCCAGCCACGGGTGCGCGCCGGACTGCTGCCGAACGGCGACTGAACGCGCGGTCGTGATCGCCCCCCTGCAAATTGCAGTATTTTTTGTACAGGAATAGACTGGTGACTCCCATCATCTCACTGGAAGAGTGCAGGTCATGAGAGCAACCCTGGCAATCCTGGCCGCCCTGGCGCTGGCCCTGGGCCTCGCGTCAACCGACGCCGCCGCCCAATCGAAAACCAAAAAGAACGACCCGATCGTGCTGAAACTCAAGCCCTACAAGGGCAAGAAGCAAGGCCACGTTGCCGGACCGAACGAGGGCAAAAGCTGCGCCACGAAGAACATGAGCACCGCATCGTCGACGCACAACAACGTGGAGATGGAATGCAGCGACTCGGAAGGCAACAAGTTCACCTGTATCTGCACATTGCAGTGCACCGACACCTGCGAGAACTACAAATTCACCACGGACTGCACGCCGAATAACTGCAAGCCGAAGGGCGTCCCCGAGGTCGAGGGCCAGGAATACCAGTTCGAGTACTGACCGGTCGATGCGGCTTTCAACCGTACTGGGCATCATCGTATCGCTGGTTTTCGCAGGCGGCGCCCTGGCCGCCGAGCCTGCCGATGACGTGATTCGCAATGCCCGCATTGACCTGGAGAAATACCAGGCGCAAGCCGCCGGGCTGACACCTGGTCGCGCGGCCAACGCCAACCGGATCCTCAAGCTGATGGATCTCTCCCGCGAACGGCTGGCAACCTCGTCTCATCGGGAAGACCCGTCCTGGAAAGAAACCGACCAGGCCTATGCGGCGCTCGACGCGCAACTGCGGACGCTGCTCGATCCGGACACTGATGGACAGGATGCGACGGGCGTATCCCCGGAATCGGCGGAGACTGCACCGGCGGCGGCTTCCATGGCGCCCGCACAACAGGCGTCCGCACCAGGCGATGCACCCGCGCTGGTCTCGGGCCAGCGCGTGCAGGTGAAGAAGCTGGCGCGCGACATGGCCAGCCTGCGCGCAGGCATCGTCACTTCGGGCCCCTCCGAACTCCAGGACCCGGGTATCGTGGCGGCGCGCCAGAAGTCCATGCAGCAATTTGCCGATGCCCTCGGGCGCTATCCCCAACTCGATGACCCTGACGTCCAGGCCGCCCGTGCCGAATATGAGGCCTTACGCGAAGCGCTGTCCGCAGAGTTCGAACGCGCCAGGGACCAGCTGGCGCAGCTGGGGGACGTACAGCAAGCCCTGGCGACGATCGAGGCGAACCAGGCCACCTACCCGGTGCCCGACGCCCTGAATCCGCCGTTCTCGCCCGACGCGGCCACGGCCTGGGTGGATGCCGCGGGCAAGGCCCGCACCGTGGCGGAACACAACCTTGAGCAGCTGGCGATCATTGCGCCGCTGGCCTGGCTGCCCAACAATCCCGGCACCCCGCAGACCGGCGCACCGTACGACGCCAACGACGTTGCGCGCCTGCAGGCGGGTGCAGGCGACTCTCTGCGGCGCATCGGCGAGCACGTGGAACAAATGTCGGGCGAACTGGACCGGCAAATGACGGCCGCTGAACGAAGCCTGGACGTGCGCTGGCAGGAAGATCCCACCGCACCGGACAAGCGCTACCTGTTCCTGGCTGACGGTCAACGCGAAGAAGCCATGGAATTTTACGGTGGCATCGTCGACACGGCGCGCTCGGCCATCAGCCTGGACCAGGCCCTGGGTCGCGACAATCCGAGGGCTGAGGCCTTGCTGGGCCGGGCGGAAGAAGCCAGCGAGGCGTTTCTCGCGAACCGAAGCCTGGCCCTGGAGCGTTCCCGACTGCCCGAACCGAAGTCCCGTGACGATGAACGCGAAGACATCGCTCGAGCGATCCTTGAGAATCCACAATACGCGTTCGGTGAGCATGGACCGATCGTGTTGACCACCAAGGACATCGTGGAAAGGGAACGCGAAGACAGTGAGATCGAAATCGACGATGCCGAACTGACGGCCGGCGGCGACCTGAAGATGTCAGGAACCGAGACAACCTGGACCTATCGGTGGAAGGAATTCAAATTCGCGGTGCCGCTCAGAAACCCGGACGACGACAGCTGGAACATCTGGTGGATAACGGCCAGGAACTATTCGTCCGGCGGCCCCCGCACACCGCTCGAACGCTGGGTGTCCGGCGAAGCCACCGAGGGCGACCTGATACTGCCGGAAAATTTCTGACCACGGCGCCGCATGACGACGTCCAGACCAAGTAAAAGACATCTTTTATCCCGGGGTGCTATGTTGTTTCAATGACCTCGGATGAACTGAACGTGGATACCTGGGCCGTGCTGATGCGTCAGTACGTGGACCAGAACCTTCCCCGCACACGCCGGATGCTGGAACGGGTGCAGGGCGGCGAACGCCTCAGCGACAGCAACATCGCTTTTCTCAAGCGGTCCTGCCAGCAAAGCCGCGAAGTCCTCGAACTGCTGCAGATCTACCCCGCCTATCCATGGCTGTTCACCCGCACGGTGGGACTCTACGCCGAAATCATCGACCTGGGTTTCCGCAACGAACAGGCCTCGAAGCCGAACAACAACTGAGCCGACCGTCGGTCATCGGCGGCCAGGGAGAACGCCATGCTCACAGACCACGAGATCGCCCGCCAGGCCCGGTCGGCGCCGATTTCCGATGTCGCCGACACGCTGGGTGTCACGGCGGACCACCGGATTTCCTACGGCAACGACATCATGAAGGTGCACCTCGACGCACTGGACGCCCCACGCCGACGTCCAGACCCACCGCGACTGGTGCTGGTGTCGGCCACCACGCCCACCGCTGCGGGTGAAGGCAAGACAACCACCTCCATTGGCCTGGCGCAGGGGATGGCGCATATCGGCGAATCGGTGTGCTGCGCACTGCGCGAACCGTCGCTCGGACCGGTGTTCGGCATCAAGGGCGGCGCCACCGGCGGCGGCTACGCGCAGGTCACCCCGGCGGACCGGATCAACCTGCACTTCACCGGCGATTTCCACGCGATCACCAGCGCCAACAACCTGATCTCCGCCATGGTCGACAACGCCCTGTTCCAGGGCAACGGGCTGAACCTGGATCCGCGCACCATCACCTGGCGCCGTTGCATGGACATGAATGACCGCAGCCTGCGCAACATCGTGCTGGGCCTCGGCGGCAAGATGCAGGGCGTGCCCCGCCAGGGGGGATTCGACATCACCGCCGCCTCGGAAATCATGGCCGTGTTTTGCCTGGCCAACAGCCTGGACGACCTGCACGACCGGCTGGAACGCATCTTTATCGGCTTCACCTACGACGGTGAACCGGTTTACGTGAAGCAGCTCGGCATCACCGGTGCGCTGATGGCGCTGTTGCGGGACGCGGTACATCCCAATCTCGTCCAGACCCTCGAGGGTGTTCCGGTGTTCCTGCACGGCGGCCCGTTCGCCAACATCGCACACGGCTGCAACAGCGTGTTCGCCACGCGCATGGCCATGCAGTTCGCCGACTGGACCATCACCGAAGCCGGCTTCGGTTTCGACCTGGGCGCCGAGAAGTTTTTCGACATCAAGTGCCGCAGCGCCGGGCTGGACCCGGATGCGGTGGTGCTGGTGACCACCATCCGCGCCCTGAAACTGCACGGCGGCAAGAACAAGTCGCGTCTCGAGGAACCGGACCGGGACGCGGTGCGCGCCGGGTTGGAAAACCTGGACAAACACATCGAAAGCGTCGGCCTGTTCAACAAGTCTCCCGTGGTCACCCTGAACCGATTCGCGGCCGACACCGACGAGGAGATCGCGCTGGTCGCCGAACGTGCCGGGGCGCATGGCGTCGCCTTCGCCGAGTCACGCCACTATGCGGAGGGCGGTCGGGGCTCGGCGGATCTGGCCCGGGCAGTTATCGCATCGGTGGCGCGCAACCGGCCCTTCAAACCGCTGTATGAAGCTGACATGCCGCTACACGAGAAGGTACGGTCGGTGAGCCGGAAGATGTACGGCGCCGATGACGTGGCCTTCAGCAAGGAGGCGGAAAAGGACCTGCACATGATCGAAGGCCTGGGACTGGCGCATTTGCCCGTGTGCATTGCCAAGGCGCCCAGTTCCCTGTCGGATGATCCCCTGCTGCACGGGCGTCCGCGTGATTTCCAGGTGACCGTGCGCAACATCCAGCTCAATGCGGGGTCCGGTTTCCTGGTGGTACTGACCGGCAGTATATTGCGCATGCCGGGTCTGCCGAAAAGCCCGCAGGCGCTGAGGGTGCGGCTCAACCCGGACGGATCCGTGGAAGGGGTGTCCTAGGCGCGACGCGCCGCCCTGCCCGTGGGAATTCAGTCCGCAGCAGGTTCGCGGGCGTCGGTCCCCGTGACAGTGCGCTCCTCGGCATACAGCCGATCGATGTGGGCACTTGTCAACGGGTACCGCTCCCGCCATTCCAGGCGGTCTGCCTGCAGGCCCTCCGGCAACGCGTCCGGCCCCGGTCGATCCGCATCGTAGCGTCCGCCGGCGAAATTGGCGGGCCAGGCCCACAGGGTCGACAGGCTGGCGAGGGTGATGTCGGTGAAATCCGGCGCTTCGCCGCCCAGCAAATGGGCGCGCCCATCACCGAGCTGCGTCTCGACGTCTCGCAGGAGCGCCTCGATGCGTTCGACCGCCTTCGCCGTGTGCGCCTCGTCAGGCTGGAAGGCCTTGCGGATGAACCACTCGAACACCGGGTAGAGTGTGAGCACGGTCCACCGCTGCCAAGTGGGCACGCGTTGACTGTATGCCCCCCAGGCGCTTTTGCACGCGGCGGGATCACGTAACAGGTGGTGGTACACCCAGATCTGCAGGTGTGCGCCATACCGGTCCAGGCGCCGTTCCCAGTCCAGTCGTTCCGGCGTCGGCTCGAGAAAAGCCGCCCTGTCGGGGCGTTCGGCCGCGTACCGGCCATAGAGATACCGCAGGATTTCGGACGATTCGCAGATTGAGGCATGGGTGCGCCCGGTACGCACCGTCAGCATGGGCACAGTGCGTCCCTTGAAAAACACGCCGAGGATGCCGGCCCAGGGTTTTTCCACGTAGTCCACACCAAGCCGGTCCAGGCACCACCGGCCCTTTTCGGCGAAATGGCTGTTCTGTATGGTCTCCAGCACCACTTCCGGGCCGCCTGGCGGGTTCATCAGCGCGGCCAGCACGATCAGCTGGCGCCAGGCGAGACCCAGCAACACCAGCAAGACGGCGCTGAACAGCGACAGCCCCCAGGCGGCCACCACCAGCGGCAACGCGATGAGAAAAATGGCGTGCAGGAGACGTTGCAATGACATGTCGCGAGTATAGACCAGGTCCAGGCGGTCCCGGCGCCCTGCCCTACTCGATGTCAGGGACCGAGAAGCCGGCGCGCGTCATGGGCACGTGTTGCCGTCGCCGACCCCTTCCGAACACGCGTCCACTGACGGGACTGAAGTAGCAATCCACCCCGGTGAAGCCGGCCTCCGTCATCCAGGCCGCCAGGCAGGGAGGCGATGGCACGAACCAGTTCCAGCCACCACGATCGAACGCACCGGGTCGCTCGCCGCCCCCTGGGTGCAGCACATCACGACCCTCGAAGCGGCAGACGACGTTGTCGGTATTGTAACCCTTGGATTCGACGAAGATTTCCCCGCCATCCCGCAGGCCATTGAACAGCCGACGAAGACCCAGAACCGGGTCCGAGAGGTGATAGACCACGCCCGGGCAGTAGGCGACGTCGTACGGTGTGTCCGTCTCGAATTCGTACAGATTACCGCCCTCGCAGTGCACGTCGTCCAGTTCGTACACCCCATTGACGAGATCGTCGGCCGCGCGCGCGTACTTCTGCACTTCTTCCAGGGCCAGCACCCGCCTGGCGCCCAGGGCCTTCAGCATGAACGTGGTACCGCCGGTCCAGCAACCCACGTCGATCACGTCCTTGCCGTCGAACCAATTGTCATGCAGGCCGTAGGCGGCCATGAACTCCGCCATCACCCGAACGTGACGGTCACCCATGCGCCCCTCGACACGCAACGCATCGCAGAAGCGGTGGTCATGCCCCCAGTGGAAGCGTATGGAGAGATCCCGCTGGTTCTCCGCCGACTCGAGTCCCTCGGAGGCCAGGTCGACTTCGCCCACCCGGGACAGGATCTCCCGCACTGCATCCAGTTTGTCGGGACGATCCAGCCATGCGAACCGGTCATACAGGGCCTGCAGGCGCGCTTGCGCCTGGATCACCCTGGCGAGGTTCGGATCAGCCACCCGGATAGGGATCCAGGGTTTCGATGCCACCGTCGGGGCGGTGGCGCAGCTTCGCCATCTTCACGCAGCGCAGATGCGTCACACCCTCGGACAGGGTCGAGTCGTGGTAGAACAGCCACCACTGCCCTTCGAAACACACGATCGAGTGGTGCGTGGTCCAGCCCACCACCGGGGTCAGGATCACCCCACCGTAGGTAAAAGGGCCATAGGGGCTGTCACCTACGGCGTAGCACAGACGATGGGTGTCGCCGGTGGACCATGAAAAGTAGTATCGGTCCTCGTGGCGGTGCATCCAGGCCGCCTCGAAAAAGCGCCGGTGATGGTCGCCGGACAGCAGCGGGTTTCCCTGCTCGTCCAGGATCGCCAGTTCACGGGGTGTTTCCGCGAAGGCGCGCATGTCGTCGGACAGGCGTGCGACGATCGGCCCCAGTGCCGGCTCCCCGTCCGCCGGCAGATCGAAGCCGGGGTCGTAGACGTTGTCACGGTAATGCTGCAACTGACCACCCCACAACCCGCCGAAGTACAGGTAGTACGCCCCGTCATCGTCTGCGAACACCGCCGGGTCGATGGAATAGCTGCCGGCGATGGCCTCCGGCTCCGGGTCGAAGGGCCCGGCCGGCGAATCGCCCACGGCCACACCGATCTGGAAAATGCCGTCGGCGCGCTTGGCGGGGAAGTAGAAGTAGTAACGCCCGTCACGGCAGGCCGCATCGGGCGCCCACATCTGCCGCTCGGCCCAGGGAACGTCGTCGACGTGCAGCGCCACGCCGTGATCGGTCACCGGCGCGCCCGGACGATCCATGGACAGCACGTGATAGTCCTCCATGCCGAAGTGGTCGCCGTTGTCGTTGAAGGGAATGCCTGCCTCGATGTCGTGCGAGGGGTACACCCACAGGCGCCCCTCGAACACGTGCGCGGAAGGATCGGCCGTGTAGATGTGCGCCACCAGGGGCTCTGAAAGCGCCGCGTCCTTGACCGCGTCGAGGTCGTCGTATTCCAGTCCTTCCGCCATGATCGATTCCTCAGGGGCTGACCGGCGGCGCGTGGCGCGCGGCCAGTTCGGCCTCGATGGTGGTCTCCATCCGCTTGCCGATGGGATACAGGAACAGCAGGACCGCCGCCAGCAGGAAAAAACCCGCCGACATGACGCTCATCGCCATCTTGATACCGTACTGCGCGCTTGCCGACTGCGCCGCCAGGGTTCCATCGTAACCATAAGCCTCCAGCACCTGCAGGGTGATGGTGCTGCCCACGGTCAGGCCGCCTTTCAGGCCCAGCAGCATGGCCGAGAAGATAATGGCGGTGGCGCGACGGTGGTTCTTCCATTCCGAGTAGTCCGCCACGTCGGCGATCATGGCCCACAGCAAGGGGATGGTGATGCCATAGAAAAATCCGTGCAGGATCTGCGAAGTGAACATCAGGCCGATCGCATCGGGCGGAAACCAGTAGAACGCCAGCACGAACAGCGCGGACAGGGCCAGAAACACGCCAAACACGTTGCGTTTGCCGAAACGGTCGGCCAGCGACTTGGAAAAGGCGATGCCGACGATCATCAGGATGATGCCACCGCCGTTGAACAGCCCGAAACCGGAAGCCGCCGCGTCGTCCGGCCACTCGAAGGTCACGCCCATCTCGCCGAAGAAGCCGGTCAGCGCCGAGATGAACCCGTCGAATCCGATCCGATCGAGGAACGACGCCAGCTCCGGTTCGCTGACGTAGTTGTTGAAGTAGTAGATGTACATGCCGCCCTTGAGCGCCAGCGTCACGAAGATCAGCACCACCACTGCCAGCATGACCAGCCAGGGGCGGTTGCGCAGCAGGTCGCCCAGGTCTTCCATGACCTTTGAATGCTCTTCCTGCTGCGGCACCACGCGCTCGCGGGTCGTGAAAAAGGTGATGAAGAAGCAGATCACGCCGGCCACTGCGAACACGCTCATCAACAGCTCGAACCCGGCCGCCTTGTCGCCGTCACCGGCCATCAGGATCAGCGGCAGCAACAGCACCTGGATAATGAACTGGGCGATCATCACGGCCGCGAAACGGTAGGCCGACAGGCTGTTGCGTTCAGCCATGTTGCCGGTCAGCACGCCGCTCAGCGCCGCGTACGGCAGGTTGTTGGCGGTGTAGAGCGAAACCAGCAGCAGGTAGGTGCCGAAAGCGTAAATCACCTTGCCGGTGTCGCCGAATCCCGGCACGGTGAAACACAGGAAAATGGCGATACCGAACGGGACCGCAGTCCACATCACCCACGGCCGGTACTTGCCCCAGCGGGTGTGGGTGCGGTCGGCGATCATGCCCATGACCGGGCTGAAGACCACGCCGCCCAGGATGCCGCACCAGAAGATGACCGAGCTGGCGGTGACGTTGTCGAGCTGGTACACGTCGGTGTAGAAAAACGCGATATAGGTGACCAGTGTCTGGAACACCAGGTTGGCCGCGAAATCGCCGAGGCTGTAACCGATTTTCTCCGTCACGGAGAGTCTCTGTTCGTCGTTCATTGTCGTTATGAGCCCTTTCTGGTGAAGGTGAACCGCGATGGGCAACTATAGCGCAATTGACAGCGTTGTCTCTCCTGTCCCGGCGGCGCTCCGCCGGTATGCGCCCACCCCTTCGGCTCATGCCCGATTTATGCAAATCGCGTGGTTTCGGGCTATGGTACGGACCATTTTCCGCATCGTGACCGCGAGGAACCGCCGTGAACCTGTCCCAGTTTCGTCCGACCCTGATCGCCGCGAGCCTGTCTCTGGCGCTGGCCCTGCCCCTGGCCGTCTCCGCCCAACAACCGACCGTGGAAGACGCTGCCGCGTTCATAGAGGAGGTCGAGCAATGGTCCCGCGAGTACGGTGAATATTCCGCACGGGTGGCCTGGATCCAGGCAACGTACATCAATTTCGATTCCAACTGGCTGGCCACCCGTGCCAACACGGAGTCCACCGAAAAGGGCGTGGCGTTCGCCAACCGTGCCAAGGACTTCAATGACCTCGAACTGCCGCCGGACATGCGTCGCAAGATCGAGAAGGTCAAGCTCGGCTTGAACCTCCCCGCACCCACCCGTGCCGGCGCGGCCGGCGAGCTGGCCGAGATCAACAACCGGATGCGCTCCGCCTACGCCACCGGCAAGATCGAGCTGGACGGTGAACAGGTGGCTCGCAACGACCTGGAGGAAATGATGGGCACGCTGCGGGATCCCGACCGTCTGCAGGAAATCTGGACGTTGTGGCGCGAGGTGCCGGTGGCCGAACGCGAGGACGGCGGCAACATGAAGAGCGACTACGCTGCCATGGTGAAGCTGTCCAACGAGGGCGCCCGGGAGCTGGGCTTCGACGACGTCGGCACCATGTGGCGCTCACGCTACGACCTGCCCCCCGCGGACTTCGCCGCGGAAACCGACCGCCTGTGGAACCAGATCAAGCCGCTGTACGACCAGTTGCAGTGCCATGTGCGCGCGGAGCTCAACGAAGCCTACGGCGATGACGTGGTGCCCCTGGATCAGCCGATCCGCGCCGACCTGCTGGGCAACATGTGGGCGCAGAGCTGGAACAACATTTACGACCTGGTCGGCCCCGAGTCCGCCGATCCCGGTTACGACCTGACCGGGTTGCTGGAGCAGCACGATTACGACGCGCTGCAAATCGTCAAGACCGGCGAAGCCTTTTTCTCATCGCTCGGTTTCGATCCCCTGCCCGAGTCGTTCTGGGAGCGGTCACAGATCACCAAGCCGGAGGACCGGGAGGTGGTCTGCCACGCTTCGGCCTGGAACCTGGACGGCAAGGACGACATCCGCATCAAGATGTGCACCAAGGTCAACGAAGACGACTTCAATACCGTTCACCACGAGCTGGGGCACAACTATTACCAGCGCGCCTACCAGGACCAGTCGCCGATCTTCCAGACCGGCGCCAACGGCGGCTTTCACGAGGCGATCGGCGACATGGTGGCATTGTCCATCACGCCGGAATACCTGCAGACCATCGGGCTGCTGGACGAGGTGCCAGACGCATCCTCCGACCTGGGCCTGCTGATGGGCCGCGCCCTGGACAAGGTCGCTTTCCAGCCCTTCGGCCTGTTGATGGACAAGTGGCGCTGGCAGGTGTTTTCCGGTGAACTGACGCCCGACGAATACAACGATGGCTGGTGGGCGCTGCGCACCGAGTACCAGGGTATCCGGCCGCCGGTGGCGCGCAGCGGCGATCACTTCGACCCGGGGTCCAAGTACCACATCCCCAACAATGTCTCGTACACGCGCTACTTCATCGCCCATATCCTGCAGTTCCAGTTCCACCAGGCCGCCTGCGAAATGGCCGGCTGGGAAGGACCGCTGCACCGTTGCTCGGTATACGGCTCGAGCGCGGTGGGCGAACGCTTCAACGCCATGCTCGAAATGGGCGCTTCGCAGCCCTGGCCGGACGCGCTGGAAGCCTTCACCGGTACACGCCAAATGGACGGCACCGCCATGGTGAACTATTTCGCGCCCCTGATGACCTGGCTGGAGGAACAGAACGCCGACCGTAGCTGCGGCTGGTGACCATCACGATTTTGATAGGCAAAGCAGACTGATTCGTTCATAAATATCAATTGGAGCTATTGCGTTCGGGCTTTCTATACTGGGGGCGCTTCATCGGGGCGCGCACAGAAAATGCGTCCAACGGCATTGCGCGACAACAAGCATCCGTGTCCCGACAGGACGCCGCAATGCCTCCATTGACTCAACTGCGAGGAGTAGGATGAGAATGAACACACTGCTTAACAAGGCGATCACTGTCGCCACGGTCTGCGTGATCGGCTCCGCCCCGGTGGCGGCGCAGGCCCAGGAGATGCGCGACAACAGCTACTGGTGGCCGAATCGGCTCAACCTCGAACCCCTGCGAGACTCTTCCGGCACCGCGGACCCCATGGGACCGGATTTCGACTACGCAGAGGCCTTCGAAGCGCTCGATCTCGATGCCCTCAAGGCGGACATGAAGGCCCTGATGACCGATTCCCAGGACTGGTGGCCGGCTGATTACGGCCACTACGGCCCCTTCTTCATCCGCATGTCCTGGCACGCCGCCGGCACCTACCGCCTGATCGACGGGCGCGGTGGCTCTGATGGCGGCATGCAGCGCTTTGCGCCGCTGAACGCCTGGCCGGACAACGCCAGCCTGGACAAAGCCCGTCGCCTGCTGCTGCCCATCAAGCAGAAATATGGCAACGCCGTGTCCTGGTCCGACCTCATCGTCCTGGCCGGCACCATCGGCATGGAAGACATGGGTTTCCCGATCGTGGGCTTCGCCTTCGGCCGCGCCGACGAGTGGGAACCCGAGGAAGTAAACTGGGGCTCCGAGGGCGAATGGCTGACCTCCCAGCGCCGCAACGAGGACGGCACGCTGGAGCGTCCCTTCGGCGCCACCGAAATGGGCCTGATCTACGTCAACCCGGAAGGCCCACACAAAAATCCCGACCCCCTGCTGGCGGCGGAGGCCATTCGCGAAGCCTTCGGCCGGATGGCCATGAACGACGAGGAAACCGCCGCACTGATCGCCGGTGGCCACACCTTCGGCAAGGCGCACGGCGCGCACAAGCCCTCTGACTGCGTGGGCGCCGACCCCGAAGCCGCCCCGCTGGAAGACCAGGGCCTGGGCTGGACCAACACCTGCGGTTCCGGTTCCGGCGCCGACACGGTGACCTCCGGCCTGGAAGGCGCCTGGACGGTAAGCCCGGCGGAATGGACGCACAACTACCTGCAAAACCTGTATGGCTTCGAGTACGAACTGACCACCAGTCCGGCCGGCGCCCAGCAGTGGAAGCCAAAGGACGGGGGTGGCGAGGGCATGGTGCCGGACGCGCACGATCCCAACAAGCGTCACGCGCCGATGATGTTCACCACCGACCTGGCCCTGAAAGAGGACCCGGTCTACCGGGAAATCACCCAGCGCTGGCTGGAGGACCCCGAGGCGTTCGAGAAGGCCTTCGCCCGCGCCTGGTTCAAGCTGACCCACCGCGACATGGGACCGGCTTCGCGCTACCTGGGTGACTGGGTGCCCGACGAGACCTACATCTGGCAGGATCCCGTTCCCGCAGCCGACGATGATCCCATCGACGACGACGACGTGGCGGAACTCAAGGAAGCCATCCTGGACACGGACCTGACCATCCCGGAACTGGTCCGCACGGCCTGGGCATCGGCCGCTTCGTATCGCCAGACCGATATGCGCGGCGGCGCCAATGGCGCCCGTATCCGACTGGCCCCGCAGAAAGACTGGGCCGTGAACCAGCCCGAGGAACTGGCCCGTGTGCTGGCGACGCTCGAGGAAGTTCAGGAGGACTTCAACGACGACAACGGCGATACCCCGGTGTCACTGGCGGACCTGATCGTGCTGGGCGGTGCCGCGGCCATCGAGAAAGCCGCCGCCGATGCCGGCCACGACATCCAGGTGCCTTTCGTCGCCGGCCGCACCGACGCGACGGCGGAAATGACGGACGCGGACTCCTTTGCCTGGCTGGAACCCAAGGCAGACGGCTTCCGCAACTACCTGTCAGCGGACTATCCTCGCCCGCCGGCGGTGGGACTGGTCGAACGCGCCGCCCTGCTCGGCCTGACGGTGCCGGAAATGACCGCCCTGGTCGGCGGCCTGCGGGTGCTGGGCGCCAATGCCGACGGCAGCGCGCACGGCGTGTTCACCGACAGCCCGCAGCAGCTGAGCAACGACTTCTTCGTCAATCTGGTGGACATGTCCACCGTGTGGCGCAAGTCGGACGAAGCGGAAGGAATCTACGTGGGTTCCGACCGCCAGAGCGGTGATACGAAGTGGACCGCTACCCCGGTGGACCTGATCTTCGGGTCCAACTCGGAGTTGCGCGCCATCTCGGAGTTCTACTCCACCAATGAAGCGGAAGACAAGTTCGTCGAGGACTTCGTGGCGGCCTGGACCAAGGTCATGACCGCGGACCGGTTCGACGTGAACTGATCCTCCGCGAACAATTGCAGTCTACGGCAGGGGCTCCGCGAGGAGCCCCTTGTCGTTGGTGTCACGCGGACCAGTCGTCGAGCCGCTCCAGGGCATGCTCGTAGCCGACCTCCACGATGCGATCAAAGGCTTTCACGTCGGTCATGCCGAATTCCCGTACCGGCGGATTGATCAGGAGGTCGGCGGCGGCGCTGCGTTGCAGGGACTGCTGCAGGGTACCGATTTCCGTGGCGCGAAGAATCAGGGTCGCGAGCGTGGGCACCCGGAGCTTCTGCCCGAATGGCAGCCAGCGATGACGCAGTATGGACCACGAACCGGGCGTTTCAGGGTAGTCGACCTTGCGCGCGCCGCGATAGGAGACGTCCACGGCAATCACCCGCCCAACGGGTTTTTGCAGCATGACATCCACCGGCAGGCTGTTGAGCACGGCCCCATCCACCACCAGTTCCTGCTCCACCACCGCGGGTGGCAACACGCCGGGCAGGGCCGCGCTGGCGCGCACCGCCTCCACCAGGTTGCCCCGTTCGTGGACGTGAACCTCGCCGCGATCCAGCAGGCTGGAAACACAGAAGTACGGCACGGGCAGGTCTTCGATGTCGACGTCCAGGTGGGTGCGCAGCAGTCGAACCATGCGCTTGCCGCGGATCAGCGAAATGACCGGCAGGGTGTAGTCGCTGAACGGCTTGCCCTTGACGAAAGAATCCCGCGCCATGGCGATGGCATGGTCAGGATCCCATCCGCGAGCGATCGCGCCGCCCACGATGGAGCCGATGCTCGACCCCCCCACCCAGTCCACGGGCACGCCGCGCTCGACCAACGCCCGGTAGACGCCCAACTCGGCGAGCCCGCGCACCGCGCCGGAGCCCAGTACCAGCCCCACCGCCTGTCCGCCCAGCACGCGCATCAGGCGCTCCCGATCCGCCGTCTGACCCTCGCGCAGGTGGAAATGAAAATCCATGGAACGCGATTCCAGCCAGGCGCCGGTACCTGAAATCTCACGGCGAGCCGCGTGGTGCAGGACCAGCGCCTGCCGGCCCGAAGCGGCCAGGTTACGCTCATCGACCGTGGGCATCGACGATTCGGCGGCATCCGCCATCCACAGGGTGAAATCGGACTGGCGCAGAGCAAAACGGGTCCACGGCTGGTCCTTGCCGTCACACAGGTAGACCAGCACTTCATGCTCGTCCTCCCGATCGGCCAGCCAGGCACGCAGCGCTTCGGGGATTTCGCCGCCGCTTCCCAGCGTCACCGGTGCGCCGGCCGCCTCCAGGCGTCGACGGCCCAGGCCCAGGCCGCGTTTGCCGCCACACAGGCGTGCAACCAGCGATTCCACGCTGTCGTGCACCAGGGGCGTGTCATGCAGGCGGACCAGGCACAAGGTCGAGTAGCGGCGCTGGGTGCGGCCCGTGCCAGCCAGGTTGCGCTGCATCAACTCGGCCACGTGGCTGGCAAGGCGCATCACCATGGCCGGGTGCGTGGCCGCCAACTGTTCGAAACGCGCCTTGCCCAGGCGCATCAACAAGCTGTCGCGAATGGCCCGGATGCCCGCACTGCGCGGCGCCCCGGTCAGCAGGCCGGCCTCGCCGACACTGTCTCCGGGTACCACTTCGCCCAACAGTCGGCCGCGTTTTTCGTTGCCGGACCAGGCCTGCAGCCGTCCACGCACCAGGAAATATAGGGCATCACCCTGGTCGCCCTCGCGAAACAACCACTCACCACCGGGCAGGTCCACCCGCTCCAGGCTGCTGCCGATGTCCTCGTCCAGGCTCTCGCCAAAGTAGCGCTGCACAATCTCCGAGATTCTGCGCTCCGTGTCCGTCATGCCCTTCCTCCCTGGCTGCGGGCGCGGCCCGCGTCGAGTACCTCCAGGGATTCGAGTATCACCCCGATGGAGGCAATGAAACCGGTAAAACGTTGTTCGTCGTCGCTGCTGAAGGGCATTCCATCCCTCCGGTTGAGCAGTTGCGCCACCGCGAAAATCCCGCCGTCGCGATTCGTGATCGGCAAACACAGCAGGGACCGTGTGCGATAACCGGTCTGCCGGTCCACCGCCCGGTTGAAGCGCGGGTCGGCGTAGGCGTCGTCGATGCGCACGATCTCGCCACTCGCGGCCACCGCGCCCGCGATCCCGGTGCCAACCGGGAAAGTGACCGGGCCGAGCGAGTCCAGGTCTTCGGCCACGGCCAGGCTGAGCATGCCGTCCCGAACCAGGAACAGCGATGCCCGATCGGCGTCGAGCAGCTGCGCCAGCTTGCGGGTGAACGCGAACAGACCCTGCCGCAACAGGCCGCCGAAGGCCCGGTCGTTGGCCATCGCGGTCACATCGATGAATCGCTGCGCCTCGTTGGTAAGTTGCCTCAGCAATTGAGCGAACCCCGTCTCGTCGAGGCCGTCGACGCGCCGGGCCAGGTCGTCGTTGCCGCGCGAGCGCGCCAGCAGGTCCATCATGTGCCGGTTGTTCGCCACCACGGCATCAGTGAAGGTGGACAACCGGCCGTCCTCGAGGTGCACGATGCGATCGGCGATGTCGAGGATGCGGTTGTCATGGGTCACCAGCAGGATGGTGGTGCCCTCCTCGCGCGCGAGGTGCTTCATGCGCTCGACCACCTCTCGTCCGGAAGACCTGTCGAGCGAAGCCGTCGGCTCATCGGCCAACAGCATTGCGGGCTGTCCGACCAGCGCGCGGGCGATGGCCACCCGCTGCCGCTGTCCACCCGACAGCTGCCCAGGGCGATGATCACAGCGCTCACCCAGACCAACCGCTTCGAGCATGTGCGCGGCCCGGCGACGCAACGTCGCCGGGCCAGGACGCCCGCCTACCCGCAGGCCCAGCTCGACGTTCTGCACGGCGCTCAACGCGCCCAGCAGGTTGTGTTGCTGGAAAATGAAGCCGATCCGGCGCCGAACGTTCTCGAGCACGGCGGCACGCGCTCCGCGCAGTTCCTCGCCCAGCACACGAACGCTGCCTTCCTGCGCCGCGCGCAGGGCGCCGACCAGGGTTAGCAGGGTGGTCTTGCCCGACCCCGAAGGACCGGTAACGATCACGATTTCGCCCTCGGGAATCTCTGTGCTGATGTCGAACAGAATCTGTTTGCGCAGGCGCCCCTTGCCGAAGGCATGATTGAGCCCTTCCACCCGTATCGGCGCCGCACCCATCAGAACACCTCCGCCGGGTCCAGGCGGCGTACTTTGCGCACCGCCAGCAACGCGGACACCGCGCACATGGCCAGGGTCATCGCGAGCACCCACAGCGCCCGCTCCAGGGTGACGGCCAGGGGCAGATTGGTGGCCGCGGAGGCCCGGGCGTACAACCAGGCTGCCGCAGCCAGTCCCGGCAGGTACCCCAGCAGCGCCAGGATTCCCGCCTGCTGCAACACGATCCCACTGACGAATCGGTTGGCATAGCCCAGGGCCCGGAGGGTGGCGTATTCGGGCAGGTGCTCGGTCACGTCCGCGAACAGGATCTGGTAAACGACGATGGCGCCGACCACCAGCCCCATGATGGCCCCGAAGGCGAACACGTAGCCGATCGGCGTGGCCGAGTTCCAATAGGCTTTTTCCCGCGCGACGAAATCGGCCCGGGTCATGACCAGAACGTCGGCCGGCAGGCGCTCGCGCAAACGATCGCGGACCGTGTTCGCATCGGCGCCATCCACCAGGCGCAACAGGCCAAGCTGGATCTCGTCGCGGTCACGGCCAGGGAACAGGCGTAGCCAGTTGTCCACGCTGGTGACCACCGTTCCGTCGATGCCGAACGAGGTGCCCATGTGAAATACGCCGGCGATCTCCACTTCGCGATCGTTGATTTCGGTGCGCAGTACCGTATTCCCGGAAAACGCCGTTTCCAGTCCCCCCGACGGCGGCCCGAACTCGGGCCGCGACTGGCTGTCGAGGATCACCACGTCCTGGCCGGTCAGCAGAGACTGCCGTTCGGCGAAACCCGGTGTATCCAGCAGGGGATCGGCGGGTGGAAAGCCAATGGTGTTGATGCTGCGACGCTCGTGCGTCCAGGGGTTCCTGAACACCGCGGGAAAGATGTACACCGGCGTCACGTCGGCCACCGCCGCATCGCCCCGGGCCTGGTACAGGCGGCGAATGGAAAAACCCTGTGGCCTGACGATGAACACGCTGTCGGTGGAAAACAGCGAGATGTCGTAGTCGAACCGCTCGTGAAAACGCACGGCGCTCTCGAACAGGGCGGAGCGGAAGCCCAGCTGCATCATGATCAGCAGGACGGCAAAACCGATACCGGCCACGGCCACCAGCAGGCGCATGGGCCGGTGACGAAGTTGAAGCCAGCCCAGCGGTGCGCTCAAAGCGTAATCACGACTTCGACCTGGAGATGGGTCAGGTCCCTGGCCTCGGCAGGGTCATCCAGCGCGACACCCACCTCGACGATGCGGGCGTCCTTGCGTGCTGCCGGGTCGGTGCCAATCTCGTCCTGTTTCTGAACCTTGGGCCGGATGAACACCACGCGGCCGCGCTTGGGACCGGCCAGCGCATCGCTGGTTACGGTTGCACGCTGGCCGGTGCGCACCTGGCGCACATCGGTTTCGAACACTTCTGCAATGGCCAGCATGGCACCGACCCGGCCCAGTTCGAGAAAACCCTCCGGACCGACATACTCTCCCGGTTCGGCCACGACGCGCAGAACGCGGCCCGCAAAAGGCGCGTGAATGCGCGCCCGGTCGAGTTCCGCCTGGCGCAGGGACAAGCGCGCGCCGGCCACTTCTATCGCCGCTTCGGCCACCTTGGCGGTGGCCCGCGCAGCGGTGCACGAGGCCGCCTGAGCCTGGGCGTCACCTCGGCTCTGCTCGGCTTCTTCACGCGAGGCCAGTTCGCGATCGAGCAGGCTGTCGCGTCGCTGCGATTCCCTGGCCAGGACGTCGGCGATCACGCAGGCTTCGTCGGCCTTGCTGCGCGAAGCGTGGGCGGCCTCCCGTTGCAGGACCAGTTCGGCTTGCGCCACACGCAATGCCGCCTCGAGTGCCGGCTCGGCATCGGTCACGGCAAGCAACTGGCCCTGCTCGACATCCTCGCCTTCAGTGACCAGCAGACGGGCAATCACCGACCCCGCCAGTGACAGGGGCGTGCTCGGCGCAGCCAGCCGGACGATGCCACCTTGCGGCTCCAGCCGGCCAAGGGCGGCGACACGGGGCACATCGGCTGAGGGTTCCTGTGCGCTAACGGGAGCCGTCGGGGACGCACCCAGGATCAGAATGGTCAGAAAGCCTGAAAAAGCCGGGCGCGGGCGCATCGGACGAACTCCCCTTTGTGATGGTCGCGAGGCGTTGTCCGGTCCAGCACCGGCCGCCCATCCCTTCATCCTAGACCCTGCCCATCCGAATGCCAATTCATACCGGCATCGAGCGCTTTCCGACACACGGTCTGCGCCTCGACCCCAGGCAGAGAATTCCACGCTGGTTACCACGCCCGATACAACGCATCGCCCGCAGAATGCGCCGCGTACAAACATCTGCAAGGAGAAAACCCATGAAACACATGATCCACACGCTGTGCCTGCTGACCTTCTGCGCCACCTTGTCTGCGAACGCCCGCGAGGACGCCGAGGCGACCGTTGTCAGCGCCGATGATCGCGGCACCACCGCCACGAACAGGCAAACCGCCGAAATTCAGCCAGCATTCCGCAACCCCTTCCTGCGCCAGCGGCGCATCGCCGGCAGCAGCGGACAGGCGCCAACCGGGACCCCCGAACCAGGCGTGCTGTACGCCACCACCGAGAACACGGATTGCCGCCCAAGCGAGAAGAAGCGCGTGTACCGCAATCCCTTTCTGCGAACGCGCCAGATCGGCCAGTACGTCTGCCCTGACTGACCCGTCGGTCCCGCAATCCGGACACGCGGCCACCCCCATTCCCGACCGCGTGCTCCCGGGTCTTGAAGCGGCGGAAACCGCCCTTATCTTGAGGGCGGTCCGCCGCACCTTTTTGGGGAGCCGGACCGTCACACGGGTGCAAACCGGTGCATGGGCGCGCCGGAGTCATCGCAAACACCTTGATTTTTCTCCTGGTTCACGGGTTGGTTCAACTCTTGCTTGTACCAGTGAACAGGACCCGTCGGAGACCGGGATGAACGTGCAGGCTTTTTACATCATCGGCACCACCGTGGACGGGCGCCGGTTCCGGCCCAGCGACTGGACCGAACGGCTCTACTACGCCGTGGCCAGCTATGACCGCAATGGCCGCATTCGCTTCAATCCCCTGCTGAGCATCCGGGTGCGGGACGAGGGGCGTTGCATTCGCGTTGACATGCGTCTGCGCGAATCCGACCCCATCACATACAGCTTCCTGACCGGTTTTGCGCGAGACAACGCGCTGCTGACGTTCGACCAGGACGACCAGCCTTTCTCGATTCACTGAACCGCGGCCACGGACCGTCGGCCACGAATGGCCGGTCGCGGTCGACGAAGCCGTCGCGCGCCATCAACTCTCGCTGGACGTCTCCTTTTCGGGCCAGTTGCCGATAAAGCGCTTCAACATCTGGTTGTGTCGCTCCAGCTCGGTCATCGAGGCCTTGATCATGTCGCGAATCGACAACACGCCCGACAGTACCCCGCCCTCCACCACCGGCAGGTGACGGATGTGTCGCTCGCGCATCTGGGTAATGACTTCGTCCAGGGGCGCCTCGAATCCCGCCGTGTACAGTTCACGGGTCATGACCTCTTCCACCCGCACGGACTGCCAGTTGTCGGGATGCCTGCCCAGGGTTCGCACGATGTCCTTTTCAGTGATGATCCCTGCCAGCCCGCCGTCCTCCGACAACACGACGAGGCAGCTGATGCGCCGCGACAGGAGTTGCTCCACCACGCTGTGCAGGCTCGCGTCGGGCCGGGTCGAGTGCACCGCGTTACCCTTGTCCTGCATGATGGCGCCGATGTGCATGAGTCCTCTCCTGGTGGTGTCGTTCATGAACCGATCATAGCCCGAATGACGGACAGCCGGGCGGTCCACACGCCCCCGGGCTGGGCAGGTCAGACTGAGCCTTCCGCCAGCCGGTCCGCGGCGTGATTGGCGGCCCGCGCGGTCAGCGCCATGTAGGTGATGGACGGATTCACGCAGGATCCGGAGGTCATGCAGGCGCCGTCGGTCACGTACAGGTTGTCGACCTCGTGCGCCCGGTTCCAGCCATCGAGGACGGACTCGGCCGGGTCGCGCCCCATGCGCGCAGTGCCCATTTCGTGCACCCCGCGGCCCATGATCATGCGCCCGGGATGCTTGCTGATGTCCACCGCACCGGCCGCTTTCAGCATGGCCTCGCCCTGCACGAGCATGTCGTCGATCATGCGCTTCTCGTTGTCACGGTACTGCGTGTCGAAACGCACCTGGGGAATGCCGAAGCGGTCTGTCTTCACCGGATCCAGGCGCATGACGTTGTCACGGTACGGCAGGATTTCGCCGAAACCGTAGAGACGCATTTGCCAGGGCCCCGGTTTGCCCAGGGCCTTTTTGAAGTTCGCGCCGAAGCCCGGAAGACGTTCCGCGGACTGGGTGAACCCCATGCGCCCGGCGCCGCCCTGGAAGCCGTAGCCGCGCACGAAGTCGGTGTCGGCATCCTGCCCGGCGAGGTTGCGGAAGCGCGGCACGTAGATGCCGTTGGGCCGGAAGCCGTAGGTGGTGCGGTCATCGAAGCCGGGCATGGTGCCGGAAATCCCGGTGCCGAACGTGTGATCCATCATGTAGTGGCCCAGCACGCCGCTGCCATTGGCCAGGCCGTTGGGGTGGCGTTCGCTGGCCGAGTTGAGCAGCACCTGTGTGCTGCCGATGGTCGAGGCGCACAGGAACACCAGCTTCGCCTGGTAGCGGGTGCGGCTGTGATCGCGCGTGTCGATCACGCGCACGCCGGTCACGCGCCGCCCGGCCGGGTCGGTGTCCAGGCCTTCCACCACCACGTCGGTGCGCAGGCTGAGGTTGCCGGTGGCCTGCGCCTCGGGCAGGGTCACCGTCAGGGAACTGAAATAGGCGCTGGCCGAACAGCCCCGGTGGCAGGGGCCGCAGTAGTGACAGGCGCCCCGGCCGTTCATCGCCTCGGTCAGTACCGCGACGCGGCCAACGGTGAGCCGGCGGTCAGGAAATCGTTCGCGCAGCGTGGCCTGCACGTGCTTCTCCACCACGTTCAGGTCCATGGGCTTCTGGAACTGGCCATCGGGCAGCTGCGGCAGGCCGAGCTTTTCGCCGCTGATGCCCACCACCTTTTCGACGTGGTCGTACCAGGGCGCGATATCGGCATAGCGGATCGGCCAGTCGATGCCGTGGCCGTCGCGGCGGTTGGCCTCGAAATCGAGGTCGCTCCAGCGGTAACACTGCCGCCCCCAGACCAGGCTGCGGCCCGCCAGCACGTCGGTGTGCACCCAGTGAAAGGGCTTGTCCTCGTCGTAGACGTACGGATTGAGGCGGTCGTTGTTCCAGAACTGCTGGCCGTAGGCGTCGAACCAGCCAAACTGGCTCTGGATGAAGTAGTCCCGTTCGGCAACCTTGCGCGGCACCCGGCCGCGAAAAGGGTATTCCCAGGGCCCCTTGTGCTCACCCTGGTAGTCGGTGACGTGTTCGATGTGCCGGCCCCGCTCCAGCACCAGGGTCTTGAGCCCGCGTCGCGTAAGCTCACGTGCCGCCCAGCCGCCGGTGATCCCCGAGCCGACGACGATGGCGTCGAACTCGGCGCTCATCCGTTCACCACCGGGCGTGGCTGGTCGGCCAGCGACACGTCACCCAGGTAGGCGCCCGGCATGGGGCGAAAATCGGCCAGCGCCTTGAGACCGACTTCGGACGTGGTGTATCCCAGCACCACCAGGCGGCGGAACATGCCGAAAAACTCGCCGCCCTCGGTGGCGGCCAGCGCGGTGGTCTGCCGTGCCGGCTCGCAGTCGATGAAATCGGCGCCGTGGTCACGGCGGCAGGCCGCGTCCAGCGCTGCCAGGCCGGCCACCACGGGCTCGCGCTCGGCGGGCGTGTACCAGTCCGACAACATCAGCCCGACGAACTCCGGCACGCCGGCATCGATGGCCCCGGGCGTTTCCGTGCGCGGCAGGATCAGTTCCGCCAGCGTCGCGATGGTGCGCCGCTGGTGAGGGTCGAGAAACGGATGCGCGATCGCCGCATCGAAATCGGCGTCCGCGAGCAGGGCGCGGTGCAGTCCGGCGACGGACATTCCGGTGGTGCCGGCCAGCATGGCCTTGAGCAGATCCCTTCGTTGCATGGATGTCTCCGGCTGCAAAGCGCGGGGCGCGCCCGGTGGCGGGCCCCGGCCCAGTTTTGTTGTCGGATCATCATAACAACCGTCGCCGACTTGCGCCGGAAGCGCGGCGAGAGAATCATGGGCGCACCAACAAGACGAATGGCGGACGACCCGATCGCCGCCCGGAACAAGCCCATGCTGCTCATCCTGCTCCTGCTCGGCGTGATCGTATTCATCGTATTCGCCATTGTCCGGCTGAAACTGCACCCGTTCCTGGCGCTGTTGCTGGCCGCCCTGGGCTACGGCCTGCTGGCGGGCATGCCCGGGGAGGAGGTCGTGGCCGCCATCACGCGGGGTTTCGGCAACACCCTCGGCGCAGTGGGGCCGCTGATCGTGGTGGGGGTGATGATCGGCGCCCTGCTGGAGGTCTCCGGAGGCGCGGCGGCCCTGGCCGTACGCGTCCTGGGCTGGATCGGCGAGAAGCGGGTCACCTGGGGCATGGCGCTGACGGGTTTCGTGACCTCCATACCGGTGTTCGGCGACAGCGCCTTCATCATCCTGCAATCGCTGAACCGCGCCCTGACCCGTCGGGCCGGCCTGTCCCTGGCGGTGACCGCCACCGCGCTGGCCGCCGGACTCACCGCCAGTCATTGCCTGGTGCCGCCCACACCCGGACCCATCGCCGCCGCCGAACTGGTCGGCGCCGACCTGGGGCGGGTCATCGGGTGGGGGGCGACGATCGGCCTGCTGTCGGTGGTGCCGCCGGTACTGTGGGCAAAGTGGATGGGTAATCGCATCTGGATCGACCCGGCGCCACCCGGGGGCGAGGTAGCGACCGCTGAACCCGGAGAACAGGCCGCCGGCGCCCTGGCCGCGGCGCTGCCGATATTCGTGCCCCTGTTCCTGATCATGGTCAGGTCACTGAATGACTACGCCGGCCTGGTCACCACCGGCCCGGTCCACGCGGCGGTCTCGTTTCTCGGCACACCGCTGATCGCCCTGTTGCTGGGCCTGGCCTGCGCCCTGCGCCTGCCCGCCAGGGGCGGGCTGGCCATGCTGTCCCTGGACGGCCCCGGCGGCAAAGCGGTGCGCACGGCCGCGGTAATCATCGTGGTCACCGGTGCTGGCGGCGCTTTCGGCATGGTGCTGCGCAGCGCCGGGCTGGCGGAGGTGCTCGGTGACCTGCTCGGGGGCGTTGCGCCCGGTCTGTGGCTGCCGTTCATCGTCGCCGCCTCGATTCGCGTGGCGCAGGGCTCGGCCACGGTGGCCATCGTGACCACGGCGGCCCTGGTCACGCCGCTGCTGGGTGACCTGGGCATCGACACGGAGTTGGGGCGGGCCCTGGTGGTGCTCGCCATCGGCGCCGGGTCGGCCGTGTTTTCCCACGCCAACGACAGCGGATTCTGGGTCATCACGCAGTTGTCCAACATGAGCGTGGGCCAGGGACTGAGGCTGCACACCGTGGCCACGGGCCTGCTGGGCATTACCGCCGCGATTCTGGTCAACGTGGCCTGGTGGCTGTGGGGGTGACGCCCGGCGGTGACACGCCGGTCAGGTCGGCCGCCGTCCGCGTGGTCAGAGCGCCAGCCCCGCCGCGTGGCCGGACGACCAGGCCCACTGAAAATTGAATCCGCCAAGGTGTCCCGTCACGTCCACCACCTCGCCGATGAAAAACAGGCCCGGGTTGGACGTGGTCTCCATCGTTTTCGAGGACAGGCCATCGGTGTTCACGCCGCCCAGCGTGACCTCGGCCTTGCGGTAGCCCTCGGTACCCGACGGCGTCAGTGACCAGTGCTGCAGTTGCCGGCCCAGGGTCGCCAGCACATCATCCGACCACTCTGCCAGGGGGCGTTCGGCGCGTTCGGGCCAGAATCGATCTTCGAGTTCGCCCACGAGCTTGCGGGGCAACACCTGGGCCAGCGGGCTGCGCAGCCGCGCGCGCGGGTTCTGCCGCTTCCAGGCCATGAAGCGCTCCGGCGCATCCTCACCCGGCAACAGGTTGAGCGCGAAAGGCTCGCCGGGTCGCCAGTAGCTCGACAGCTGCAGCACCACGGGACCGCTCAGGCCCCGGTGGGTGAACAGCAGGTCCTCGCGAAAGTGCGCGCGGGCATTGGATGCGATGACCTCGCAGGACACGCCCGACAGGCGCGAAAACAAAGCCTTGTCCGACCCCTCGAAAGTAAACGGCACCAGGCCCGCGTGGCGCGGCAGCAGGTCCAGGCCGAACTGCCCCGCCAGGGCGTAACCGAAACCGGAGCCCCCCAGGCTGGGAATGGACAGCGCGCCAGTTGCCACCACCAGGCAGTCCGCGGCGAACTGGCCCGCTGACGTCTCCAGGTGATAGCCTTCTTTGCGCACCACGTGCCGCGTTTCACAGCCGGTGTGGATCTGCACACCGGCCGCGTCGGCATCGGCGCGCAACATGGCCACGATCCGTTTCGAGGACTCTCGGCAGAACAGCTGGCCGCTCAGTCCGTTGACGGTTTCCTTCTCGAAGTAATCGATGGAATGCCCTTCGACCCGCTCGATGAAGTCCCACTGCGTGTATCGCGCCAACGCGCTCTTGCAGAAATGCGGATTGGCGGACAGGAAACGGTCCGGCGCCACGTGCAGGTTGGTGAAGTTGCAGCGGCCGCCGCCGGACATGAGGATTTTCTTGCCGATGCGGTTGGAGCGCTCCAGCACCAGCACCCGGCGGCCGCGCCGCGCCGCGGTAATGGCGCACATCAGGCCCGCGGCGCCCGCGCCGAGCACGATGGTGTCGAAAGATGCGCTCATGACTCCAGCCGGCCGGTCGCCCCCTGCCCCGTCGGGAAAACCGGCACAGTGTACCGCGAGTGGTCATGGCGCCCGACGCAGTGCGGAGATTTCAGTGCCCCTCCAGCACCTGCGCGGTGCGCACCAGGTTCAGAAACTCTGCGCGGTATCCGAACGGATCGGCGCCCCGCGCCGGTGTGGCCAGGGCCAGCACCTGCTCGTAGTCGAGATCGCCGACCCGGGCATTGTCGCGCAGCAGTTGCGAGAAGCCCGCCACGGAAACGGCGAAGCGGAAATCATCCGTATTGTCCGCCAGGTCGTCGATCACCTCGTCGCGCAACACCGGCCGGTTCACCAGGGTGCTGCGGTCTTCGCCTGGCGCCTTGTAGCGCAGCTTGAGAAACGCCAACTCGCCGCTGAAATCCCCGGCCCCGGAGGCTGCTTTCCCGTCGCCGTAGCGCAGGGGATCCACAGCCGGGTTACCGCTGTCCACCAGGATCAGTTCGTACAGCGCGGTCACCGTGTGGCCCGCGCCGATCTCACCGGCATCGACGCGATCGTTGTTGAAGTCCGCGTTGTCCAGCACCCGGTTCTCATAGCCGACCAGCCGGTATTCGCTGACCAGCGCGGGGTTGAACTCCAGCTGGATCTTCACGTCCCAGGCCACGGTCTGCAGCGTGGCGGACATTTCGTCCACCAGCACCTTGCGCGCCTCGTTCAGGGTGTCGATGTAGGCGTGATTGCCGTTGCCGGCGTCAGCCAGCTGCTCCATCAGCTGGTCGTTGTAGTTGCCCGTACCGAAGCCCAGCGTGGTCAGGCCGATGCCGCTTTCACGCTCAGCTGCCACCAGGTCCTTCAGGGCGTCGAAGTCGGTCATGCCCACATTGAAGTCACCGTCGGTGGCCAGCAGGATGCGGTTGATGCCGCCCTCGATGAAGGACTGCCGGGCCAGGTGGTAGGCCAGTTCGATGCCGGCCGCGCCATTGGTGCTGCCACCGGCCTGCAGGCGGTCCAGCGCCAGGGCGATGGCCCCGGAGTCGTCACCCGCGGTGGGCTCCAGCACCACGCCGGAGGCGCCGGCGTAGACCACGATGGCGATCCGGTCTTCGCTGTCGAGCTGGCCGGCCAGCAATTTCAGCGAAGTCCTGAGTAAATCCAGCTTGTCCGGGCTGTTCATCGAGCCGGACACATCCACCAGGAACACCAGG
This sequence comes from Gammaproteobacteria bacterium, assembly GCA_030431095.1. Taxonomy (GTDB): domain Bacteria; phylum Pseudomonadota; class Gammaproteobacteria; order Xanthomonadales; family SZUA-36; genus Marinihelvus. Next base: position 8,059 of record JAUIJU010000005.1, on the reverse strand, counting down.
TTGCTGGCGGGCAGGTCGGGGCCGCCGGGCTCCAGGGCGCGCACACCCACCTGCAGCAGGTGGCGGCCTGCGTTCCACGGGCTGCGGCCCAGCTCCGTGTTGATGCTGAATGGCGCGTCGCCCGCATCGTCCAGCGCGTAGTCGTAGCTGAAATAGTTGACCAGCTCCTCGGTGCGCACAGCGTCACGCGGCGGCAGTCGTCCACCATTCAGGAAGCGCCGCACGTTGCTGTAGGCCCCGGTGTCGACATCGATACTGAAGGTGGACACCGGTTGCCGGCTGACCAGCACCACGCCGTTGTCCTCGAAATTCGCGTAGCTCTCCCGGTCGGATGCGGGACCGGTCCAGGCATGAGGCGCCGGTGCCGCAAACGCCAGGTCTTGCCGGGCCAGCCTAGCGGTGTTCGCGGCCTCGCGTTCTTCCAGCTTCATCATCGCGTCCGCTTCCATAGGGCGTGCTGTGGCCGGTTGGTGGCGGCCGGGCTGGCCCGAAGCGGGCGACTGCCGGCTGAGTTCGGGCGCCGCGCCTTCCCGCGACTCCGGTTCGCCCGTCTGGGTGCACGCAGCCAGGGCGGTGGCGATGGAAAAAGCGATCAGAGAGCGTCGGAATGCGGGCATGGCAAGCGTCCTGTGTGAATGGGTTCAGACAGGAAAACGGCCTGGCGTGCGGAACGGGGTTAAGTGCCCGGCGTAAAGGTTTGCGCCAAGGGTTGCGCTTGACCCGGTAAGGGCGCTTCTCCGCCAGGGCCGCCAGGCCCGGGAGAACGAATTTCTGGCCCGATCAACTGGTCCCGAAACGAGAGATCAATCTGATGAAACGGCACCGTTCAACGAGTTCACACCGGGCCGAGTTTCCGGGCGCGGTCCTGGCCATGAACATGTTGTGCGCAACGGCCACCGCACAGGACCGTTCGGCGCCGAGTCAGTGTCACGCATTCCTGCTTCAACGTCATTCAGCTTGGAGAGGCCGATCCCACGTCGATCCGGGACGACGAGTTCGCCCGGCTGTTGTGCGACAAGGTGAAACAGGTCGGGTTCAACGAACTGGTGGTGTTGTTCGCCCGCCAGAAAAAGTGCGACGAAGCCGCCACCATCGCTTCCGCCCTGTCGCACAGAAACCGTGAAGTGCGCGGAGACCGGCATCCGACCACGGAATCGAGAGGTCATTCCCGGCCGGGCACGCAGGCCAGCACATCGTGGGGAACATGCCCTTCGATACGTGTGATGCGATAGTCAGGACGTATTTCCCAGACCAGGCGGTACAGCTCTCCCAGGTTCACCGCCCAACCCACGTTGCGGTCCTCGATCAGGCGCAGATCGTCGATCAGCAAGGTATCCGGCTGTCCAGCCCGTAAGGCCCTGATCTGCTCGAGCTCCTCGACCACCGGGCACTTTTTTTTTCCTACGCCCCCTTCGTAGTATTGCGTATGCGCATCCAGCCAGAAGGTAATCGGCCCCTCGAGACCCCGCAATGCATCGGCAAGCACTTCGGCAGTGTCCCCCTGGATGATCGAAACCCGACCGGCACGGATTTCCTGCTGAAACCTTGCCGTGTTTTCCTCGATGTACGGTTCGTGAATTTCGATCGTGACGATGCGCTCAAAACCGGCCTTGAGCGCCTGCCTGACGCCGCCTCCGTGATAGGTTCCTGTCTCCAGGAAAACCGGGTTCAGGTAGTTTGACAGGTCAAACTTCATTGACATCGTTCACGTTCCTCGCAGTGAGTCGAGTACATCCCGGGCGGTCTGGCCAGGGGACGCACCAGGCCGAATCGGGACGATGGGAATCGTCCGTTCATGCCAGACTCGCGCCATTCGCCTGGACTGCAGGGTAAAAGTGCTGATGGGACCGGCCAATACATCACATGCGCTGAGCGCGACGAAGTCTCGAATCACCTCATCGCTTCCCAGCAAGGTGGACGTCAGGGTGACGTCTGGACCCCGGTTGCCGGAAGACAATTCAAACTCCCCGTCACAGGCCACCAGCAGGGTACCGTCAATCTGCGCGCGTAATTCAGCAACCAGCTCATTGTAGTAGCCGTTGTCGCGAAAATGCTCGCCCCCCCGCCAATGCCGATAGTCGGTCTGGCGGATGTGTACACCGATCAGCGGACGAGGCGCCGCCGCCAGGGCGCCAAGGGTAGCAGTCACGGCGGGACCCGGTGACAGCCACTCACGTTCCTCTTTCGCCGGACAGGGTGCTTTCCGTCGTATTTGCAGGGGCTCATCGATGACGACGATCGAATGGCTTCGCACAAAACCCGCCAGGTCGGGGTCGTCCCAGGTGAGGTCCGATTCCTGGCCCACGAACCCGAGTTCACCCGGCGACACGGACACCATGCGCTGGACGCCGCCGGACTTCGAAGCGTCTTTCACGGCCTCGACCGCGCTGTCGATTACCCGCTGCGCCAGGTTCAACGCATTCCCGCTCGTTTCGGGCGCATCATTCCCTTTGCCGAATTCCTGCGCGCACCCCTGGAACAGTGGACTGGATGCATCGATCAGTTGTCCCAGGGTGCGGCCGGCCGCAGGAAAACAGAACCCGAATTCGTGACGCTGGCACCAGTCATATGCATGGGTTATCCAACTCAGCGTGTTGCCCAGTCGGCGGTTCCTGCCCTCCTGGCGAAACACAACGACGCTGGACAGCCCTTGCCTGTGTTTCATAAACCCGCCTCCGGTGATGTGGCGGCCGACTGGACGGCCGTAATGGCCACCGTGTTGACGATGTCCTTTACTGTCGCCCCGCGAGACAGGTCGTTGACCGGTTGGCGCAGGCCCTGCAGTACCGGCCCGACGGCGACCGCGTTGGCGGATCGCTGCACCGCCTTGTAGGTATTGTTGCCCGTGTTGAGGTCGGGAAACACCAACACGGTGGCGTGGCCGGCCACGTCCGATCCGGGCGCCTTGGCGCGGCCGACGCCCGGGTCGACCGCCGCGTCGTACTGCATCGGCCCGTCGACCACCAGCTCCGGGCAGCGTTCGCGCACCCGCCGCGTGGCCTCGCGGACCTTTTCCACGTCTTGGCCGTGTCCCGAGGCCCCGGTGGACCAGGACAGCATCGCGACCCGCGGCTCGATACTGAACTGCCGGGCGGTTGCGGCGGAGGATATCGCGATCTCCGCGAGTTGTTCCGCGGTGGGATCGGGATTGATCGCGCAGTCGCCGTACACCAGCACCCGGTCGGCCAGGCACATGAAAAACACGGAAGAAACCAGCGAAACGCCAGGGGCGGTGCGGATCAGCTGCAGGGCCGGCGTGATGGTGTGAGCGGTGGTGTGGGCGGCGCCCGAGACCATGCCATCGGCCATTCCTTCGAGCACCATCAGCGTGCCGAAACAACTCACGTCCTGCACCGCGTCGTGGGCCGCATCGGGGGTTACGCCCTTGTGGCGGCGCAGTTCCAGGTAGCGCTTGGCGAAGGGTTCGACAAACCTGGGGTCGCCGGGGGAAATCACCTGGGCGCTGGCCACATCGACGCCCAATTCTCCCGCGCGGGTGCGGATGGCCGCCTCGTCACCCAGCAGGGTCAAGCGCACCACGCCACGGGTCAGCAGGGTGGAGGCTGCGCGCAGGATGCGGTCGTCGTTGCCTTCCGGCAGCACGATGTGGCGGTCGGCCGCCCGCGCCTGTTGGAGCAGGTCATACTCGAACATCAGCGGCGTCACCACGTCGGTTCGGGCCACGTCGAGGACGCGTGCCAGCGCTTCGGTGTCGACGTGCCGCTCGAACAGGTTCAGCGCCGTGTCGACCTTCAGCTGGTTGTCACCCGTCAGCCGGCCACGCGTGGCTGCGCAGCGCGTGGCGGTCTCGATGGTGCCATAGGGAGCCAGGATGATGGGCAGGGCGGTGCCCAGGCCCTCGAGCAACCGTAAAACCACGTCCTCGGGCCGGATGCCCCCGGTCAGGACGATGCCCGAGAGCGAGGGAAATCCCTCCGACACGTGCGCCGTCACCAGCGCCAGCAGGGCATCGGCCCGGTCACCCGGGGTGATGATCACCGCATCGTCCTGCAGGCGCTCGAGCAGGTTGGGAACGGTCATGGCGCCCACGATCAGGGCCCGTGTTTCACGGGCGAGCAGGGCCTCGTCGCCGGAGAGCAGCACGCCGTCCACCGCCTCGGCCAGCTGCCCCAGTTCCGGCGCGGACAGGATCGGCTCCTCCGGCAGGACGCCCAGGCAATGGAAGCGTTCCAGCGCACGTGCGACATCGTCTTCCTGGCCCCGGATGCACCGGTTGACGATGACCGCTGCGGGCCGGGCGTGTTGCTGGAGCAATTCCTGACGTGTCTGGGCCACCACGTGAGCGACGTCCGCCGGGCTGCGGTCGCGCCCGTGCACCACCAGCACGACGGGCGCGCCGAGATTGGCGGCGATGCGGCCGTTGAACTCGAACTCCGCGGCGCCCGACACGTCCGTGTAGTCCGTGCCCACGATGACCACGGCATCACAGCGGTCGGCCACCTCGTGGTAGCGGCTGACAATGGTCGCGAGCGCCGCCTCGGCATCGTCATGAACCTGCTCGTAGGTCACGCCCACGCAGACCTCGTAGTCGAGTTCCGTTCCGTCCTGGCCAAGCAGCAAACGCAGCACGTAGTCCGATCCGTCGGCGACCCGCGCCACCGGGCGGAAAATGCCCACGCGTCCGACGGTGCGCGCCAGCAGCGCCGTCACGCCGAGGGCGATGGTGGACTTGCCGGAGGCGCCCTCGGGAGAGGCGATGTAGATGTTCCGGGTCATGATGTCGATTGCGCCCCGCGCGACGCGCTGGCGGCCGGCAGTTCGCACCACGGGTCAGGCACCGGAGCGTCGGGATCACGCAGCGCACCCTGCGCCTGCAACGCCGAGACGACCCGCCGCAGCGCCGCCGCCGGCCGCCGCCAGCTGCCGGCCCAGCGAACCTCGCCCAGCCAGCGCCGCGCATCCACGGCGTCGATGCCGTAGCGGCGGTACAACTCCGGGACCGCTGACCGGCGCCGGCGAAAACGCCGGGCCCAGTCGGTGGCCACGTCCAGCGCCGTACGCAGCTCGTGGCCCCGCTGGCGGATGACAGAGCGCCGTGCGCTGACCACGAAGGCCGGCCAGGGTACGATGCGCTCACCGACCCGCCGGAATTCACCGGCATCGACCAGCGGCTGCGTCATGTGGCGCTCCCAGAGGAACACCTCGGCCCGGCCTCCGGCCAGCGCCGCCCGGGCGCCGTCGAGGTTTCCGACGACCTCGAAAGCCATGCCCTGTACGTCGAAACCTCGCTGCAGCGCATCCACAACCGCGATCAGGTGGGACCCCGACCCGTGGCGGCTGATGGCCACGCGGCGCCCTTCAATCTGCGCCACGCGGCGAATGTTCGAGTCGGCCGCCACGTGGATGCCCCAGGTCAGGGAGGAAGACACGAACACCTTGACCAGCCGGTTTTCGGCGCCGCGAAATATGTCCAGCACCGCGCCCTCGGTGAGCATCAGGGCTGCGTCCAGGCGTTTTTCGCCCAGGGCCTCGGCCATGGCGCCCGTTCCGCCCGGGTATTCTTCGAATCGAACGGGAACGCCGGCACGCGCGAAGGCGCCGTCCTCCAGCGCCAGCTTCCAGGGCAGATTGAAATGTTCGGGCACGCCACCGATGCGCAGGGGCCGGGCGGTAGATGATCGGGTCGGCATCGGGGAGTCGGGTGTCGGCCAGGCGAAAGAGCGCCAGTATAGTCCACGCGACATCCAGGCCGAGGGCTGCGGGGACTGGTCTATACTCGGCGCAAACAAATCAACGACGCACACGACCGAGGCTCGACCACCACCATGAACCTGCGCATCCTGTACTGGCTGTCGGCGGCCTTCTTCCTGGCCGTCGCCGCGGCCCCTTCGAACGCCGACGGTGACGATAACTGGACGCCCCTGTTCAACGGCGCCGACCTGGCCGGCTGGCGCGACTACGGCGGCGGTGCGCCGGTGGGCTGGCGGGTCGAAGACGGCGCCCTGCATTTTCCGGGCGAAGGCGGCAGCGCTTCCGGCAACGACCTCGTTACGCAGGCCAGCTACACCAATTTTGAACTCGAGTTGGAATGGAAGGTGCTGGAGGGCGGCAACAGCGGCATCTTCTACCTGGTCACGCCGGGCCACGACGCCATTTACTGGGCGGCGCCGGAAATGCAGGTGCTGGACGATGCGCGCCACCCTGACGGGCAGGATCCGCTGACCTCCGCCGGCAGCGCCTATGCCCTGTACCCCGCGCCGCGCGGCGTGGTGAAGCCTGCCGGCGAGTGGAACCACGTACGCATCATCCTCCACGGCGACCACGTCGAGCACTGGATGAACGGTCAGCAGATCGTCACGTACCAGCTGGGTTCCGAGGACTGGCTGGCCGCGGTCGCACGCTCCAAGTTCGCGGACTGGCAACACTACGGCCGTTCCCGGGCCGGCCACATCGGCCTGCAGGATCACGGTGACCCGGTCTGGTTCCGCAATCTCCGCATCCGGGCGCTGGATTGAACACGCCCGGGAGCAAGACCGCCGACGACTACGACGTGATCGTGGTCGGCTCCGGCGCGGCCGGTGGCATGACCGCCTTTGTGCTGGCCGTGCACGGGGTGAAGGTGCTGATGCTCGAAGCCGGGCGTGATTACGACCCGGTCACCGAGACCCCGATGTTCCAGCTGCCTTCGGAAGCGCCGCTGCGCGGTATCGCCACGCCCGACAAGCCTTTCGGTTTTTTCGACGCCACCGTGGACGGTGGCTGGACCGTGCCGGGCGAGCCCTACGCCAGCGCCGATGACGTCAATTTCATGTGGTGGCGCTCGCGCATGCTGGGCGGGCGCACCAATCACTGGGGCCGCATCTCCCTGCGCATGGGGCCCTACGACTACAAGCCCTCTTCACGCGACGGCCTGGGCTTCGACTGGCCCATGACGTACGAGGACATGGCGCCGTGGTATGACAAAACCGAGGCGCTGATCGGCGTGTTCGGTTCCAACGAGGGCCTGGAGAACACGCCCAACTCTTCCCCCGGCGTGCTGCAGCCGCCACCGGCGCCACGCGTGCACGAACTGCTCACGCAAAAGGTCTGCCACGAGCAACTGGACATCCCGGTGATCCCCTCTCACCTGGCGATCCTGACCGAAAAGCAGGACCACGAACGCTGGCCGAAAAAGCTGTTTCCCGGCAATGCGCTGGCCCAGCGCGTGCTCCGCCAGTCCATGCGCGAACGTGCCGCCTGTTTCTGGGCCACGCCCTGCGGCCGGGGCTGTTCCATCAAGGCCAACTTCCAGTCCACGACGGTGCTGCTGCCCCCGGCCCTGGCCACCGGCAACCTGGAGATCCGCACCGACGCGATGGTGCGCGAGGTCACCATCGACGCGAAAGGCCATGCCACGGGCGTGCACTACATCGACAAGCGCAGCGGCAAGGACGAACACGTCTCGGCGAAAGCGGTGGTGCTGGCCGCCAGCGCCTGCGAAACCGCGCGCCTGATGCTCAATTCCAGATCTACCCTGTTTCCCGAGGGCATCGGCAACGGCAGCGGGCTGGTCGGCAAGTACCTGATGGACACCGTGGGCACCTGGGTCAGCGGGCGCATCCCGGCGCTGGAAAACCTGCCGCCGCACAACCAGGACGGCGCCAGCGGCATGCACCTGTACATGCCCTGGTGGGGCTACCAGCAACAGGCGAAGGGGCAGCTGGATTTCGCCCGCGGCTACCATATCGAGTTCGGCGGCGGACGCGGCATGCCCGGCGCCTGGACCTTCGCCGGCCTGGGTGGACAGACCGGGGGCGCCTGGGGCAAACGGTTCAAGGAAGAGGCACGGCGCCACTACGGCACCGGGATCGGCTTCGGCGGTCGTGGCGAGATGATTCCCAACGAGGACTGCTACTGCGAGATCGACCCTTCCGGCGCGGTGGACGAATGGGGGATTCCCACGCTCAAGTTCCACTGGAAGTGGTCCGAGCACGAACTCAACCAGTGCCGCCACATGCAACACACCTTCCGTGACATCATCGAGGGCATGGGCGGCGAGGTGACCACCGAGATCCACGATGACGGGGCGAAGGCCATTGCCGAGCCCGGCGAGATCATC
>JAUIJU010000120.1 GCA_030431095.1 Gammaproteobacteria bacterium | reverse complement strand
TGCTGCGGTGGTGCTCGATCCATGGCAAGACCACGCCCAGAGGCGCGTATCCGAATCCGGCCAGCGGCACCCAGCCTTCCGGCAGCAACAGCGCCAGCAAGATGGACAGGCCACCGATACCGGCGCCGGCAAACCAGACCCGTACGCTGGTGCCCACGTGGAACCGCTCCGTGTCGTCGAGGCGCAAAGGCGCCCAGCAACGTCCGGCGTAGGCGTTCATCCAGCAGAAGGTCAGGCACAGGGCCATGAAACCGATGCCCAGGAATACGAACATGAAGCGCAACTCGGCCCAGGCATCGATGCCGAATGTGCTGGGCAGGTAGCCGTTGGTGAGCCAGCTGAATGCCCCCTGGGCCATGATGCGCAGGGGGTAGATGTAAACCAGCATCACGATCAGCAGGACAGCGGACAGGAACACCGTCATGGCGTCGTCCAGCCCGAATCGCCGGCTCCAGTTGCGGTGGGCGTTCCACACCCAGACCAGTTGCGCCACCGCCACGATGAACGCCGGTGTGCTTTTCAGTGCCAGCACCATCTCATCGTAGGTCGAAGGGATCTCGTCAAAGGAGATGACCAGCAGGGTGACCGCAAACGCGAAGGCCGCGTCGACGAACACTTCGATCCGCGTGGTGTCCAACCCGCGCAGGCGAAAACCGTTTTCGGTGGGGCACTGGTCGATGAAGTCCTGGCTCAGCGGTCTCATTGACTGGATGGCGGTTCCCTCGTGGACACGACCCGCAGTGTACCCAAGGCCTGCGCCGGGGTCAGTCTTCACGGACCCCGAACGCCCGTTGACGGTAGAATGTGAACCCTTGAACCGGAGTCCGTGTAAGGCCGCATGAAGACCCTGATGATCGTCCTGTCGCTGCTTGTCGCGGCGCCGTCCTTCGCCCAGACGCCTCCGGCGCCGGGGGTGGTGGTCACGCCTGCCGAGCTGCAGTCCTTTCCCCTGTCCGTGGAAGCCCTGGGCAATGCCCGATCCAACGAGGCCATCGAGATCCGACCGGTCATTTCCGCCACGTTGATGAGCGTGCACTTCGATGAGGGTGAGTACGTGCAGGCCGGGACCGTGCTGGCGGAGCTGGAAAACACCGAGCCCTGGTCCGAGTTGGCGGCCGCGCGGGCCAACCTTGCCGAATCCGAGGCCCAGTACGGACGCCTCAGCCAGTTGTACAAGACCAACGTGGTGGCCCAATCGGAACTGGCCGAGATCACCGCGCGCCGCGAGGCCGACCAGGCGGCCGTGGCCGCAGCCGAAGCGCGCCTCGCGCATACCGTGATCAAGGCGCCATTTTCCGGCCGCCTGGGCCTGCGACGCGTGAGCGCGGGCAGCCTGGTGGGTCCCGACACGGTGATTACCACCCTGGATGACACGGATCGCATCAAGCTCGATTTCGACGTGCCCGAGGTCTACCTTTCACTGTTGCAAAGCGGCCTGTCGGTTTCCGCCAGGAGCGCGGCCTATCCCGAGCGCGTGTTCCGCGGTGAAGTCACCTCCGTGGACACGCGGGTCGACCCGGTCAGCCGGACCATCACGGTACGTTCGCGCCTGGATAACGAAGAGCGCCTGTTGAGACCGGGCATGTTTCTGGCCGTCAGCCTGTTGCGCCAGGACCTGCAGGCATTGATGGTTCCGGAGCAGGCCATCGTGCCCGAACGAAGTCAGCAGTATGTCTGGGTGGTGGACGACGATGACATGGCGCAATTGCGGCCGGTGCAGACAGGACGGCGCCGGCCGGGCCAGGTCGAGATTCTCGGCGGCCTCTCGGCCGGTGACCGGGTGATCGTCGAAGGCACGCAAAAGGCGCGATCGGGTGAAGTGGTTCGCATACTGGACGCCGCCTCGTGATTCTTTCCGACCAGTCGGTCCGGCGGCCGGTGTTTGCGTCGGTCATTTCGATGTTGCTGGTGATCCTGGGCCTGGCGGCCATGCTCAAACTGCCGGTACGCCAGTACCCGGATGTGGACACGCCGGTGGTGTCGGTGCAGGTCAGCTACCGTGGCGCCTCCGCAGAAGTCGTGGAAACCAAGGTGACACAGGTCATCGAGGACATTGTCGCGGGCATCGAGGGCATCGAAAAACTGACCTCCACCAGCCGCGATGAGCGATCGGACGTGCGCCTCGAGTTCAGCATGGACCGCGACATCGACGCCGCCGCGAATGACGTGCGTGACCGTGTTTCCCGGGTCGTGGACCAGTTGCCCACCGAGGCGGATCCGCCCGAGATCGCCAAGGCCGACAGCAGCACGCAGGCGGTCATGTACCTGAACCTGACCTCGGACCGTATGAACGGCCTCGAGATCACTGACTTCGCGGAACGTTACCTGGTGGACCGTTTTTCCACCGTGGCCGGGGTCGCCCGGGTGCGTATTTCCGGCGCCCGGCGCTACGCCATGCGCGTTTGGCTGGATCGTGAATCGCTGGCGGCCCGCGGCCTGACCGTCAGTGACGTGGAAACGGCCCTGCGCTCTGAAAATGTGGAACTGCCCGCTGGACGCCTGGAATCCACGCAGCGCGAATTCACCTTGCGAACGGACACCGGATTCACCGCAGAGGACGACTTCGAACAACTGGTGATCGGTCGCGGCGCCGACGGTCAGCTGGTGCGCCTCGCCGAGGTGGCGGAGGTCCGCATCGGGGCCGAAAACGAACGCAGCATTGCTCGTGCGAACGGCGTTCCCGCCGTGTCGCTGGGGATCGAGCAGCTGAGCAAGGCGAACAGCGTGCTGGTTTCGCGGGCGATCCGCGAGGAGCTCGAGTCGGTCCAGGGCGACCTTCCCGAGGGCATGACCATTTCGGTCAATTACGACCGCGCCGAGTTCATCGAGTCGTCCATGAACGAGGTGTACAAGGCCCTGTACGTTGCGCTGGCCCTGGTGCTGGTGGTGATCTACGTGTTCCTGGGTTCAATTCGCGCCACGCTGATTCCCGCCGTGGTCGTTCCGGTATCCGTGGTGGCGACCTTTATCGTGATGGGCGCCATGGGGTACACCATCAACATCCTGACCCTGCTCGGGCTGGTGCTGGCCATCGGCCTGGTGGTGGACGACGCCATCGTCGTGTTGGAAAACATCTACCGGCGTATCGAGGAAGGGCAGAAGCCGTTGCTCGCGGCGCTGGACGGCTCGAAGGAAATCGGCTTCGCGGTGATCGCGACCACGCTGGTGCTGGTGTCGGTGTTCGTGCCG
>JAUIJU010000119.1 GCA_030431095.1 Gammaproteobacteria bacterium | reverse complement strand
TGGTCCAGGTTCAGTCCGAGCCGTAACGGCGTGAAAACCGCTCCCGACGACGGTCCTGGCGCTCTTCGCGCATGGCCTGCAGCTCGGCCTTCTGGGTTTCGTCCAGCTCGGCCAGCACCGCGGCGGCCACCGTACCGCTCAGCAGCACGCGCTCTTCGGCCAGTTCACCGCTGCGTTGCGCGGCGTCGGCCAGCGCGTTATCGTCCAGTACGTCCGCGGTCAGGATCGCATGAAGTTCCTCGCGCAGTTCGCGTTCGGCCACGAAGCTGGTTTTCAGGTCCTCGCGGTTGGCCTCGAAAATCGCCTTGATGGCGTCTTCCTGTTCCGTGGTGAGATCCAGGCGCTTGACCGCGTGGGCCAGGTGGCGCGTGGCGCCGGCCCAGGGATCGCCGCCGTGTCCCGGGTGTTCCGGGCCAGCCAGGGCCAGCGGGGCGGCGCCCAGCAGAGCGGTCAGCAAGAGCGTTCGGGGCAGGTGTCGTTTCAGGGAAATCATGGTGTTCACTCCTTGGTGTCTGGCCGGCATTCCGGCCCGCGGACCCGAATGATCGGGGTTCGCTACATGGGACCGCGTCATCATGTCGAAAAACGACATGTCCGCGTAAAGATGCGTAAATGCCTGGATTCGCGTCATGGCGCGTCGCGTCCGGGCGCTGCGCCATTGGGTAGAATCCGGGCATGGACCGAGGGGTAACAGGCCGTGGCTGAGCGTATTCTCCTGGCCGACGATGACGCCGAACTGGGCGCCCTGCTGGCCGAGTACCTGGCCGGGGAGGGGTTCGAAGTGCTGCGCGCCGAGGATGGCGAGAAGGCCCTGGCGGCGGCCCGCGGCGGTGATGTCGACGCCGTGGTGCTGGACATCATGATGCCACGGATGAGCGGCACCGAGGTGCTCAAGCAGCTGCGCCGCGAGTCGGACCTGCCGGTGATCATGCTCACCGCACGCGGGGACGACCTGGACCGCATCCTGGGCCTGGAGCTGGGCGCGGACGACTATCTGCCCAAACCCTGCAACCCCCGCGAACTGGTCGCGCGTTTACGCGCGGTGCTGCGCCGCAGCGCCGGCTCGGGTACGCCCGGCGTGCTGCGCGTGGGCGACCTGGAACTCCACGCCGCCAGCCGCCAGTTGCTGCGCGAGGGCGAGCCCGTGGACCTGACCAGCACCGAGTTCAGCCTGGCGCAGCTGTTGCTCCAGCGTGCCGGTGCAGTGGTCGACAAGCGCGACCTGTACCTGGCGGCGCTGGGCCGTGAGCCGGTGCGGTTCGACCGCAGCGTCGACATGCACCTGAGCAACCTGCGTCGCAAGCTGGGCCCGGCGCCGGGTGGCGGGGCGCGCATCGAAACCATCCGGGGTATCGGCTACCTGTACGTGGTCGCCGACCCGACCGACTGATGCCACGCCTGTTCTGGAAGCTGTTCTTCGCCCTGTGGCTGAGCATCATGGGTTTCGTGGTGATCACGGCCTGGGTCAACGCCACCCTGGCGCGACAGACCATTCCCGATTCGCCCGAAGTGGCGTTCGCACGCAACATCGACAAGGCGGAACTGATGCTCGGTACCGCCCTGCGCCGGGGTGGTCCGCCGGCTGTCGAGGACATGTTGCGTGAACTGCCGCGGCCGGTCCGCAACCACCTGTACCTGTTCGACGAACGGGGTCGCGAGATCCTGGGGCGGGAACGCGTCCGGCGCCACCTGGAAGGCCGGCGGGCGCAGCAGCAACGTCGCGAGCTGACCGACGGACAGGGCGGGCGCTGGGAGCTCGTGGTATTGCGCCGGACGCCGCCCGCGCGGTTCCTGGAACCCGGCTCCCGGGGCATCGCGCTGCGCCTGTTGCTGGCTGCCGTGTTCAGCGCCGTGGTGTCCTACGTCCTGGCGCGTTCACTGGCGCGTCCGCTGGAGTCCCTGGGTCGCACCAGCCGGGAACTGGCCGAAGGGGACCTGGGCGCCCGTGTCGGCGCACCCCTGGACGCGCGGCGTGACGAATTCGGCAACCTGGCCCGCGACCTGGACAGCATGGCCGCACGTTTGCAGGAAGCGCAGCATGCCAATAACCGGTTGTTGCGGGACGTCAGCCACGAGCTCCGCTCGCCGCTGGCGCGCCAACGCGTCGCTCTGGAACTGGCGCGGGCGCGCTCCGGTGACCTGGTGGCCGGTGAGCTCGAGCGCATCGAGTTGGAGAGTGAACGGCTCGAGGCGCTGGTCGACCAGGTACTGGACCTGCTGCGCGAGTCCTCCGGCGTGGCGCCTTTCGAGCCCGAGCGGTTCGACCTGGCCGAACTGCTGGCCGACCTGGCCGAGGTGGTGTCCTACGAGGTGGCCGAGGGGGCGCCGGGCATCCTGGCGGAGTATCCCGAAACGCTGCCCGTGGAGGCCGATCGCGAGCTGATCTGGCGTGCGTTGGAGAACGTGCTGCGCAATGCCTTGCTGCATAGCGATCCCGGGGCCCCCATCGAGTTGCGGGCACGTCGCGAATCCGCCGGAGCCGACGTGGTGTTACAGGTGCTCGACCGCGGCGCCGGCATTCCGGAAAGCCAGCTGGAACGAATATTCGATCCGTTCGCACGCGTGGAGGAGTCGCGCGCCCGCTCCACCGGTGGACACGGCCTGGGGCTGGCCATCGCGGCGGCCGCGGTGCGCCGCCACCGTGGCGAAATCCGTGCACGCAACCGCGCTGGGGGTGGCCTGGAGATTTGCCTGCGCCTGCCGGTCGCTGTCTGAACGCCATGCCCTGAAAGGGTCGTCCGCAGGGGCTAGAATCGATCGGGCACCCTGTCCATTCCGGTTGGAGCCCGTCATGCCCGCCCGATTCCCCGTTTCCTGGCTGTTGTTGCTGCTGTGCCTGTACGCCCTGCCCGCGGCGGCGCAGAAAACCGACATCGTGATCCTGACCAATGGCGATCGCGTGACCGGGGAAATCAAGAAGCTCGAGGCCGGACTGCTGGAATACAAAACCGACACCATGGGCACGGTGCAGGTCGAATGGCGCTTCATTCGCCAGATCATCAGCGACAAGCAGCAGACCATCGAGACCGTGGATGGCAAGCGTTGGCTGGGTAAGCTGCAGAAACCCGACGAGGGGGAGGGCGTCGTGCTCGAAACCGTCCGCGGGCCCATCGAACTGGCCGCGCAGGACGTGGTCTCCGCCTGGCCGGTGCAGGCCGGTGTCCTGGACAAGCTCGACCTCGACGTTTCACTGGGCTACGACTACGCCAAGT
>JAUIJU010000118.1 GCA_030431095.1 Gammaproteobacteria bacterium | reverse complement strand
GCCGACAAGCCGTTGTTCGAACGGATCGCCGGCGACTTCGTGGAGTTCGTGCGCGGCGCCGAGCTGGTGATCCACAACGCGCCCTTCGACATGGGCTTCCTGAACGCCGAGTTACAGCGCCTGGACATGGACCCGCTGGAAAGCGTTTGCGGCGTGACCGACACGCTGGTCTTGGCGCGCATGCGACACCCGGGACAACGCAACAGTCTCGACGCCCTGTGCCAGCGTTACGACGTGGACAACTCACAGCGCGACCTTCACGGCGCGCTGCTTGACGCGGAAATCCTCGCCGACGTCTACCTCGCCATGACCGGCGGCCAGACCAACCTGCAATTATCCGATGCAGGTTCCGGCGAGGGGGGGCAGCAGGGCGCGGAGGCCATTTCCCGGTTGCCGCCGGGCAGGAAGCGCCTGCCGGTCATCGAGGCGACGGCGGACGAGGTGGCAGCACACGAGGCGCAACTGGACGCTATCGACAGGGCCAGCGGGGGCAACGTGCTGTGGCGCACGCCCCGCGAAGCCGGCGCCTGACCGGCTGATTCAACTGGCAGTCAGACGAACAGGGTCACGCAGGTCAAGCCGACGCCGCCCAGTACGAGCGTGTAGGGCAGGGCCATGATCACCATGCGGCCATAGGACAGGCGGATCAGCGGCGCCAGCGCCGAGGTCAGCAGGAACAGGAACGCGGCCTGGCCGTTGGGCGTGGCGACGCTGGGCAGGTTCGTGCCGGTGTTGATCGCCACCGCGAGTTGGTCAAACTCCGCCCTGGTAATCGCGCCCGCCGCCAGCGCGTCTTTCACCTCGGTGATATACACGGTGGCGACGAAGACGTTGTCGCTGATCATCGACAGCACGCCATTGGCGAGGAAGAACATCGGCGGGCGGATATCCGAGTCCATGGCCAACACGGAGTTGATCACCGGCGTGAACAGGTGCTGCTCGTGGATCACGGCCACGATGGCGAAGAAAACCACCAGCAGCGCGGTGAACGGCAGGGCCTCTTCGAAGGCCTGTCCGAGCTGGTGCTCCTCGACCACCCCGTTGAAAGCCGTCAGCAGGACGATCACCATCAGCCCCACCAGCCCCACAGCGGCCCAGTGCATCGCCAGCGCGACTACCAGGATACAGGCGGCAATCGCCTGGATCACCAGCCGCGCATTACTGCGGGGGGTACGCTGGCTCTCTTCCCTGGCCTGGAACTCCACGAGAACGGCCCGGACGTTATCCGGCAGCCTGGCGCCGTAGCCGAACTTGCCGGTGACCTCGAGCAGGGCGCAGGTGGTCAGGCCGAATACCAGCACGGGCACGGTGACCGGCGCCATCACGGTGATGAACCTCATGAAGTCCCAGTCAGCCACGGTGGCGATCAGCAGGTTTTGCGGCTCACCGACCAGCGTGCACACCCCGCCCAGGGCCGTGCCCACGGCGCCGTGCATCAACAGGCTGCGCAGGAAGGCGCGAAACCCCTCCAGGTCTTCCCGGTGCTGGTCGCCCACCCCGGCATCGTCGGAGTGGTCGTGGTCCTCGCTGGCCTGGGCCTGGCCCGAGGCGACCTTGTGGTACACCGCGTAAAAGCCCACGCCGACACTGATCAGCACGGCGGTCACCGTGAGGGCGTCGAGGAAGGCGGAGAGAAAGGCCGCCACGAGGGAGAACAGCAGCGACAGCATGACTTTCGAGCGAACGCCCAGCAGTATTTTCGTGAAGACGAAAAGCAGCAGCTCTTTCATGAAGTAGATGCCCGCCACCATGAACATCAGCAGCAGGATGACTTCGAAGTTCGCCACGGTCTCGGCAAACACCATCTCGGGCGAGGTCATGCCCAGCAGTACCGCCTCGAGGGCCAGCAGGCCGCCGGGCTGTAACGGGTAGCAACGCAGGGCAAGCGCCAGCGTGAAGATAAACTCGCCGATCAGGATCCAGCCCGTGACGAACGGGCCCAGCAGGTACAGGGCGACGGGATTCAACAGCAGAAACGCGACGACGGTCTGCTTATACCAGTTGGGTGACGGCCCCAGGAAATTCTTCCATAGCGCCTGGGCAAAGCTCTCGGTCATGTCGGGGGATCGCGCAGCGTCAGAAATCACGGCGCATTCTACGTGATTCCGCCGCCCTTGCCCAAGCCCGGATACCGGGAAATCGGGCCTGTCCGGCGCTGCAGGACAGCCAGGACTGTGCGCCGGGCCCCAGTCGCGCGACCCCGGCTTGCTCACCCATTGCGCCGCGCTTACTATAGCGGCCTTGCCACTCGAGCGGAGAACCGATGTTTCGACCCGACAACAGGGTGCCGGACGCCAGCGCCGACGAGCTCCATATCGTATTCCAGCAGGGTCAGTTGCTCAGCGACATGCGCTCGCCGAAGGCCTGCCTGATCGAGGTCGAGCAGGTCAGGCGTAACGGCTGGACCGAGGTCCGGCGCCAGTTCATGGGCTATTGGCAGGGCAGGCCCTGCTATGTGCTGGAAATCGACCCGGTGCACGAGCCCGATCCCATGCAGTACCAGAAGGGCAGCCTGTACCAGATACTGGGTCGGGTGGACGAGGCCCTGTTCGCGCTGGCCGGCAGGGCGGCGCAGCTGCTGGACTGGGAGCGGGACCACCAGTTCTGCGGTCGCTGTGGCGAGAAAATGCGCCTGGATACCGAAGAGCGCGCAATGCGCTGCGACCCCTGCCGGACGATCAACTACCCGCGTATCGCCCCCTGTATCATCGTGCTGGTGCATCGTGGCGACGAGTTGTTGCTGGCGCGCAACGCGAACTTTCCCCAGCCGATGTACAGCACCCTGGCGGGGTTCATCGAGCCCGGCGAGAGCGCCGAGGAAACCCTGGCCCGGGAAGTCCGCGAGGAGGTCGGGGTGGAAGTCCGGAACATTCGTTACTTCCAGTCCCAGTCATGGCCGTTTCCGAACCAGTTGATGCTGGGCTTTTTCGCGGAGTACGCCGGCGGTGAGATCGTCTGCGACCTCACCGAGATTGCCGACGCCCGCTGGTTCCACTACAGCGACCTGCCGATGATTCCCCCGGTGGCCTCGATATCCGGCCAACTCATCCAGCACTACATCAACAACCTCAGGTAAGCCCGGAGCCAGACCTTGGAATATATTTATGAATACGGCCTGTTCCTGGCCCAGGCGGTCACCTTTGTCGCCGCGATCCTGATCCTGGTTGCCGGGCTGTTCGCCGTTGGCCAACGCCAGCGCGCGGAGCAGCACGAGGGGC
>JAUIJU010000117.1 GCA_030431095.1 Gammaproteobacteria bacterium | reverse complement strand
GGCCGGCAACTGCACCGTGCCGGCATCGGCCTCGAGTTCGCCGCGCAGCAGGGCGAACAGCGACGACTTGCCGCTGCCGTTGCGCCCCACCACGCCGAGGCGCTGGCCGGCGTGCACCTGCAGGTCCGCTCCCTCAAAGAGCAAAAGGCGTCCGCGCCGGAGGCTGACTTTGGCAAGTGAAATCATGCGGAAAACCGAGGCGACAGGCGTCGCGGCGTATTGTAGCCCCTGTACCGGGGCGGTCCACGTCGAACACGGACGGTGCCGAGCTCAGGGTTCGTCGTCGTGCCTCGCCGGGTGCAGCCGAATCTCGAGGAACTCCCGCATGCGGGAGACCAGCTGGCTGGCGAAGCCCTCCACCTGTTCGTGCTGGTGGTCTTCCTCGCTCTGGTGCAGGGCCAGTTCGGTGCCCAACTGGCGTTCGGCCAACAACCGCGCCAGGATATCGGCCAGGGCGGGGCGCCGCTCCATCAGTTCCCTGACGGCCTTCTTGCGCACCTCGTACACCACCGATTCCACGGCGGGACGAATGGTGGCCGAACGGCGTTCTCCGGTCAGCAGCGACATTTCGCCGAAACACTCGCCAGGATGGATCCGGCCCACGCGTTCCTCGCCGTGATCGGTGTCGACGAAGACGTCGAGCAGGCCTTCGATCAGGATGTACAGCGATTTGCCCCTGGCGCCCTCGCGGACCAGGGTTTTGCCGGCGGGCAGCTTGTCGCGAACCATTTTGGCGGCCAGGTCCGCGAGATCATCCCTGGACAGCGGGCTGAACAGGTCCGTCTCACCCAGCAGTTTGGCCAGGTCGGACGTGCGGTGGTCGTCGAACTGGCGCGTGGGCATGTTCGCGGTGTAGATATCCCGCTTGGGATAGGCCAGGGCGATGCCTGCCGTGTGCAGGTTCGCCAACACGGCGCTGTAAACGTGATCTTCGGCGGTGGTCGGCGACACCGGCTCCCAGGGATGGATCCAGTAGCGCAGCAGGTATTCCACACCGAGCGACGAGGTGCCCTCGATCAGCACGACGGGCGCGATGCCGGTGTCGAATCCCGGTGTGTCGTCGAGCCCGGTCAGCGCCGCCATCAGTACCCGTTTGACCCGGGCGGGCGGCACGGAAAACTCGACGGTCACTGAAAACTCGTAGCGCTTCGCGGACGGTGGCCGGGTGATGTTGACCATCCGCTCCAGGCCGAGCAGGCCGTTGGGAATGACGACGATGGTCTTTTCCTCGGTTTGCAAACTGGTGCAGCGCCAGCCGATCTCCCGGATCTGGCCGATGACGACGCCGGAGACGCCCTCGTTGACCTGCACCCAGTCGCCGATCACGAACGAGCGGTCCAGGTTGATCGCCAGGCCCGTGAACACGTCGGCGATCAGGCTGCGCAGGGCGAAGCCCAGGACCACGCCCGAGGCGCCCAACGCCGCCAGGAACCCCATCACGCTTCTTTCGTAAACGAGGCCGACAACCAGCGTCGCCGTGACCAGGTAGACCAGCACCCCGGTCAGCGCCTTGAGCACTTCCGGGACGGGACCACCGATGGCGCGCGCCACGACGCGATCGTAGATGACAAAACGGAAAAACTGCTGCAACAATGCTGCGCCGGCCACCCACAACAGGGTCTCCAGGCCCCAGCGCCACCAGCGCGTGGCGTCGCTGTCGGGTGCGACTCCGAGCGCAGCCGACAGGTCGCCATTGCGCAGGTAGAGCACGCCCCACAGCAGGAACAGGAGCGCAGGCAGGGCGTGAAGGATGAACTTGCGGTTCAACGGCAGCCCCGACCGGCCCGACCCTTGTGGCATGACGCACGCATGAATCGGGATTATCGGGGCGCTTTGTTACGGTTCCGTGACGGTGAAAAGCGGTTGCGAATGGGCGCGCACGTTCAGCTCCCGGCCGGCGCCGCAACGGCCCAGGCCAGGGCCTGGTCCCGCTCCGACAGCGTGAAGCGTTTCAGTTCGGCGTGCACGAACAGGCCCGCCAGTCGCGGCATGGCCGCCAGGAATCGGCTGTCGGTGACGATGGCCACGCGCCCGACGCTGCGGTGGTGCGAGCGGACGAACCCCAGGTGGGCCGACAGAGCGGCCAGGTCATCCCATCCCGGAAACTCCCTGGCCACGATGGCGATGCCTGCCAGTGCGCCGTTACGCTCGATCCAGGGATCGACCACGGCGGCCACCCGGTCGAAATCGGCGGCTTCGAGTTCGTCGCGCGGCTCCAGCACCAACAGGCCCTGTTGCTCGTCGAGATGGAAAACCAGTTCGCCGGGGGAGGGCGGTTCACTGACCCATTTCCGAGCGTCGTCCAGATCGTCGTTGTCGTAGATCCGCACCTCGCCCGGCAGGACGAAGCCGAAGCCGCGCACCATGCGTCGAACCCAGTCCGTGTCACTGACCACCGCCACCCGATCGAAGGCGGTGAAATGGCGCATGCCGACCTTGGCGTCTTCCCAGGCAGCGCCACCGGAGTAGCCGTCAAAGTCCTCACCAAGCACGTACAGCAGGCGCACCCGCTTGTGGTCGGTCAAGATCGACTCGATGGCCGGAACGAGCACCTCCTGGTAGTCATCGGCGGTCACTTCGCCGGAGGCTTCAACAGCCAGGACGTTGTCGGGAAATGCGGGCAGCAGGGTAAGCATGGTGAAATCCTGGATTTTGTCGGGACCCTTTTATTCATAGCAGGTATTTCTGGCAGGATGGTGTCAGTGCAGGAATGCCGGGCGAACCGAACAGCACCGGTGATTCGGGCTCAAAAAAAAGGCCACCGGTTCGGTGGCCTCATGGAGTTGGTGGAGGCGGCGGGCCGCTCTCGGACATCCTGTCCTTCGCGGCACGCGCACATCCCTGTGCGCAGGAATCTCACCCGCGAGGAGCGGGTCTCATCCTGCCCGACACCGCCAAAACAAAAAAGCCACCCGTTGGGTGGCCTTTCTGTTTTGGTGGAGGCGGCGGGAATCGAACCCGCGTCCGCAAGTGATTCGCCTTTGGCTCTACATGCTTAGCCGGCCTATTGTTTTAGCTGGCGGCTACCCGGTCGGCAGGGAAGACCACCAGCGAGCCTGGATGAGTTTTAACGGATCCACACCAGGCGTGCTTCACCGCGATCCCGCGAAGGTCGACCCCCGAATTCCGGTACCCACGGGCAGGCGCCGGGCGGAGGGCACTACGGCAGGTTTTTAAGCTGCGAGTGCGTAGTTGTCGTCGTTGGCAACTATGTGTTTTG
>JAUIJU010000048.1 GCA_030431095.1 Gammaproteobacteria bacterium | reverse complement strand
CCACACGCCACGTTATACACCCGGTTCAGGGCCTCCCCCTCCGCCGTCGCCGCCAACAAATTCGCCTGCACGGCATTGTCCACGTAAGTGAAGTCTCGGCTCGTTTCCCCGTCGCCATTGATGTACACCGGCTCCCCCTTCAGCATCGCCCCGATCCACTTCGGTATCACCGCCGCATACGCCCCGTCCGGGTCCTGCCGCGGCCCGAACACGTTAAAGTACCTCAGGCCGATCGAATTGAACCCGTAGCACCGCTGGAACACGTCCGCGTACAGCTCGTTCACGTACTTGGTCACGGCGTAGGGTGACAGGGGCTTGCCGATGCGCTCCTCCACCTTCGGCAGTTCCGTGCTGTCGCCGTAGGTGGAACTGCTGGCCGCGTAGGTAAAGCTCTTCACCCCCTCGTCCCGTGATGCCACCAGCATATTCAGAAAGCCGTCGATGTTGGCCTGGTTGGTGGCGATGGGGTCCTCCAGGCTGCGCGGAACGGAGCCCAGGGCGGCCTGGTGCAGCACATGCTGGGCGCCTGTGACGGCCTGGCGGCAATCATCCAGCCGGCAAATGTCGCCTTCGACGAAGGTGAAGCGGGACCACTGTTCCTTCGTGACGCATTGCCGCACGTCATCCAGGTTGTGTTGAAAACCCGTGGCGAAATTGTCCAGGCCTGTGACCGTCTGGCCCAGGGACAGCAGTTTTTCCAGCAGGTGACTGCCGATGAAACCGGCCACGCCGGTGATCAGCCAGCTGCGGGGCGCGGCGCTGAGTTGATCCTGGATCTGTTGGTATCGGGTGGTCATCTCGTGTCTGCCTGGCGCTTCAACTCCGGAACGGACACGCTTCCAGGAGCACGTCGAGATCAATGGTCGTGCCCTGGTCCATTCCCGCCTGCATGGCATCTTCCAGGCGCGCATCCTCGTCCAGCCACACCGGTTCCTGCACGCCCCGTCCAATGGCCGAGTAGTGATCGCCGTACTTGAAGCCGTCGCCCTTGGGCCGGTCGGAAAGCTTCACCCAGCGCGATGGCACGCCGTAAGCGTCGGCGATCACCAGGCCGTGCAGCGAAGACGACAGGATGAAATCGCAACGCGTCACCTGGTCGATCACCTCCAGCAGGCCTGCGGTGATGTCGATCACGTTCACGTCGTCACGTTGCCTGGCGGCCTGCGCCATCGGCAGATCCAGGCCCGCCTTGACGCGCAATGAGTTCAGAGCGCGGGTCGGCCAGGCGGTCACCGTCGGGGTCGTAGCCTCCAGCGTTGGGGCGGCGGGGGTCACAGGCGGGCCGTGGCCTGCTCGCGGCCGAGAATGCCCTTGAGGTCGTAGAACACGCAGGGATCGTCGGCCCAGGCCTGGAACGTTTCCGCGGAAACGTCCTTGAATTCGCGGTGCGGTACCGCGGTAATGATGGCGTTGTAGCGGCCGGGCGCCGGCGCTTCCACCATGGCGGCGCCGGCCAGGCGCGCCACCACTTCGGGGGTCTGGCCCGATCCGTTGACCCACGGGTCCCACACATTCACCGCGCAGCCCCGCGCCCGCAGGTTGCGGATCAGCTTGAACACCTGGCTGTTGCGGGTATCGGGACAGTTCTCCTTGAAGGTCAGGCCCAGCACCAGGACGCGGCCGTCATTGGGCTCGATGCCCTCGTCCAGCATCAGCTGGCGGACTTTACCGGCCACCCAGTCGGCCATACCGTCGTTCACGCCGCGCCCGGACAGAATGATGTTGGGGTTGAAGCCCACCTCACGTGCCTTGTGGGTCAGGTAGTACGGATCCACGCCGATGCAGTGGCCGCCGACCAGGCCCGGTTCGAAGGGCAGAAAGTTCCACTTGGTGCCGGCCGCGGCCAGCACGTCACGCGTGTCCAGGCCCAGGCGCTCGAACAGCATGGCCAGCTCGTTGACCAGTGCGATGTTCACGTCACGCTGGGTGTTCTCGATCACCTTGGCCGCCTCCGCCACGCGCACGCTGGCAGCGCGGTAGGTGCCGGCCGGGACGATGTCCTGGTACAGGCCGTCGATGAATTCCGCCGAGGCATCACAGCATCCACTGGTGACCTTCACGATGGACTGCAGGCGGTTGGCCTTGTCGCCCGGGTTGATGCGCTCCGGGCTGTAGCCGTACCAGAAGTCCTCGCGGGCCGTCAGGCCGCTGAACTGCTCCAGCAACGGCACGCAGACTTCCTCCGTGGCTCCGGGGTACACAGTGGATTCGAAGATCACCGTGTCGCCCTTGCGCAGCACCGGCCCGAGGGTGCGGCAGGCGCCCTGCAGGGGCGTCAGGTCCGGCGTGTGGTCCTCGTGCACCGGCGTCGGCACGGTGACGATGTACACCGTGGCGGCCTCCAGGTCCTGCGCGTCGCTGGTCAGGGTCAGCGACTGCACGCGGGCCAGTTCGTCGGCATCGAGTTCGCCGGTGCGGTCCCTGCCCTGTTCGAGTTCGTCGATACGGCCGGGATCGATGTCGAAGCCCAGCGTGACGTGCCGTTCGGCAAACGCGGCGAGCAACGGGGTGCCGACGTAGCCCAGGCCGATGATGGCGATGGTTGCTTGGTTCATGTAAGCAGTTCACGAAAGTAGTCGATGGTCGGTATCAGGCCATCATTCAACGAAACCCCGGGCTGCCAGTCCAGTCGTTCCCGGGCCAGGGTGATGTCGGGCTGGCGCTGCAGGGGGTCATCATGGGGTAAGGAGCGGTACGCAATTGCCGAATCCGAGCCGATCAGCCCGATCACGGTCTCGGCCAGTTCGCGGATGGTGAATTCCCCGGGGTTGCCCAGGTTGCAGGGCCCCGCAAATCCGGCTTCGCTGTCCATCAGGGCGATCATGCCATCCACCAGGTCGTCCACGTAGCAGAACGAACGGGTCTGCCGCCCATCACCGTACACGGTGATGTCCTCGCCCTTCAGCGCCTGCACGATGAAGTTGCTCACCACCCGCCCGTCGTCGGGCAGCATGCGCGGGCCGTAGGTGTTGAAAATGCGCGCCACCTTGATGTCCAGCCCGTGCTGGCGCTGGTAGTCGAAAAACAGGGTCTCGGCGCAGCGTTTGCCCTCGTCGTAACAGCTGCGCGCGCCAATGGGGTTCACGTTGCCCCAGTACGCCTCGGTCTGCGGGTGCACCGAGGGGTCGCCGTACACCTCGCTGGTGCTGGCCTGCAGAATCCGCGCACCCGTGCGCTTGGCCAGGCCCAGCATGTTGATCGCGCCGTGCACGCTGGTCTTGGTGGTCTGCACCGGGTCGCGCTGGTAATGGATCGGGGATGCCGGACAGGCCAGGTTGTAGATCTCGTCCACCTCCACGAACAGCGGAAACGTCACGTCGTGGCGCATCAGTTCGAAGTTCGGGTGCGCCAGCAGGTGGGTGATGTTCCGCCGCGTGCTGGTGTAGAAGTTGTCCACGCACAGCACGTCATGCCCCATGGCCAGCAGCTTCTCGCACAGGTGGGAGCCAATAAAGCCGGCGCCCCCGGTGACCAGGATGGTCTTATGCATTCCGCGATTCATCCGATTCCGGGTCCATGCCGTTCTGTTGCAGTTCCGTCTGCAGCGCGACGATCTCCGCCTTCAGCACTTCGTACTCGTCCATCTTGCGCTGCAGGAAGCGCGCCGCGATCCTGGCCTTGGCGTCGATGCCGGCCGGCGTCAGGATATAGAGATAGGCGCGTTTGCGCTTGTTGTTCTTGAAGTTGCGCGCCTTGACCAGCCCCTTGTCCACCAGCGCCCGCAGGCAGTAGTTGGTCTTGCCCAGGCTCACGCCCAGGTGATCGGCCAGTTCGCGTTGGCTGACCTGGGGGTGGGCTTCCAGGTAGCGCAGCAGATTGAGGTGAATTTCCTTGATATCAGGCACGCTACCGCCCTGCAGTGCCCCCGGTCGAAGGCGCCGCATGGCGGGGTATGACAGTGGCGCCGGATCAGCCGGCGCGTTGCAGCAGCAGGGAATCGACTTCCAGGGTGGTCTCGCGGCCCAGGATTTTCATCAGCAACAGGCTGCGGGTCTCACCGCTGCGCTGCTGCAGGATGCCCTCGGCGCCTGCGAAGGGGCCGTCGAACACGCGCACCTGGTCACCGACATCCAGTTCTGCCGGATCCAGCGCGATCAGGTCGGTTTCCGGGTCCCGCCGGGCCAGCAGGCCATCGACGATCGCCTCGGGCACCGTGACCAGCTCGTGCCCCGAACGCACCAGGTTGACCACGCCGCGCGTGGACCGCACCGTGGCCAGGTTCTGCACCTCGGGCACAGCCCGCAAAAACAGGTAGCGCGGAAACAGGGGTTCCGTGCGGTCCTCGTTGCGCTTGCTGACCCGCTGGTAGGGGTTCAGCGCCATGGGTAAAAACACCTCGAAACCCTGGTTCTCCAGGTTCCACCGGGCGACGGGTTCCTGCCGCGGCTTGGTGTAAACGGCATACCAGTTGGGCGTGTGATTCGCGTCGTGCATACGTTCCCTTGACTGCTTCAGGGGGAAGCGTAGCAGTTTATGTTCATTGTTTGAACGTATTGTGACGGAAACCCCGTCCCTTCGCGTTTCTCAAGCTGCCGTCGTTCGCGAATCGGCGGCCCAGAAACGTTTCAGGACGCGCAGATACACCAGCCCCGCCCCCACGAAGACGTAAAAGCGTACGTATTCGGGCACCCCCAGCCATTCAAACGCGACGCCGATGGCGGCGCTGGCGGCGCACAGGCCTACCACGCCCCACCAGGCCTGGCCTACGCTGCAGCCGGCGGCCAGGAAGGCATGGTGCAGGTGGTGCTTGTCCGCGGCGAAGGCGCTCTGGCCGGCTTTCCAGCGGTTTCTCATCAGGCGGGTGGTGTCGAGCAGCGGAATGCCGATGATCCATACCGCGGTCATGGGCGCGAAAGCCCGCTCCACGCCCGCCCTGCTGCCATTGCCCAGGTCCACGAAAAACCAGGCCAGCCAGAACCCCAGCAGCACGGAACCCGAATCACCCAGGAACGTACGCGCCCGGTCGTTCCACGGCAGGCGGGCGTTGAGCAGCAGGAATCCCAGCACGCACGAGGCCATCAGCCCGAGCAACGGCAAGACATCGATTCTTCCGGCCGCCGCGGCCAGCAGGCCCATGGCGGTGGCCGCCACCAGGAACACGCTGCCTGAAAGGCCGTCCAGGCCATCGATCATGTTGAAGGCATTGATCACGCCCAGGGCGCTGAACACGGTAATCGGCACCGCCAGCCAGCCCAGCTGCAGGGTGAACGGCCCGAACAGTTGGCCGAAATCGTCCAGCCAGATGCCGGCGCCGAAAATCATGACGCAACAGGCCAGCGCCTGGGCCACGAAGCGTACCGCGGCGCTCAGCGGCCAGCGATCGTCGATCAGCCCGGTGAGCAGCACGATGGCCGAGGCGGCCAGCAGCCAGCCCACCGGCCAGCCCAGCCAGCCGCTGAGGGCGAAGAACACGATAAAAATGGCGACTCCGCCCACCAGCGGGGTCGGCGAGGCGTGCACCTTGCGCGCATCGGGCACGTCGAGCCAGCCCGTGGGACGGGCCAGCGGAATCAGCGCCAGCGCCACCGCCGTCGTGGCCAGCAGCGCCAGCGCGTAGGGTGAAATGGGTGATACCAGGGCATTCACCGTCCCTGGCCTCCTGCATGGGCGCGGCTGCGCCTTCCCCTCGTGGTCGGTCTCCCCGGCACGCGAATCCTCCCTGTGCGTGAGGGCGCATTATCGCATCATGTGACCGACCGTTCACGACAGGCTCCGCGTTCGGGAAAATCGGGGAAAACCCGGAGAAAGCTTGATATAGTTAGCGGCAGCCGGGCACTACTGGCCCGGCCCCGGTTCACGCTGTTGGGGGAACCGTGCCTTGAACCAGCATTCGAGAAAAGGGTGAAGATGCGAAACGGCTTTGTGAACGTGAAACGGGCGCCTCTGCCCGCACTCATCGCCCTGGTGCTGGGCGCCCCGCAGGTCATGGCCCAGGACGGGCCACCGCCGGGCCTGTACACCACGGTCGACCAGGCGGAGATCTACATCATCCAGCCCAACGGCGAGCAGACCGACGTCAAAACCGGCGAATCGGTGCGCGTCACCGAAGATGGCCTCGAGTTCATCGCCCAGCGCCCCCAGTTCCTGAACTGGCCCTGCGGCACGGGCTTTGCGCCCAACCGCGGCACGCTGCCGACGTTCTCCCTCGATTCCCTGCCCCCTGGCGACCAGATCGGCCAGGTGGCGGACCTGTATTTTTCGAACCAGCAGGTGCTCGACAGTTCACCGCGCTGGCTCAACGGTGAGTCGCACGGGGCCTTTCCCGCCTCGGAAATCGACCAGTTCGTCTCCAACGCCTACTGGTACAAGACCGGTCCGGCCGACGCCGAATTGGCCGAGCAGCGGCCCAAAACGCTGTTGATCAGCCTGTTTTACGGCACCGGGCAGGTGGTGGTGGACACCAACCACCTCGACGCACTGAAAGAAGAGTACGGCGACGACCCGATCCCCACCGTGTTCCAGTACCAGGAAGAAAACGTGGTGCCCATTTCCTACTTCGGCGACAACCCGACGCCGGAGCAGATCATGAACGGCTACAACCAGAGCGGCATCAAGCCCGCCGACGTGCCCATGTGGTACGCGGGCGACCAGCACGTGTCCATGGACCCGGGCGCCCTGGCCGACGCCCTTGGCGTACCGCCGGCCGGGGACATGAGCCCCGCTCGCCTGCAGGATCTGCAGGACGACATCGGGGAAAACGGCTTCAACGCCAAACCCGTCACACTGGCTTTCGTGCCCGGCGACGACAGCATGGTAGTGGATGAGGGCGAGCGTCTGCGCGCCGCCCAGCAGGCGGGCGTGTCCAACGTGCCGGTGATGTTTTCCGTGTACGAGAACGACATGATCGCCAGCCAGTGCGGCCTGGCCCCGCCCGTGGCGGCTGCGGGCCTGCTCGGCACCAGCGAGGGCGAAGCGCCCGGCGCCGAAACGCCCGAAGAACCGGGCGAAGGCCCCGGTGACGGCCCCGGCGACGGTCCCGAGCAGCCGGAACAACCGCCCCGCCCGGTCCCGCCGGAAATCGAGCCGCCCCAGCCGCCCCAACCGGAACAGCCCGTTTCGGACAACTAGTCCACGAACGCGCACCATCGCATCGACCCCCGGAATTTTCCCGAAGTTTGGTGAAGGGAAAAACTCCGGGGGTCGTGCGTAGCAATATCCCACACCGGCGCAAGGGTTCATCCCATCGCCCGCCACCCTGGCTTTCGGCCATGCTGTTCCCACGGACCGCAACTCCCGCCCCCGTGGCCGGACTGACGCGCTTCCGGGCCAGGGTGAATCATGCTTTTAATAGGGGGGAAGCATGCTTCGCCCGGGCCCTTTTACCGGCGCCCCGGCGATGTTCACTTCGTGTCGGGAGAAATTCGGGGACGCAATAAAAACGCCGGCTTTCGCCGGCGTTTTTATTGGAACTTACGTCGCCCCCAGATCGGGTTGTCGTCCCCGGGACACCTGCCCCTGTACCAGGAAGCAGGGACCAGGATCAGTAGTCGGCGCCTTCTTCCTGGCAGATGGTGCCGTCTTCGCAGAGCACGACCACGAACTCGGTGCCGCGAACGCCCATCAGGGCGACCGGGGTTTCCACCTTGAAGCTGTCGGGCTCGGCCTTGGCCATGGCGCCGGTGATGACCCGCAGGCCCCCTTGCACCAGGCTGAGGGTGGCGGCGTTTTCGTCGCCGCCGTTGTACACGTACTCCTTGATGTCGAGCACGCTGTTGGGCCGCACGGTGACCTTGGCGCCGTCGACGAACTGCAACACGGCGAAGCTTTTCTCGCCGGTGATGATGCGTTCTTCTTCTTCGACACCGTCGCCACGCTCGAGGGCGCGCCGGTCGGCTTCGTTCTCGGCGAACACTTCGCCACGCGAAGCCACCAGCAAGGCGGTGGAATCCTCCGCGAAGGCTGGAACGGCTACGCACGCCGCCAACAGCGCCGCGACCCCTGTTTTCTGCCAAATGTTCATGTGATTACTCACCCTGTCAATGCGTCCCCTAATCCCTAACAGTATATACCGACATGCCCCGGATAAGTTCACGGAAAACACACTATTTTCGCAAACGTCCGGTCTCCTGCCACGTCGGGATATCCCCGATACGCCGCCCACCAACACGCGGGCGAGTGGTGGTCCACTCATAAAGGCAAACGCAAAATCTCCAGGAGAAATATCACGCCGGACGAATAAAATTGTTTTTCTGGACGAAACGACCTTAACACGTTGTATTTAATATTTTTTTAAACGTTACGGCTATTTGCTCTCGTGCGTGTAGACCCCGTCCCAGTCCTTTCCGGGAGGGTTTTCGACGAATTCCACGATGCGTGTCGCGTACAGGTCGTAGAGCACGCGCTCCGGATCCTGCTCCCGCAGGCTGGACAGCACCCGCTCCGCCGCCTTCCAGTGCTGGCCCCGGTACAGCTTCAGAAACTGGTCCCACTGTTTCAGCCGCGCCAGCTCCTCGTCATCCACCATGCCATGCTCGCCCACCACCTCGTAGATGATGACCGGCAGCAGTTTGCCCTTCACCCGCACCCGGTCGATTTCCCGGTAAACGAATTCGGGCGCCTCGTCCACGGTGAAGGAACTGACGATGAAGTCCACGCCATAGGCCTTGGTCAGCCCCTCGAGGCGTGAGCCCAGGTTCACCGCGTCACCCAGCACGGTGTAGGCTCGGCGAAAGCGCGAGCCCATGTTTCCCACGCTCATGGTGCCGGTATTGACCCCCACGCCGATGGCCAGTTCGGGGTGACCGTCCTTCCAAAGCTCCATGTTGAGCTTCTCCAGCCCGCGCAGCATGCCCAGACCGGCGGCCACCGCATTGTGCGCGTGGCGCGTGTCGTGCACCGGCGCGCCCCAGAAGGCCATGATGCAGTCGCCCATGTACTTGTCGATGGTGCCGTGGGTCTCGTGCACCACCTGCGTCATGGGCGTCAGGAAGCGGTTGAGCAACTGCGAGAGCTCGTCGGCGTCCAGGTTTTCCGACAGCGTGGTGAATCCGCGAATGTCCGTGAACAGCACGCTGAGGTCGCGCTTCTCGCTCTCCATCGAGTAGTGCGTGGGGTCGTGCGCCATTTCCGAGACCAGGTCCGGCGGCACGTACTGGCCGAACAGGTCGTTCATGTGGCTGCGGCTGCGGCTCTCGAAAAAGTAGCCGAAGATCATGTTGAGCATGTACACGCCGAACACCGCGATCAGGGTGCTGGCCAGCGGCAGCACGTGCATCTGCGCGTCCCACAGGTACAGGTTCAGCCAGCCCGCCGCGGTGATCATCAGCAACAGCATCACGGTGGCCATGATGGCCGACAGCGCCGGCAGCACCAACGCGATGATCAGGCCGAACACCAGCACCGCGAGCACCTCGGCGCCCTTGGTGTAGGCCGGCTGCCAGCGGAAGTTGTCGTCCAGGATGCCCGCCAGCACGTTGGCGTGGATTTCCACACCCGGGTAGATCGAGCCGAAAGGCGTCGAGCGCAGGTCCTGCAGCCCCGGCGCGGTGGCGCCGATGATGGCGATGGCGCCGTCCAGCAACTCGGGGTTGGGCACCTGTCCGTTGATCACGTCGGTGGCGGACACGTATTCGAAGCTGCCCGCCCCGCCGCGATAGGGCACCAGCACCGCGCCCTGGGCGTCCAGTGGAATGCGCCGCCCGCCGATCTCGACCGCCTCCAGTGGCGGATAGCCCTCCATCATCAACGGCGCGTCGACGAACACCGGCAGGGCGATGTCATTGAGCACGGTGGCGGCCATGGACAAGGCCAGCGACTCGTAGGCGGCGTTGCCGTAGATGTGCAGCAGCGGCGTACGCCGCACGATGCCGTCCGCGTCGATCAGCGGATTGGAAATGAACCCCGCCGCCCACGAACCTTCCATGATCTCCGGCACGTTACTGGTGTAGCCCTCGGCCCGCGGCAGGAACATGCGCTGCGCCATGGACTGGTCGAAGTCGAAGGCCGGCAGCGGCAACTCGCCGATCTGGAAAGCATTGCGTTCGTCGGTGATGAAGTAGTACGCCATGACCGAGGGCCCCTGCCCCAGCGCGGCGCCGAACAGGTGGTCGCGGTCCAGTAACGGGGCGTAGCCTTCCAGCCTCGAAAGAAAGGCCGGGTCCTCGCTGCCCAGGTCCTGCAGCATTTCCAGGTCGTGGCTCATGTCCCGTTCGGGAAACACCACGTCGAACCCGATCACCTGCACGCCGTACTCGTAGAGTTCGGTGACCATGTCCGCCAGCTTGTCGCGGGTCCAGGGAAACTGGCCCTCGGCGGACAGGCTCATCTCGTCGATGGCCACCACCACGATCCGCTCGTCCTGACCCCCGGGCGCGGTAAAACGCACCCGCGCGTCGTACAGCCAATGCTCGAATTCCTGGACGAAGGGAGCGGGAAGTTTGTCCAGCACCACCATGACCACCAGGGAGATCAGCAGCAGGGAGGAAAACAGCCTGATCAGGTATCTCTTCAAGTGGTGGTGGCCCCTTCCCGTTGTTGGCCGGAGTATACCTTTGGTGGTTTGGAGATTTGGTGGAGAGGTCCGGTTTGTGCCCCCACTGCTATCGTCAGGAGCCGCGGGTGGAGTGGCTTTGGGCGCAGGCGGCGCCCATGAGCGCCGTGTAGGTCACCGCCACCGCCGGAATCTGCAGACTGAAGTCCACCAGGGAATGGGTCGCGACCAGGGTCGTCGCCGCCAATCCCGTCGCCGGATACACCCAGTCACGACCGCGGGTCCGTACGCCGTGCAGGCAAATCAGGGCCAGCCAGGCGACGCAAGCGAACAGGACCAGGGCAGCCGGCCAGCCGAGCTCGAACAGGTTTTCCAGGTAGGTGTTGTGGGCCTTGTCGACCAGGCCGTTGATGGAGTCATCGCGATACAGCTTGAAGCTTTGCTCGAAACTGCCATACCCGAATCCGAGAACGGGGCTGTCCTCCACCCCGTCCGCAGCCAGCTCGTAGGCATTCATCCTGAACCGGAGGTCGTCGGGCGTTGCGTCGATCTGGGACAGCAATACCTCGCTGGTCAGAATGAACACGGCGCCGCCCACCACCAGCGCCGAGATCACCAGGGTTTTCACCCGCACGCCCACGCTTCTGCCCCGGTGGCGAACGCACAGCAAAAAGACGACGCTGGCCAGGAAAGTCGCACCAAAACCTCCCCGACTGCGACTCAGGATCAGCGCGGCGACCAGCACCAGGAGAATCGCCAGGTACTTCCAGGCGCGGCTGAGAAACGCCTCGAAAACCTCGTCTTTACCACCGGGAATCGTGTACGCGGGATTCCGGCGGGGACGGGTGACTGCCTGGTAAGACAACGCCAGGAGGCACATGAGGCACAAGCCGACCCAGGTGGCGAAATGATTGGCGTTGACAAACGTACCGCGAACGATCGCGCGATGGTTCAACGTCCAGAAGTACAGAAATCGATCGGATTGGCTCCAGTACACCGCCAAGCCATACACCGCGCCCACCAGCCCAATACCCACCAGCACCTGCAGCAGCCGGCGCGCACGGCGCGGATCGCGACACAACTGGAACGCCAGGAAAAAACTCAGGCCGTAGGCCGCCAGGCGCAGCAACGCGGTCCAGGTGTCGTCGGGGGCCAGCGAGATGCTGCCGGCCAGGGACTCCCCCAGCACCTCGGCATCCAGCGCCCACAGCGGGTGGTGCCAGGCGGCCGGCGCACCGGGCCAGGCCTGCAGCGCCGCCCAGGCGCACACGACAAGGAAGCCGAGGATCAGCACCGGGTTCAGGGAAGCGCTGATCCTGCCGGGGCGCAGCACCGCGCCCAGGGCCCACAGCAGGGATATCCCCGCCAGCGAGGCCACCAGCAAGTTCCAGGACCATTCTCGGTTGCTGCCCAACGGCAGCGGCGCCAGGACGAGTACCGCCAGGAACAGGGTGAAGCACGGTCCGTTCAGCATGGCGGACTCAGGTGTGCAGGATCCGCCGACCGGCGCCCTCGAGAACCAGGGCGGTCAGCACGCCGCTGTGAAACGCACCGGTATCCAGGCCTATGCGGTTCTCGCGGACCACCGGTTCGGGGCTGATGGTGTGGCCATGCACGACCACGGCGCCGTGGTCCGCCCGGCTGTCGATGAAGTCGTCGCGAATCCACAGCTGGTCTTCGAAGTGCTGGTCTTCCAGCGCCACGCCTGGCCGGACGCCCGCGTGCACGAAGTAGTAGTCGCCGGCCCGCCAGCTGAGCAGCCCGTCCTCGAGAAAGGCGCGGTGATCGTCCGGCAGGATGTCGTCCAGCTCGGCGGCCAGGTTGCAGATGTCTTTCATCCTCGGCATGTAGGCCACATTGATGCCGTAGCTCGCCAGGGTTTCGCGCCCTCCGAAGGTGAGCCAGCCGGCAGTGGCTTCCGGAAACTCGATGAAATCCAGCATCGCCTGCTCGTGGTTTCCCTTGAGAAACACCGCGTCGAAACCCGGCAGCGGGGTTTCCAGCAGCGTTTCGATCACCTGTTTCGACTGCAGGCCGCGGTCGATGTAGTCGCCCAGGTAGAGGATCTGTTTCTGGCCGCCGTAGCCTTTCACGTCCTCCAGGATCATCTGGTGCAGCTCCAGCAACAGGTCGGCACGGCCATGGATGTCGCCGATGGCGTACATGCGCTTGCCTTCCGGGTAAAAGGCCTCTTTCACGGTCGTGACGGGCGCCTGCGCCCGCTTGCCGAACAGGCGGATCAAGAGCGTGCCTCCATGTCGCGCAAAATCGCCTCGTTGCCCTCCCCCAGGACCGCGCGGACCTGCGCGGCATCCAGGCGCCCGTCGTCCAGCGCGCGGCGGAAAGCGCGGGGCGTGACGCGCCAGCCCAGCACGGTCTGGTCGCGCAACAGGGCGATGGTTTCCTCGTCCAGCACACCGAGATAGGCATAGCCCAGCTCCAGGCGCGGCAACAACAGGGTGGGTTCCACGCGACCGGTCAGGATGGACATTTTCAGGGCGCTGGCCACGTCCGCCGGCGGCTGCTCGAGGGCCGCCCGGGTCCGCGCGATGCGCAACCAGGTGCGCGGCTCGGCGGGGGCGCGGCGTACCGCCTCCAGGCCGGCCGTCATGGCGCGGTGCAGGGCCGGACGTTGCAGCCATGGCCGGTCCGCCGCATCCAGCGCCTGCAGGTAGCTGATGAAGCTCAGGCCGTCGTAGTAGCGGTAGTGGGGGTGCAGTTCGATGGCTTCGCGCGCACGCTGCGCCAGCGCCGGCAACTGTGCCCCGGAAAGCTCGCCGCTATCGAAATAGCGCTTGATGGCGGTGTCCACGGGCAGGTAGTGCACGCCGGCCTGGACGCGGGGCGCGGCGGCGTACGACACGGCGCCGGCAAACAGCATCACGGCCAGGGCCAGGGACATTCGGATTGTCACGGAAGTACGCGCCATTGCCCCCCCTGGGCCAGCCAATGAATTCGCCCTCGCTTCCGTGCCGGGGCGCAAAGTGCGAGGCTACACGGGATTGGTACCGAATGCACCGGCTAACTTGCCGCCGGGCATCCCCGAAGCCGCCGTGGCGCGATTGACGTCCCGCGATCCCCGCACTCCTCCTTGCCGCTACCGCGCGAGGAAACCCGGGGTCCGATGGTATTCAGGGCGCTTCAACGGTACGCTGTGTCGCTCGGGGAACTCACCTGTTTTTCTGCTGGGGGCAGCTTGAAGCCGGAACCGCGCACATCGTTGGCCATTGCGGCCATCGTCACCCTCCTGTTGCTTCCCGCACCGGCGCTGGCCGCCGGGGGCGAGATGCCGTCGCTGGTGCACGACATCGGCATCAGCCTGCTGACGGCCGGCCTGCTGGCGTTGATCTTCAACCGCTTTGGCATCCCTTCCATCGCCGCCTTCCTGGTGGCCGGGGTGCTGGTCGGGCCCGAAGGGCTGGAGCAGGTCACCGACGCCGAAAACATCGACACCATCGCCCAGCTGGGCTTCATCTTCCTGTTGTTCCTGATCGGCCTGGAAATCGACGTCAAGAAGATCTTCGGCAGCGGCAAGGCGGTGACCGTATCCGGCTTTTTGCAGTACCCGCTGACCATCGCCTTCGGCGCGCTGGCGGTGAAACTGATGATCCTGCTGGGCATCGGCGGCGAGCTGCTGGCCGGCAGTCCCTACGCGCCCCTGTACCTGGGCGTGGTGGTGGCCGGATCATCCACGTTGCTGGTGGTCAAGCTGTTCCAGGAGCATTTCGAGCTGGACACGGAGCCTGGCCGCCTGGCCCTGGGCATGCTGATCTTCCAGGACATCTGGGTGATCGTGGTGATCCTGGTTCAGCCCAACCTGCAGAACCCCGAGTTGATGCCCATCCTGATGTCCTTCGGCGGCATCGTGTTGCTCAGCGTGTTTTCCATCATGCTCGCGCAGATGGTGTTCGAGGTGTGCTTCGAATGGATCGCCAAGACGCCGGAGCTGACCCTGACCGCCGCGCTCGCCTGGTGCTTCACGGTGGTGTTTTTCGGTCAAAGCATCGACGTGATCTTCGAACTGACGCTGGACTTCAATCCGCACATGAACGTGGGCTCGGGGATGGCCGCGCTGATCGCCGGCGCCTGTATCGCCAACCTGCCCTCCTCCACGGAGGTGATCACCAAGGTCAGCATCGTGAAGGACTTTTTCATCACCCTGTTCTTCGTGGCCCTGGGGATCTCCATTCCGATGCCCGACGGCTGGGACGTGATCGTCCTGGCCGTGGCGCTGGCGCTGGTGGCCATCCTGGCGCGGCAGTTCGTGTTCTTTCCGCTGTTCTATTTCACCGGGGTGGATCAGCGCAACGCGATGGTCTCCTCGATCCGCCTGGCGCAGATCTCCGAGTTCGGTCTGGTCATCGCCTTCCTCGGCACGCACTTCGGACACATTTCGCCGGAACTCAGCTCGGCGGTCATCTTCGCCTTCGTGATCACCGCGCTGGCCACGCCGTTTCTATACGGGCGCGCCTATGAGATTCACGGCTACGTCCAGCCGCTGATGGAGAAGCTGGGATTCCGGGCGCCGCCGGAACTGGCGCACGACCAGGGCAAGCACTTCAAGCTGGCCATGCTGGGCTTCCACCGCCACGCCTCCTCGTTGTTGGCCAACCTGGCGGAAGAGAACGAGGCCCTGCTGCACGAGACCCTGGTGGTGGACTTCAACGTGGCCATTCACCCGAAAATCGCCGCCATGGGCGCCACCGTGAAGTACGGCGACCTGAGCAATTCAGAGACCCTGCACCACATCGGCCTGGGCCACGCCGAGGTGATCGTATGCACCATTCCCGATGACCTGTTGCGTGGCATCGACAACCGGGGGCTGGTGAAGATGGTGCGCGAAATGAATCCCAACGCGGTGATCATCGCCAACGGCATCAGCTTCGCTGAAATCGAAAGCGTGTATGATGCGGGGGCGGACTACGTGTACATGGCGCGCCTGGAATCGGCGCGTGCGCTGGGGGAAGCGGTCCACGAGGCGCTGGCCAATCGTATCGAGGTGTACCGGGAACAGGGCATCGAGCGCGACCGGCTGCGACAGGGAAGAAAGGAAGTATTGAACTGATCATTGCTATCAAGGCTCAGGGGAATCAGTTTTGACGCTACTGGTACAGATTACCGACACACACGTCACCCACCCCGGCGAATTGCTCTACGGGCAGGTCGACACGCCGGAAAACCTCCGCGACACGGTCACGGAAATCAACCGTATCCGCCCGCGACCGGACCTGGTGGTCATCACCGGCGACCTGGTCGAACAGGCCGACCGCGAAAGCTACGAACACTTCAAGGAACTGGTGCGGCCGCTGCAGGTGCCGGTTTTCGTGCTGCCGGGCAACCACGACGACCCGGAGATGATGCAGGCGCATTTCGAGGACACGCCCTGGTTCCCGGTGACCGACGACACCTTCCAGTACGCGGTGGAAACCCCGGAATTTCGCCTGCTGGCGCTCAACAGCCACGCCGGCGGCAGCGAGCTGCCGGAACTGGATGGAGACCACCTCGACTGGGTGGTGCACGAGTTGCCCCGCTCCGACAAACCCACCCTGATCGCCCTGCATCACCCGCCCATGGTGACCGGCATCGAGTTCATCGACATGGGGGGAACGGAGTGGTTCCAGGGCCTGCGCAAGGTGCTTGATGCCGACGAGAACGTACACCTGGTCATCTGCGGCCATTGCCACACCGACATGGCCGGGCGCATCGGCCGCGTGCCGGTGTACATGTCCGGCAGCGTCGCCCACCAGCTGATCGCGGCCCGCGGTTTCGACATCGCGCCGTCCTTCGACGTGCGGCCCGTTCCGCCGGTACTGCACCAGTTCCTGAACGGGCAGTTCGTGTCGGGCAGTTACCCCTGGCCGGTCAACACCGAAGTCAACAGAATCGATCGCCAGTCAGGCATCCCCTGGGAAACCCTCAAGCTGCAGATGATGGGGTCGAAGGCGCCTTGAGATTGGCCTTCTTTGGGTCCTGGGGATCGGGGCACGGGGTGGGGGTCGGTGAGTGAGGCGTGGTTCCCTTCATCACAGGTGATTCAGGTTGCCCCCATCCTTTTCCCGGAGAACACGTATTACTCCTGAGCCTCTCCCCGAGCCTCGGTGCGTGGAGGGTCCGTGTGTGCCCCTCTTTTCAGGACCGTACGCGGCAGGGATGCCGCGTTCGAGCCTACAGGGATGATGAGATGGACACCTCTTGCACGTAACGGCGTCGCAATGCGCCAAAATTGAGCTGTGTACTTCAATTCATGGCAAGAGGTGTCCGATATGAACGTTACGCTAGTTGGGATCGATTTGGCAAAGTCCGTGTTTCAGATCTGCGGGGTAAACCAGGCCGGCAAGCCGCTCTTTAACCGCCAGGTGCGGCGTGGCCGGTTGCTGGCTGCCCTGCAGCAGCACTCTGATGCCACTATCGCCATGGAGGCCTGCAGCGGCTCCAACTATTGGGGCCGAACCTTGCAGCAACTGGGCTTTACTGTCCGGCTGATCCCGCCACAGCACGTTAAGCCGTTCGTGAAGGGCAACAAGAACGATCGCAACGATGCCCTGGCCATCACCGAGGCCGCGCGGCGGCCCGGCTTGCGCTGCGTGCAGCCCCGCAGCCTGGAGCAGACCGACCTGATGCAACTGCATCGGGCACGCGAGCGACTGGTACGCCAACGCACTGCGCTGAGCAACCAGGTGCGCGGCTTCCTGAGCGAGTACGGTGTGGTTGTCGCCAAGGGCCAGTGGCGCCTGGCCGAAGTCCTGCCGGGCCTGCTCGAGGATGCTGAGAACGGCCTGACGCCGGCGAGCCGCCAACTGCTCGAGTCACTCCGGCTGGAGTGGCAGCACCATGACGAGGCGATCCGCCGTCTGGATGCACAGATCCGCGAGCAGGCGCGCGCATCAGCACCCGCGCGTCGCCTGATGGGTATCAAAGGGGTGGGCGAGAAGACGGCCACGGCCCTGCTGGCCCATGCCGGTAACGGCGGTGCTTACCGCAACGGCCGCCACTTCGCCGCCAGCCTGGGGCTGGTGCCCAGGGAGCGATCGAGTGGTGGGCGACAAACGCTGGGTGCCATCACCCGGCGCGGCAACCCTTACATCAGGCGATTACTGATCCAGGGTGCCTGGTCGGTGATCAAGTATGCCGAGCAAAGTGATGACCGGCTGTCGCGCTGGGCAGCCAGGCTGATCGTGCGCCGCGGCAAACACAAGGCCACCGTGGCGGTGGCCAACAAGCTGGCGCGGATCAGCTGGTCGATGCTCTACCACGAAACCGAATACCGGCCTGCTTAAGCGCAAGCCACCCACCCGGAGAACGCGATCAAGAGGTTATGAGCAACAGGTCAGACCGGCTCCCGTGAAAGCTGACGAATACACGGATCACTGAATCCGTAGGGACGATAAGCGGCGGGAGCGCGGTTCTCATAAGGGCCAGGGCTGTTAGACCATGCCCAACTTCAAAGGCCGGATATACGTACGCAGTCTCACCTGCTCTGCTCTGAACAAATCGCTAAAACCGGGTTGCAGGCGCAGAGGTGTCCATATATGTATTCA
>JAUIJU010000116.1 GCA_030431095.1 Gammaproteobacteria bacterium | reverse complement strand
CCCGACTTCGTGGCGCGCGTGGCGCGTATGGGCATCCTCGCGCTCGACATGGAAACGGCGGCCCTGTACGCCCTGGCCCGCGCCCACGGCCGTCGGGCGGCCACCGTGCTGACCGTCAGTGACGTCATACCCCGCGCGGAGCACTTCAGTCCCGCGCAGCGGCAGGCGGCGTTTGGCGCAGTGGCTGACCTGGTGTTCACCGCGCTGCTGGAAGACGAAGATGACGGCTGAGCAGGCCAGGGTGCGCGAGGCGCTCGAACAACTGGCCGCCGCCGCCAGGCGCGCCAGTG
Organism: Gammaproteobacteria bacterium; assembly: GCA_030431095.1. Classification (GTDB taxonomy): domain Bacteria; phylum Pseudomonadota; class Gammaproteobacteria; order Xanthomonadales; family SZUA-36; genus Marinihelvus. Next base: position 3,008 of record JAUIJU010000116.1, on the reverse strand, counting down.
CTAGCGCGCACGCCCCGTTCAGCAGAATGCGCGTGGGTGCCGCCCTGCGTACCGTGGACGGGGAGGTACACCACGGCTGTAACGTGGAAAGCGCCTCATATGGCCTGACCCAGTGCGCCGAGCGCAATGCACTGGGAACCGCCATCACCGCAGGCATGGCGCCGGGCGGCGCCGACATGCTGGTGATCTACCTGCCCGGCAATACGCCCCTGCCTCCCTGTGGCGCTTGCCGACAGGTCATGCTGGAGTTGCTGGCTCCGGGTGCGATCGTGGTGGCCTGCTGCGACACCGAGGCCATTCGCTCCTGGTCGGTCGACGAGTTGCTGCCGGACGCCTTCCGGGGCCCCTGAACAGACCTCGATCCCGGGTGCTATGCTCGAAACAGCACATCGGGAGCACTGCGTATGAACAGGTCACGCCCATCGGCCACGCGCCGCCACTTCATCGTCGGGTCCAGCGTTGCCCTGGGTGGCGCCTTGATGGGCCTGAACCTGGGCCAGGTCCTGGCGGCGGCCGAGGCGGCGCGCGAAATGCTCGACAGTGAATCACCCCTGGTGAATATCGACTCCGAGCTGGCCAGGACGCTGTCGGCAGTGGCCGACCAGATCTGGCCTCAGGACGACACCCTCGGGGCCAGCGAGCTGGGCGTGCTGGCGTTCATGGACCAGGCCGCAGGCGGATTCATGGCGGGCGCCTGGCCAACCATCCAGGCCGGTGCGACGGATCTCGAACAGCGTGCGCTGGCCGCCGGGAGCGCCTTTCACGCATTGGCCTTCGACCAGCAGACCGAGCTCCTGGAATCGGTTCAGTCCACCCCGTTTTTCGGCACGGTGCACTTCCTGGTCCTTCTGGGCTGTTTTGCCATGCCCCGGTACGGCGGCAACCGTAACCAGCAGGGTTGGGCGCAGATCGGCTTCGAACAGCGACACGCCTGGCAGCCGCCTTTTGGCCACTACGACGGCGCGGTTGGCGGGGAGGGCGGACATGGTGATGCCTGAAGGCGGGGCCAGCTTCGCGACCCGCGAGCCCGTGGATTTCGTGATCATCGGTTCCGGCGCGGCCGGCGGCGTGCTGGCACGGGAACTGTCCCAGGCCGGGTTTGACGTGGTGGTGTTGGAACAGGGGCCATGGCGCACCGCGGTGGACTTTGGTCACGATGAGCTCGGGCATTTCTTCGCCGGCGACCTGACCGGCCACCCGTCGTGGTCCGACCCCCAGAGTTTCCGGGCCGACCCGTCGGAAGAAGCGACCGTGTCCGGTGGCGGCATTCCAGCGGCCCTCTATGCCCGTACCGTGGGTGGCGCCAGCGTGCATTTTTCAGGCAATTACTGGCGCATGCGCCCGGTCGATTTCCAGGAGCGCAGTCTGCTGGGTCCGATGGCGGGTACCGGTTTTTCCGACTGGCCGATCACCTACGAGGAACTCGAGCCCTACTACACGCGCGTGGAGCATGAGGTCGGCGTGTCCGGGGCGGTCGGCCCCTTTGATCCGCCGCGCTCGAAGCCATACCCCCTGCCACCGATGCCGGTGAAGGGTTCGGGCGTCCTGCTGGAGCAAGGCGCCCGGGCACTGGGGCTGCATCCGCAGCCCGCCCCGGTGGCAATTCTTTCGCAGCCGTATCGCGGGCGCCCACCATGCGGCCATTGCGGGTTCTGCCTGGGATTCGGGTGCGAGATGAATGCCAAGTCTTCGACCCTGGTGACCATGATCCCGGAGGCGGTGGCCACGGGGCGTTGCGAGATCCGACCCCTGTCCACCGTTTACCGTATCGAGACCGGCGACGACGGCCGGGTGAGCGAGGTCGCCTACCTGGATGCGTCAGGTGCGCAACATGCGCAGAAGGCGAAGGCGGTGGTCGTGGCGGCCAACGGCGCGGAAACGCCGCGGCTGCTGTTGATGTCAGAAAGCGCCTCTTTCCCCGACGGCCTGGCGAATGGCTCAGGCCTGGTCGGCAAGTACCTGATGGGCAATGGCCACTCGGTGATCCACGGCTATTTCGAGCACGAATTGAACGACTGGAAGAGCATCCAGGTCACCCGGATCGTGCACGACTTTTACGAGAATGATCCGGCCAGGGGATTCTACGGCGGTGGCGGTCTGGACGGCCGGCCGCTGGTGAACGCCACCCCCATCCTGCACGCCCTGACCGAAGCGGGCGGCGGACCGCCACGCTGGGGCCGCGATTTCAAGCGCGACGTGCGCCACGGCTTCAGCCGTCACATGGGCATCCTGGGCAGCACCACTTCGGTGCCACTGGAGCGCAACAACATCAGCCTGGACCCGGCGCGCGAGGACGCCCATGGCCGTCCCCTGGTGCGTATGACATACCGCGACCATGATGACGACCTGGCCATGATGAAATTCCTGCAGGACCGGGGCGAGGAAATTCTCGATGCCGCCGGCGCCACGCGCACCTGGCGTGAGCCGGTGGTTCCGCAACGCTTTCACGCCCACCTGCTGGGAACCTGTCGTATGGGTGACGACCCGGCCACATCCGTCGTCGACCGCTATCACCGCAGCCACGAGGTACCCAACCTGTTCATCTGTGATGGCTCCAGCCTGGTGAGCTCCGGCCGTGGTCAGCCCACACTGACCATCCAGGCGCTGGCCTTCCGTGCAGCCGAGCACATTGCCGGATTCGCCCGACAAGGCGACATTTGAGGCCGTCGGCTGCAGCACAGACCTGTTCCGAATCACCCCGCAACCAGGAGACCCCCATGAGTTCCATTGCCCGTATGTTGTTACCGCTGGTCCCGGTTCTGTTCATCACCGTCGGCCCGGTCATGGCCGATGACGACGCACCCGAATATCTCGGCGGCAACCCGGCCCTGCCGTTTTCCGAGGCCGTTCGGGTGGGTGACATGCTTTATCTGTCCGGCAAAATCGGCAATATCCCGGGCACCATGGAACTGGCAGAGGGTGGCATCCAGGGCGAGACGCGACAAACCATGGAAAACATCAAGGCCTCACTGGAACGGCACGGCTCCTCGCTCGACCAGGTCGTCAAG
>JAUIJU010000047.1 GCA_030431095.1 Gammaproteobacteria bacterium | reverse complement strand
TCAAGCGACTGGAGAACCGCGACCTGTCCCTGGCCCACGCCATGATCCCACTGGGCTCGTGCACCATGAAGCTCAATGCGACCACTGAAATGGCACCGGTGAGCTGGCCTGAATTCGCCAGTATTCACCCATTCGCGCCCGCCAGCCAGGTGGCAGGCTATCGCCGGATGATCTCGGAACTGGAAGACATGCTGGTGGCCTGCACCGGCTATGACGCCGTGTCGCTTCAACCCAACGCCGGCTCGCAGGGCGAGTACGCCGGCCTGCTGGCCATTCGCGGCTACCACGACGCGCGTGGGGATACCGGGCGCAACATCTGCCTGATTCCCTCCTCGGCGCACGGCACCAATCCCGCCAGCGCCGCCATGGCGGGCATGAAGATCGTCGTGGTCAAGTGCGACGACAACGGCAACGTGGACGTGGAAGACCTCGCGGCGCGAGCCGAACAGCACGCCGATGCGCTGGCTGCGCTGATGATCACCTACCCTTCCACCCACGGGGTGTACGAAGAGCAGGTGCGGGAGATCTGTGAGATCATTCACCGCCACGGCGGCCAGGTGTACCTCGACGGCGCCAACCTGAACGCGCTGGTCGGCCTCGCCGCGCCCGGCAAGTTCGGCGCCGACTGTTCCCACCTGAACCTGCACAAGACCTTCTGCATTCCGCATGGAGGCGGCGGCCCGGGCGTGGGCCCCCTGTGCTGCGGCGAGCACCTGGCGCCGTTCCTGCCGGGGCACTGCCTGGCCGACATGGGCGGCGCGCATGCTGGCAACCATGCGGTGGCCGCCGCGCCATTCGGCAGCGCCGGTATCCTGCCGATCAGCTGGACCTACATCACGATGATGGGACCGGCCGGCATGAAGAAGGCCACCCAGGTGGCGATTCTCAGCGCCAACTACGTGGCCCGTCGGCTGGAAGGGGCGTTCGAAGTGCTTTACACCGGCCGCAACGGCCGCGTGGCGCACGAGTGCATCATCGACCTGCGTCCGTTCAAGCAAAGCTGCGGCGTGACCGAGGAAGACGTGGCCAAGCGTCTGATCGACTACGGCTTTCACGCACCGACCATGAGCTTTCCGGTGCCGGGCACCCTGATGATCGAACCCACCGAAAGCGAATCGCTGGTCGAGCTTGACCGCTTCTGCGAGGCCATGCTGGCCATCCGGGACGAAATTCGCGCGGTGGAAAACGGTGACTGGCCGCAGGATGACAACCCCCTGGTCAATGCTCCGCACAATGCCACCGACCTGGTGCGTACCTGGGATCACCCCTATGACCGGGGAACCGCGTTGTTTCCGACGGAAGCGACCTGGGACGGCAAGTTCTGGCCTTTCGTCACCCGCGTTGACAACGTCTACGGTGACCGCAACCTGGTGTGTTCCTGCCCGCCCATGGAGGTGTGGATGGATGACGCGGTGGCCTGAAACTGATCGCGGCGTCCGCTCGACGGCCAGACCATCGGTTCAGAGTATGGGCGCCAGGAGCCGGGATAATCGGACGCCGAAACGCCAGTACCACGGCGCCTGGTCGAAATGTCCCGCCTGGATTCGCGTGGCGTTGCTGAAATCCCGTTCGAGCATGGATTCCACCTGCGTTGCGAAACCGCGGTCATACACCACGGTGGCAACCTCGAAGTTGAGGCGGAACGAACGGTTATCGAAATTGTGGGTGCCGATGGATGCGACCTCGTCGTCCACCAGCACCACCTTTTGATGCAGGAATCCGCGCTCGAATCTGTAGAACGCCACATCGGACTGCTCCAGCAGGTCGACGTAGTGATAGGCCGCCAGCTTGGTCGGCAGGCTGTCGGTAACGCCCGGCAGCAGGATTCGCACTTCCACGCCTCTTAATGTAGCGAGCATAAGCGCCTTGACGACTGCCTCGTCGGGAACGAAGTACGGTGCCGTGATCCAGATCCGTCTTTCCGCGGAATTGAGTGCATGCACGAAAAACATTCCGGCGGTTTCCAGGGGATCCGCTGGACCCGTGGCCACCACCACGGCCGGCGTGTCGCCGTCCGGCACCGTTCTCGGCACCCAGTTGAGTTCGTCCATGAGCAACTCACGCCGGGCCCAGAACCAGTCCGAGGCAATGACGCCCTGGGCCTGCTGCACCACCGGACCCTGCAGGCGCACATGCGTATCGCGCCAGGGGGCCAATTCCGGGTCAAGGCCCAGGTATTCATCACCGACATTGTGACCTCCGATCCAGGCCGTTTCGCCGTCCACCACGACGATCTTGCGGTGATTCCGGAAGTTCAACTGGAACTGGTTGCGCCAGCCCTGGGTAGTGTTGAACGCCGAAACGTGGATCCCCCCGGCACGCAGTCGCGCGAGAAAATCCCCGTCAAGATCCGAACTGCCGACCTCGTCGTACAGCAGGATGACGTTTACGCCCGCCGCTGCGCGGTCGAGCATAGCGTCGGCCAGCCGCTGCCCAAGCCCGTCGTCACGGAAGATGTAGAACTGGACCAGTACGTAGTCCCGGGCCGCGCGGATGCCGGCCTCGATGCTGTCGAAGGTGGCCTGCCCGTCCACCAGCAACTCGACACGATTGCCCTGTAACAGCGCCGCATCGGAGAGTCCCATCACCGCTCTCCAGTGGGGGTGTCGACCCTCGAATGAGACCTGCAATGGCTTGAGAGAATTCATGACCTGTCGCCGCGCGCGGTAGAACTCACCCTGATTAAGGCGGCGGGCCTCGATATAGCCCTCGAAGCGGCTGCGCCCGAATACCCAGTAGGCGGGCACCGCTACCACCGGCGCGGCCAGCAGGCTGATGGTCCATGCCACGGCCCCCTGATCAGTACGCGTCGAGACGATGGCGTCTACCGCGGAAATGATGCCGAGCACCTGGAAAACGAGCAGAGTCCAGGCAATGAATCGACCCTTGCGGCGAAGGATTTTCATACGAACTTCCAGCAGGGGTGTTTCCGAAGCCTATCGAAAACCCACGCCCGCGCCAACGCGCGACGTTTCCTGACGACCTCGCCGGTGGCGGCAGGCAACACCCACACGTATAGTCCGCACGAGTCCACGTGCCACGAAACACACCATGCCCCTGATTGCTCCCGACAACCACATGGCGGTGATGGCCGCCCTGTTCATCATCGCCGGCGCGGCGTTTCTGCTGGAAAAGACCCGCATCGGGGCCAATCTCACGGGCGCCGTGATCGCCATTCTCGGCGCCATCGCGGCCGCCAACCTGGGCGTGATCCCGCACTCGGCCCCGGCGTATGGATTCGTGTTCAGCTACGTGGTGCCGGTGCTGATTCCCCTGTTCCTGTTCAAGGCCGACCTGCGGCGCATCGCCTTCGAATTCACGCGTACCACGGCGGCCTTCCTGCTGGCCGCCATGGGCACGATTATCGGCGTGACCATTGCGGCCCTGACCCTGGACCTGTCGGCCCTGGGCGCGGGCGCGGCCCTGGACGACGCGGCACGCGAGCCGGCCATCGCCGGCCTGTTCGCCTCCACGTACATTGGGGGGTCGGTCAATTATGCCGCCCTGGGCGATCTCACCGGGCTGCGCGAGGACGCCTCATTCTTCTCCGCGGCCACGGCGGCCGACAATCTGTTCAGCGCCGTGTACCTGGGACTGCTGGCCCTGATGCCCGGCTGGGCATGGCTGGCAAGACGGTTTCGACCGCACGACGAGGCCGCTGCGACAGTGGTCGAGGACGTGGCCAAGGAACCCATCAGTGCAGCGTCCCTGTGCCTGTCACTGGCCCTGGCGCTGGGCATCGTGGCGGTTGGCGACGCGCTCGTGGCCTGGCTGGGCCTGGGCGCCTGGCGCTACGTGATCATCACGGGTCTGGCGCTGGGTTTCGCCACGTTCACGCCAGGTCTCGCCAAGCGCCTGGCGGGCAGCTTCGAGCTCGGCGTGGCCTTGTCCTTCGTGTTTTTCGCCGCGATCGCCGCGGGCGCGGACGTGGTGGCCATGCTGCAGGTCGCGCCGCTGCTGGTTGCGTTGGTGCTGATCCTGTTGACGGTGCACGCCGTGTTCACGTTCGGCGTGGGTTCGATGCTCGGCCTGACCCTGCCGGAGCTGATCACCGCGTCCAATGCCGCCGTGCTGGGCGCCACCACGGCCCCCGCCCTGGCCGCGACCAAGGGCTGGCGCAGCCTGGTCACGCCCGGCGTTCTGGTGGGCGTACTCGGCTACGCGCTGGGCACATTCCTGGGTACCGTGGTGTATCGCTACTGGGGCGCTTTTCTCTAGGGCCCGTCGACGCAACGGGCGACCCGCGCGCCGCGCGGGTCGCGACGCTCAGCCCTCGAGCACGACCTCTCTTGCCGGCGCACGCCGGTTGTAGTGCGTTGACATCACCCGGCCGTAGGCGCCGGCATTGGCGATCAGCATGACGTCGCCTTCCCGGCTTTCGGGGAGGAAACGGCTTTCGCCCAGGATGTCCCCGGATTCACAGATCGGTCCAACCACGGTGTAGCGGCGCGTCGCCGCTTCGCTGCGTCGATCCAGGTTTACGATGTCGTGGTAGGCCCCGTACAGGGACGGACGCATCAGGGTGTTCATGCCGACCTCGATACCCAGGTAGGCCTGCTCACCCTTGGACTTGGTCTGGCAGACCCTTGCCAGCAGCACGCCGGCCTCGGACACCAGGTAGCGACCCGGTTCCAACCACAGGTCCACGCCCTCGGGCACCGACAGTTCGCCCAGCAGGGCATCGAGCGCCGCCAGGTCGAAGGGTGACTGGTCGCGCCGCTCGGGCACGCCCAGGCCACCGCCCAGGTCGATCACGCGCGCCTGGGGGAATGAAGGCAAAAGTTCCAGGAAACGCTCGAGCTGCAGCTTCCACACTTCCGGTTCGCTGACCCCGCTGCCGGTGTGGGCGTGCAGGCCGACGATGGCGATGTCATGTTCGCGGACGATCTCCAGCACTTCGTCGAGTTGGTGCAGGGGAATGCCGAATTTCGACGCCGCCCCGGAGGTCACGACCTTGCGATGATGTCCGTGGCCGGCATCGAGATCGAGACGCAGGAACAGCGACTGCCCGGCAAACACCTCCGGCCAGGCCTGGAGCGGGTACAGGTTGTCGACGGTCAGTTGCACACCGCGCAGGATGGCGTCTTCGTACTCCTCGCGGGGCGCGAAGTTGGGCGTAAACAGCAGGTCCTGCGGCCTGGTCCCAGGCACCTCGGCCAGGACGTGCTCGATCTCCCCCGGAGACACGCACTCGAAGTACACCCCTTCCTCGAACAGGGCGCGGAGCACGTCCGGGTGGTCGTTGGCCTTCATGGCATACAGCACGCGGTCCACCGACCGGATACCCAGCAGTCGGCGAGCGGCCTGGCGCACGCTGGCGATGTCGTAGACATAGGCCGGACCATCGGCAGCCACGGCACGCAGGTCGGACTCCCTGGCCTCCCACCAAGCCCGGGGGCGTCCGCCGCCGGGGGCGGTGAGCTCGGACCAGCTGGTGCCGAATTCTTCGCGGTGGTCGGCAATCGGCGCGATCAATTTCGCATGCAGTTTCTGCACCATGCGATCGGCCTGCTCAGCATCGGCCACCAGCGTGAAATTCAGGTCGTTGGCCGACTGCGTGACCATGTGAATGGTGCGGTCCTGGAACAGGTCCAGCGCCTCTGACAAGCGCCCGAGCAGTGTTCGGATGGCGTTTCCGACCAGGCTGATCGCCACGCACCCGGTGCTTACCCGGACCGTGCACAACGACGCGAGTTCTTCCAGGCAGGGCTCGAGACCGCGCTGCGGTCCCCGGCCCGGCCGCCGCGGGTCCAGGCTGACACTGACCCCGGACTCGGAGGTGGAGACCAGGTCGATGGACAGTCCATGTCGCTTGAAGATGGCGAAGGCGTCGGCCAGGAACCCCGGCTGGTGCCACATGGTGATGCTTTCCATGTGGATCAACGTGATACCGCTGCGACAGATCACGCCCTTGACCAGGCCCTCGGTCGCCGCTGAGCGCGGGCCCACGGACGTGTGCTCCGCGTCAGGCCGGTTGGTGTCGCGAATGCTCAGGGCAATGCCGTGCCGCCGCACCGGACCGATGCACGGGGGATGCAGTACCTTGGCGCCCATGGCCGCAAACTCCTGAGCTTCGGAATAGCTGAGTCGCCGCAGTAACCGGGCGCCGCGCACCACGCCCGGGTCGGCGCTGAACACTCCGGGTACGTCAGTCCAGATCTGCAGTTCGGTGGCCTGCAGACGCGCTGCCAGTAGTGCGGCCGAGGTATCCGAGCCACCCCGGCCCAACAACCAGGGGTGGTTATCCGGGCCACGGGCCAGAAAGCCCTGGGTGATATGCAGCGGACCGGCCTGGGCCAGGCGCGCCGCCATTTCCGGGTCGGTGTTCTCTTCGCAATAAGCCGACAGCGGACCCTCACTGGAGGCCGGATCAACCATCAACAGGTCCAGCGCGCTGTCGAGCACCGCGCCCTGACCCATCGCACCCAGGATCTGTGCGCCCAGCGCGGAGGACAGTCGCTCGCCGAAGCTTTGCACGGTAGCCAGCCAATGCTCGCCCTGGAGGCCGCTGGCCGCCGGGTCCTGCAGCAGGTCGTCGAGGCGCGCGCGTTCGATGTCGAATGCCTCGCCGGGTTCAAGCGCCAGTTCGGCGGCCAGTTCCGCGTGGCGTGCGTCCAGGTCGGCGAGCAGTTCGGCGCCCACTTCGCCCGGCGGCGCCTCGGCCAGGCGCTGCAACAGATCGGTGACCCCGCTGAGCGCGGAAACCACCACCAGCACATGCCGTCCGGCCTCTCGCTCCAGCGCGCAGCGCTGAGCGATCGTTCGCCAGCGTTCAGCCGCGCTGACGCTGGTGCCGCCGAATTTCATCACCACCCAGGTGGCGTTGGGGTCGCTCATCGTTTTTCCTTGCGCGATGTAAAAACGGCCTCCACGAGGGAGGCCGTCATTGTGGCATGTTGGTGGAAAAAGTCAGGCGCTGATGCTGGCCCTGAGTTTTTTCATCGCGTTGGCTTCGAGCTGCCGGATGCGTTCGGCCGAAACACCGTAGATGTCGGCAAGTTCCTGCAACGTGGACTTGTCTTCCGTCAGCCAGCGCTGACGGATGATGTCCTGGCTGCGCTCGTCGAGTTCGTCCAGTCCGCGATACAGCAGGCCATTGTTGTGGTCGGACTCGTCGTTGTCCGCGACGGTGGACTCCGGATCGTCGACGTTGCTTTCCAGGTACGCGGCGGGCGCCACCTGGGGCTTGTCGTCGTCATCCGCGGCGGTCAGATCGAAACCGATGTCCTGTCCGGAGAGCCGGGACTCCATCTCCAGCACCGTCTCGGGCTTGACGCCCAGGTGCTCGGCGACCGTGTTGACCTCGTCCATGCTCAACCAGCCCAGGCGCTTCTTGGACTTGCGCAGGTTGAAGAACAGCTTGCGCTGCGCCTTGGTCGTGGCCACCTTGACGATGCGCCAGTTCCGCAGGATGAATTCGTGCATCTCCGCGCGAATCCAGTGCACGGCGAACGACACCAGGCGCACCTCGCGTTCCGGATCGAAGCGCTTCACCGCCTTCATCAGGCCGATGTTGCCCTCCTGGATCAGGTCGCCCAGGTTCAGTCCGTAGCCGGCATAGCCCTTGGCCACGTGCACCACGAAGCGCAGGTGCGCCAGCACCAGGCGCCGTGCGGCGTCGATGTCTTCCTCGTCACGGTAACGCGTGGCGAGGTCCTTTTCTTCCTCCAGGGTCAACACGGGGATCTTGTAGACCTCCTGGATGTACGCGTCCAGGTTGCCCGTGCCGGCCGGTGCCAACAAGTGGCTGGGTACGAGTGCCTTGCTCATCGAACCTCCTCAATCCAAGCGCACCATGATAGCAGAAAATGCCCCGGCAATCCCTCATCAGGGTCGCCCATCACGGTGCTGATAACTGCAGGATTCTCCCTGAAAAACGCGCGGGAACAACCCCCTCAGTGGTTGTCAGTTTTGACCATGGTACGCGCCATCGGTTCAATGAATCGTGAACTCAATATGCCACGTAAATTCAGGTGTTTAGCGCTTACCCAACGTTCCGCCCACACGCAACTGACGCAGATGTCGCTGCACGGCCACCCAGGCGCCGGCCAGGCCGAGCACGGCGCCAGCCAGCAGCAGGCCCAGTGTCTGGCCGAGTCCCAGGCCGACCAGCGGCGCCTCGTGACCGTAACTGGCCAGCAAACGCGCCAGGGGCCGATCGAGATACTCCAGGCCAAGGTTGACCAGCACCATGGCCATGACGCCACCCAACAGGCCGTACCAGAACCCGGAATACAGGAACGGCTGGCGAATGAACGCAGGCCAGGCGCCTACCAGCGACAACACTTCGATCTCCTCCGCACGCGCCGCCACGTCCAGGCGGATGGTGTTGGCCACCACCACCACCACGGCAACGCCGAACAGCAGCACCAGTACGGTGACCGCGGCATGACCCAGGTCCAGCATGTGGCCGAGCCGCTGTAACCACTTGCGGTCATAGTCCACCCGCTCGACCAACCCGCGTCCCAGCAAGGCCTCTGACAGCGCCCCGACACGCTGTTCCAGTCCTTCGCCGGGAGTGGGCGTGATGCTCAGGACCCAAGGCAGGGGGTTGTCGCCCAACAGGTCCACCGCCCCGAAACCGGAAGTTTCACGAAACTCCGCCAGCCCCTGTTCCGGAGACACCGCTTCGACGCCACTCACCGCGTCCAGCGATTCGATCTCCGTGGCCAGCTCGATGACTTGCGGCTCCTGCGCGCCTGGCGTCAGGAACACGCTGAGGGCGCCCCACTGCTCTTCGCGCAGGTCCATGCGATCGAGATTGACCAGGGTCAGGTGCAGGCCCAGTGGCAGCAGCATGGCGATGCCCAGCACCAGGACGGTCATCAGCGTGCCCACCCGGTGCGACATCAGGGCGCCCAGGCTGGAGAAAAAGCTGTAGCTGTGCCGGCGCACGGCCGCGCGCCACCGGCGCGCCAACTTGGAGAGCAGGCTCACGGGCCCGCGCTCCCGGCCACAAGGTCGTCCACCAGCGCACCTTTGGACAACACCAGCACGCGCTGTTTCATCCGTCGCACCAGGTCCAGATCGTGGCTGGCGATCAGCACGGTCATACCGCGCTGGTTGAGCGTGCGGAACAGGTCGAACAGCTCACGGGACAGGTCCGGGTCGAGGTTACCCGTGGGCTCGTCGGCCAGCAGGACCGGGGGCATCCCCACCACGGCGCGAGCCACCCCGACACGTTGCTGTTCGCCGCCCGACAGAGCCAGCGGCCAGGCACGTTCACGGTCTTCCAGGCCCACCATCTTCAGGGCGCCACGCACGCGTTTGCGAATCTCGGCGTAGCGGTGACCGGCGATCATCAGCGGCACGGCCACGTTGTCGAATACGGTCTTGTCCGCCAACAGTTTGTGGTCCTGGAAAATCATGCCCACCCCCTGGCGTACGGCGGGTGCGTGGCGGTCGGCGGTTTGCGTGAGGTTGCGGCCGTCGAGGACGACCTGGCCGCGGGTGGCGCGTTCGAGCATCAGCAACAGGCGCAGCAGGGTGCTCTTACCGGCCCCGGAATGGCCGGTCAGGAAGACCATTTCCCCGCGAGCGATCTCGAAACTCAGTTCCCTGAGAGCCGACACGCCACCGGGGTAGCGTTTACTGACCCGGTCGAATCGAATCATGCCTGGAGGCTGCCCTTCGAATGCTGTAGTGGATGCGCACCATGACCGGCGCACATCATAACCGAGCCGGGGTTCAGGATTCCTGCGTGGCTTTCTCCGGCGCCTTGCCCCGGGGTTTGCGCCGGCGGCGACGCTTGCGGCCGGATGATTCCGGCGCCCCGCCCTGCCCGCCGCGCGGCTTGCCGCGTCCGCGGCCGCCACCCGGACCACCGCGTGGTTTGCGGGGCGGACGCGGCGGATTGACGATCTCCGGCAGTGAGTCCGGGTCCAGGGTCTCCATCGGTATGGCGTAGCCGATGTAATCCTCGATGTCCGGCAGGGAGAAGGCGTAATCCTCACAGGCAAAGCTGATGGCCTCGCCCTTGGCGCCCAGGCGCGCCGTACGACCGATGCGATGTACGTAGTCCTCGGCGTCCTGGGGCAGGTCGAAGTTGACCACGTGGCTGACATCGGGAATGTGCAGACCGCGGGCGGCGACATCGGTGGCAACCAGGATTTTGATGTCACCGTCATGAAAGCGCTTGAGCAGACTCTGGCGCTTTTTCTGGTGCACGCGGCCGGATATCACCGCCGACTGTAGCTCGTTGGCGTTCAGGGTGCGGCCAATGCGGTCGGCGCCGGCGCGGGTGTTGGTGAACACGATAATGCGCCCTTCCGGCACCTGGCGCAGCATCTGCACCAGCATCGGCAGTTTTTCCGAGTTGGCCGGGTAATACACCCGCTGCTCGACGTTGTCGGCCGTGACCTGGTCGGCCTCGGCCTCGAGTTCCTCGGGCTCGTTCATGTGTTCGTAGGCCAGTTCCATCACGCGGTGGGACAGCGTGGCCGAAAACATCAGCGTCTGGCGCTGGTCGACCGGCGGCATGCGCCGCAGCATGTAGCGGATGTCTTTGATGAAGCCCAGGTCGAACATGCGGTCGGCCTCGTCGAGCACTGCCACCTGCACGTGGTCCAGGCTGTACACCTTCTGCTTGTAGTAATCGATCATGCGGCCCGGGGTGCCGATCAGGATGTCGACGCCATCCTGCAGGTGCTTGCGCTGCTTGTCGTAGTCGATGCCGCCGTAAGCCAGGCCCAGTGTCAGGCCGGTACCCTGGCCCAGTGTCTCGGCATCCTTGTGGATCTGCAGGGCCAGTTCCCGGGTCGGCGCGATAACCACGGCGCCCGGGTGATGGCCGCGTTGCTCGCGGGTGTCGCGCTGCAGCAGACGCTGGAATATCACCAGCAGGAAGGCTGCGGTCTTGCCGGTGCCGGTCTGGGCCTGGCCGGCCACGTCCTTGCCCTCCAGGGCCGGGGGCAGGGTCAGCGCCTGGATCGGCGTGCAATGGGTGAAACCGGCTGCCTCGATGCCTTTCATGATGGCAGGCTCGAGACCCAGGCCGTCGAAGGCCACTTCCGTGAGCGGACCTTTCGTTTTTGATTCGGACATAAAACCTCTTGTTCCCGCACGGCGGGAAACGTCACACTGTATGGTGCAAACTACAGGACTTGAAAACCGGGGGACACGCCTTCACTTCGTCAGGCAGTCCTACTTGGAATGGTGGATCCTGGTGAATGGCCCGGCCGTTCGCACTCGGTGTGGTCACCGACCGGACCCCAAAAACAGTATTTTAGCCATGACGGCGCCCCCGCACCAGTCGGCGGCCCACAACAACGGGAGATTTTCGTGAGCGAACACATCATCCACGTCACCGATGGTGACTTCGAAGACAAGGTCCTGAACGCTGATGGCCCGGTCCTGGTGGATTTCTGGGCCGAATGGTGTGGCCCCTGCAAAATGATCGCCCCCGCCCTGGACCAGATCGCCGACGAGTTCGAAGGCAAAATCACCGTGGCCAAGATGGACGTAGACTCCAGTCCGGTGACGCCCAACCAGTTCGGCGTGCGCGGCATTCCCACGCTGATGATTTTCCGCGACGGCAACATCCAGGCCATGAAGGTCGGCGGTGTGCCCAAGGGCGCCCTGCAGTCCTTCGTCGAAGAAAACATCTGAGCCCTTCGGGGGGTAACCCGAGATCCTGTTGATCGCCCGTCCAGGCGGGCGATCCGGGCCACCACAGCCAAGGCTGGACGCTGGCTCCTTTCCGTGATAATTTTGCCGTATCTCCAGCGGGTGTCCTACCCGGCCTGAGCGCAATCCCGGTCAACAAGAAAGCGACATGGCGTCACAAAGACCGGTTTTTCGCGGCCACAATCCGCCACAAACCATCAGGCGACACACACCGGGCAACCGCTGGCCCTGACGATAATTCCTGATCGAGACCGACGAAGCAGACCTGATTCCATCCCCTGCCGGGCGTTCGCCCGCATTATCTGAAAAATCCACTATGAATCTGACCGAACTGAAGCAGAAACCGATTGCCCAGCTGCTGGACATCGCCAACGAGATGGGGCTGGACAACGTCGCCCGCTCGCGCAAACAGGACATCATTTTTTCCATCCTCAAGGCGCACGCCAAGAACGGCGAGAGCATTTACGGACAGGGGGTGCTGGAAATTCTGCAGGACGGCTTCGGCTTTCTGCGTTCCGCCGATTCGTCCTACCTGGCCGGCCCGGACGACATCTACGTCTCGCCCAGCCAGATCCGCCGTTTCAACCTGCGCACGGGGGACATGCTGGAAGGCAAGATCCGGCCGCCGAAGGACAGCGAACGCTATTTCGCGCTGCTGAAGGTCGAGACGCTCAACTACGAGCGCCCCGACAAGGCCAAGAACAAGATCCTGTTCGAGAATCTGACGGCGGAGTTTCCGACCAAGCAGGCCACGCTGGAGCGCGGCAACGGCAGCACGGAAGACATTACCGCACGCATCATCGACCTGGTCGCGCCGATCGGCTTCGGCCAGCGCGGCCTGGTGGTCTCGCCGCCCAAGGCGGGCAAGACCATCATGTTGCAGAACATCGCCACCAGCATCCGCGCCAATCACCCGGACGCCAAGATGATCATCCTGCTGATCGATGAGCGCCCGGAAGAAGTGACGGAAATGCAACGCTCGGTGGACGCCGAGGTGATTTCCTCCACCTTCGACGAGCCGGCCTCACGCCACGTGCAGGTGGCCGAGATGGTCATCGAACGCGCCAAGCGCCTGGTGGAGCACAAGAACGACGTGGTGATCCTGCTCGACTCGATCACCCGCCTGGCCCGCGCCTACAACACCGTGGCGCCTTCCTCCGGCAAGGTACTGACCGGTGGTGTCGACGCCAACGCCCTGCAGCGGCCCAAGCGCTTCTTCGGCGCCGCGCGCAACGTGACCGAGGGCGGCTCCCTGACCATCATCGCCACCGCCCTGGTCGATACGGGTTCGAAGATGGACGAGGTGATCTACGAGGAGTTCAAGGGCACCGGCAACATGGAAGTGCACCTGAACCGCCGCATCGCGGAGAAACGCGTCTACCCGGCCATCGACATCAACCGCTCAGGCACGCGCCGCGAGGAAATGATGATCGACCAGGCCCTGCTGCAGAAGGTGTGGATCCTGCGCAAGCTGCTGCATCCCATGGACGAGATCCAGGCCATCGAGTTCATGCTCGACAAGCTCAAGGCCACCAAGACCAACGAAGAATTCTTCAACTTCATGAAGCGCTGAGGCGCTTCGCGGCAGGCCGCCCGGGACCCTTCCCGGGCACTGATGGTACGCCCGTTCGAAACTACGACACTTGACGTTGACCCGTGGGTCAACAATGCTGGGCATATCGTCCACGAACTGGAGTGATGCCATGCAACTGGGTGCGTTTTCCGTCAGCCTCGCCGTCAAGGACCTGCCTGCCTCCCGAAAATTCTACGAAAAACTCGGGTTTGAACCCTTCGCCGGCGACGGTGAGCACTACCAGATGATGAAGAACGGCGACACCATCATCGGCCTGTTCCAGGGCATGTTCGAAGACAACATCCTGACCTTCAATCCCCGCTGGAACCAGCAGTGCGAAACCCAGGAAGGCGCGCCCGACGTGCGCGAAATCGCGGCGAAGCTTCGCGCGGACGGCATCGAACTGATGCAGGAAACGCTGGACGGCGATGCCGGGCCGGGCAGCTTCGTGGCCGTCGATCCCGACGGTAACCCGGTGCTGGTCGACCAGCACGTCTGAATTTGCCGGCCGCAGCGCCGGGTTCTTCAATGAAACTTCCGACGATTTTCATCGCGCTCTTGCTGATCGGTGACGCCGGCCTCGTCCGCGCCGATGCCCTGGTGGAGGGGCTGGTGGCGGCGGCGGTGGCGCGCACCGAGGTGGCGGTGCGTTACGACGGGTCGTACGTGGCGATTCCCTATCCGGGGGGCGACGTGCCGGACGAAACGGGGGTGTGCACGGACGTGGTGATCCGCTCGTACCGGGCGATCGGCTTCGACCTGCAGCAGGCCGTGCACGAGGACATGCTGCGCGACTTCGACGACTACCCCTCGCGGGCCAAGTGGGGCCTGGAACGGCCCGACCCGAACATCGACCACCGGCGCGTGCCCAATCTGCAGGCGTTTTTCCGCCGCGCCGGCGCCGAGGTGCCCATCACCGACAATGCGTCAGACTACCAGCCCGGCGACGTGGTCACCTGGCTGCTGTTCGGCCGCCTGCCACACATCGGCATCGTCACGGACCAGACCCATCCCGTCAGCGGTGAGCCGCTGATCGCGCACAATGCCGGCAGTGGCACCCGGCTCGACGACCTGCTCTTCTCACACCCCGTCACGGGCCACTACCGTTACATTCCGGGCGGAAACACGGACGGATCCAACTGACCCAGGCAGGCAGTAGCGCCCGGCAGGCCCCGCTTCAGGGCCTGCCGGGCGCCAGACTCACCGGTCCTCGATGGCGACGTAGGAACGCGGCTCCGGGCCGGTGTAGTCGGCCGAGGGCCGGATGATGCGGTTGTTGGCACGCTGCTCGAAGCAGTGCGCCGCCCAGCCGGTCACCCGCGACATCACGAAGATGGGCGTGAACAGCTTGGTCGGGATACCCATGAAGTGGTAGGCCGAGGCGTGGAAGAAGTCCGCGTTGGCGAACATGTTCTTTTCTTCCTTCATGGTGCGCTCCACCGCCTCGGAGACGGCGTAGAGCACCGTGTCTTCCTTCAGCTCGGCCAGCTGCTTCGACCAGCCCTTGATGATGGCGTTGCGCGGGTCGCGCAGGCGGTAGACCGCGTGGCCGAAGCCCATGATCAGCTCCCTGGCCGTGAGCTTGCGCAGCACGTCTTCGACCGCCTCTTCCGCGGAACCGTACTGCTCGATCATGTCCATGGCCGCCTCGTTGGCGCCGCCGTGCAGCGGGCCGCGCAGCGATCCAATGGCCGCGGTGATGCACGAGTGCAGGTCCGACAGCGTGGAGGCGCACACCCGCGCGGTGAAGGTGGAGGCGTTGAATTCATGCTCGGCGTAGAGGATCAGGGACACGTCCATGACCCGGGCTTCAAGCTCGCTGGGCGACTCCCCGCGCAGCAAGTGCAGGAAGTGCGCGCCCAGGCCGTCTTCATCGGTATCGGTGTCGATGCGCATGCCGTCGTGGCTGTAGCGGTACCAGTAGGCCACCATGCCAGGGAAGGTGGCCAGCAGGCGGTCGGCCACGTTCTGCTGGTTGCTGAAATCCCCTTCCTGCTCGATGTTGCCGAGGAAGGAGCAGCCAGTGCGCATCACGTCCATGGGGTGGGCGTCGGCCGGGATGCGCTCGAGGACTTCGCGCAGGGATTCGGGCAGGGTGCGCAGGGCCTTGAGCTTGACGGTCCAGCGCTCCAGTTCGGCCCGGGTCGGCAACTCACCCTTGAGCAGCATGTAGGCCACCTCGTAAAAGGTGGAGCCTTCGGCCAGTTCCACCACGTCGTAGCCGCGGTAGCGCAGGCTGTTGCCTTCCGCCCCAACCGTGCAGATGGTGGTCTCGCCGGCCGACTGGCCACGCAGGCCGGCGCCGGTGTTCTTCTTCACGGCGGTGTCGCCCATGATCAGTTCTCCTCGTTCGTGTTGAACAGTTCGTCCAGTTTTTGTTCGAAGTCGTGGTAACCCAGGTAGGCGTAGAGTTCTTCGCGGGTCTGCATGATCTCCACCAGGTCACGCTGGTGACCCTGTGACAGCAGGCCCTTGTAGACCAGTTCCGCGGCGCGGTTCATGGCGCGGTAGGCCGAGCAGCAATAGAGCACGATGTCCACGCCGACCTCGCCCAGTTCCGGCGTGGTGAACAGCGGCGTGTGCCCGAACTCGGTGATGTTGGCCAGGATCGGCACGCCGACCGCCGCGCGGAACGCCTGGTACTGGTCCAGGGTTTGCACGGCCTCGGGAAAAATCATGTCCGCGCCGGCTTCCACGCAGGCCACCGCCCGCTCCACCGCGCTGTCCATGCCTTCCACCGCCAGCGCGTCGGTACGCGCCATGATCACGAAACTCTCGTCGTGGCGGGCATCGACGGCGGCCTTGATGCGGTCCACCATCTCGCCCTGGCTGACTATGGCCTTGCCGGGGCGGTGGCCGCAGCGCTTCTGGGCCACCTGGTCTTCCATGTGCATGGCCGCGACACCGTCGCGAATCAGCGACTTGACCGTGCGCGCGATGTTGAATGCGCCGCCGAAACCGGTGTCTACGTCCACCAGCAGCGGCAGGTCGCACACGGCGGTGATGCGCCGAATGTCGGTCAGGATGTCGTCCAGCGTGCTGATGCCCAGGTCGGGTACGCCCAGCGAGTTGGCCGCCACGCCGCCGCCGGACAGGTAGATGGCCTTGTGGCCGGTGGCCTGGGCCATGCGCGCCGTGTAGGCGTTGATGGTGCCCACCACCTGCAAGGGCGCGTGCTCTTCGACGGCCAGACGGAACTTGTATCCCGGTGTTTCCTTAGTCAATTCAATACCTTTTTGATATTAGTTAAAGCATTAAAGGAGGTCTGAAACCGCCGCACGCTCCTCGCGAAGTTCCGCGTCCGTGGCGTCCATTTTTGCGCGGCTGAAGTCGTCGACGTCCAGGCCCTCGACGATGGTGTAGTCACCGCCCGAACAGGTGCAGGGGAAGGAGTAGATCACGCCCGGCTCGATGCCATAGGCGCCGGTGGACGGCACCGCCATGGAGACCCAGTCGCCTTCCGGCGTGCCCAGGGCCCAGCTGCGAATGTGGTCGATGGCCGCCGAGGCCGCAGAGGCGGCACTGGAGGCGCCACGCGCCTTGATGATGGCCGCCCCGCGCTGCTGCACGGTGGGAATGAAGGTGTCGCGGTACCAGTCGGTTTCCACGCCGCCGGCCAGGCCGCCGGCGTCGGTTTCCGTGAAACGGATGTCGGGGTACTGGGTGGAAGAGTGGTTGCCCCAGATGATCATCCTGCGGATGCCGCCGTGGTGCTCGCCAGTCTTCTCGGCCATCTGCGCCAGGGCCCGGTTGTGGTCCAGGCGGGTCATGGCTGTGAAGTTGCGCGGGTCGAGGTCCGGCGCCGCGGCCTGGGCGATCAGTGCATTGGTGTTGGCCGGGTTGCCCACCACCAGCACCTTGACGTCGCGGCTGGCGTGATCGTTCAGGGCCTTGCCCTGCGGGCCGAAGATCTTGCCGTTTTCCGTCAGCAGGTCGCCACGCTCCATGCCGGGTCCACGCGGCCTGGCGCCCACCAGCAGGGCATAGTCGGTGTCCTTGAAGGCCACCTTGGCGTCGTCGGTGGTGACCACGTCCTGCAGCAGGGGAAACGCCGCGTCCTTGAGTTCCATGGCCACGCCTTCGAGCGCGCCCAGGGCCGGGGTGATCTCCAGCAATTGCAGGATGACCGGCTGGTCCTTGCCCAGCATGTCGCCGGCGGCGATGCGGAAGCACAGTTGATAGCCGATCTGGCCGGCGGCGCCGGTAATGGCCACGCGGACGGGTTGTTTCATCGTTCACTCCTCGGATTGATTTCGGTGCCCGTTCGCCGCCACGCATCCCGCCAGGGAGGCCGACCAGCGAATGGGACTTCGCAGGCTGTGGAAACCAGCTATTGTAACCGATTCGGGTTGCGCATCCGTGTCCCGACCCGCGTAAAATTCCCTGCCACCGACCCTTTTCCAGTAGCGCGCCCCCACTGACCCACCATGCTCGCCATCGCCGACCAGAACATGACCGCCCTGCCCGACACCTTCGGCCGGCACCTCGACCTGCGCCTGTTGCCCGGACGGAGCCTGCGCCGCGAGCAGCTCGGTGACGCGGAGGTGCTGCTGGTGCGTTCCGTCACCCGGGTGGATGCTGACCTGCTCGAGGGCAGCCGCGTGCGTTTCGTGGGCAGCGCGACCATCGGCACGGACCATCTCGACACCGACTGGCTGGAGCGCCAGGGGATCGCCTGGGCCCACGCGCCGGGCTGCAACGCCGACGCCGCCGCGCAGTACACGCTGGGGATGTTGTGCCTGGCCTGTGTGCGCCTGCAACGACCCCTGGTGGAGCAGCGCGTGGCCATCATAGGACACGGCAACGTAGGCAGCCGGCTTCATCAGCTGCTGGAGGTGCTTGGCGTCGGTATCACGGTCTGCGACCCACCACTGCAAGCGCGTGGAGAGCTCGATAACGGGGTCGCGCTGGAGCAGGCCCTGGCCTGCGACATCGTGTGCCTGCACGTTCCGCTGACGCAGGGTACGCGCTGGCCCACCGCCGGCATGATCGGCCCGGAGCAACTGGCCCTGATGCGCAACGGGGCGTTGCTGCTCAACACGGCCCGCGGGAGCGTGGTGGATGGCAACGCCCTGATCACGGCGCTCGAGGCCAGGCACATCCACGCGGCGCTGGACGTGTGGCCGCAGGAACCTCGGATCGAGACCGGGCTACTCGAACGTGTCACTGTCGCCACGCCCCACGTGGCCGGTTACAGCGTGGAAGGCAAACAGCGGGGAACGCAGATGATCTTCAATGCGTTCCTGCGATGGTCCGGCCAGCCGTCCCCACCCCCTTCTTTGGCACCGGTAGCCGGCGATCCCCGGCTGCGCCTGCCGCCGGGGCTCGACGACCCGCTGACCGCGGTGCTGATCGGCGCCACCAAGGTGGAAGCCGACGACACGCGCCTGCGCAACGCCGGCGCCATCGACGCCAGCGCCTTTGACCGACTGCGGCGGGCCCATGCGCCAAGGCACGAATTTTCCCGCATCACGCTAGGCACGCCCGGCGCAATGGATCCACGAATCAGGGCGTTGGGATTCAAGGGGTCAGAGTAATGGGTCAGGGTAACGGGTCAGAGTCATCGACTCTGACCCGTTACCCTGACCCATTACTCTGACCCGTTACTCTGACCCGTTACTCTGACCCGTTACTCTGACCCCATAACTGCCCCG
>JAUIJU010000115.1 GCA_030431095.1 Gammaproteobacteria bacterium | reverse complement strand
GGTGCTCGCCGTCCTCTGCCTGGGGCCCATGGTGATGATGCCGGGGTTTTCCGTCGTCGGGTCGCCTGCGGAGGCTTCCCTGTTCGCCGTGGCCATCTTTGCCGTTCCGGCCCTGTTGCTGATCCTGACCGGCGCCCTGGTCGTGGGTGCGCCGCACCGCTGGCACGCCACCGGCTGGACCCTGGTGGCCGGCGCCGCCTACGGCGCGGTGACGCTGATGATGGTCGTACCGATGATGAACTCGCCCGACTGGGACCAGCTGATGCAGGCCACCGCGCAGCAGCGGAACCTGGAGATGCCGGAAATGGCCATCTCCCTGGGTCGACCCCTGTTGCTGGCGGCCCTGTTGCTGGTCTGCGGCGGCGCCATGCTGGCCTGGCACCACCGGCATCGCCTGGCCGGTGCCTCCGAGGCGGTTCCCGATGGCAGCCGCCCGGTCTCGGTCACGGTCATTGCCGTGATCCTGCTGGTCTCCGCCGGGATGGGCGTGCTGTCGCTCCTTATTTCCGGCGTGACCACCCTGGACCAGGGCTTCGCGGCCGTGGAAGCGGCCTGGGGCATACCGGTGGGCTTTCAGAAGTCCCTGTCCGTCGTCGGCTTCGCCGTGTTCATCGTGTGCGGCATCTTCCTGCTGCGCGGCGCCAACTGGTCCCGCTGGCTGTTGCTCCTGTTCACCCTGGCCAACGTGGTCTACCAGGGGACCTGGCTGAATTCACCCGGCTGGTTGTTGCCGAGCCTGCTGTGGATCGCCGCGTACGTGTACTTCCTGTTTCTGCGTGACCCCGCGCGGCGTTACTTCGCCCGGCGGTCAGTTGCCGTCTGACAGGCACGTCCCGGCCACGGCGAACGACGGCGTTGCCGGCGGCCGGGTCGCTCAGCCGCGCAGCGTCCTGACGGCCCGCCAGAGGTCCCATGCCGTGAATCCCGCCACCACGGCAATGGCCACCTTCAGCGTACGCTCGGCGAACGCGCCGCCCTGGCCCAGGTAGCGCATGGCTTCTTCCGAGGGCAATTCGCGCACGGTGACCAGGTCGCCGGTGGCGATCAGCACGAGGGCGACGGCAATGATGCCCCCGCAAGTCAGGACCTCGGTCCACAGGGTGGTGCGTTGCCAGACACCCCGGAACAACACCCACAGGTGCAGCACGAAGGCCACGCCGAACAACAGGTTCAGCGGCCAGAACCAGACATCCCAGGCCGGACCTGCTTGCAGCGGGAACGCCGGCAGCGAATCCGGCAGCCAGCGGCTCAGCACCAGCACGTCGTTCCACCACAACAGGAACACGCCTTCGCTGAACAGGTTGGTCAGCACGTCGCCGCGGCGGATCGGCGCCACGCTGTGCGCCGGCAGCTGTTCGGGCCGCCAGCGCTCGAAGCGGCGCAGGTGTTCGCCCGAAGTCTCGATGGCCACGAACACGCCGGTGACGATCACCAGCGCCCAGAACTGGCCGTAAAGCAACAGGCCCAGCAGGTCGAAAGCGCCGACGGTCCAGCCGGTTCCGGCCCCGGCCACCAGCGCCACCACCACCTGGATGCCCAGCACCAGCACGGCCACCTGTTTCACGGTCTGCCACCAGACCGGGTAGAGGGCCGGGCCGACCAGGTAGCGCAGGGGGTGGTAGTCGCGTGCCACCTTCAGCGGGTGCCCGAAGCGCGCCAGCACGGTTTTCTGGTCGGCTTCCGACACGCGGCCGTCATGCACGTCGGCGAGGCCGTCGATTTCTCCCTCGATGGCCTCGCGCAGCGACTCGGTCACCTCTGCGCGCTTGTCTTCGGGCAGGTAGTGCCCGACCTGATGCAGGTATCGCTCAACCCATTCCATCGTTCTCGCTCCCGGTCAGCGCCGCGATACTGTCGCCCAGCCGACGCCAGTCATCCAGCAGTTGTTGGTACACCTCGCGGCCTTGTGCGGACAGGCGATAGAAGCGTTTCTTGCGCTTGTCCTCGCGCCGCCATTCACTCTCCAGCAGGCCTTGCTGCTCCAGCCGTCGCACCAGCGGGTACAGCGTGCCTTCCTCCACCTCCAGGCCTTTTCCGGCCAGCGCCTTGCGCAGCGAATAGCCGTAGTGCTCCTCGCGCAACTGGGCCAGCACGCCCAGTACGATGGCGCCGCGGCGCATTTCGGAGTGGAGTTTGTCGGCGGCGTCGTTGCTCATTTCGCTGGGTATTGCATAGTGTGTGATAAATACTATGTGCTACACAGTAATATGTCAAGTGAATGCAGGGTCGTGGGGAAACGGAAAGCGGAAGACGGGTGCAGCGTGGCGCACGTCGCCCCCGGGGACTGACCCCGCGAAAGGAATCATCGGACTAGCGACGGGATCGGAGCAACACCCACCCGATGACGGCCAATCCGCTTCCCGTTGCGAGCGCGGCGAACACATCCTGGTGTCCTTCCACCAGCAGGGCCCAGACGAGGCCGCCCAGGCTGGCGAGGCCGAGCACGAGAGGAAGCGCGAACACCTGCCAGAGAGAGCGCCGCTTCATGCGGAATCCGAGTTGGCTTCGCGGACCAGGTCAGGCAGGGACTGGCGGCGCTTTTTCCACCACAGGTACAGGCCGGTGACCAGCAGGTAGAGGGTGACGATATCCAGCACGGCCCAGATGATTTTCAGCAGCAGCCCGCCGTAGTCGCCAAAATGCAGGGGGCGTGACAGGGACAGGGTCTTCACCCACCAGGGCATTTCGCGCATGCCTTCCAGGCGGCCGCTTTCCGCGTTGACCAACACCGGCGTGATGACGTGTTCCGTGACCGGTGAGCGCCCGTGCAGGAAGACGGCGTAGTGGTAGCTGGTGGAAAAACCACTGCCCGGAAAGGCCACGAACTGAAGTTCCATACCCGGGGCCTCGGCCACCGCGCGCTGCACGGCGGCGTCCAGCGAGGCGAACGCCGTCGGGGGTTCACGGTCGGCATGGGGCGCCACCAGGTCGGCCAGTTCGCGGTACTTCCAGGTCTCGATGATGGGTTGCTCCAGGGTGTTGATGATGCCGGTCACGCCCACCACCAGCACCCAGGCCACCGTAACGATGCCCATCAGGTTGTGCCAGTCCAGCCACTTGATGCGGCGGGTGCGTTCGCGGCGTACGGTGCCGAAGGCCAGCTTGCGCATGAAAGGCGCGTACAGCACCACACCCGAGATCACCGACAGCACGAACAGCAGGCCCATGAAGCCCAGGAACAACATGCCCGGCAGGCCCAGGAACAGGTCGGTGTGCAGCTGCAACAGGAAGTGCATCACGTCGGCGCCGCGTTCGGCCGGTGGTACCAGGTTGCCGCTGGTGGTGTCGAAAGACGCGAAATGCATCGACGAGTCCGGGACATCGGCGCTGGGCCCGGTGGTCACGTTCACCACCGGGCGATCAATATCGAAGCTCATGAAAATCGGCACTTCGCCCGGGCGCTGGTCCAGCGCCACGGTCAGGATCTCGTCCAGGTCGA
>JAUIJU010000114.1 GCA_030431095.1 Gammaproteobacteria bacterium | reverse complement strand
GTGGGCCAAAACGGGCGCCTCCTGATCAGCGACCGGGCGCGCAATGCAGTGATTGCCGTGGATATCGACGACGGCGAGTTTTTGGGCGAATTCGCCCGCCTGGGGCCGGTCGGCTTCGATCGCCCTGAGGGGATCGCGGTAACGAACGACGGCGTCCTGCTGGTCGCGGCAGGAAAGCAAAACGCCATCCTGGCATTTGACGCCGCCAATGGCGCGTTTCTCGAGACCCGTGTCTCCGCGGGCGCCGGCGGCCTGTCGAATCCGGGTGACATGGTACTGGTGCCGTCCCTGGCCGATCGCTTTGCGACGGACCCGGAACGCCAAATTCGCCCCAACCCGGGCCTCTGGTACGACCCGGCCAGCGACGGGCGTGGGTTCGACATCCAGTACTACGGCACCCGCCTGAGCGTGATCTGGTACACCTACGACGACCAGGGTGACCCCACCTGGTACCTGGCAGCGGGGGCCCTGGACGGCGCCACGTTCCAGGCGCCACTGCTCCGTTTCACGCTCGACGACGACGGCCCCGCGAACGGCGCACCCGTCGGCGATATGCTCCTGGATTTTGCATCCGAACGCCGCGCCGCGGCCAGCTGGCGGATCAACGGCGTCAACGGCGAAGAGTCGCTGTCCTGGCTGGAATTCACCCCCCAGGTACGACAAATCGACGACACCGGGCTGTGGGGCCGCGAGGATGGTCCGGGATGGGGCGTGTCGCTGGCCAGCCAGGGTGGTACCACCGTGGCGGTCGCCTATCTGTATGATGCCCTGGGCCAACCCCGCTGGGTCATCTCGGAGCCGGTGACGGGCAATCCGCCCTATCGACTGAACATGCAGGCGGCCTTCGCTCCGGGGCTTTGTCCGGGCTGCGTCGGCGCCGGAGAGCGCAGCCTGCTCGACGCCGGCACCATGGAACTGCGTCCACGCAACAAGGCACGCTGGGACAGCGATATCGTATTACCCGGCTCACTGGATGGCGCCTGGCCACTGCATGCCACGCCGGTCATCCTGTTTTCCCTGCCCTCGGTACGGCCCCGCTGAGCATGGCGTTGCGCCCGCCGCCGCCCGAAGCGCTCGCGGCGCTGCAACGCCACCAGGCCGGAGACCTGGCCGGCGCGCACCGGGGTTACCGCGCGGTGCTCGACGCGGACCCTGACGACTACCACGCCAACCTCTGGCTGGGGGCCTTGCTGCACCAGTCCGGGCGAGGTGATCAGGCCGAGCCCCTGTTGCTCAGGGCCATCCGTCGCTACCCGGACATGCCCGACGGCTGGGTGAACCTGGCCGCGGTACAACAGGCCCTGGATCGCCCGCAGGACGCCGAGAGCGCCATTCGAAGGGCACTGGAACTGGACCCGGAACTGGCCGAGGCCTGGCTGGGACTGGGCAATGTGCTGCAAGAGCGACAGCGTGATGACGAAGCCCTGTTTGCCTACCGGCGGGCGGTGGCGCTGGCGCCCGAAAATCCCCTGCCGCTGTTCAACCTGGCCACGCTGCTGACACGCAATGGGCAGTACGAAGCGGCCATCGCCGCCGCACGTGGCAGCCTGGACATCGATCCGCGCCAGGCCGGTGCTCATGGGCTGGTGGCCGATTGCCAGCTGAACCTTGGCCGGCATCGCGAAGCGCTGCAAAGCGCCGATGCCGGTCTCGCGCTCGAACCTCGGCAGGCGGACCTGCTCTACACCCGCGGGTTCGCATTGTCCGAACTGGGTCGTTTGCCCGAGGCGATGGCGGCATTCGACGCCGCGCTGGTCGCCCGGCCAGACCACGGGGGCGCCCTGGCCGCGGCGCTGTTCACCCGTCGGCAACTGTGCCAGTGGGACGGCACGCAACGGTTGCTGGAGCGAATGCGTGACGGGATTGCGCGGGGCCTGCCCGGCGTGACGCCGTTTTCCTTCCTGGCCGAGGCAGGCACTCGCGAGGAACAACGTGACTGCGCTCGCCTCTGGTCCCGGCAATGGCCGGCGCGGCCGGCCGAAACCGGCCACGTCATTCCCGGCGACGCGCGGGGGCGCCTGACCGTGGGTTACCTGTCCGCTGACTACTACCGTCACCCGACAGCCTACCTGGCCGCCGGCCTGTTCGAACTACATGACCGTTCCCGGTTCCGGATCCTCGCCTATTCCAACAGCCGCGACGACGACAGCGACATTCGCCGGCGGCTGGAAGCCGCTTTCGACGCGTTCACCGATATCCGCGGCCTGTCACCCACCGAGGCCGCCGCACGCATCCGCGCCGACGGCGTGGACATCCTGGTGGACCTCAAGGGCCACACGCTGGAGGCCGCTACGGCGGTCATGGCGCAGCGACCCGCTCCCATCCAGGTGCAGTACCTGGGCTACCCGGGAACGATGGGCGCCGATTGCATCGACTACCTGATCGGTGACGCCGTGGTGACGCCCGCCACTCACCAGCCCGAATACGACGAACGCATCGTCGCCCTGCCCCACAGCTACCAGGTCAACGACGACCGGCGCCCGCTGCCGCCGGCGGAAGGGCGTCGTGGCGATCTCGGGTTGCCCAATGATGCGACCGTGTTTTGCTGTTTCAACAATGCGTGGAAATTCAATCGGGCCTGTTTCACAGCCTGGATGGAGATCCTGCGCGCAACGCCCGGCAGCGTACTGTGGCTGCTGGGGCGGCAGTCAGCGCCCGAGGTGGCATCCAACCTGCGACGCGAGGCCGCGGCGCAGGACATCGATCCAGAACGGCTGGTGTTCTCGAAATCGCGGCCACTGGAGCCATACCTCGCCCTGTACCACCACGCGGACCTGTTCCTGGACAGCTGGCCCTACAATGCGCACACCACCGCTTCGGACGCCCTGTGGATGGGCTGTCCGGTGCTGACGCTCATGGGAACGACGTTTCCCTCGAGGGTTGGCGCCAGCCTGTTGCTCGCCAGCGGCCTCGGGGAACTGGTGTGCCACGAGGTAACCGCTTACCAGGAACGCGCCATCTCGCTGGCCACGGATCCCACGGCCCTGCCTGCGCTGCGTCGGCGCCTGGAAGACGGACGCGCGGACAATCCGCTGTTCGACACCCGGGCGACCACCCGGGCGATCGAACAGGCGTACGAGACCATGGCCCGGAACGCCCGGGAAAAACTCAGTCCGCCGACTTGACGAATTTCAGTGTCATGCGATCGGATTCGCCGATGGCCAGGTAGCGATCCTTGTCCTGTTCGCCCAGCGCGAGTCCGGGCGGAAGGGTCCACACGCCGTTCGGGTGATCCTTGCTGTCGTCAGGGTTGGCGTTGACCTCCGAGGCGGCCACGAACTCCAGGCCGGCCGCCGCCGCCAGTGACTTGACGTGTGATTCGGAGACGTACCCGCTGCGCGCAGTCTCCGACGGATCGGCACCGTCCGGCGCACGGTGCTGCACGACACCGAGCGTACCGCCAGGCTTCAGCACCCGGGCAAACTCATTGAACATCGCCTGGGCCAGGCCATCACCGACC
>JAUIJU010000046.1 GCA_030431095.1 Gammaproteobacteria bacterium | reverse complement strand
GGTGGCGTTCCAGGGGTGGGAACGCCGTCGCTACGGGGCTTTCTCCAGCTTATCACCGTACCGGACACCGCCATGAGCCAGGGCCTGCTGTATGTCGTAGCAACACCGATCGGAAACCTGCAGGACATCTCCCCGCGGGCGATCCAGGTGCTGGCGGAGTCGGACCTGGTGGTCGCCGAGGATACCCGGCACACGCGCCCCCTGATGCAGCATGTCGGGGCGGACACGCCACTGCAGGCCATGCACGAGCACAATGAGCGCGCCGTCCTGCCGGGCCTGCTGCAGCGACTGGAGGCCGGTGAAACCATCGCGGTGGTCTCCGACGCCGGCACCCCGCTGATCAGCGACCCCGGGTATCGCCTGGTGCGCGCCGCCCACGAGGCGGGTGTGCCGGTGCGCGCGGTTCCCGGACCCAGCGCCGTCACCGCGGCCCTGTCGGTCAGCGGCTTGCCCACCGACCGGTTCGTGTTCGAAGGCTTCCTGCCCGGCAAGTCCGCGGGTCGACGCAAACGCCTGGAAGCGCTGCGGTCGGAAGCGCGAACGCTGGTACTGTTCGAGTCCAGTCACCGCGTTCTGGCGTGCCTGGAAGATCTTGCCTCGGTCATGGGCGACGATCGGCCACTGGCCCTGTGCCGCGAATTGAGCAAACGCTTCGAGACCGTGTTGCACGGCACGACGGATTCGGTGCGTGCCACGGTGGCGGTCGACCCGGACCAGCGACGCGGTGAATTCGTGCTGATCGTGGGAGGCGCGCCGGAGTCGGGGCCGAACCTGCAGGCGGCGATTGACCTGGCGCGCGAACTGGCGACCGATTTGCCCGCGAGCAAGGCGGCCCGGATTGCCGCCCGGATGACCGGCGCACCACGCCGGGAGGTGTTCGCGGCCCTGGGAGAAGATGCCTGAGCACCACGCACAGGGTGCTTCTCCGGCGGGCCAAAATCAGCGAAAATACGGGGTTGAGTGGACCAGGCAATCGCTCCCGGCTCGCCGGGGGAGGAAAGTCCGGGCTCCACAGGGCAGGGTGCCAGGTAACGCCTGGGGGGCGCGAGCCCACGGAAAGTGCAACAGAAAGCAAACCGCCCCGGACGCGTCAGCGGAAGGGGTAAGGGTGAAAAGGTGCGGTAAGAGCGCACCGCGCAGGTGGCAACACGCTGCGGCAAGGTAAACCCCACCCGGAGCAAGACCAAATAGGAAGGCCATGTCGTTGCCCGCGGCGCCTTCGGGTAGGTCGCTCGAGGCCGCCGGTGACGGCGGTCCCAGATGAATGATTGCCCCCGACAGAACCCGGCTTACCGGTCCACTCGCTCTAATACCCCGAAATCGCCGGCCGGCCACCCCGGCCGGCAGTTTCCGGGAATCCCCAACCACGCCCGGTCTCCCGTCTCCCTTCTACCGTCTCCCCACCCCCCCACCCCACACAACGCCACCACCTCGCCACACCCTCGCCCCAACAGCCCCACACCCCCCGTTTTTACTGCCTCCCAAGTGCCTGTCCCGCTTGACAATCATTGATGAACTCTATAACGTGCATTTATGTGGGAATAAGTGGCAGAAAGTGACATTAAGTGGGAACTAAGTGTACTTCGGTGAAACAGCCATCAACCTGGACGCCAAAGGGCGTTTCGCGATCCCGACGCGCTACCGGGAGCTCATCGATGAGCACTGCGCGGGTCGGATGGTGCTCACCCACAGTGCCTTCGATTCCGGCGCCTTGTGGCTTTCGCCCCTCGAACACTGGGAAAGCATGCGCGACCAGGTGCTTGCCCTGGGAACTTTCGAGAAGGCCCACCGCAATCTGCAACGGCGACTGGTCGGTAGCGCCACACCGGTGGAACCGGATGGCAGCGGCCGAATCCAGTTACCCGCGACGCTTCGCCAGGTAGCGGGGCTTGAAAAACACATGGTGCTGCTGGGCATGGGCAACAAGTTCGAAATCTGGAACGAGAACGTCCTGAACCAACAGCGCAACGAGGAGGTTGCCCTCAGTGATGGCGCTTCCGAGGAGATGCGAAACCTGGTGCTCTGACCACCGGGCCCGGGTTTCGATGAGAACAGTCATTCCAGGGGTGTCGGCGGAGGCCGATGAACGCTGAGCAGCACATCCCCGTGTTGCTCGACGAGGCCATCGAAGCCCTGGTGACCCGCGCAGGCGGGCACTACGTGGACGGCACTTTTGGCAGGGGTGGACACAGTCGGGCGCTCGTCGCGCGACTGAATGAGCAGGGACGCTTACTTGCTCTGGACAAAGACCCGCGGGCAATCGACGCGGGCCGGAAGCGCCTCGGAACCGACGACCGGGTCACTTTCGTCCAGGGGAGTTTTGCGGAACTGGAGCAGTGGATCCTTGACTGGGGAGTTGAGGAAGGCGTGGACGGCATTCTGCTGGACCTTGGCGTCTCATCCCCCCAGCTGGATGACCCGGAGCGAGGCTTCTCGTTCAGAGAAGACGGACCTCTGGATATGCGGATGGACCCAACACGGGGCGTGTCGGCGGCCGAATGGCTGAGCGAAGCGCCCGAACGGGAAATTTCCCGTGTGCTTTGGGAGTTCGGAGAGGAGCGCCATGCGCGCAGAATTGCCAGGAAGATCGTGAAGGCACGGGAGCACACGCCGCTGCACCGGACTTCACAGCTGGCGGCGCTGATCGAGGAAACCCTCGGACGGCCCGAAAAAAAGCACCCGGCCACACGATCATTCCAGGCAATTCGAATACAGGTCAATAACGAACTGGCAGACCTGGCCACGGGCCTAGAGGCCGGCATAAGGCAGTTGCGCCCGGGGGGAAGGCTGGTTGTGATCAGCTTTCACTCCCTTGAGGACCGCCTGGTCAAGCGGACATTTCGAGAAGCCGCACGACCAGGCCAGGTCCGAAGGAACCTCCCGGAGCACCCCGATTGGGTGCCGAAGCTGTCATTGGTCGGCAAGGCCGTGAAACCCTCCGAATCTGAAATCTCCGCTAATCCCAGGGCGCGTTCCGCGGTCATGAGGGTAGCGGAGAAACTCGGTTGAACGCTCGTGTAGCCTTTCTGATCATCGTTCTCGTTGCGGACGTCGCCAGCGCCCTGGGCGTGGTGTACGCGCGCCACCAGAGCCGGCACCTCGCGGTGCGTCTCGGTGTCCTGGAGGCCGAGCGCGACCAGGCCGTGGCGGAATGGAGCCGGCTGCAACTCGAACAGGCCTACCTGGCCGACGCCGGTCAGATCGAGGCCAAGGCGCGTAACGAACTGGACATGCGCGCCCCCGAGGCCACGCGCATCCTGGTGGTCCGGCCATGAGCGACCGCGAAATCCGGACCTTCATCCCCAGCCGTCTCTACGCGCTCATCGCGCTGCTCGGCCTGGTATCCATCGCTCTGATCGCGCGCGCCGTTCACCTGCAGGTAATGGAAACGGATTTCCTGCAGGGCCAGGGTGAGGCGCGTTATCTCCGCGTGGTGGACCTGCCCACCACGCGGGGTGTGATCAGCGACCGCAACGGCGAGCCGCTGGCGGTCAGCACGCCGGTCGACTCGGTCTGGGTGAATCCGAAAGACCTGCTGCAGGTCCCCGAGCGCATCGCTGAGCTGGCATCGACGCTGGAAACGGACGCCGAGGCCCTGGAACGTAAGATCACCCAGAGATCCGGGCGCGAGTTCGTCTGGCTGAAGCGACGCATCCACCCCCGGGTGGCGGACGCCATCCGCGAGTTGTCCATCCCGGGCGTGCACCTGCAAAAGGAGTACCGCCGCTTCTACCCCGCCGGTGAAGTGGCCGCCCACCTGATCGGCTTCACCAATATCGACGACATCGGCCAGGAAGGCCTGGAGCTGGCCTACAACGACTGGCTGCAGGGCGTGCCCGGCGCCAAGCGGGTCATCAAGGACCGCAAGGGGCGCACGGTGGAGGAGATCGAGCTGGTGCGCAAACCCCAGCCCGGCAAGGACCTGGCGTTGACCATCGACCGACGCCTGCAATACCTGGCCTACCGCGAACTCAAACGCGCCGTGCTGGAACACGGCGCGGCTTCCGGCAGCGTGGTGCTGCTGGACGTGGACACCGGCGAGGTGCTGGCCATGGCGAACCAGCCGGCCTACAACCCCAACCAGCTCTCCGCCAAGAGCGATGGACGCCGCAATCGGGCGGTGACCGACGTATTCGAACCCGGCTCGGTGATGAAGCCTTTCGCCGTGCTGTCCCTGCTGGAGAACGAGTTGGTGACGCCCACCACGCCGGTGGACACCAATCCGGGTTACGTTTACATGTCCGGTTACACCATCAAGGACCACCGCAACTACGGCCTGCTGGACGTGACCGGCATCATTACGAAGTCGAGCAACGTGGGTATCAGCCAGCTGGCGCTGCAGCTGAGTTCGGAGTCCATGTGGGACACCTACACCCGCGTGGGCTTTGGTGAAGCGACCGGTACCGGCTTTCCGGGTGAGTCCGCGGGCGTACTGCGTCCGCACGCGCGGTGGCGGCCGGTGGAGCAGGCGACGATCTCTTACGGCTACGGGCTCAGCGTGACCGTGCTGCAACTGGCGCAGGCCTTCGCCGTACTGGCGGACGAAGGCCGCCTGCGCCAGCCCAGCCTGGTGTACGGCGCCACCAATCCGCCGATCACGGTGACCGATCCGAGGCTGGCGCGACAGGTCGCCGCCATGCTGGAAACCGTCCCCACGCTGGAGGGAACGGGTAAACAGGCGCGCGTGACCAACTACCGCGTGGCCGGCAAGACCGGCACCTCGCGCAAGGCCAGCGCGGCGGGCTACGCCTCGCGTTACGTGGCCAGCTTCGCCGGATTCGCCCCGGCCAGCGATCCGCGGCTGGTGGTCATCGCCGTGGTCAACGACCCTTCCGAGGGCAAGTTCTACGGCGGTGACGTGGCGGCGCCGCTGTTCTCCAACGTGATGTCGGGCGCGCTGCGCCTGATGAACATCGCCCCGGACGATTACGAGGCCGCCATCGCGCGCTCCGAGGGGGTGGCGCCATGACGTACGGCATGAGCCTGCGTGCCCTGTTGGCCGGGTGGGTGGACGACGCGCCCGACGTGGCCATCTCGGGCATTGTCATGGACTCGCGCCAGGTCGAGCCTGGCTTCGCCTTCGTCGCGGTGCGCGGCGGCAGCGGCCATGGCCTGCAGCATGCCGAAGAGGCCATTCGCCGTGGCGCCGTCGCCATCATTCACGACGGGCGCTTCGAGAACGGCGACATCGACCTGCCCATGGTGCGCTTCGAAGGCCTGGCCCGCCGCCTGGGCGAATTGGCTTCGCGCTTCTGGGCCGCTTCCAGCGAGGACATGACCATCGCGGCGGTGACCGGCACCAACGGCAAATCCTCGGTGGCGCACTTCCTGGCCCAGGCCTGGGAGCGCGTGCACGGCCGCTCGGGCCTGATCGGCACGCTGGGCTACGGCTGCTTCGACCAGTTGCAGCCCGCTTCTCACACCACGCCCGACCCGTTCACGCTGAACCGGGTGCTGGCCGAATGCATGGACAGCGGCGCCGACCACCTGGCGATGGAGGTGTCCTCCCATGCCCTCGAGCAGGGCCGGGTGGACACCGTGCAGTTCGACGCGGCAATCTTCACCAATCTCAGTCGCGACCACCTGGACTATCACCAGGACATGGAGGCCTACGCGGCGGCCAAGCGACGCCTGTTCACCGACTACGCGCCACGCTTTTCCATCATCAACCGCGACGACATGACCGGGCGAAAATGGATTCGGGAGTTGGAAGGGCAGAGCGAAATCCTGTCGTACGGCCTGATGCCCGGCGCCGAGCTGACCGCCGAGGTGCACGGCATGGACGCCGACGGCATGGCCCTGCGCCTGCACAGCCCCTGGGGCTCGGCCGACCTGCGCACTGGGCTGATGGGCCAGTTCAACGCCCTGAACCTGCTGGCCACGGCCGGGGCCCTGACCCTGCTGGGCCTGTCGTGGGGCGAGACCGTGCGCGAGCTCGAAGTGATCAAGCCGGTGCCGGGGCGCATGCTGCGACTCGGCGGCGCGCCCGGACAGCCGGTGGTGGTGATCGACTACGCGCACACGCCCGATGCCCTGTCGCATTCCCTGGCCGCGATGCGCGACCACCTCTCCGGTCGGCTGCACTGCGTGTTCGGTTGCGGTGGCAACCGCGACCGCGGCAAGCGCGCGCAGATGGGCAAGGTGGCCGAGTCGCTGGCCGACACCCTGTACGTGACCAGCGACAACCCCCGCTTCGAGTCGGTGAACTCCATCATCAATGACGTGTTGCGCGGTATCGGGAACCCCGCCCGGGTCACGGTGGAGGCCGATCGCGCCAGCGCCATCCGGGCCGCCATCGACGCAGCCGGACCGGGGGACATCGTGCTGGTGGCCGGCAAGGGCCACGAGAACTGGCAGGAAGTCCAGGGCCAGAGGATTCCCTTCAGCGACGAGGCCACCGTGCAGGCCCTGCTGGAGGCCGCGGCATGATCCGCATGACGCTGGAAGAGGCGGCCCGGCACCTGGGCGTCACCCTGGACAGCCAGCTGCGCTTCAGCGGGGTGAGCATCGACAGCCGCCAGGTCAATCCCGGCATGCTGTTCGCGGCGCTGCCCGGCGACCACGTGGACGGACACGACTTCGTGGCGCAGGCCGAAGCGGCCGGCGCCGCCGCCGTGCTGGTGCAGCGCCCGGTGAATTCCGGCGTGCCGCAACTGCGCGTGGGCAGCGTGCAGCAGGCCCTGGGCCAGCTGGCCGCCGCCTGGCGCGATGGCATGGATACCCGAGTGGTTGCGCTGACCGGCAGCAACGGCAAGACCACCACCAAGGAACTGCTCGCCAGCATCCTGCGCCGATCCGGCAAGGTCCTGGCCACGGCCGGCAACTACAACAACGAACTCGGCCTTCCCCTGACGCTGTTCGGCCTGGAACCGCGTCACGATTTCGCCGTGCTGGAGATGGGCGCCGGCAAAGCCGGGGATATCCGCTACCTGGCTGGCCTGGCGAAACCCGAGGTAGGACTCGTCACCAACGTCGGACCTGCACACCTGAAAGGTTTCGGTGACGAGGAAGGCGTTGCCCGCGCCAAGGGGGAGCTCTACGCTGCCCTGCCTGCCGATGGTTTCGCCATCTTTAACATCGAGGAGCCATGGGTCGACCTGTGGCGCGAACTCAGCACCGCCGGCCAATCGCTGAGCTTCGGCTTCCGTGACGGGGCTGATGTGCGCGCGGCGCGGGCGGGTACAGGCTGGCAGGTGAGAACACCCGCCGGCGATTTCCCGCTGGAACTGCACCTGCCTGGCGATCACAACGTGCTCAACGCCCTGGCCGCTACCGCCATGGCCCTGGCGGTCGGAATCGGACCGGACCAGGTGCGCGAAGGCCTGGCCGCCACGCGCCCGGTGCCCGGTCGCCTGAACCTGATGACCACGCCGGCAGGCTGGAAGGTCATCGACGACACCTACAACGCCAATCCGGCCTCGCTGTACGCCGCCCTGCAGGTGCTCACGGCCGAGCCGGGCGAAGCCTGGCTGGCGCTGGGTGACATGCGCGAGCTGGGTGACGACAGCGACAAGCTGCACGCGGAAATGGGCGAGGCGGCGCGCAACCTGGGCGTGAAGCGCCTTTACGCCACCGGGCCGCGCAGCCGCGCCACGGTGGCGGCCTTCGGCGGCGGTGGCCGGCACTTCGCCACGCGCGAGACGCTGATCCGTGACCTGTGCTCGGACCTGGCCGCCCGTGGCAATGGCGATGTGACCTGCCTGGTGAAAGGGTCGCGTTCGATGGGCATGGAAGAAGTGGTGGAGGCCCTGACCGGGTCCTGCGAACTGGAGGAGGCAGGCTGATGCTGGTGGGGTTCTTCAACTGGCTGGCGGGATTCAATCCCGATTTCAACGTGTTCAGCTACCTGACGCTGCGGGCCATTCTCGGCGCGCTGACGGCCCTTGGGCTGTCGCTGTTGCTGGGGCCCTCGTTCATCCGGCGCCTGGTGCGCGGCCAGGTGGGCCAGCCAATCCGCGAACTCGGGCCGGAATCGCACCTGTCGAAAGCCGGCACGCCGACCATGGGCGGCGCGCTGATCCTGTTCGCCCTCGTCCTGTCCACCCTGCTGTGGTCCGACCTGAGCAACGACTACGTCTGGGTGGTGCTGCTGGTCACCCTGGCCTTCGGCGTGATCGGCTGGATCGACGACTATCGCAAGCTGGTGCTGAAGGATTCCGCCGGGCTGCCGGCCAAGTGGAAGTACCTGCTGCAGAGCGTGGCCGGGCTGACCGCTGCGCTGTACCTGTACCACGCCTCGTCCACACCGGCCGAGACCACCCTGATCGTTCCGTTTTTCAAGGACTTCGCGTTGCCGCTGGGCGCCGGCTACGTGGTTCTGACCTATTTCTACATCGTCGGGTTCTCCAACGCGGTGAACCTGACCGACGGCCTCGACGGGCTGGCCATCATGCCGGCGGTGTTCGTTGCCGTCGCGCTGGGCATCATGGCCTATGCCACGGGCAACACCGTGATTGCCGAGTACCTCGGCATTCCCTACGTGGCCGGCACCGGCGAGCTGGTGATCTTCTGCGCCGCCCTGGCCGGCGCCGGCCTGGGCTTCCTGTGGTTCAACACCTACCCGGCCATGGTGTTCATGGGCGACATCGGCGCGCTGGCCGTCGGCGCCGCGCTGGGGCTGATCGCGGTGCTGGTGCGCCAGGAACTGGTGTTCGTGCTGATGGCCGGCCTGTTCGTCATGGAGACCGTCTCGGTGATCCTGCAGGTGGCCTCCTTCAAGCTCACGGGCAAGCGGATTTTCCGCATGGCCCCCATCCACCACCACTTCGAACTGAAGGGCTGGCCGGAACCGCGCGTCATCGTGCGCTTCTGGATCATCTCGGTAGTGCTGGTACTCATGGGTCTGGCGACCCTCAAGATTCGCTAGGGGAGTGTCGATGAGTCACGCCATCGCGAAAGGACAGGCACAGCGACACGGCCGCGGACCGCGGGAACTGCCCGTGGACTACTGGCTGCTGGTGCCGGTGCTGTTGCTGGTGTCCCTGGGCGTGATCATGGTCGGCAGCGCCTCGGTGGCCGTGGCCGAGAGCCACGGTATGTCGTCCGGCTACTACCTGGTGCGCCACCTGATTTACCTCTCGATGGGCATCGTGCTGGCCTGCATGGCGCGCCTGGTCCCGGTGAAGACGCTGGAGGGGGTCTGTCGTCCAATGTATCCGCTGGCCATACTGGCGCTGGCCGCGGTGTTCATTCCCGGCCTCGGCCACACGGTGAACGGCTCCACCCGCTGGGTCAGCCTCGGGCTGCTGAACTTCCAGGTGGTCGAGGCGGTGAAGATCATGTTCATCCTCTACATGGCCGGTTACCTGGTGCGCAAAGCGGACCGAATTCGCAGTCACTTCATCGACACGCTCAAACCGCTGGTGCTGGCCGGTGGACTGACTTTCCTGCTGCTGCTGCAACCGGACATGGGCAGCGCTGCGGTGATCACCGTGGTGGCCGGTGGCATGGTGTGGCTCGCGGGCGCCGCCTGGCGACACATATTCGTGCTGGGCGCGCTGGTGCTGCCGGTATTCGGCTACGCGGCCATGGAGCCGTACCGATTCCGGCGTATCGTCAGTTTCGTGGATCCCTGGGCGGACCCGTACGACAGCGGTTTCCAGCTGACCCAGGCGCTGATCGCGGTGGGCCGCGGCGAACTGTTCGGCGTGGGCCTGGGCGCCAGCATCCAGAAGCTGTTCTACCTGCCCGAGGCGCACACCGACTTCATCTTTGCCGTGCTGGCGGAGGAATTCGGCCTGCTGGGCGTGTTCTTCGTGCTGGGCCTGTTCCTGCTGCTGGTCTCGCGCATCATGGGTATCGGCGCGCGGGCCCATCGCGAGGACCGGCCCTTCGCCGGCAACGTGTGTTTCGGCATCGGCCTGTGGATGGGGCTGCAGGCGCTGGTCAGCATCGGCGTGAACCTGGGCGCATTGCCGACCAAGGGGCTGACCCTGCCGTTGATTTCGTCGGGCGGCAGCAGCGTACTCATGACCTTCCTGGCGCTCGGTATCGTGTTCCGCATCCGCTATGAACTGGACCGTGACGCGGCCATGACCATCAAGTCCCGCGTGGGTCCCAGGAAGATGAAGCTGTGAGCGGCACGGTTCTGATCATGGCCGGCGGCACGGGCGGTCACATTTTCCCCGGACTGGCCGTGGCCGACGCCCTGCGCGGTCGCGGCGTGGACGTGGTGTGGCTGGGCGCCACCGGTGGCATGGAGACGCGCAAGGTGCCTGCGCACGGCATCGAGCTGGACGAGGTGCGCATCCGCGGCCTGCGCGGCAAGGGCCTGGCCGGCTGGCTGGCGCTGCCGTTCCGCCTGGCGCGCGCGGTACGTGATGCCGCCCGTGTGCTGAAGGCGCGGCGACCCGACTGCGCCGTCAGTTTCGGAGGCTACGTGGCCGGTCCCGGCGGCATCGCCGCTCGGCTGCGCGGGGTGCCCCTGGTGGTGCACGAGCAGAACCGTATACCAGGCATGACCAACAAGGCCCTGTCGCGCATTGCACGAACCGTGCTGCAGGCCTTCGACGGCGCCTTTTCCGGCGCCACCACCTGCGGCAACCCGGTGCGCGCCGACGTGGCCGGGCTGCCCGCACCCCAGGAGCGCTGGGCCGGGCGCGAAGGCCCGGCCCGCCTGCTGGTCACCGGTGGCAGCCAGGGTGCCCGGGCGCTGAATGAACGCGTTCCCGAAGCGCTGGCCCGCCTGCCGGAATCGCGTCGCCCCCTGGTGCGACACCAGGCCGGGGAACGCGAGTTCGAAGCCACCCGGGAGCGCTACGACACCCTGGGCGTGGCCGCCGAGGTGTCGCCGTTCATCGACGACATGGCCGCGGCGTACGCCTGGGCTGACCTGGTGGTGTGTCGATCCGGCGCCCTGACCGTTTCCGAGCTGGCCGCCGCCGGCCTGGGCGCCGTACTGGTGCCGTTTCCGCACGCCGTGGACGACCACCAGACCGCCAATGGCCGGGTGCTGGTCGACACCGGCGCCGCGGAGCTGTTGCCCGAAAACGAACTCGATGCC
The DNA here is from genome assembly GCA_030431095.1 of Gammaproteobacteria bacterium. Taxonomy (GTDB): domain Bacteria; phylum Pseudomonadota; class Gammaproteobacteria; order Xanthomonadales; family SZUA-36; genus Marinihelvus. The sequence continues at coordinate 8,168 of JAUIJU010000046.1, read as the reverse complement.
GCGACGCTGGCCGATTTGCTGGCTCCCCTGCTGGCGGACCGGGGCGAAACCCTGAACATGGCGCGCGCCGCCCGTCGCCTGGCCCGGCCCGAGGCGGCACAGGTGGTCGCCGATGCGTGCATGGCCTTGCTGCCAACCCAACCCCGTGGAGCCATCGACACGCCATGAGCGGATCCGGCGCCCAGTTGAAACCCATGCGCCGTGTGCGCCGAGTCCACATGGTGGGCGTGGGCGGCTCGGGCATGAGCGGAATCGCCGAGGTGCTGGTGGACCAGGGTTTCGAGGTCAGCGGCTCCGACCTGGCCACGTCCGCCACCACGCGCCACCTGGCGGAGGTGGGGGTGACCGTGCACGTCGGCCACGACGCCGCCCACATCGAAGGTGCGGACGTGGTGGTGGTTTCCAGCGCCATTCCCGACACCAATCCCGAGGTGATCGCGGCCCGCGACGCGCGCCTGCCGGTGCTCCCGCGTGCCCAGATGCTGGCCGAACTGATGCGTTTCCGGCGGGGAATCGCCGTGGCCGGAACCCACGGCAAGACCACCACCACCAGCCTGGTGGCCAGCCTGCTGGCCGCCGCGGGGCAGGATCCGACCTTCGTGATCGGCGGCGTGGTCAACGCCTGGGGCAGCCACGCGCGCGTCGGTGCCGGTGAGTACCTGGTGGCGGAGGCGGATGAAAGCGACGGCTCCTTCCTGTTGCTGCAGCCCGTGGTGGCGCTGATCACCAACATCGATCGCGACCACCTGGAAAGTTACGACGGCAGCTTCAGGAAGCTGAAGCGGGCGTTCCGCGAGTTTCTGCAACACCTGCCCTTTTATGGCGCGGCGGTGCTGTGCATCGACGACACGGTGACGCGCAAGCTGGCGCCCCGGGTCAGTCGCGCCGTGGTCACCTACGGACTGGACGAGACGGCGGACGTGCGCGCCACCGATATCAGCCAGGACGGACGCATGATGCGTTTCGACGTGCACCTGCCGGGGGACGAAGCCCCCTTTCGCGTGGCCCTCAACCTGCCGGGTGTGCACAACGTGCGCAACGCCCTGGGCGCCCTGGCGATCTGCTGGGAGCTTGGCCTGGACGTGCGTGCCGCTGCCGCCTGCCTGGAAACCTTCAAGGGCGTGGGCCGGCGTTTCGCCGAAGTGGGCGACATCGAGCTGGGCGGCCACCGGGTGCACGCCGTGGAGGACTACGGCCATCACCCCACGGAACTGGAGGCGACCCTGGCGGCGGCGCGCTCCGGCTGGCCCGGTCGCCGGCAGCTGGTGGTGTTTCAGCCACACCGCTACACGCGCACGCGCGACCTGTTCGACGAGTTCAGCCGGGTGCTGTCCAGCGCCGACGTGCTGGTCCTGAGCGAGGTCTATCCGGCGGGTGAACCACCGATCGAAGGCATCGACAGCCAGGCCCTGTGCCAGTCCATTCGCGTTCGCGGCAAGGTGGACCCGGTGCTGGTGCCCGATGTGGCCGATCTGCCCGAGGCCCTGGTCAGCCTGGTGCGCGACGACGACCTGCTGCTGCTGCTCGGCGCAGGCAACATGGACCGAGTGGCGGCCGACCTGCGCGCGCGTCACGCCGCCGGAGGCGCGGCGTGAACGCCTTGCCCGTGCGCCGCACCACGCAGCCGGGAGACTTCGGCCGCGTCGGACTGCTGGTGGGCGGTGACAGCGCTGAGCGCGAGGTCTCCCTCAACGGTGGCGCCGACGTGGCGCAGAGCCTGGCGCGCAGCGGGATCGAGCACGAAACCCATGACGGCGCCCCGGCCCTGTTCGCCGCCATCGGCGCCGGCCGGGTGGACCGCGTGTTCAACCTGATGCACGGCCCCGGCGGTGAGGACGGCGCCATCCAGGGCGCGCTGCAGTTGATGGGCGTTCCGGTGACCGGCTCCGATGTCCTGGGCTCGGCACTGAGCATGGACAAGGTGCGCTCCAAGTGGGTGTGGGAACACCTGGGCATTCCCACCGCGCCCTTCCGTGTCATCGCCGCCGGGGACGACGATTTCGCCGCCCGCGTGGACGGCCTGGCCCCGCCGCTGTTCGTCAAGCCGACGGGGCTGGGCTCGTCCATCGGTATCAGCCGCGTGGAACGCCTGGACGACCTGTCCGCGGCCGTGTCCGTGGCGCGCAAGCACAGCGACACCGTGGTGGTGGAGCAGGGCATCGCTGGCGGCGAGTACTTCGTCGGCGTACTGGGGCGCGCCACGCTGCCGCTGATCCGTATCGAGACCCCCAATGCCTTTTACGACTACGAGGCCAAGTACCTGTCGGAACAGACCCGGTACTACTGCCCCTGCGGCCTGGCGCCTCGACAGGAGCAGGCCCTGGGAGAACAGGCCCTGGCCGCCTTCGACGCCCTGCACTGCAGTGGCTGGGGTCGTGTCGATTTCATTCTCGACGAGGACGGCAAGCCCTGGTTCCTGGAAGTGAACACGGCGCCCGGGATGACGGATCACTCGCTGGTGCCGCAGGCCGCGGCGCAGGCCGGCGTGGACTTCGACGAACTGGTGTGGCGCATTCTGGAGACCAGTCTGTGAGCGGCGCGGCGCGTCAGGCCGAGCGTCTCGAGGCCTACGGCGTGGGCGTGGGACGCACCATCGGCACGGTGCTGTTCCTCGCCGCCATCGGCGGCGTGTTGTGGATCTGGTTCGGCATGGTCAAGCTGGACCGCTGGCCGATCCGCTGGCTGGAAGTGGACGGCGCCTTTGAGCGCATCAGTGCCGAGCAGGTGCGCACGACGGTCACGCCGCTGGTGGAAGGCAGCTTTTTCACCGTGGATCCCAAGCGCATCCAGGCGGCCGCCCGCGAGCTGCCCTGGGTGAGCCACGCGGTGGTGCAGAAACAATGGCCCGACACGGTGACCGTGAACGTGAGCGAGTACGTGCCCGTGGCGCACTGGGTCGACGGTCAGCTCATTGCCACCAACGGCGACACCTTCACCGTGCCGGGCGCCGACGGCATCCAGGGACTGCCCTGGCTGGAAGGTCCGGCCGACAGCGTGGAACGGGTGATCGAGGCCTGGCTGACCTTCAATGACGTGCTGCTGCCCACCGGGCAGGAAGTGCGGCGCATCCGCCTGGACCGGCGTGGCGCCTGGTCCTTGCAGCTGGGTGGGGGCACCCGCGTGGAACTGGGGCGCGAGAACGCGCTGGAACGCCTGCGTCGCATGGCCGCCAGCTGGGGCCAGCTGCGGCGCCTGCAGGGCGTCGACCCGGTGGGCGTGGACCTGAGGTATTCCAACGGCTTCGCGGTGCGCTGGCCGGAAGCGCCGCCGGAAGGCGAAGACACACGCGTGGCGGTCAACCGCTGAACAACGACGAAGGGCGAGACGACACTCAGATCATGGCGAAAAAAGCAGAAAAATCACTGGTGGTGGGCCTGGACATCGGCACGTCGAAGATCGTGGCGATCGTCGGGGAGATCCAGGCCGACGGCACGGTGGAGGTCATCGGCCTGGGCAGCCACTCATCCCGCGGCCTGCGGCGAGGCGTGGTGGTGGACATGGCCAGCACCGAACAGGCCATCCAACGCGCGGTCGAGGAGGCCGAGCTGATGGCCGGCTGCGAGATTCACTCGGTGTTCTGCGGCATCTCGGGCAACCACATCCGCTCGCAGAACTCGGACGGCACCGTGGCCATCAAGGACAAGGAGGTCAGCGAGCAGGACGTGGATCGCGTGCTGGAAGGCGCGCGCGCCATTCCGCTGGCCGCGGACCAGAAAATTCTGCACGTGCTGCCTCAGGAATACGTGCTGGACAAGCAGGACGGCATCCGCCAGCCCATCGGCATGGCGGGAGTGCGCCTGGAGGCCCACGTGCACGTGGTGACCGCGGCCCTGGCCGCCACCCAGAACGTGGGCAAGTGCGTATCGCGTTGTGGACTGACCGTAGACGAGCTGATCATCACCTCGCTGGCCTCGAGCTACTCGGCGCTGAGCGAGGACGAGAAAGAGCTGGGCGTGTGCCTGATGGACATCGGCGCGGGCACCACGGACATCGCGGTGTTCACCAACGGCGCCATTCGGCACACGGCCTGCATTCCCATCGCGGGTGACCAGGTCACCAATGACATCGCCGTGGCGCTGCGCACCCCCACGCAGCACGCCGAGGACATCAAGATCAAGTACGGCTGCGCCCTGGAGCAACTGGCCGGCAGCGACGAGACCATCCAGGTGCCCAGCGTGGGCGACCGCACCAGCCGACGGCTGGCGCGCCAGACGCTGGCGCAGGTGGTGGAGGCGCGCTACCGGGAACTGTTCTCCCTGGTCAACGCCGAACTGCGCCGCAGCGGCTACGAGAACCTGGTGGCCTCGGGGCTGGTGCTGACCGGCGGCGCGGCCAAGATGGAAGGGGCGGTGGACCTGGCCGAGGAGGTCTTCCACATGCCCGTGCGCCTGGCCACGCCGCAGTACGTGACCGGGCTCAGTGACGTGGTGTCCAACCCGGTGCACGCCACCGGGGTGGGGTTGTTGATTTACGGAAGCCAGGCGGACGGTATCGGCATGCCTCGTTCGACTGGTGGACCGTCCTGGATGGACCGCATACAGAGCTGGTTCCGGGGCGAGTTCTAGGGCGTTTCGAAACGCCCTGAAAGAAGGCAGGCAGCGGACGGTACTGGCGGCACGACGCCCCAGGCCAATGAAAAAACAAACGGCGAGCGAGAGGAGCAATACGACATGTTTGAGTTAGTGGAAAATTACACGCCGAGCGCGAAGATCAAGGTGATCGGCGTGGGTGGCGGCGGCGGCAATGCCGTCGGACAGATGATCGATGCCAATATCGAGGGCGTCGAGTTCATCGCGGCCAACACGGATGCGCAGGCCCTGCGGCAGTTCAAGGGCAAGACCGCCCTGCAGATCGGGTCCAGCGTGACCAAGGGCCTGGGCGCGGGCGCCAACCCCGAGGTGGGGCGCCAGGCCGCCCTGGAAGACCGCGACCAGATCATGGAACTGCTGCACGGGGCGGACATGGTGTTCATTACCGCCGGCATGGGTGGCGGTACCGGCACCGGCGCGGCGCCGGTGATCGCCCAGGCGGCCAAGGAACTGGGCATCCTGACGGTGGCGGTGGTCACCAAGCCTTTCGGTTTCGAGCAGAAGCGGCGCATGAGCATCGCCGAGCAGGGCATCGAGGAACTCAGCCGCCAGGTTGATTCCCTGATCACCATCCCCAACTCCAAGCTGCCGCAGGTGCTGGGCGAAGATGCCCTGTTGCTGAACGCCTTCAAGGCCGCCAACGACGTGCTGCACGGCGCCGTGCAGGGCATCGCCGAACTGATCACCCGGCAGGGCATGATCAACGTCGACTTCGCCGACGTGCGTACCGTGATGAGCGAGATGGGCACCGCGGTGATGGGCGCCGGCAAGGCCTGCGGCGACGACCGCGCCATGATGGCCGTGCAGGAAGCCATCGGCAGCCCGCTGCTGGAGGACATCAACCTGAACGGCGCGCGTGGCGTGCTGGTGAACATCACCGCCGGCATGAACCTGACCATGAAGGAGTTCGAAGAAGTCGGTACGCAGATTGCGGACCTGGCCAGCGACGACGCCACGGTGGTGGTGGGCACGGTGATCGACCCGGACATCGGCGACGAACTGCGCGTGACCGTGGTGGCCACCGGCCTGGGCGAGGAAGTGAAGCGCCCAAAAGCGGTCGAACCGCCCCTGCAGGTGGTGCGTAACGGAACCACCGGCGAGGCCGAATCGGTCGATGCCGACGCCGAGCACCGCGAAACACCTGCTTCGCCGGCCCCGCGCCAGGAACCCGCGCGCCGCACCGAAGACATGTTCACGCATGGCAGCGACGACATCGAGTACCTGGATATTCCGACCTTTCTGCGGCGCCAGGCGGACTGAGAACGTCCGGCGCCCCGGATGGGTACGCGGGTGATGAACGGGTCGTCAGAGGCGATGGCCCCGCCGCGTGCCAGGCCGGGTGATGGGCGTTAAAGTGTTGTTAAAATGCAACAATCTGTGGCAAAAGTACCGAAATCGGCTTCGGATCAGGGTGTTGCTGTGCTAGAATGCGCCGCAATCCCGCAAACGGGGATCTGATAATGATAAGACAACGGACCCTCAAAAACGTCATCCGGGCCACGGGTGTCGGTATCCACACCGGAGAGAAAGTGCTCATGACGCTGCGCCCCGCGGCGGTCAATACGGGCATCGTTTTCCGGCGGGTGGATATGGACCCGGTGCCCGAGATCCCGGCCACGGCCGTGAATGTCACCGACACGAGCATGAACACCACGCTCGAGCACGATGGCGCGCGCGTGTCCACCGTGGAACACCTGCTGTCCGGGCTGGCCGGCCTGGGCATCGACAACTGCTACGTGGACCTGAGCTCGGCCGAGGTGCCCATCATGGATGGCAGCGCCGGCCCGTTCGTGTTCCTGGTACAGTCCGCGGGTATCGAGGAGCAGTCGCTCGCCAAGCGGTTCATTCGCATCCTCGAGCCGGTGGAAGTCCGCATGGGTGACAAGTGGGCGCGGTTCGAGCCCTTCGACGGCTTCAAGGTTTCGTTCAAGATCGAGTTCGACCACCCCGTGTTCGAATCCCACACCTCGTTCGCCAGTATCGACTTTTCCACCACCTCGTACCTCAAGGAGGTATCGCGCGCGCGTACCTTCGGTTTCGTGCGCGACCTGGAGATGTTGCGTGAGCGCAACCTGGTGCTGGGCGGCAGCATGGACAACGCGGTGGTGCTGGATGACTACCGCGTGCTGAACGAAGACGGCCTGCGCTACGAGGACGAGTTCGTGAAGCACAAGATGCTGGACGCCATCGGTGACCTGTACCTGTTGGGCCACGGCCTGATCGGCGCTTACTCGGGGTACAAGTCCGGTCACGAGCTGAACAACCAGCTGTGTCGCGAACTGCTCTCGCGCGGCGAAGCGTGGGAAGAGGCCAGCTTCGAAGATGCCGAGACCGCACCGATCAGCTATACGCATCCGGCGCAGGCGCTCTGAGCGCCTGCCGCCCTCGGACCGGACGCCGGGCCCAGGCCCGGCGTTTTTCGTTGGGTCGGTGTTTTCAGTCCACCCGCGGCGGCAAATCCGGCGTGACCCGAACTTCCAGCGATTGAAACTCCCCCGGGAAGGCGGACTGCAGGGATGCCAGCAACCGTGACTGCTCCATGCGCAGGCGTTGCGCGATCGGGGCCACCGGGGTGGCCAGGATCAGCCTGCCATCGCGCACGTTGGCCACGCGCACGTGGGGTGCGTGGCGTGGGTCCAGGGTGTCGGCAAGGGCCCGGTCGATGGCCTCGAGGTGGCGGGCGCGCTTGAGCAGGCCGGACAACCCGCGCTTGCTGCTGCGGGCGATTTCGGTCGCGGCGCGCGGGCGTGTGGGCTTTTTGCCGGCGGATGTGCTCATGGACACAGCATAGCGTCAAACCGTGGAGGCGCCGAGGATTCGCATCCCTCCGGTGGATACCGGATAATCGCTGCGCGATTTGCCTACCGTCCATTGTCGCCGGCGCCAGAAGGCGCTTGCATCCACCCCCTCCAGCCCCCACATCCCAAGCGTGTGCGGGGAGGGACACGTCCACCAGACAACAATGACAGACCATCATGCTTAACGCCCTGATTACCAAGATATTCGGCAGCCGTAACGACCGCGTCGTGAAGCAGCTCGCGAAGAAAGTCGAGCGCATCAACGAGCTCGAGCCAGCCATGCAGGCGCTTTCGGACGACGAGTTGAAGGCGAAGACCGCCGAACTGCGCGAGAAAGTCGCCGGCGGCGTCGCCCTGGACGCGGTGCTGCCCGAGGCCTTCGCCGCCGTGCGCGAGGCCAGTGTGCGCACGCTGGGGCTGCGCCACTACGACGTGCAGATGATCGGCGGCATGGTCATGCACGACGGCAAGATCGCCGAAATGAAGACCGGCGAAGGCAAGACCCTGATGGCCACCCTGGCGGCCTACCTCAACACCCTGGACGGTGGCAGCGTGCACGTGGTGACGGTCAACGACTACCTGGCCCGTCGCGACGCGGACTGGATGAAACCCATCTACGAAGCACTGGACATCACCGTGGGCGTGGCCGTGCCCGGCATGTCGCCCACCGAGAAGCGTGAAAGCTACGCCTGCGACGTGATCTACGCCACCAACAACGAGCTGGGCTTCGACTACCTGCGCGACAACATGGCCTTCAGCGCCGAGCAGCGGGTGCAGCGCG
>JAUIJU010000113.1 GCA_030431095.1 Gammaproteobacteria bacterium | reverse complement strand
TGCGGGCGAACGCCACCAGCGCACCGAAGTCACCTACACCGATTTCCACGTTCTGCAGGCCCGGTTCCAGGGCCGTACCGGCGTTGCCGGGAGCGACGAACACCTGCTCGACGTCCGGCGACTGCGCGGCGCGCCAGGCCAGGGCGTGCTCCCGACCGCCACCACCGATGACCAGTACCCTCATGTACGCCTCCTCAATGTCGGAAGTGGCGCATGCCGGTGAAGACCATGGCGATGCCATGTTCGTCGGCGGCCGCGATCACTTCCTCGTCCCGCATCGAGCCCCCGGGCTGGATGATGGCCTTGATACCGGCCTCGGCGGCGGCATCGATGCTGTCGCGGAATGGAAAGAACGCGTCGGAAGCCATGGCCGAGTCCGCCAGGGACAGGCCGGCCTCCCTTGCCTTCCAGGCGGCAATTCGCGAGGAATCCACGCGGCTCATCTGCCCCGCGCCCACGCCCAGGGTGCGTTCGCCGGCGGCGTAGACGATGGCGTTGGACTTGACCATGCGCAACGCGCGTCGTGCTGCTGGATCAGCAGTCCGCCCGCCACACGGTGGTAGTTCAGGCGACCGCCGCCGGGGCTCGATTCACCCACGACCAGCAGACGGACGTTCTGCTTGGCGGCGAAGGCCTCCACGGCCTCCGGCGCGTAGGCGGGAGCGATCACCACCTCGACGAATTGCCGTGCGACGATTTCGCGCGCGGTGTCGCCGTCCAGCGGGGCATTGAAAGCGATAATGCCGCCAAAGGCCGACACGGGATCGGTGGCGTGGGCCCGGTCATAGGCGGACAGCAGGTTGTCGCCCAGTGCCGCGCCACAGGGATTGGCATGCTTGACGATCACACAGGCCGGTCCTTCGTCGAACTGGTTCACGCATTCCAGGGCCGCGTCGGCGTCGGCAATGTTGTTGTACGACAGCGCCTTGCCCTGCAATTGTTCCGCGCCGGCCAGGCCAGAGTCGGGCTGTCCGGACGGGACGTAAAAGGCGGCTTCCTGGTGCGGGTTCTCGCCATAGCGCATGGCCTGGCGGCGAAGGAACTGTGGCGTGTGCACCCGGGGCAGATGGCTGTCCTCGTCATCCGTGGCCGTATGTCGCGACAGGTAGTCGGCGATAACGCCGTCGTAGCGCGCGGTATGGGCATAGGCCCGTGCGGCCAGGCGCTGCCGGGTGGCGAGGCTGACGGCGCCTCCGGTTTGCAGCTCTTCGAGCACCGCCGCGTAATCGGACGGGTCGGTGACAATCGCCACGCGGTCGTGATTCTTGGCCGCCGCGCGCACCATTGCCGGTCCGCCGATGTCGATGTTCTCGATCGCGGTGGCCACGGTGCAGTCCTCGCGGGCGGTGACCGCCTCGAAGGGGTAGAGATTGACCGCCACTACGTCGATGGCCTCGATGCCGTGCTCGGTCATGACCTGGCCATCCTGTTTCCGGCCCAGGATGCCGCCATGAATTTTCGGGTGCAGGGTTTTGACCCGGCCGTCCATGATTTCGGGGAAGCCCGTGTGGTCACTGACCCCGATGACCTCGATGCCGGCTTCGCGCAACTGGCGCGCGGTGCCGCCGGTGCTCAGGATACGGAATCCGGCTTCGGCCAGTCCGCGGGCGAAGTCGACCACGCCGGTTTTGTCGGAAACGCTGACCAGGGCCAGCGGGCTCGGGGTTGGGCTTGTCTCGTTCATGGATGTCTCATCCGGGTTGCTTCTGGCCAAGAGCCACGGCGCCGGTTCAGCGTGCGCTGATGCCGTAGTGCTTCAGCTTGTTGCGCAGGGTGTTGCGGGTCATGCCCAGGATTTTCGCCGCACGGGACTGGTTGCCGCCGGTAAAAGCCAGGGTTTCCTCGATCAGGGGTGGTTCGACCTGGGCCAGCACCTTGCGGTAGATCTGCTCCGGCTCGGTGTTTCCCATGTCTTCGAAATAGCGGCGAATGCTGGCGACGACGCATTCCCTCAGGGAGTCGGTGCTGGCCATGAGATGCGGAATGTCCTGTTGCCGGGTGAACCACGATCAGGGCATGCAAGGTATCACAATTCAACGGCAACGTGGGCAGCGCAGGCGTGTCTCGACGGGCGTGGCCCGGCTTCAGCGAAATTCGATCTCGAAGCCCGTGGCCCGCTCTCCCGGATCGGCGAATTCCAGCAGGATGGGCACCTGCTGGTCGGGCGCCAGCTGCGCGTCCGCGGCTGGCGTTCGCAGCAGGTAGTCCGACGGTGCGAAGCGCCGTGCGGCCAGGAGCCGGCCGTCGCCATCCTTGAGGGAAACGATCATCTCGGGGTAGGGCTGTGACCGCTCGGCGAGGTTCACGAACGTGGCGCTGAGCACCAGGACGCCGGCCCGCGAGGGATGGTCGTGAATGTCCCGGGTGAGCAAGTGGATTCGGCCTGGATCGCGGTAGGGCGGCGGCGGCTCGAAACCGGGAACGGACAGCCGATGCAGCATGCCTGCCAGGGCGCCGTCGGGAGGAATCGCGTCGCGAAAGGTCCAGGCCAGGTTGATCACGGTGGCCAGTGCCAGCACGGCCACGGTGGCGACCCAGGGCCAGCGCAGCCGGCGCGGCGTGACAGGCGGCTCCAGGCCTTCGGCGGGTGTGCGCGGTGCGGGCTTGCGTCCCACTTCGGGCAGCGGCGCGCTGGCATCCCGCGCGCAGGGTGGACGGCTCCCGTCCGGGTAGTCGTCGTACAGTCGGTCCAGTGCGTTGAAGGTCTTGTCGCAACGCGCGCAGCGCACCACGCCGTTGCGTGTCGCCAGCTGCGCGGCGGCCAGCGAGTGCACGGAACTGCATTGGGGGCAGAGGGTGTACACGGCGAAAAGCGTTCCGTCTCCTGCAGGGCGGTTCCGGGGTCCCGACGCCGGGGATGATACCGGCGTGGCCGGTATTCAGGTCAAGAACGGGTTTCGCTGTTGCTGTCGATCAGCACCCGGAACCGTTGCTTCTTGGCGTCGTACTCGCTGCGAATGGACTGTTCCCGGGTGTTCAGGTTCTCACGCGCCACGCGGTTGGCGCTCATGCGCTGGCGGATCGACTCGATCTGCTGCAATTCGTGCTCGGCGACCCCCAGCCCGGCGCGCTGCCGGTCCGCGGCGAGTCCGATCTGTTCGAACAGCGACTTGCGCAGGCTCTCGTAGGTGCCGTCCAGCAGGTTGAAGTCGTATCGCAGGTTGTCCAGTTCCGTGGCCATGGCGGCGTCGATGTCGTCCTCGGACTTGAACTGGACGGTGAGCAACTGGTCCGCTTTGCGTTGCGCCTCTTCGGCCCGGCGCTGCTCGGCGTATTCGGAATCGGGTTTCTCGGGCTTTTCGAGGCCGGCGAAGCGTTCGACGACGACGCCGTCCCGGAGCATCACGTACGGCTGGTCGGGGTTCCTGGGCGGCGTGGGCGAATAGATCGATTCACCCGAGGCCTCGACCCAGCGATAGGTTTCCTTGCCGGCCGCCAACGCCAGTCCGCAGACCAGCGTGAACACGAGGGTCGGGAACATCCATTTCAGTCGTGCGTCCATGTG
>JAUIJU010000045.1 GCA_030431095.1 Gammaproteobacteria bacterium | reverse complement strand
TGGGCGATGAAAAACATGATGACCAGGTAATAGGCCATGGACTCCATGGCCCGGGTCATGCCCGCGATCATGTCCTTCGAGGATCGGATGGTGCCCGCCACCAGGCCGTAGACGATGCCCGGCACCAGGAACAGCAGAAAGATCAGGGTCACGATGGAACGCATGATCGGCGAGTTGAAGTTGGTGATCACGCCCTCGGCATTGCGCCAGGCCGAGTCTGCCGGAATGGCGGTGATCGCCACCAGCGCCAGCCCTCCCAACATGACCGCCAGCGCCACCCACATGCCCCTGCGCTCGTGCGGCTCGAGCGCGTCCATGGCGGGCAGGTCACTGAGGTCGCCATCCACCTCGGTGCCCTTTAGCCGCGGTTCAACGACCCGGTCGGTCAGCCACCAGCCCAACGCCACGATCAGCACGGAGGAAATCGCCGTGAAGTAGTAGTTATTCAGTGGGTTGATTTCCATGGCCGGGTCCAGGATCTGGGCGCCCACCTGGGTCAGGGACTGCAGCAGGGGATCCAGCGACGACGGCGCCGGGTTGGCGGAGAATCCGCCGGATACTCCGGCGAATGCCGCCGCGATGCCCGCCAGGGGATGGCGGCCCGCCACGTAGAAAATCAGCCCGCCCAGGGGAATCACCAGCACATAGCCGGCATCCACCGCCGAGTGACTGACAATGCCCACGAAAATCACCATGGGCGTCAGGGCCATTTTCGGCGTGACGCCCAGCAGGGCGCGCAGGCTGGTGTTGATGAAGCCGGAGTGCTCGGCCACGCCGATGCCCAGCATGGCCACCAGCACCGTGCCCACCGGCCCGAATCCGGAGAAATTGGTCACCAGGGACGAGAAAAACGTCGTGATTGCCGAGCCCGACAGTTGGTTGTTGATCACGATCGGCGCACCGGTTCGCGGGTCGATCACGCTGAAATCCACGTACGACAGCCCCCAGGACAACACCCAGACCACGAACAGCAAGGCCACGAACAGCATCGCGGGGTCGGGAATGCGGTTGCCGATGCGCTCCACGGCGCCGAGAAAGCCGCCGGGCTGGGCGGGGGTGGATGTCGCGGTGTCAGGCGTTGAGTCGCTCATGGTTGTTATGACCTTTCTGGTGGTGACGCTCGGCGGGCAGCTTAGCATCCCGGTCGAGCGAAGGCGCTCTGGCCGTGCCGGCGGAACCCTAGAGGTAGTACACCAACACGTAGGCGGCGAGCAGCGCCGCGATCCACAGGGCCGTGGTGCTGATCGGCCAGGAACGCGCGAACAGGCCTTCCCCACCCCAGTGCTCGGCGAACCAGTCGCCCAGCACGCGCCGCGCCGCGGCCAGGTCCTTGCGCGCCTTGTCGCGAATCGCGACCAGGCCGTCGGCCACGGCGTACCAGGCCACCGGCAGCGCCCGGCGCCACAGCCAGTCCACGTCCAGCGAGAGCGTCAGGGTTCGACGCATCAGGGGCAGCATGAGGAAAAAGGCCAGGCCGCTGAACAGCAGGAGCTGCAAATAGAACAGCACCTTGCCGGGCGTGTAGAAATCCGCGTCCTCGGGATACGGCAACAGGGCGTAGAGCGGATCGGGATAAATGCCCAGCCCGATGCAGGCCGCCGCGAACAGCACCATGGCCAGACCCATGTTCCAGGGCGCGTCCTTCGGCCGGAGCCCCGAATCTTTCTGAAAGAACACGAACCAGGGAAACTTGATGCCGGCGTGCAGGAACACCCCGGCGGACGCAGCCGCCAGAAGATAATAGACCGCCGCCATGCCCTGCTCCGCGGCGCCCTCGGAAATCAGTGTCTTGGTGGTAAAGCCGGAGGTCAGTGGAAAACTCGAAATCGCCAGGGCGCCGATGATGCCGCAGACACAGGTCAGCGGCATGGTCCGGAACAGGCCGCCCAGGTCGCTGCAGCGGTTCAGACCGGTGCGGTAGACCACCACCCCGGCGCTCATGAACAGCAGCGCTTTGTAGATGATGTGGGCGAAGGCGTGCGCCGCGGCGCCGTTCAGCGCCGTTTCGGTACCGATGCCCACGGCAGTGACCATGAAGCCGACCTGGTTGACGATGGAATAGGCCAGGATGCGGCGCGCATCGTTCTCCAGCAGCGCGTAGATGATGCCGTAAAACACCATGAACAGGCCCACGCCAATCAGCACCGGCTCACCCGGGAACAGCAAGATCAGCGTGAGCACTGCGGTCTTGGTGGTGAACGCCGACAGGAACACCGAACCCGTGGGACTGGCCTCCGGGTAAGCATCCGCCAGCCAGGCCGACAGCGGCGGCGCTGCGGCGTTGACCAGAAGTCCGATCAGCACCATCCACGTGCCGAGGTTGTTCGCCGACAGGGCGCGTATGTCCACCGAGCCGGTACCGACCATGACCGACTCGATGCCGACCATGAGAATGACACCTCCCAGGAAGTGGATGACCGCGTAGCGTATCCCGGCAGCGCGGGCGCGCCCCGTGGCGCCGCAAAATACCACCACGGTGGAAAAGATCGCCATGACTTCCCAGTACAGGAACAGCACCAGCAGATCGCCGGCGAAGCACACGCCGACCGCGCCTGCAGCGTAGGCGAGCGCGGCCGCCAGCTCGGTGCCACTGGCGGTGCGGTAGGCGTACAGCCCGCCGACGAACGCCATGATGCAGAAAATGGTCGCGAACAGCCGCCGGACCGGACTGCCCTCGACCAGTTCGGCGGCATGCTCCAGGTACGTGGCCGTGAGCACCACGCCGTCCGGCACCTGCCAGGCGGCCCACAGTGTCGCCAGCGGCGTGAGCAGGAGGATCACGGAGCGCAGTCCGCCGCGGGTCATCGCAACCGCCACGGCGCCAGCCAGCAACCATACGGCAGGTGGCAGGAAGTCAGGCATCCCCGCCCTCCTCACCGCCATTGTCGGTCGCATCGTAGTAGGTCTCTGGACGCTTGAGCCACCAGCCCAGAACGCGGGCCGCAAGGACCATCGCCACGCAGCACACGAAGCCGTACCAGGCGCCGAAGGCGAAGGTGCCCTCCAGCGGAAACTTGCCTTTCACCGGTATCGCGAACTGCGCCAGCACGGTCAGCAGCAACACGGCGCCCAACAACCACCACAGGCGCCGCACCGTGACCGGGCGTGTCAGCCAGTGATCTTCAGTGGCGGGATCGACACGCGGTACTTCCGGAAGCATCCCGGACGGCTCCTGATCGTGCGGCCCATGTCTGTTCATCACATCACCACCAGCTGCCGCGCCAGTTCGATGACCGGCTGGTTGAACAGGAAAAACGCCAGGGTCAGACCCGCCGTGACGGTCAGCGCCAGCACCATCGGCCACGGCGCCTCACCGTGCTCGGGCGCCGGCGCCTGCTGCTCATCACGGAACCAGGCGCGGTAGATGATGGGCAGAAAATACGCTGCGTTCAGCGCGGTGCTCGCCACCAGCGTGAACACGGCGATGCGATTTTCAGCCTGCAGGGCGCCGCCCAGGATGTACCACTTGGAGACGAAACCCGCGGTCGGCGGCACGCCGATCATGGACAGGGCCCCCAGCGTGAATGCCGCCATGGTCCAGGGCATGCGCCGGCCGATACCATGCAGTTGATAGAGCTCGGTTTTCTTCGACGCCACGTAAATGGCGCCGGCCGCGAAAAACAGCGTAATTTTGCCGAAGGCATGAGACACCATGTGTACCGCCGCCCCGGTCAGCGACATGGGCGCCAGCACGGAAGCCGCCATCACGATGTAGCTCAGCTGGCTGATGGTGGAATACGCCAGCAATCGCTTGAGGTTGCTCTGGGCCAGCGCGACCGCGCTCGCGGCCAGGATCGTGAAGGCGGCCAGGGGGGTCACCCAGTCCACGTGAGACTGGCCCGCGAGAAAATCGATACCGAAGGTGTACGTCACCACCTTGGTCACGGTGAACACGCCCGCCTTGACCACGGCCACGGCGTGCAGCAGGGCGCTGACCGGTGTCGGCGCCACCATGGCGGCCGGCAACCAGCGGTGCACCGGCATGATCGCCGCCTTGGCGATACCGAACACGTACAGGCCCAGCAGGAAGCCCGTGGCCACGCCGGTGACGCGCCCGTCCAGGATACCGCCGACCTCGAAATCCAGGGTTCCGGCAAGGTGCTGGGTCCACAGGATGGCCGGCAGCAACAGGCCGATGGACGCCCCGATCAGGATGCCCAGATAGACACGCGCCGAACGCACCGTGGCCGAGTCGCCCTTGTGCGACACCAGAGGGTAAGTGGAGACCGTCAGCGCCTCGTAGCAAAGAAACAGGGTCAACAAGTTGCCGGCAAAGGCCACGCCCATGGTGGCGGCCAGGGCGATCGCGAAACAGGCGTAAAACCGGGTCTGGTTGGCCTCCCGGTTGCCGCGCATGTAACCGATCGAGTACACCGAATTGACGATCCACAGCCCCGACGCCAGGGCGGCGAACATCGTGCCCAGCGGCTCGACCTCGAAGGCGATGACAAAGCCCGGCATCATCTGTCCGACACGCAGGACCGGCCGGGCGCCGTCCATGACCTCGGGGACCAGGCTCCAGACGCAGACCGCCAGCGCCAGGGCCGTGACCAGGGTCACCGTTTCGCGGACGTTGGGCCAGCGTCCCAGCAGGCCGATCAGAACGGCGCCTGCCAGGGGCAGGCCCAGGGCCAGCGCGATCAGCAGCCCGGAACTCATGGCAGGTGCCTCAGGAAGTCCTCGGCGGCCCGCCCGGCCAATTCACCCGGCAGGCTGGCATCGAGACCGAACCACAGGTTGGCCGCCACCGCGATCCAGGTCGCCACCAGCATCATGGGCGGCGCTTCGCGTACGGCCTGGTCCTTGCCTGCCGGTTCACCGAACCACAGCGCCTCGACGATGCGGCCGACGTAGACCACCGCCAGCAGCGAGCTGACGATGATCAACACCAGCAGCGCCACGCCCAGGCCACCCCGGTCCAGCACCGCCAGGATCAGCGCCCACTTGCTGACGAAACCCGCCGTGCCCGGAATCCCCACCAGGCTCAGGCCGGCCACCGCGAAGGCGGTCAGCGTCCAGGGCATCCGCCGGCCCGCGCCGCGCACCTCGTCCAGGCGCAGGTGGGCGAAGCGCATGCCGATACCGGCCACGGCCAGGAACAGCGCGCCCTTGGCCAGGGCGTGGTTGAACAGGTGCAGCACCGCCGCATTGAAGCCGGCAACGGTGATCAACGAGGCACCAAGCAGGATGTAACCGATCTGCGCGAGCGAAGAAAACGCCAGCGCGCGCTTGATGTTCTGCTCGAACACGGCGGCGATGGAACCGAACAGGATGCCGAACGCGGCCAGGGGCATCAGCACGAAGGCGAACTGCCACTCGTGATTGACCAGGTTTTTCTGGAACACGAAGAAATCCATGCGCAACAGCACGTACAGGGCCACCTTGGTGGAACAGGCGGCGATGAAGGCGGTCACGATGTGCGGCGAGAACGCGTAGGCATTGGGCATCCACGCGTGCAGCGGAAACACGGCGGCTTTCAGCGCCAGGCCGATGGTGATGAAGCCCGCGGCCACGATGATCACGTTGGTGTCACCCACCTCGGCCAGGCGCAGTTCCATGTCCGAAATGTTCAGCGTCCCCGTCATCATGAACACCATGCCCACCCCGATCAGGTAGAAGGTGGCGCCCACGGTGCCCGCGATCAGGTACTTGAATACCGCCGGCAGCGCGCGCCGGCTGGGGCCACCGGCAATCAGGATGTAGGAGGCCAGCGAGGAAATCTCCATGAACACGAAAATGTTGAAGGCATCGGCGCTGACCAGGATGCCGGACAACCCGGCCACGGCCAGCAGCCAGGCGGCGAACAACAGGTTCTGGCGCGGCTCGCCGACCTGTTCGAGCAGGCTGGCGCGCCCGCCCAGCAGGGCCAGCGTGGAGGCGCCGTTGACCACCAGCAGCAGCACGGTGCTCAGTTCGTCCACCCGCAGACCGATGCCGTGGGGCTCGGCCCATCCGCCCATGGCGTAGCGCAGCGTCTCGCCGTCCAGGACCTGGCCGGTGATGGCGATGGCGATGCACAACCCCGTGACGCTGGTGGCCAGGGCCGCCAGCCAGCACAGGCGCGCGTCGCGCAGGAGCACGAGAATGGGCGCGACCAGCAGGGGCAGCACCACCTGCAGCGCCGGAAGATGAGGCACAAGGTTCACGGCGGACCGGATCTGCGCTCCGGGGCGTCGACATCACTGATGCGGCCATAGGCCTCCTTGATGCGCACCACGATGGCCAGCCCAAGCGCGAGGGTGGAGATGCCGACCACGATGGCGGTCAGGATCAACACCTGAGGCAGGGGATTGGAAAAGATCGCGTCCCAGTCGCCGTCCAGCACGATGGGCGCAGTGCCACCGCTGACCTTGCCCATGGAAATGAACAGCAGAAACACGGCCGCCTGGAAGATCGACAGGCCGAGCAGCTTCTTGACCAGGTTGTCACGCGCGATCACGGCATAAAAGCCGATCATCAACAGCAGAACGAACACCCAGTAATTGAACAGGTTGAGTATGTGGTTCACGGTCGCCCCCGGGCCGCGAACGCGTGGTAAATCAAGATCAGCACACCAGCCACGGTCACGCCGACGCCCGCCTCGATCACCAGGATGCCCAGGTGCTGGGCGTCGATGGGGTCATCACGCAGCACGTTGTACTCGAGGAAGCGCCCACCCAGCAGCATGGTGGTGACGCCGACACCGCCGAACAGCAGGGCGCCACCGGCGGCCATGGTCCGCAACACCGCCGGGTGGATCACCGACGCCGCCGCGTGACGCCCCTCCAGCAGGCCGTAGAGAATGATGGCCGCAGCCAGCAGGGCGCCGGCCTGGAACCCGCCGCCGGGTGAATACTCGCCGTGAAACTGCACGTACAGCGCGAACAGGATGATGAACGGGATGGCGATCTTGCCCACGATGCGCAGCGGCTGGTGGTGCTTGAGGCCGCCTTCGGCCAGGTTGCCGGACGGTGCGTGCCGCCCCTGCGGGGCATCGGGCCCGATCAGGAACAACACCCCGATCGCGGCCGTCAGCACCACCACCACCTCGCCCAGCGTGTCGTAGCCGCGAAAGGTCGCCAGCACCGCGGTCACCACGTTGGGAATATCGACCTGCTCCTGCGTCATCGGCACGTAGTCGGCGGCCACGTGGCGGTGCACCGGGGCGTCGGGGTCACCCAGTGGCGGCTTGTCGAAGGTCGCGTAAAAGATAATGGCGGCGGTAATCAGCACCACGGCGGCCGCCAGTACCGGCTCGATGCCCCCGGCATGCTCCTCTTCCGCCGTCAGTGACAGGGCGGACAACAGCAACACGGTGGAAATCCCCGCGCCCACCGCGGCCTCGGTCAGCGCCACGTCCGGCGCGTCGAGCAGCAAAAACACGGCGGCCATCAGCAGGCTGTAAATGCCCATCAGCATGACCGCCGTGAACAGGTTGCCGGCACGCACCACGCCCAGCGCCGTGATCACGCACAGACACAGCAGAAATATGGTGAGCACCGCGATCACGGGGCGACGTCCTGTTCCCGCTCAGGATCCCATTCCAGGGGCCGGTGGCCGGACAGCCAGGCGGCGTTGCCCAGGGCGTAGGCCGAAACCGGGCTGGTGAACAACAGGAAAATCGCGATCGCGCACAACTTGAGCGTTTCCAGGCTGGCCCCGCCCTGCAACATCAGCGCGCCGAGGATCAGCATGCTGCCCAGGGTGTCGGTCAGGCTGGAAGCGTGCATGCGGGTGTACAGGTCGGGCATGCGCAGCGCGCCGATGCCGCCGACCAGCACGAAGAATCCCCCCAGGCAACCCAGGATGGCGCTGACCCAGTCCAGCCAGCTCACGGTGAAGACGCCCTGCTGTCGTCCCCTTCGGTTCGGTCGTTCGCGTGCGGTGTCGGTTGCATGTCGGAGCCGTCAGCCACCTGCGGTACGTGGCCCCAGCGACGCTGGCGAAAAAACTCCAGCACCGCCAGCACCCCGATGAAGTTGATCAGCGCATAGGCCAGCGCGAGATCGAGATAGTCACCACGGTCGGCGACGAAGGCGAATGCCGCCAGCAACAACACGGTCTTGGTGCCGAACATGTTCACCGCCAGCACCCGGTCATACACGCTGGGTCCCGCCAGCGCGCGCACCAGCGCCAGCAGCATGGTGACGGCGATCGCCGCGATGGCGCCCGCGAAAATCACCGATCCCCCAGGGCGTTCCGAAGACGCCGGCCGATATCGCTGTCCCGGATTTCGCACGCGCTGTCGCGTGTCAGGCAGTGCACCAGGAAAACGCCTTCGTGCGCATCCAGGGTCACCGTCGAGGGGGTCAGCGTGATGCTGTTGGCCAGCGTGGCGCGGCCGACCTGCCCTTTCAGCGACGGCTCGAGCTGCACCAGGGTCGGAGAAATGGGCAAAGAGGGTGTCAGAACGATGCGCGCCACGACAAGGTTCGAGCGCACGATATCCACCACCAGGGAGGCCCAGAAACCCAGCAGCCGCGGCACCAGGTCCAGGGCGAAGACTTCACGCCGCAACAGCCCCATGCGCAGACACAGCCAGTAGGTCAGCGCCACCGAGAGCACGCCAAGCCCGAACAGCAGCGGTTTGTACAGGCCGGACCAGACCAGCCACGTGCCCGCCAGGGCGAACAGCAGAATCAGGGTGCGCGCCACAAGGTCCTCCTCGCCGGGACGCTCCGGCGCCGGCGCCTTCCCTCAGTCAGGAAAGGCCATCGTCACGCCTGCGGCGTCCGAACCAGAATCCCGTGCCCATCAGGCCCAGCGCCATCAATGCCACCAGCCAGACGGCATTGACCGGCACCGGCACCGCCGGCGCCGGCGCAGGCGGAGCGCCCGCCAGGGTGATCTGGGTGGATGCAATATTGACCGGCGGCGGATCACCGGGCGCATCATCCAGGAAAAACTGACAGGAGGTGAGTGGATCAAACTGGCCCTGGGGATTGTCGATGCTGGCGTAAAGGCCATGTGCCGCCGTCAGCGTAAAGCCGCCCAGCTGGGCGCCCGCCGTCAGGTCAAAAGAAAATGTTCCTCCCTCGGGCAACGCCACCTGGCCGTTGGCGAAGGGGGTCGTCGCACGGAACAACACGTACTGCGCGAAAGGCCCCGGCCCACTGCAGGAAAACTGGTCGTACTCGTCGACATCACCCTGCCCGCCACCTTCATCCAGCAGGAAGTCGCGGAAGTTGTCGGTAATCTCCACAGCCTGGCGTTGCAGGGTCAGGTTCACCGGGTTGCCGCCCACGGTTCCCGAGTAGCTGACGGTATTGCCGACATCCCAGCCGGCGGGAAGCGCCAGGGCGAACACGAGCTCATCTTCCTCGTCCGCCGGACTCAGGGTGACCGGGTTGCGCCACTCGTGATTGACCGTGGCGGGAAAGGTCGCTTGCGGCGCCACGGAGGGTGGCGCGTCGAACGTCACCAGGGCGCTGTTGTCGCATCCTGCAAGGAGCAAGGCGAGCAATGACAGGGCAATGAGTGTTCGCAGTCTGGCCAGCTGATTCAAGGTTGCCTCCCCGTTTCGCGCATCAACGTCGATGACCGGACTCTGTGGCCCGTTCCGCGGCCATGCTACCACGAATACCGCGCCAGGCCGGCGTCACCGGATCGTGGGTGCGCGGTCGAGACGGAACAGTTGCACGATCCACGCCGGGTGGGCGGCAGACAGGGCGAAGGACGTGGTGATGTGCACGTAGGACCAGAGGTAAAACTGCCCGTACCAGAACGCCAGGTCGGCCCGGCCGCCCAGACCCTGGAGGACGGTCAATACCATGAACAGGAGCAATGACCCGGTGGTCAGCAGGCCATATTCGAGCACCGCCCCCCTGCCCCGCTTAAGCACCAGCGGCACGGGCACGATGGTCCACAGTACGAAGTGATACATGACCAGCTGCAGAAAGGTCATCGTGACCAGGAAGGAGGCGCCGACGGCCATCAGCACCAGCCACTCCACGGCCGAACCGTTCAGTGCGCCACGCAGGCCATCGGCATCGCCGCGGGCGGCGACCAGGACCTGGTGCGCCAGCGCGGCGCCCGCCAGCAGCAATCCCGTCCACAGCGCCGGTTCCGGAATGACGGCCACGTGCGGATCGGCACGCAGGATGCACAGGTAGGCGGCCAGGTGAAACAGGCCGCGCGCGGCCGGCAGGGCGCCACCACCGCCGTCCTCCCGCCGCTGATAACGCCGCAGGTAGGCCTCGTTGCAGGCGTGGTGGATACCGAAATAGACCTCCAGCGGGAAGCGCATGAACACCACCAGGGCCAGCAACATGCCCAGACCGAGCAAGGGCACGATCATCCCGGCATCCCTGGCCAGCGACGCGATGCGTCCACGCGCGTAGTAGAAGGAAAGCAGGTAATGAGCGAATCCGAAGCTGATGACGAACCCGATCCACAGGTTCCAGTCGTCCAGCGTGACCACCAGCGCAACCGTGATGGCGGCCGCCAGCAGGCGACTGCCCGGTTCCCAGCCGAACAGGCCGCGCCATGGCGCCGCCATTGCGAGGGAGCCTTTGCCCCGGGTCTTGTGGCGGGAAGTCGCGGTCTCGTTCATGGTCGGGCAATGTAGCAACTCGCGGTCACCAGTTCCATGCACGGCCGCCCCCGCAAACCCCGCGAAACGCCGTTGGTATTCGCTGGCGTACAGCGCGCCTTCCTGTTATCATTCCGCGCCCGACGCGAGGGCCCGCGCGCGAGTTATTACGAGACTTCCCCAGGGAAATCCGCGGGCCTGAGATACCGAGTTCCGATGCGGCGCCCTGCTCGTCAGTGCGCCGTTGTGCATTGGGACGACCCGTTGACTGGGCGCCAGGCGGAACGCGCGGGCCGCCGCCCTCCAAACCAGACCGAAGTGTAGAACCGTCATGACCGACCTGAGTGTGTACCGCAACATCGGCATCTTCGCCCACGTTGATGCCGGCAAGACCACCACCACCGAGCGCATCCTGAAGCTCACCGGCAAGATCCACAAGACCGGTGAAGTGCACGATGGCGCCGCCACCACCGACTTCATGGAGCAGGAGCAGGAACGCGGCATCACCATCCAGTCCGCGGCCACCAGCTGCCAGTGGGACGGTCATCGTCTGAACATCATCGACACCCCCGGGCACGTGGACTTCACCATCGAGGTGTACCGCTCCCTGAAGGTGCTCGACGGCGGCGTGGGCGTGTTCTGCGGCTCCGGCGGCGTGGAACCCCAGTCCGAGACCAACTGGCGCTACGCCAACAATTCCAAGGTGGCGCGCATCATCTTCGTGAACAAGCTGGACCGCCTGGGCGCCAACTTCTACGACGTGGTCGACCAGGTGAAAAACGTGCTGGCCGCCAACCCGCTGGTCATGGTGCTGCCGATCGGTGAAGAAGACGGTTTCAAGGGTGTGGTCGACCTGCTGACCATGAAAGCCTACGTGTGGGACGACACCGGTTTGCCCGAGAATTTCGAAATCACCGAGATTCCCGAAGACCTGGCCGCCAAGGCCGAGGAATACCGTGAAAAGCTGGTGGAAACCGCCGTGGAACAGGATGACGACCTGCTCGAGGCCTACCTGGAAGGTGAAGAGCCGTCCATCGAAGACCTCAAGCGGTGCATCCGCAAGGGCACCATCAACCTGACGTTCTTCCCCACGTTCTGTGGCTCCGCCTACAAGAACAAGGGCATTCAGAACGTGCTGGACGCGGTGGTCGACTACCTGCCCAGCCCGACGGAAGTACCGCCGCAGCCCGAGGTCGACCTGGAAGGCAACGAGACCGGCGAATTCGCCATCGTCGACCCGGAAGAACCGTTCCGTGCGCTGGCCTTCAAGATCATGGACGACCGCTACGGCGCCCTGACCTTCACGCGCATCTATTCCGGCAAGGTGAGCAAGGGTGACAACGTGCTCAACACCTTCACCGGCAAGACTGAGCGCATCGGCCGCATCGTCGAGATGCACGCCGATTCGCGCGAAGAGCTGGACAGCGCCCAGGCCGGCGACATCGTCGCTTTCCTCGGCCTGAAGAACACCCAGACGGGTCACACGCTGGCGGATCCGAAGAACCCGGCCACGCTGGAGCCGATGGTGTTCCCGGACCCGGTGATCTCCATCGCGATCGCCGCGAAGGACAAGGCCGGCACCGAGAAAATGGGCATCGCCCTGGGCAAGATGATTGCCGAGGACCCCTCCTTCCAGGTGGAAACCGACCCGGAAACGGGCGAGTCCATCATGAAGGGCATGGGCGAGCTGCACCTGGACATCAAGGTCGACATTCTCAAGCGCACCCACGGCATCGAGGTGGAAGTTGGCAAGCCGCAGGTGGCCTACAAGGAAACCATCACCCAGCCGGTCACCGACAGCTACACCCACAAGAAGCAGACGGGCGGCTCGGGACAGTTCGGCAAGATCGACTACACGATCGAGCCGTTCACCGGTGAAGAAGGCGAGATCTACGAGTTCGAATCCACGGTCACCGGCGGCAACGTACCGCGAGAATACTGGCAGGCCATCGGCAACGCGTTCCAGAGGATGATGGACGAGGGCACCCTGGCGGGTTACCCGCTGGTGAACGTGAAGTTCACCCTGCAGGACGGCGCCTACCACGCGGTGGACTCCTCCACCATGGCCTTCGAAGCCGCCACCCGCAACGCCTACCGCCAGTCGATCCCGAAAGCGGCGCCGCAGCTGCTGGAGCCGATCATGAAGGTGGACGTGTTCACGCCCGAAGACAACGTCGGTGACGTGATCGGTGACCTGAACCGACGCCGCGGCATGATCAAGGACCAGATCAAGGGCGCCACGGGCGTGCGCGTGAAGGCCGATTGCCCGCTGAGCGAAATGTTCGGCTACATCGGCGACCTGCGCACCATCACCTCCGGTCGCGGGCAGTTCTCCATGGAGTTCTCCCACTACTCGGCAGCGCCCAAACCGGTTGCCGACGAGGTGATCGCCGAGGCCCTGGCCCGGAAGGAAGCGAAACAGGGCTGAGGCCTGTTCGCGGTAACGACGGAAAAGCCGGCCCTGGGCCGGCTTTTTCATTGCGGGGGTGTTTTCCGGCGCCCGTTCGTCGTGGTCCGGCAAGACCCTACAATACGGGCAGGCACCCAACTCCGGGAAACGACATGCTCGACAGCATCCTCCAGGCCATCGGCAACACCCCCGTCATCCGCATCAACCGGCTGGGGCCACCAGGCGTCAACCTCTGGGCCAAGGTCGAGGCCTTCAATCCCATGGGTTCGGTCAAGGACCGCATGGCCCTGTCGACCATCGAGGCGGCGGAGTGCAGCGGTGAGCTGAAACCGGGCCAGACGGTGATCGAGGCGACCAGCGGCAACACCGGAATCGGGCTGGCCATGGTGTGCGCGGTCAGGGGGTACCCCCTGGTGGTGACCATGGCCGAAAGCTTCAGCATCGAGCGGCGCAAGATCCTGCGATTCCTGGGCGCGAAGGTGGTGCTGACCCCGGCCGAACTGAAGGGCAGCGGCATGCTGGCCAAGGCGGAAGAACTCGCGGCGGCCCACGGCTGGTTCCTGGTGCGCCAGTTCGAAAACGAGGCCAACGCCCAGGCCCACGTGCGAACGACCGCCGAGGAGATTCTCGCCGATTTCTCCGGTACCTCCCTGGACTACTTCGTGACCGGGTTCGGCACCGGGGGAACGCTCAAGGGCACCAGCCAGGTGCTCCGCGAGCGCAGCCCGAAAACACGCATCGTGGTCTGCGAACCGGACAACTCCCCACTGCTGGGCAGCGGCATACCTCAGGCGCGAAAAGACGACGGCTCGCCGGACGGCAGCCACCCGCTGTTCCGTCCGCACCTGATGCAGGGCTGGTCGCCGGATTTCATTCCGCGCCTCACCGAGGAAGCCCTGGCCGCCGGTCGCGTGGACGAGATCCTGCCCATCGACGGCAACCAGGCCCTGCAGGCCACGCGCGACCTCGCGTCGAAGGAAGGTATTTTTTGCGGCGTGTCAGGCGGCGCCACCCTGGTGGGCGCGCTGAGCGTGGCGCGGCGCGCGCCGCAGGGCGCCAATGTGCTGTGCATGCTGCCGGACACCGGCGAGCGTTACCTGTCCACGCCGGTGTTCGAGGACGTCCCGGTGGAGATGACCGATGAAGAGCTGGAGATCTCACGCTCTACCGCGTTCGCGCGATTCGACGCCCCGAAAACCGCCGCAATGAAGGCGCCGGCAGCGAAGCCTGCCTTGCTCGAAGTGGACCCGGAGGCCGAGCGCGTGGCCCGTGCCGCCATCGACGACACGGAACACCCGGTGGTCCTGTTCGCCCTGGAGTGGTGCGAGTTCTGCTGGTCGGTGCGCAAACTGTTCAGCAAGCTGGACGTTCCCTACCGCAGCCTGGACCTGGACGCCGTCGCCTTCCAGGAAGACGGCCTGGGTGGCAGGCTACGCGTCTTCCTGCACCGTGACACCGGCGCGACGACCATGCCGCAGATCTACATCGGGGGCGAGCACCTTGGTGGCGCCACGGACCTGTTCGAGGCGGTGCGCAGTGGAGCGCTCAGCGAACGTCTCGAGGCACTGGGCATTGCGATGGTGACGGTCGGGGAAGACTTCGAGCCGGCTTCCCTGCTGCCAGGCTGGCTGCACCAGCGCTAGGTTCGCTTCAGCCGAGCCAGGTGGCCAGTCCGATACCGATGAAATTGGCCACGGCGTAGCCAAGCACACCCAGCAACACCGCCGGGGCGACCAGGTCGGGGCGTCCCTTGCCGGCAGCCATCGCCGCCGCGCTGGCCGGGCCCGCGGAACAGGCGTTGGAGGCGATCACCGAGTCCATCAGGTCGGTACGCAGGAACCGCCCCAGGCCGAACACCCCCAGGGCATGGCACGCCACGATGACCGCAGCGTACAGCGCGACCACCGGGGCCGAGGTGATCATGGCCGCCACATCGGCGCTCAGGCCGATGGCGGCGAAGAACAGGTACATGAAGAACAGGCCGATTTCGTAGTCGCCTTTGAGCCGTGCAAGCTGCCGCGGAAACAGGTTGGCCAGGCCCACCGCCAGCGCGGTGATGAACAGGATGGCGTAGCCGCCCAGGCCGGCCCAGGCGGCCAGCACCTGGCCCAGGGCGCACAGGGTGAATGCAATGGCCAGCGCCACCCCGATGTGTACCAGGTCGAGCGGCGCGGGCGCATCAACAGGATCGTTCCGCGCCGGCGCAGGGTCCGCCGCGCCCGTGCGATCCGCCACCGAAGGCGCCGCATCTGCGCGAAGCCAGCGCCGCAGGAACGCCATGGACGGCGCCAGCGCCAGCAGGCCCAGGTAGATGACCCCCACCACGTTGTCCGCGGCCACGCTGGCCGTGGCCAGGGCCGGATCCAGGTTCACTGCCTGGGTGACCGCCGCCATGTTCATGGAACCACCGATGTAGGTGGCGCTGAACACACCAGCCAGTTCGGGTGCGTGTTCACCCAGCGGCAGCAGCCAGTAGCCCAGCAGTGCGCCGGCCGTTGTGCCCACCGCACCCAGCGTGAAGGGCAGCAGCATGCCGCGGGTCTCGGCCAGGATTCGCCGCAGGTTTGCCTTGAGCAGGAGCAGCGGAATGGCCACCGGCACCAGCGTGCTCCACACCACGCCGTAGACGGGCGATTGCCTGGGCGCGACGCCCAGGTTGGACAGCACCATGCCCGTGGCCAGCACGATGGCCAGGCCCGAGACGTTACGGCCCAGCCGCGTGCGGTCGCTCCAGAATCCCAGCGCGGCCAGCGCGGCCAGCATCGCCCAGATGGCGAAGGTCCAGTCGGGCTGGATCACGACCTAGCGACCCCCTGCATCATCCACTGGCGCGGGCGCGACCACTTTGCGCAGGTCGAGATCGTGGAAGTCGAAGGAAAAATCGGTGGTCGGCGATACGGCTTTCATGCGGATGCCCTCGATGCTGCCTTCCGGCGCCAGGGTAAAACTCACGTACGCGTCGGCGTTCAGCCTGCGGTCTTCCCAGCGCACGATGAACGTGTCGTACTGGTAGTGTTCCAGCGGGCCCACCAGGCGCGCACTGCGGCCGGAGCGAAACCACAGCCGGCCGTCGTCTTCCAGGGCCAGGGTGATATCACCGTACCAGGCGTCACGGTAGGTGCCCGCATAGTCGGCCAGCGCCAGGCTGGGCGTGCTGTCGGCGTCACGGCGCTCCATGGACTGGGCCACCGCGTCGGCGCCGGCTTGCAGGCGCGCCTGCCACAGCTCGTCGATCACGCCGATCCAGTCCGGGTCTTCCGAGTCCAGGTACAGCTCGGCGATGTCATAGGCCAGCGGCCGCGGCAGGGGCGACATCAGGTTGTTGCTCACGTAAACGCCCAGGCCCGCGCGCGGCCACAGCGCCAGGTGCGTGGTCATGCCGAGCAGGCCGCCGCCGTGCGAGTGGATGGGCTGGCCGTGAAAGGTCGAGATGCTCCAGCCCAGGGCATAGGCGGACAGTTCGGCGCCGTTGTTTGTCGAGAGGTAGCCGGGCGTCGCGGTCAGCGTGACCGGCGCCAGCAACTGGGCGAACTGCGCCTCGCTGAGCAGCCGTTCGCCTTCCGGCGTCACGCCGCCGTCCAGGATGAACTGCATCCAGCGGGCCATGCCCGGCGCGTCACAGGTGATACCACCGGCAGGCGAGCCGGTGTCGCCCTTCAGGCCGGTGTAGGTGGTGACGATGTCGCCATCGACCTCCAGGTGCGGCACCGCCTTGTCGGCCCGTGAAGTGGCACGGCCGAAGCTGGCCGTACAGTTGTCCATGCCCAGGGGCTGCAGCAGGCGCTGCTCGAGAAAGTCCTCGAAGGACTCGCCCGACACACGCTCGACCACGATGCCGGCCACGATGTAGAGCGAGTTGTCGTAGTCATACTTCGACCGGAAGCTGCTCGCCGGCGCGAAATGGCGCAGCGCTTCCATGATTTCCTGGCGGCTGGTCTCGCCCTCGGGAAACATCAGCAGGTCGCCGGCACCCAGCGGCAGGCCGCTGCGGTGGGTCAGCAGGTCGCGGACCGTGAACTCCCGCGTTACCCAGGCGTCGTGAAGCCGGAACTCCGGCAGGTGGTCGATCACCCGATCATCAAAGCCCAGCTTGCCCTCGTCGGCCAGCAGGGCCAGGGCCGCGGCGGTGAAGGCCTTGGACACCGAGCCGATCTGAAACAGGGTGTCGGCGTCTACCGTGCCACGCTCGCCTGCCTTCAAAACACCGTAGCCGGCGCTGTGCCGCACCTCGCCGTCCTTCACGACGGCCACGGTCACGCCGGGAGCGTCGAAGGCGTCCATGGCGCGTTTTACCAGGACGTCGATGGCTGCCGATTCGTCGTCGGCATAGGCGGGAGCGGTGAACATCGCCACGGCGATGAACAGGCTGAACAGCTGCATTCGTTGGGTCATGGCGGGCACCGTGATCAGGTTCGGGTGGTCGGTACGGGGTAGAAAAAACCCCGGTGAAAACGCAGCGGGGCCCGCGAACGGGCCCCGGCACAAACACGCAGCGTACGCCTCAGAAGTTCCAGCGTACTACCCCGCCCACGGTGCGCGGACGGGTCGGCGTACCGGTGGAGACACCGGCCAGGCTGGGCGTGAAGTTGGTGTAGGCCCACTCGTCGAACACGTTGGTCACGTACAGCGAAAAGTCGAATGCCCCCACGCTCACGCCGGCGCGCAGGTCCACCAGGTCATAGCTGGGAATATCGACACGCGGCGCCGAGGGTGCGTAGTAGACGCCGTCGGAACCGGTATAGCCGCCGAAACCGGCCGACATCTCACCCTTATAGCGCCAGGCGGCGCCCACGTAGGCCGGCAGATCGCCCAGCGAAAAGCTGTACTCGGCATCCAGTGCGGCCTGCCATTCCGGTGTCAGCGGCAGGCGCTCGCCTTTCGGGCTGCCGATGGTCGGCTCGTCCTGCGCCATTTTCGCATCGGTCCAGGTCAGTGACCCGGTCAGCACCAGGTTGTCGGTCACGGCGAAGCCCAGGGCCGCCTCCATGCCGTCGCTGGTCGCCTTGCCTGCATTGGCACCGACACTGACACCACCCACACTGACGCGTACCTGGTAGTCCTCCCAGTCGATGTGGAAAGCAGCCAGGTCGTAGGTGAAGCGGCCATTGTCGCTGGAACCCTTGACGCCGATTTCGTAACTGATCAGCTCGTCGGGGCGCAGCAGCGGATCGGTCAACGGGGTGCCGTCCACGTCCAGCAACAGGAAGTTGGCGGCGCCGGGCCGGTAGCCGCTGGCCACGCGGCCGTAGAGCGAGACGTTATCGCTGGGGCGATAGCGCACATTGACCAGGAAGTTGGTCACGTCATCGTTGATCTTGCTGTAGGGCAGCGGCGCCACCAGGGGACCAACCGCTTCCAGTTCCACGTCGTTGGAGTAGTCGGCGTAGCGCAGGCCCACACTGGCGTCGAAGTCCGGGGTGAAGTACCAGGTACCGGTGGCGTAGACCGACGTCTCCTTGTAGGTGGACGGGAAATTGGCGAAGAACAGCGGCACGGCCGGGGTCACCTCCAGGTCCTGGATGTTGTGGCCGTCCTCCTTGGTGTAATACGCCCCGACGATCCATTCGAACTGCTGGTTGGACTCCGAGGTCAGACGAAATTCCTGGGTCACCTTTTCAAATCCCAGGTCGCCAATGAAAATGGCCTGGGTATGCGGCGCGGATTCGGGGAAGAACAGGTCCGCGTAGCTGGCAAAAGGCACGGTCAGGTCGGAGTTCTGCACGAACATCATTTCCTGCTTGCTGGTCACCGACAGAAACTCACCAAAGCCGGTGTCGTACTTGATCGTCAGGCCCAGCAGTTCCGCTTCGTACTCCGAGGGATTGATGTCCGCCTCGCCGGTGGCGTATTCACCGTACCAGGGTTCCAGGGCGCCCAGGCCCGGCTGCAGCATGTCCTGGGCGAAGTTGGCCTGGATGGTGGAGGCCCCGTCCTGGGTCGCATTCTGGTACATGCCCTGCAGCTTGATTTCCAGGTTCTCGGTGGGCACCCAGCGCAGGCTGCCGGAGCCACCGTAGTACTCATAGGCATCCCAGTTGTCGATACCGATCACGGGGTTGTCGATGTAGCCGTCGTTATCCTCGGAGAACACGGTGACACTGAGGCCCAGCGTGTCCTTGACGATCGGACCGTTCAGGTTGGCCCGGTACAACTGATTGAAGCCGCCCTTGCTGGTATCCGAGAGGTTGGCTGACGCGCTGCCGCTCCACGTTTCCAGCGAAGCGTCGCGGGTGTTGTACTTGAGCAGACCGCCGATGGCGCTGGCGCCATACAGGGTGCCCTGCGGACCCTTGAGCACGTCCATGGTGCCCAGGTCCAGCAACGTGCCGTCCAGCGGCGCGTTGTTGGTGTAGATGGTGGACGAGCCGAAGGGAATCTCGTCGTAGTAACTGGTCACACCGACGGCGAGGACAGCATTGATGCCGCGCATGTACACCTGGCTGAAGTAGGGTCGCCCCCCGCTGAGCACGGAAACGCCGGGCACAAAGGGCAGGACGTCGTCCAGGCCCACCAGGCCGGCATCGGCGAATTTTTCCGTGTCCACGACGGCCACCGCGAGCGCCAC
>JAUIJU010000004.1 GCA_030431095.1 Gammaproteobacteria bacterium | reverse complement strand
CGGCCTCCTTCAGCCTTTCGCCCAGCGTGCCGCGGGCATCCTGCAGGGCGCAGGCGACCATCGGCGAGGTCGACTCCGGCGGCGTGATCATCTCGAAGCCGCGTTCGGGAAGCTCTGATTTGAGGCGCCCGGTGAGGTTCTGCGCGTGTGCCTGGATGTTCTCGACGCCCACGCCAAGCAGGTAGTCCAGGGATTTGTCGAGCACCATGATCGGCACGTGGGCATGGGTGCCCAGCGCGAACGCGCCGGTGGCGTCCTCGCGGAACCCGTAATCCACGATGGTCTCCCCGGGCGGATCGAAGGGATAGATGTGGCTCTGGAAGGCGTTCATGCCGTAGTAGCCGAAGTTGCGGCGCTGCAGCCGGGGCAGCACGTCCTTGCGCACGTACAGGAACCCCAGCCCGAATTCACCCATCAGCCACTTGTAGCTGGCGCCGGCGGCGAGATCGACACCGCTGGCGTGAAGGTCCAGAGGCATGCAGCCGGCCTGGTGGATGATATCAGCGTAGACCAGGGCGCCGACCTCGTGGGCCATGGCGCAGACCACCTCAAGGTCGTGCTGGAAGCCGTTGATGGTGGATACGGACGAAAGCGCCACCAGCCGCGTATCCGGCCGGATGGCCTCGCGCATCGCCTCGAGGGGGATGCGCCCGTCCCGTTCACGGACCCAGGTCACCTCCACCCCGCGTTTTTCCATTTCCGCATACAGCGGCAGGGATCCGAAGAAATGCAGGGTGTCGGTGACGATGTGGCCACCTGACTCGGGCAGGCCCAGCGCGCGCAGGAACATCTGCTCGGCGGTGGTCGTGCTCTGCACGAAGGCCACCTCCCCGACATCCGCGTTGACCAGGCGCGCGTACTTTTCCAGCACCGCCCGGTCGGGTCGGCGAAACCCGTCCGCCGCCTCGCTCATCTGGCGATGGGCGAGGTAGCGCCGGGCAGCGTCCAGGGCCGCCAGGCTGACCGGGTGCTGTGAACCGGCATTGAGATAGACGCCCTGCAGGGGCGCGAAGGACTCCCGGTCCGGCAAGACGATGTCGGCGGCCCCGGGGGGCGGTGAATCGGCCTGGAGGGTCCCGGGCAGCGTGCTTACCGCAATGGGCAGGGCGCCGGTGGACAACAGCCATTGACGTCGACTGAGTTGCATCGTGACGTTCCCTTGGATGAAACAACTAGGGTAATCGCCTAGCGCCGCATACCTTGTTTGAATTTCCCCGGGAATAAACATAGGCTATGCCAATGTCGGATTCCCTGTCACGATTTGACCTCCGCATCCTGGAACAGATGCAAAAAGATTGCTCGATCAGCACCACGGAACTGGCTGATCGGGTCGGCCTGTCGCAATCGCCCTGCTGGCGACGCCTGCAGCGCCTGAAGGACGAAGGCTACATTCAGCGCCAGGTCGCGGTGCTGGACCGCGCCAAGTTCGGGTCCAGCCTGTACATATGGGCCTATCTGAAAATGGCCACGTTGACCGACGAGCAGCGCGCCGAATTCGTCCGCGACATTCAGCTGATTCCCGAGATCCTCGAATGTCACACCGTGTTCGGTGAAATGGACATCGTGATGAAGGTCATCGCGCGCTCGCTGGAGTGGTACCAGAAGTTCATTTTCGACACGATTCTCAAGCTGCCCGGGGTACAGGACATCCAGTCCACCGTGACCCTGATCGAACTCAAGTCCACCACCGAAATCCCCTTGACCGGGGTGCAGGTCGGCCAGGCTGACTAAATCATGTTCGCCGGCGCCCGTTACGGGTCTAGTTTATGCACACGGCCGGCACGGGGCCTTTGAAGCGGCATAGCAAATTTCCCGGTCCGGTCATAAGGTGAAACCCCCTGACTGGAGGCGCGCCATGACCTTCCGCACCGGGCGTCTGCCCGCATTCACCCTGGCCTTCGCCATCGTGGGCTGCGCGCCCTCGCCGGTGACCGAGGACACCACGGCGAGTTCCGCCCCCCGGGCCGAACCCGATCCTCACCGGACCGCGGTCTCCGGCATTGCCTTCCCGGTGGTCAGCCGGCACGAAGGAGTGTTCAACGGACAGCGCGTCCGCTACACCGCCATGGTGGACCAGCTCGCCGTGGCGGACGGCGACGGCGCGCCCGGCGCGAACATCGTCAGCACCGCCTACGTGGCCGAGGCGACAGCCGCGGAAGGACGGCCGGTGGTGTTCTATTGGAACGGCGGACCGATTTCTCCCTCGGTCTACCTGCACATGGGCTTTGCCGGCCCGAAACGGGTCGCGTTTTCGGAGGACCTGTCGAAAGACGTCGCGGCGGCGGCGGTCGTGGACAACCCCCACGCCCTGCTCGATGTCGCCGACCTGGTGTTTTTCGACCCCGCGGGCACCGGCTTCAGCCGGGCCGTTCCGGGCAAACCGCTCGATGACTACTTTTCCATCGTCGCCGATGCCCAGCAGACGGCGGCCTTCATCGCCGGCTGGCTCGACGCCCATGACCGCCGCGGCGATCCCGTCTACCTGTTCGGCGAGAGTTACGGCACCAACCGTGCCGTGGAAACCGCGGGCCAACTCGCCGCGCTCGCCGAGCCCGTCCTGGTCGACGGCGTGGTCCTGTTCGGCCAGGCCGTGAACATCATCGAGTATGCACAGCGCCCGATGAACATCATCAGCTACGTGGTTTCCCTGCCCACCCTGGCGGCCATCGGCTGGCATCACGGCCTGGCCGGGCAGGACCAGGAACTGGCGCCTTTCGTCGAGTCCGCCTGGGATTTTGCCGGCACGCAATACCTGCAGGCCCTGTTCCAGGGCAACGCCTTGCCGGCAGAGCGCCTGCAGCCCCTTTCCGAGCGCCTGGAAGCGTTAACCGGCCTCGATGCCGAGGTGTTCGTGGCATCACGCCTGCGGGTCAGCAAGGAGCAGTATCGCCGTGCTCTGTTCCGCGACGAGGGCCTGATCATCGGGCGCGCCGACGGACGCTATGTCGGCCCCGCCCAGGTCGAGGGCGCAGCGGCCGGCACGCCGCCGCCCGATCCCTCCGGCGGGCTGCCGGCGCGCCTGGCCGAGGCCTATCTCGACTACCTGGTCGATAACCTGGGCGTGCCCTCGGCCGAGCAGTACCTGCTCGGCTCCCCGGTCCGAGGCCTGGCCGCCTGGGAATGGAAAGGCCAGTCCCCGTTTTCACACTATGCCTACGGTGACGCCCTGGACGCACTTCTCGAGTCGCATCCCGGCGCCCGCGTGCTGGTCTCGGCCGGGTACCAGGACACCATGACCACGGCCGGGGCATCGCGCTACCTGGCACGCCAGGCGCGCTGGCCGCGGGAACAGGTCGACGTGGTGTTTTATCCCGGCGGCCACATGGCTTACTCGATCGAAAGCAGCGCCCGCGCCATGGCGGATGACCTGCGCGCCCTGGTCACCCGCCGGTGACCGCCTTCGCCGCCTACGACGCGGCCCAGGTCGCCGAGCACCTGGACCAGGCCGGTTGCATCGAGGCCCTGCGCACCGCCATGGGCGCATTGTCCGCCGACGAGCGTCCCCAGCCCTTGCGCAGCATCATCCCGGTTCGCGACGGCAGGCTGTTCGCCCTCATGCCCGGCATGGCCACCGACGCGCCCGGGTTCGGCGCCAAGGTGTTCAGCGTCTTCCACGACCCGGAACAGAACGGGCGCGCAGCGCACCGCGGACTGGTCATCCTGTTCGAGGAGGAAACCGGATCGGTGGTGTGCGTGGCGGACGCACACGAACTGACCAAGATTCGTACCGCGTGCAACAGCGCCATGGCGACCGACGTGCTGGCGCCCGACGGTGCCGAAACACTGGCCGTTTTCGGCTGCGGCACCCAGGCCGAATCCCACCTGCGGGCGCTGCCCCACGTGCGCCCGATCCGGCAGGCGCAGATCTGGGGACGCCATGCCGCCACGACCCGCGAATTCGCGGCGCGCATGAACGACGAAATGGACCTGGAGATCCGGGCAGTGGCCGACCCCCGCGAAGCGGCCCGGGCGGACATCATCTGCACCGTGACCGGCTCGCCCGAGCCGATCCTGATGCGCGACTGGGTGCGCCCCGGCGCCCACGTCAATGCCGTCGGGTCCAGCCATGCCGGCCCGGTGGAGATCGATCCACGATTCGTCACCGGAGCGTACTACTACGTCGAATACCGGCCATCGGCCCTGGCGGCCTCGGCCGAACTGATTCGCGCCATGGACACCCTGGGGGTGGACGAATCCGTCATCCGGGCCGAGATCGGCGAAGTCATCAATGGCACCGCGCCGGGCCGTGAAAGCCCCGACGCGGTCACCGTTTACAAGTCCCTGGGTCACATCGTCCAGGACCTGGCATCCGCCCGCTACCTGCACCAGCAATCGAGGAATTCCCCATGAGCCGCCTGTTGTCCCTGTTCATGCTCCTGTGCGTCCCGACCGTCGCCCTGGTGACGGCCGATGCCTGCGCCGATGGCGCTGACCGCGAACCGGAAACCGTTCAGAAGGAAGGCACGGCGACGATCCGGGGAACGACCGTCCGCTATGTCTCCGAGGCCGGGCGCCTGCCGATCAGCGCCATGGAAAGCGGTGAACTGCGCGGCCGCATGTTCCACGTCAGCTACAGCGTGGCCGGCCAGGACGACCAGCGACCGATCATGTTCTCCTGGGGCGGCGGACCCAGTGGGCCGGCGATCGAGATGAACCTGACGTACGGGCCCAAGCGCATCACGGATCAGGGTGAAGTCGCCGACAACGACCTGTCGCTGCTCCCCGTGGCCGATCTCGTGTTCGTGGACCCCGTGGGCACCGGCTTCAGCCGTGCCGCCCGGCCCGAACTGGCCCAGGAGTTCTACGGCACCCGCGGTGATGCCCGCGCCATGGCCGAGTTCATCCGTGTCTGGGTGGCCCTGCACGACGCCGAGCACCGGCCGATCATTCTCAACGGTCACAGCTACGGCGTTTGGCGCGCGGGTATCGCGGCCGAACTGCTGGAACAGTCCAACCGCAGGGTCACCGCCCTGGTGCTGACCTCGGGCGGCATGGGGCTGGCCGACGAGTTCCTGGATGCCGCCACCTCGCCCGCGCACCGGATTCCGGACTTCGCGGCCACGGCCTTCAGCCACGGGCGACTGGCGCCCGAAGTCGGCAGCGACGAAACCACGGCCTGGAATACGGCGGACGCCTGGGCGCGGGAAGCATACGCGCCCGCGCTGGCGCGAATCGACGACCTTCCGGACGAAGAGCGCGAAGCCGTCGCCGACGCGTTGGCGCTTCACACCGGCTATCCGCGCGAACTGATCGACACGGAAACCCTGGTGATTTCCACCGGCGATTTCCGCTCAGCCATGGCGCCGGGCGAGGGCCAGCGAATCAACCTGTTCGACATGCGCATCGCGCCCGGCGAATCGACCTCGTCGGACACGGCGGTCATTGACCGTGCCCGGTCGCGATACCTGCGGGTAACCCTCGGCTACGCAACGGACCTGCCGTACCTCCCGGTCGAGGCCGGGTACCAGCCCGTCACCGACCCCGAGTACCGCCACGTCGGCGCACGATGGAACTACGACAGCGGGGACGGCAAGCCGCCGACCGACGGCGGGCCGCCGGGCAAGGAGCCCTGGGTACGCCGGGCCATGGACATCAACCCCGGGTTGCGGGTCTTCATCGAGGCCGGCGTGTACGACGCCCTGAACAGCTGCGCCGGCAACGAGGCCAGGCTGGGCCGAATGCCCGGTGCGATGGCCGCCAATTTCACGCTGCGCTGCTATTTCGCCGGTCACGGTTCATTTCGCGACGAGGAAACCCACCCGGTGCTGGCCGGCGACATCATCGAGTTCATCGAGGGACTGACACCATGAAATACGCCGCCATCCCTGCCCTGTGCCTGGCCTGCCTGTCCCTGGCGGCCGCGGCGAGCCAGGCCGAAGAGGTCGTGACCTCGCCGGACGCATTCGTCATCACCCGACACGAGGCGGAACTGGAGGGTCGCCAACGCGTCTACGAGGCCCGCGCCGGCATGTTGCCGCTGCTCGACAACGAGACCGGCGAGCTCCTGGGAAGGGTGTTCGTGGTGGCCTACGTGGCCGAACCGCGCCGCGGGGAGGCGCCGCGCCCGCTGACCTTCATCTGGAACGGCGGCCCGGGCGCGAGTTCTTCCCAGGTCAACCTGGTCGGCTTCGGCCCGGTAGGCCTGGACGCACCCGACACCTACCCCGAATGGATCGAGCGTCCCCCGGGGCCGTTGGTGGATCGCCCGGACAGCTGGCTCGCGGTCAGCGACCTGGTGTTCGTCGACCCGCCGGGCACCGGCTACAGCCGGGCCACCTCGCTGGAAAACCGCGACCTGCTGTACACCCGCCGCGGTGACATCGAGGCCGTCGCCGAGGTCATCCGCCTGTACCGGACCCGCTTCGATGCCTGGGACGCCCCGCTGTTCATCGCCGGTGAAAGCTATGGCGCGGACCGCGCCATGGGCGTGGCAGACGCCCTGGAACGCCGGCGAGCCGGGCTGTCGGGCGTGATTCTGATCTCCGGCAACTACGACGCCGGGCAGGACGTGTCGCCTGCCCTGCTCGATGCCCTGCGGGTTCCGACCTGGGCGGCGGCCGCGCACCACCACGGCCGCCTGCATCCCGAACTGCAGGCTCTGTCACGCGCCGACGCGATCGAGGCCGCGAACACCTGGGCACGCGAGGTCTACGCGCCGGCGCTCGCCCGCCTGGACGAACTCGATACCGGGGAACGTGAATCGGTGCTTGAGGGCATCGAGCATCACACGGGCGTCGACCGTGCCTTCGTGGACGAGACGACGCTGACGCTGACGGGCACGACCTTTGCGGACCGCCTGCTCGACGACCTGGACCTGGAACTGGGCAACTACGACTACCGCATGACCTTTCCGCGGCGGGACCTCTCCCGGCTGTGGGTGCCGACCCGCGATCCCAGCCTGGCCCCGATGCTGGACCTCATGCAGGGCACCGACCCCAGGCTGGTGAGGTACCTGCGCGACACCCTGGGTTACCGCAGCGACCTGCTCTACCAGGGCCCCTTCGGTGAAGGCTTCCATCCTGCCCCGCTGACCGACGTGACCTCCGGCGCCGGCGGCCCCCTGTACGGCATCTACACCGACTGGATGACCATGAAGTTCAAGACCCGGCCGCCGGAAGGCGCCGCGCCGCCCCGCCCGCCGCCGCTGGTTCGCGCCATGTCGCGCAACCGCGATCTGCTGGTGTGGAACATCCGGGGCCTGTACGACAGCGCTTCCTGCGCGGCGCTGGACGAGCAGGTCGCGGCAACGCCTTCCCCGCTGCGCGAACGGATTCGCAACAGCTGCTACGACGGCGGCCACATGCTGTACACGGAAACCCGGGTGCGCCGCGACCTGCTGGCGGATTTCAAGGCGTTCATCGACGATGCGCGGGCGCCTGGCGAGGACTGAGGCGGGGTTTCCGGGATCACGGCAAGGCCTGCGCATGCTTCAGGCTGGCCCGGGCGCACAAAGCGCAGAGATTATGCGCAAGCGGCCGGGATTGACGCAGAGATTGGATAGCTAATTCGTGCCAGTTGAGTAGATTATTTCGGCATGGTCAGGGAATCCGAGATCGACGCCGCGCAATGACACGCCCCACCCACATCACGGCTACCGGCGGCGAAGCCTTCGCCCAGTGGGTGCGGCGTGCGGTGCGGCGCGCCCGGCACTCGCACCTGGAGACCGCCAACCTGTTCGGCAGTTCCGTGGAGGAGCCCGTCGAACTGCTGCGCCGGACCGTCGAGGCCGGTTTCGCCGAACCCATCACGTCGCGGTATACCAGCGTCTTCGTATCCGGCAATCCCTTCGTCATGGAGCAGCTTTCCAGGGCCTACGACGTCGGGCAGGATCACATCCTGTCAACCACCGGGGCCACGGGCGCGCTGTCGCTGCTCTACCGCGCTTACCTGGCACCGGGTGACCACGTGCTGGTCGAATCCCCCGGCTTCGACCTGTTCACCGACATCGCGCGGGCCTGTCACGCCCAAGTCGACCACTTTGACCGGATCGGTGACGGCTTCGAAATCGGCCCCGGGGAAATCGAACGCCGAATCCAGGGCAACACCCGGCTGATCGTGCTGACCAACCTGCACAATCCCTCCGGCATGCTGGTGGATGACGCGACCCTGCGCGCTGTCGCCGACGTGGCCGCCCGCCATGGCATCAAGGTGATCGTCGATGAGGTCTACGGGGGCTACGCGAACCCCGACGCCCGGACCCATCATGCCGCCCAGCTTTCGCCCCACCTGGTCAGCGTCAGCAGCCTGACCAAGATCTACGGCCTGAGCACCCTGCGCTGCGGCTGGATCGTGGCGGACCCGGACGTACTCGCCCCGGTGCGCGCACTGGCCGACCAGTTCGAATTCGGCGTATCCAAGCTGGCCCATGCCGTCGCGGCGCTGGTGCTCGAAGACAACGAGACCTTCGACGGCTACTGGCATGGCGTGATGGCCGGGGCCCGGCCGGTGATGCAACGGCATTTCGACCGCTGGCGCCGGCAGGGGCTGGTCAGCGGCGCCATGCCCGACTTCGGCTGCATCGCCTTTCCTCGCCTGGCGCACATCGAGGACACGCAGGCTTTTTCCGACTGGCTGGCCGACCACCTGGGGGTTATCGTCGTGCCCGGGGAGCTGTTCGGCGCGGCAGGCCACGTGCGTATCGGTTTCGCCCTGCCCGACGATGAACTCGACGACGCGCTGTCGCGGTTCTCCGAAGGCCTGGAACACTACCCGAGCCAGTCCCGAACCCCGTCTGTCAGCGTCTGAAAGACGCCCCGACCCAGCTGCACCGCCGACCCGTCCAGGCCGAACATCCGATGACCCGATCACGCCGCCAGAATCCGAATTTTTCACGCCGGACCACTGCGTGCCTCTGCCTTGTCCTGCTCGCCCTTCAGCCCGTGACCGCGGCAGACGCCGCGGAGCGCCTGGTGGTCCTGTCCAACGACGAGGTCGTGGGAACGCTGGACTGGGAGCGACAGGGCGACGAGGTGAAGGTGACCTACCGCGTTGACAACAATGGACGCGGACCCAAGGTGGACGAACACATCGTTCTCGACGACCAGGGCTTTCCCCGGTCCTGGACCATCCGGGGTTCGTCCCTGTTCGGCGCCACCGTGGACGAGTCCTACCGGTGGCAGGCCGGCGAGGCAAGCTGGCGAAGCCAGGCTGACCAGGGCACCGTGGCGGCCGATCGCCCGCCGATGTACGTGGATGCCGACGGCAGCCCCTGGAGCCTGGGCCTGTATGCACGGGCCCTGCTCGCGACCCCGGAGCGCCAACTCGACGTGCTGCCCTCGGGGCGCATGCACCTGAACACCCTGGACACGCTGGAACTGGGTGATGACGCCCTGCCGGTCACGCTGTACGAGCTGACGGGCCTGCAGCTAGAACCCCAGGTCATTGCGCTCGACGAACAGGGGGACCTGTTCGCGAGTTTCGGGGAGCGTGGCGGCCTGGTCAGGACGGGATACGAACAGGAACTGGCGACGCTCAATGCCTGGGCGAGGGCCTGGGAAGGCCGGCGCCACCGGGAACTCCAGGCGAGTCTCGTTCACCGCATTACGGCGCCGACCCGCTACCGCCAGGTGCGCATTTTCGACCCGGTATCCGCGTCCACCGGCGCGCCGGTGTCGGTGCTGGTGCGCAACGGCCGCATCGCGGCGATCGACGCCGACCCCGGCGCGGGCGACGAGGCCACGGAAGCGATCATCGACGGTGAAGGCGGCGTGCTGGTCCCCGGCCTGTACGACATGCATTCACACATCGACCGGGACAGCGCCCTGTTCTACCTCGCGGCGGGTGTCACTTCCGTGCGTGACATGGGCAACGACAACGCGGTGCTGGCCGGATTGCGCGAGGCTTCGAAACAGGGCGAACTGGCCGTTCCGCGAATCACCCCCGCGGGCATGATCGAGGCCCGCAGCCCCTATTCCGTGCGCCTCGGCGTGGTCGCCGAGTCCCTCGACCAGGCCCTGGAGGCGGTGCGCTGGTACGCCGCCAACGGCTATCACGAGATCAAGACCTACAACTCCATGAAGCCCGAGTGGGTAACGCCGCTGGTGGCGGAGGCCCGAGCCCAGGGGCTGGGCGTGACCGGTCACGTGCCGGCCTTCGTGCACCCCGACGACATCATCGAGGCAGGCTACGATTCCATCGCCCACATCAACCAGCTCATGCTCGGGTGGCTGCTGGAGGAGGGCGAGGACACGCGCACGCCCCTGCGCCTGACGGCCATGAAACGCGGCGCCGACCTGGACCTCGACAACCCCCGTGTCCTCCACAGCGTGGCGCTCATGCAGGAGCACGGCACCGCGCAGGACACAACGGCGGTGATTCTCGAACGACTGATGCTGAGCCGCGCAGGCGAGATCCAGCCAGGCGACCGGCCCTACCTGTCGCACATGCCAATCGGCTACCAGCGGTATCGGAGCCGGACCTTCGTTCCCCTGAAGGATCCGGGCGACGACGCCGCCTACCGCGCCGGATTCGACAGGATTCTCGACGTCATCGCCCTGCTGCATGAGTCCGGGATCACCCTGCTTCCCGGCACCGACGACGGTACCGGCTTTACGCTGCACCGGGAACTGGAACTGTATGTCGCCGCCGGCATCCCCGCCGGCGAGACGCTCGCCATGGCCACCCTGGGAGCGGCAGGCTACCTGGACCAGGCCTCCGATCTGGGCTCCATCGCACCCGGCAAGCACGCCGACTTCTTCCTGCTCGATCGCGACCCGGTGGAGGACATCAGCGCCGTGCGCGAAATCCGCCTGGTCAGCCGTGGCGGCGACCTGTATGTTCCCGAGGCCATCTACCGCGCCCTGGGCATCGCACCCTTCGCCCCGGGCATCGACATCGCCCTCCCGGAGACTGTCACGCCATGACCCCGATGACCGGACGACCAGGCCTGGCGCCCCTGCTGGCGCCCCTTCTGCCGCTTTTCGCCCTGCTGGTGAGCTCCCCGCTGGCCGCGCAACCGGCCCCTGGCTGGTTCGACCCCACCCGCGTGGACACCGCCCCGCTGATCGAACCGGTGCGCAGCCACCACGCCGGCACCTTCGGCGACCAGGACATCACGTACGACGTGGTGGCCGGCGAGATGCTGTTGAGCGCCGAGGATGGCGCGCCGGCCGCCACGATGTTCACCACGGCCTACCTGAGAACCGACGCGGGCGCCGGCAAGAACCGCCCGGTGCTGTTCCTGTTCAACGGTGGACCGGGCGCCTCGTCCTCCCCGTTGCACCTGGGCATCGGCCCGGTGAGGCGCCCCGCGGACGACCCCGAGGGCGGCCTGGCGCCCAATCCGCTAAGCCCCATCGACACGGTGGACATGGTGTTCGTCGACCCGGTGGGCACGGGTTATACCCGCCTGTTCACCGAGGACGCCGGCGGCGCCTTCTGGGGCATCACGCAGGATGCGGACGCGGTGCTGCAACTGATCGGAAACTGGCTGGAACGCCACGACCGGCAGGGCGACCCCGTGTTTCTCATGGGCGAAAGCTACGGAGGCACCCGCGTGGTCGCGACCGCCGGGCGCGCCGAGTCGATCCGCTTCAGCGGCCTGTTCCTGCTGTCCCCGGCACTGGATTTTTCCGCCGGCAGCGAGGTGGTGGGCAACAACCTGCCCTACATCGCCCTGCTGCCCAGCCTCGCCGCCACCGCGGCCTACCACGGCGTGGTGGACGCTGCCGGACGCAGCGCCGCGGCGATTTTCGACCAGGCCGCGGGCTTTGCACTGAGTGACTACGCCGCGGCGCTGTACCAGGGCAACACCATCGCCGCGCCGGACAAGGCGCAAATGGCGCAACAACTGGCGGACCTGACGGGCATGGACGGCGACGCCATATTCGAGGCCAACCTGCGCATCGACCGGTCGGACTTCGCCGATCGCCTGCTGGAAGGACAGCGGGTCGGGCGCCTGGACGCCCGCGTCACCGGCCCGATCGAGGCGTACCGTGACAAGCGGCCACCGGGCAACGACCCCTCGATGGCGCCCGGCGGCGAAGGACGCAGCAGTGGTGAACTGCTCGACGAGTACTTCACCGACCAGTTGGGCATCGACGCCGGACGTCCCTACCGCACCCTGAACCTGCACCTGAACGGCCAGTGGGACTGGGGCGGAAACGGCGGCTACCTGCCTTACCTGTCGGTGGCGCCGCAATTGCAGGCCGCGATGGACGCCGACCCGGACCTGCACGTGTGGATCGGTGGTGGGATTTACGACCTCGCCACCCCCATCATGGCCGCGCGCTACGTCGCCAGCCAGATCGACACGGACCCGGCGCGCTTCTCGATCCGGGGCTTCGAGGGCGGACATTCGACGTTCGACCACGAAGACAGTCGACGCGCCATCTGCGATGACATCCGGGCCTTCGTGCGCGCCCGGACCGGCGCGGTGACGCACTGAATCCGATGAGCGAACCCGGCCTGCGCAAGGACATCACCCTGTGGGGCATCATCGCCCTGGGCGCCGGCACCGCCATTGGCGTGGCCATTTTTTCCATCCTGGCGCCGGGCGCTCAGCTGGCGGGGCCAGCCATGCTGCTGTCCATGCTCATCGCCGTCATCCCCATGGTGCTGTTCGCCGTGACCTATGCCTTCATGGGTTCTGCTGCACCGGTTGCCGGGGCATCCTACGAATGGTCGCGCCGCTTTGTGCACCCTTTTCTGGGCTTCACCATCGGCTGGCTGCGCATCGCCAGCAGCACCTCGGCCCTGGTGCTGTACGCCTGGGTGCTGGTGCAGTACTGGTCGGGCACCGTGGACCTGCCGGCCAAACCGGCCATGTTCGCCGTGTTCACGCTGTTCTGGGCGCTCAATACGCTGGGTGTGTCGCTGGTGGCGCGCGGCCAGGCGCTGATGGTGTTCATCCTGCTGGCGATCTGCGCGGCGCTGGTGGTTTGCGCTGTGCCCGAGGCGGAATTCAGCC
Organism: Gammaproteobacteria bacterium; assembly: GCA_030431095.1. Lineage (GTDB taxonomy): Bacteria > Pseudomonadota > Gammaproteobacteria > Xanthomonadales > SZUA-36 > Marinihelvus. The sequence continues at coordinate 108,117 of JAUIJU010000004.1, read as the reverse complement.
ACTTCAGCCCGATGCTGACCGAGGGCTGGAGCGGCGTTCTGGCCGCCGTGGCGCTGATGGTGTCGCTGTTCCTGGGCATTGAAACGGCCACCGAAGTCGGCGAAGAAGTGAAAGACCCCCGCCGCACCATTCCGCTGGGCATTGCCCTGTCGATCGCCCTGACAGCGCTCATTTACTTTTCGGTGGCGTTCGCGGCGATTGCCGTGCTGGGCGCGGGACCGCTGGCCGCCAGCGAGGCGCCCCTGCTCGACCTGGCGCGGCAGACCCTGGGCTCGGCAGGCGAGCCGCTGATCCTGGCCGGCGCCACCGTGGCCATCGGCACTTCGCTGAACGCCATCTCCCTGATTTTTTCCCGCTCGCTGTTCGCCATGGGCCGCAGCGGCATCCTGCCCGCCGCCATGGCCAGGGTGCACCCGCGCTTCGGCACGCCCTGGGTGGCCACCACCACGGTGTACGGCCTGTGCCTGCTGGGCCTGTTGCTGCCGCTCGACCTGGTGTTCCTGTTCCTGGCGGTGAGCATTCCCACGCTGCTCAAGTACGGCGCCACCAGCCTGGCCGCCACGCGCGTGGTCACACGACACAAAGACCTGTATGAAAGCGCCCGATTCCGCCTGGCGCCCCGCGCCATGCTGGCCTGGGCCTGGGCTGGCGTGGTCTGCGCCCTGCTGGTGCTGGCACTGGGCCTGGGCGCGGACTGGCGCCCCTACTCGGTGCTGGTCGGATGGTTCGTGCTGGGCCTGGCCTGGTACGCCCTGCGCCGGCGGCGCCCCCCTGTTTCCGACACCCCCGAATAGTCCGGAGCGTTCATGAACCGCACACTATTCTCCGCCCTGGCCGCGCTGCTGCTCGTCATCCCCGTCCTGGCCCATTCCGCTTCGCAACAGGCAGATGCCGAGGCCACACCTATCGGCTACGACGCCGTACTGACACCCCGCCTGGGCAGCGACGGCGAAGTCAGCGGTATCGCCGTGGTTCTCACGCTGGATGGCGGCCTGACAGACGGCGAAACCCGGCTGAAACTCACCGCACCCGTGGTGTATGTCGGCGCCTATGGCGTGGCCGACCGCATGGGCGAACTGGCCGTCAGAGACGCCGATGGGCCGGTGGCGCTGTCACACCATGACGACTCCGAGGCCGCCGGTGGCTTTCCCTACCTGCGCCACTGGGAAGCCCAGCGTGAAGTCCAGTTCCCCGTGCAGGTGCGCTACACCGCCGCCACCGAGCCGCACACCGATCGCCGCGGTCCGCCCTTCAACATCAAGCCCTCAAAGGGTGGCGTGAGTGGTTCCGGCGCAACCTTTCTCGTGCTGCCGGAAAACACTGTCAGCACACGCTCCCGGGTCGGCTGGAACCTGTCTGCATTCGGTGAGGACGCCGCGGGCATTGCTTCCTTCGGCGAAGGCGAGTTTGAACTGGACGGCGCCCCGGGCGACCTGTGGCATGGCTGGTACATGGCCGGTCCGGTGGGCCGCTACCCGGCCCAGGGTGATGACAACGGCTTCAGCGCCGCCTGGCTGGGAGATTTCCCCTTTGACCCGACCGAAGAGATGACCCGCGCCGCCCGGGGCTACACCTGGCTGGGTGGCTTTTTCGGCTACCTCGATCCGCCGCCGCGCTACCGCGTGTTCATGCGCATCGTCCCCTACCCGATTCCGCGTTTTTCCGGCACGGCGCTGGGCGGCTCCTTCATGCTGTCCGGGCCGCCCAACGGCCTGGAGGACACCGGTGGCGAACCGCCGCGCGGCACCATCTTCCACGAAATGATCCACATGTGGGTGGGCGGCGTGCAGGGGCCACAGGGCGTGACCAGCTGGTTCAGTGAAGGGCTGACCAGCTACTACACGATGGTGCTTCCCCTGCGCGGCGGATTCGAAACCCTGGACGACTACACCGAAACCGTCGACCGCCTGCCGGAGCGCTACTACACCAGCCCGGCACTGGGCATGTCGGCCCAGGCCATCACCGAGGTGGGTTTCACCAACAACGACATCCGCGAGATGCCCTACGTGCGCGGCAACCTGTACTTTGCCGACCTCAATGCACGCATCCGCGCGGCCTCCAATGGCCGGCGCAACCTGGATGACTTCATGCGCGAACTGTTCGAGCGGCGCCACAACGAGACCGGATACACCTTCGACCACGAGGCCTGGGTCGCGGCAATCAGCACCGAACTGGGCGCGGAAGCCGGTACCGAATTCCAGGCGCGCATCATCGACGGTGAGGTGTTTTTCCCGGTGGCCGGCACCTTCGGCCCCTGCTTCGACCGGGAGCCGGCCAGCTACGAGACCGAATCTGGCGCCGTGGACGGCTATCGCTGGCAGCGCAATGACGTGCCGGAGGAACGCTGCGCGGAATTCTGATCCCGCGCAGTGAGGCGGGCGGGCTGCCTGCGGCAGCCCGCCAGTGGGCCTGCAGCCTAGTTCCGTTTCAGCCGCCGGTCCGCATCCGCCTGGTAAGCCTTCGCCGCCGCCAGCAGCACATCCGGGTGCAAGCGCACCTGGTAGCTCGGGTTGGCGTAGGCAAAGGTGATGATGCCGTCGGTGCCGATCATGAACGTGGCCGGCACGGGCAGCACGTGGTGGTCCTGTCCGGAGGCCTCTTCTAGTCGGATACCGAAGCCCTCGTAGCGTTCCAGGGTGGCATCGTCCACCTGGAAGGCAATGCCAAAGCCTCGCGTGGCGCTGAGTTCGCTGTCGCTGAACAGGGTGTAGCCGATGTCCGGCTCGTCCAGGCTGTCGACCAGCACCGCCGGCTTGTCCATGCTCAGGAACCAGACCTCGAAGCCCAGTTCGCGCAGCTGCGCCTCGGCATGGCGCAGCTCTGACAGGTGCAGGTTGCAGTAGGGGCACCAGCCACCGCGGAAGAAGGTCAGCACCACCGGCTTGTCCAAGGCGTCGGGACGGAAGGCGAAGGGCTCGCCCGCGGCCGTGCGCACCTCGAAAGCGGGCGCGGTCATGCCCGGCATCAGGGGCTGCACGGACTCGGCGTCGGGATGAATGGCGGTGCGGTCATGGTCGGCAACGACCGGCGCAGTGGCGCTGAGCGCCAGGGCCAGGCAAAGGGTTCGGATCATCGTCTGTCACTCCGGATTCGGGGGAAACATTCAGGGTACGGGCCAGCAGACCGGGCGCCGCCGCGACAGCTTACACGCCGTGACGCACCGCCGCGCAGTGGCTACAATCCCGGCGCAGGGAACACACAGAACGCTTCATGAACACCCCACCCCGAAAAATTCTCATCGTCGGCGGCGGCACCGCCGGTTGGATGGCCGCGCTGCACTTCGCCCACAGCTGGGCGGATCGCGACATCGACATCACGCTGATCGAGTCGGCCAGGATCGGCACCGTGGGCGTGGGCGAAGGCACCACGCCGCTGATCAAGGAGTTCTTCGACCGCCTGGGCATTCCCGAGAGCGAGTGGATGCCGGCCTGCAACGCCACCTACAAGTGCGGCATCAGTTTTCCCGACTGGTCCACGGTGGAGGGCCACGAGAGCTACTTCCACCCCTTCTTTTCCGAACACGACCGGGCGCACGTCAATCACTTCTGGGACAACTGCAACCTGCGCCGCGAAGGCCACGACGTGCCGACTCACCCGGACGACTATTTCGTGTCCACCGCCATGGTGCGCCAGCACCGCTGCCCCATCGCGCGCGAGCCGGGCGTGCCGAACGCGGTCTACGGCTACCACTTCGACGCCGCCCTGATGGGCCGGTACTTCAAGACCAAAGCCATGGCGCTGGGCGTGAACTTCATCGAGGACACCATCGGCGGCGTCAACCTGGACGAGGCCGGCGACATCCACTCGGTGACCACCGAGCAGCACGGCGACATCGCGGCCGATTTCTTCGTGGACTGCACGGGTTTCCGCGGCCTGCTGATCCGCGGCGCGCTGGGCGAGGAGATGGTGTCCATGCGCGACTACATGTTCAATGATTCCGCCGTGGCCATCCCCACGCCGCGCGCCGACGGGGCCTTGTCCTCGGAAACCGTGTCACGCGCCCTGAGCCACGGCTGGTGCTGGCACATCCCGCTGGTCAGCCGCATGGGCAACGGCTACGTATTCAGCTCGGACTACCTCTCGCCGGAGGACGCCGAGGCCGAGTTTCGCGCCTACCTGGGCAGCGAGGCCGCGGGCGCGGAGGCCATCCACCTGAAGTGGCAGCCCGGCCGCCTGGAGAACCACTGGCAGCGCAACTGCGTGGCCATCGGCCTGTCACAGGGCTTCCTGGAGCCGCTGGAGGCGCTGATGATCAACGTGATCCAGCGCAGCATCGAGGGCTTCACGAAAAGCTGGGAGGCCGGTGACTTCACCGACAAGTGGCAGGCGCGCTTTAACGAGTTCGTGAACCAGTTCGTGGACGGCATCCGCGACTACCTGCAGCTGCACTACAAGATCAACACCCGCAACGATACGCAGTACTGGATCGACAACCGCGAAAATCCGCACCTGTCCGGGCACCTGCGCACCATCCTTGAGGCCTGGGATGGCAAGGCGGATTTCGACCGGGTGCTGTACGAGCACATCAACCAGCAGGTCTACCCGCGCACCAGCTGGTACTGCATGCTGGCCGGCATGGGCCGATTTCCGTCAGCGGACAAGCACCCCCTGCGCGTGTCCGCCCGCCAGCAGCAGCGCGCCGCCGAAGCCAGCGAGCGCCAGGCCGTGGCCTTCTGGCCGCACGCCGAGTACCTGGAAAAGGTGTACGCCGGGGAGGTCTGAGCCACACCGGTTTCCTCGCTCCGAACGCAAAAACGCCCGGCGAACCGGGCGAGTCTTATTGTTATTGCTTTTCTTATCAGCGAATGGCTCTGGCTTTCTCTGAGTCAGCTGATTCGCCTTCTTGTTGACTGCAGGTACAGGCCAAGCGCCAGTACCCCGAATATTCCGCCGAACAGCGCCCAGCCATTCAGACCGTGGACGACCCCGTCGGCCGCCAGCGCCGAGGCGCAGGGCAACGCCGCCAGGGGCGCGGTCAGGATGGACTTCAGTGGGCGTCGAGAAAACCGTGGATTCGATGCGTGACAGCGTCGCGGTTTCATGCGCAGGGGGGATCCTCGTCAATCTGGTGAACGCGATCGAATACCCCGCCGCGCTCGTATCGGGACCCCCCAGATTGCGGCGCATTGTGACGGAATCCCCGGGGTATTTCAACCGCGATTCCGGCACCGTGGCGGGTTTTGGGAAGGCTTTGCGTCAGAACGAACAGGCCCCTTCATTTTCAAACTGCCGGAGCACCCGATGAACCGCCGACAGATCCTGCTTTTCCTTACCCTGCTGATCACCGCGGGCGCCTCGTTCGCCGACGTGGTGGACGACTTCACCGTGCCGCACGGACCGATCACGCTCGGCCCGGGCGAGGAACCCACCGAAGACCAGGCCACCGATTTCGTTCCCTCGGTACTGGGCGGATTTCGCGTGATGTCACCGGTCGTCGGCGAAGACTCGGCGCCGGGCTCCACCGCCACCGCCCGCATCGGCGGCGGAGCGTTCGAGTGCGACCTGGCCTTCACCGGCGCCGACGAAGACAACGGTGGCGGCTGCACCGTGGCGTGGACTGCGGACGAGGACGGTTCCACCTTCGACCTCACGCAGGCGGGCGCCTTCGAGTTCGAGGTGCTGGAGGCGCCGCCGGGCGCCATCGTGGCCATGTTCCTGATCGACGGCTCCGTGGACACCAGTGCCGTCATCAGCGGGGGCGTCACCAACGGCGTCGTCGCCTTCATCGAAAATCCGGCGCCCGGTGATTACTCGATTCCCATCGCGGATTTCGTCAATCCGCTGGACCCCTTCTTCGATTTCAACACGGGCGCGGTTTCCCACGTCGTGCTGGTGGCCGGCTACAGCGAAGGTGCGCAGGGCGTCACCCGCATCGGCGCGCTGTCCACCACGGGACCCATCGGTGACGGCCCCGACAAGGAACCGCCGGACAACCCCGACGACCCGCCACCGGACGAGCAGCTGATCGATTTCGTTTCCGGCACCTACTTCAACCCGGACCGCAGCGGCGAGGGCTGCCAGGTGACCCTGGAAGGCGACGGCGTGACCATCATCCTGACCTGCTACTTGTTCCTGGACGGCGCCCAGGCCTGGATCATCGGCGTCGGCACCCTGTCCAACGGCCAGGTCATCTTCGACATGACCCTGACTTCGGGCGCCGACTTCGGCAACGACTTTGACCCCGACGATGTGATGCGCACCCCCTGGGGCACCGCCATCATGAGCTGGAGCGGCTGCAACGACGCGAGCATCGAACTCCTGCCCCTGCTGGCCGCCTTCGAGCCCATCACCCTGGACACCACCAAGGTCATTCCCGACGACTGCCAGGGAGACGGCGCCGACGACGATACGCTGGCCTTCCAGGGCACGCTGTACGATCCGCAGCGCGACGGCGAGGGCTTCCAGATCGCCGCGCAGGGCGAAACCGGCATTTACGTACTGACCTGGTATACCTACCTGGACGGGGAACAGGTCTGGCTGATCGGTACGGGCACCCGCGCCGGCAGCCAGATGGTGTTCGACGACCTGGTCATCACCAGCGGTGCGGACTTCGGCGCGGACTTCGACCCCGATGACGTGGTACGGACCTTCTGGGGCAGCCTGATGTTCCTGTTCACGGACTGCAACAGCGGCATCGCGTTGATCACGCCGGACCCGCTCGGCCAGCCCGAGTTCGCCCAGTTCGAGATGCCGGTGCAGAAGCTGGTGCCGGGGGTGTGCCCCTGAGTCGGGCACCCGCGCTCACGATTCGTAGAGGGGGACGGGCCGGGCGCTGTCACCACGGTGGCGGCGCCCGGTTTTTTTCAGCGCCCGCCCCGGTGATCCAGCCAGAACTCCAGGCCCTGGGTGTTGAGCTGCACGTCGGTGGCGACCACGGCGTGGAAGTCCTCGCTGCTCAGTTTCACCCCGTGATCCCGCGCGGCCTCTTCCAGCCCGTCGAGCATGGCGGCGGCAATCACCTTGCCGCGGCGCTCGGCGTCGCTGTAGCGCTCGGCGATGGCCACCAGTTCATCGATGCGCCCGAGCAGGTCGCCGGCCAGGCGCGCGGTATCGCCGACGCGGCCGAAATGGGTCAGGTACATCCAGTCGGGATCCCTGGCCATCAGCCGTTCCACCGAGTTCTTCAGGGCGCCCGGGTCGAACTGGATGGGGGTGGTGGTGGGAAAGATGAATGGCCCCCTGGCGGTGTCCAGCTCCCGGTAGGACAGTCCGAAGGTGTCGCCGGTGAACCAGCCGCGGGTGGTCTCGTCCCAGATACAGAAATGGTGGCGGGCGTGGCCCGGCGTGTCCAGGAAGTGCAGCGGCCGGTCGTCCAGCTCCAGGGTTTCGCCGCTTTCCACCACGCGCGTGCGTGACTCGGGGATCGGCACCAGGGTGCCATAGTCCCGGTTGAACACTTCGTCGCCGTAGACCTGCCGCACGCTGGCTTCCAGCCTGGACGGGTCGATCATGTGCCGCGCGCCCCGCGGGTGCACCAGGAAGGTCGCGTTGGGGCAGGCCTGCATCAGGCTGCCGGCGCCGCCGGCGTGGTCCAGGTGCACGTGGGTCACGATCACGTACTGCACGTCTTCCGCTGATCGCCCGCGCGCTTCCAGCGCCTTGAGGATGCGCGGCACGCTGTCGTTGGTGCCGGTTTCGATCACCGCCACCGACGTGTCCGACTCCAGCAGGTAACACGCGGCCATTTGCGAGCGATTGAAGCCGCTGTCGACGGCCGTCACACCGCCGTCGTAGGCATACAGCCGCGGTTCGGCTTGCATCCTGATCAATTGTCAGCCGGTGGCGTCATTCGCGCACGGTAGCACAAGGTCCGTGCCGGCTTCACCGCGCCTCATCCGGGGACGGCACGCCCCCGCTGCCGACCCGCCGCCGGTACTCACGCCCGATCCAGAACGCCAGCGCCAGCCACACGACCACCAGCGCGATATTGACCAGGGCAAACTGCTGCGTGGAAAAGCTCAGCCAGACCGTGCCGAGGAACACCAGCGCCGCCGACAGTACGTCGCCGGCGCGCACGAACAGGGTGTCGATGGCCTGCTTGGCCTTGTACTTCTCCTCGCGGCTGCAGGGCAGGAACAGGGCCTGGCGCACCGTGTTGTTCAGGGAGTAGTCGGTGGCGTTCTCGGCGGTTTTGACCCAGCGAATGATGGCCAGCACGGGCAGGAAGGCCGCGATGGCGTATCCGCCCAGGGCGATCAGCGGCAGGATCAGGATGGCCACGCCCAGGCCCAGGTACTTGAGCACCCGCGAGACCACGAACAGTTGCAGCAACAGCCCCAGCACGTTGACCACGGCGAAGAAGTCGGCGTAGAAGCGGGCGATGAACGAGGACTCGTCCACGGCGCCGGCGGATTGCGCCACGGCCGCTTCCGCCGCCTCCACCACGGTACGGCCCAGGATGTACTCGCCGGTGGTGTTGACCCAGTTCAGGAACAGCATCAGCAGGGCGATCAGCACCAGGTAGCGGCTGCGGAACAGCACCCTGAAGGCGCCTTCGTCACCCAGGGTCTGGTCCGCGGGCGTGGGCGTGGCGGCTGACGCGGCTCCGGGCGATGCCTCGCCCGCTGCGCCCTTCGACTCGGAGCCCCTGACGCGCGCATGGCTGTCCACCCACAGGGTCACCCCCAGGCTGGCCAGCAAAATCGCCCCGGACAGCAACAGCAGGGGGTATACCCCCAGCGGTTCGATCAGCCGCCCGGTCAATGCGCTGCCGAACACCGCGCCGGCGGACGCGCCGAAGGCCACGATCACGAACAGCCGTTCACCGTCACGGGCGTTGTAGAGGTCGTTGGCGAAGGCCCAGAACTGGGCCGGCACCATCATGTTGAAGATGCCGATCCACAAAAAGAACACCACCCCGATGGGCGCCCCGCCCACCGCCAGCGCGTAAAACACACCCAGGCAGGCCACGAAAAACAGGGTGACCCGGCTGATCAGCTGGCGGCGCGGAAAACGGCTGGCCAGCCAGCCGTACAGCGGCACCAGGAACAGGAACAGCACCACCTGTCCGGCCGAGACATAGCTCTTGAGCTCGGCGCCGCCCTCGGTGGCCAGGATCAGGGCCTCGCGAACCGGCTTGAGAATGTAGTAGGCCGTGAGGATCAGGAAGATGTTCAGCGCCAGGGCCAGCGCCTGCGCCGACTCGCCGCTGCGCACCTCGGTGAACAGGTTCAGGAAGCGGTCGAGCGACCCGCGGTTGTCGAGTGTCGTGGTGTCGGACATGGGTCAGGCTGCAGCTGCTGGTGGTGGTAGCGGACAGTGTATGCCAGGCGGAAGGCGGAAGGCGTTTCCGCGGAAACGTCCACCAACTGACCCGCCGCAACGCCGCGCTGGGGCTGGGCATCACCCCGCGCACCCCGGTGCGGGCCTGGGACGGGGGGCACATGGACCTGGGCATGGCGGTGGAGGGGCTGCTGCAGGTTGAAGCAGGCACCGCATTCACACCATGGGCAGGGATCCATCGGCAGTAACCTTGTCGGCGCTGCCCACGTCTAAACGGTGAATGAGTTTGCCCATTCACGCCACCCGCCAACGCCGGGGCGACGTCGCCCCGCTGGTCGCGCTGATCCTCTTCGCCTTCCTGTGCCGAAGCGTCGCCCTGTGGTGGACACGGCCCGAGTTCATGGGCTGGTTCAACCACGCGCCCTGGTACTGGGTGCAGACCCGCGGCCTGCTGCTGGACGGCGCCCTGCCCTTCGCCGACCTGCCGCTGCTGTTTCATGCCTACGCGGGCCTCGCCGGCGCGCTTACCGCCCTGGGCATGGACACCGACCCGGCCATCATCCACGCGCAACGGTTCCTGATGTGCCTGGCGCCCGCGCTGATCGCCTGGCCCTGCTGGGCGGTCCTGCGCGAGATCCACGGCGACCGGCCCCTGGGCCGGGCCGGCTGGGCGCTGGTGGCGATGGCGGCGTTCCTGCCCCTCACGTTCGTACACCTGCCCGAACTGCTGCAGAAGAACATGCTGGGCATGTTGTGGCTGGCAGGCTTGATGGCGGCCAGCCATCGCGCATTGGCGAGCCCCCGCTGGGCCTGGGCCGCGCTGGGCTGTTTCGTGCTGATCGCACTGACCCACCTGGGCACGCTGGCGGTCGCGCTGTTGTGGCTGGCCGCCGTCGCCGGCGCGATAGGGGTGGCGCGGGGAGCCTGGGTCCACCTCGCGCTGTTGCTGTTCGTCGGCCTGGCTGCGACCGCACTGGCCGCGACATCGCTGCTGGCGTTCGATCCCGCGGCAATGGCCCGCGTGGAGGCCCTGCTCACCGATGGCTGGCGACACTCCCTGCTGGGTAGCCTGTTTGGCCCCGCGTCGATGACGCGCAAAACGGCAATCCTGGCCGGCATCGTGATTCCCTACGGCGTGCTGGCCTGGCTGGCGGCGGCATCCCGCGCAACACGCGCCGCCCTGCCGGTCGCCGACCGCGTGTTCTGGCTGGCCAACCTGCTGTTTGTCGGCCTGCTGCTGTTTCCGGCGCTGGAACAGGAAGTGCTCACACGTTTTGTCCTGTTCCTTCCCTTGCCCGGGTTGTTCCTGGCCGGGCTGCACCTGGCGCAGGCCCAGCGACCGCGACCGGTGCGCTGGGGGGTGGCCGCCGCCGGGCTGGGCGTCCTGGTGATGACCGCCGGCGAGGTCGCCAACCTGCTGCGGCCCATCCCCGACAAGGCCGCGGTGGCAGCGGAGTTGCGCGAGCTGTCCGCCGGCGAATCGTTCACCGGGCGTGACCTGGTCATCGCGCCCTATGCCGTGGCCCCGCTAGCGAACTGGTTCCTGCGGGTTCCCGCCACGCTGGTCACCCGCGTGCAACGCGAGGACTTCACGCGCTACCAGCGGGTGTTCGTGCTCAATTCCGGTTTTGAACCGGCCACCCGGCCGGGTGAGCTGAAATCGGTGGACACGCCGGCCGAACGATACCGGGCGATGCGGCAGGCCGTGCCCGTATCCGGTAGGATTTCGCCGGACCCGCGATTCGACCAGTTCCGCTGGTACCGCCTGACCCGCATTCCGCCTGGCTGGCGGTTCGACGAAACGGGGCGCTGGAACGGCGTGGACACGAACACCGAAGGAGACTGAACGTGGACAGGGAATTCTGGCTGCAGGCCTGGCAGGACAAGCGCACCGGTTTCCACCGCGAGGCCACCCACCACCTGCTGGCCCGGCACTGGCCAGTTCTCGGCCTGAACGGCGCCGGCCCCGTAGTGGTGCCGCTGTGCGGCAAGACCCGGGACATGGTCTGGCTGCATGAGCAGGGGCACCCGGTCACCGGCGTGGAATTCAGCGATTCGGCGCTGACCCAGTTCGTGGACGAGAACGGCCTGGACCTGGACCGCACCTCGCTCGGCTACGAAGGCAAGGGCTACCGGTTGCTGTGCGGTGACTGGTTCACGGCGCCGTTACCGACCGACTTTGCGGCCTTCTACGACCGCGCGGCCCTGGTCGCCCTGCCCCCGGAAACCCGGCCGGGCTACGTCAAAACCCTGGCCTCCCGGCTCGCCCCCGGCGCGGCCGGACTCCTGATCACCCTGGAATACGACCCCGCGGCAATGGACGGCCCGCCGTTCAGCGTCACCGGCGGGGAAGTCCGCCGCCTGTTCGACGGCCTGGCCGACGTCGAGGAACTCGAACGCAACGAGGTGCTGGAAGACGAGCCACGCTTCATCGAGCGTGGGCTGCGTGAATTGCAGGAAGTGGCCTGGCGGATCGTCAGGACGTGAAGCTGGAGAGGGTGATAGATGGTGCCGGCACCAAGATTCGAACTCGGGACCTACTGATTACAAATCAGTTGCTCTACCAACTGAGCTATACCGGCACGGTGGCGTTATTTTATCGCGTTTTCAGGGAGGTGACCCAGGGTCTTTGCCGCGGCTATTGCGAGGCCACCCCTTCCGGGCAGGGAATCGAGCGTTGCTGGCCGGCGGGCAGGGCAGAGGCGGCGCGATCGGCCAGGGCGTCGTCGGTGAAGGCGTAGTCCAGCCAGTAACGCAACTGGGTTTCGCGTTGCAGCCGGGTTTCGGCCTCGAAGCCCAGGCTGCGGGCGTGGTCGCGGCGGCGGCGGGCGTTCGCCTCTTCCAGGAAGTATCCCAGCGACACGCGGAATTCGCCGGTTTCGTCGGTCACCACCGCCATGTCCTGCAGGCCCGCTTTCTGCAGGCCCTGCATGGCCTTGCCGGCCTCGGCGAAGTCCGCCATGGGCGGCAGGGCCACCCAGTAGCCGAGTTCCACCAGCGCCTCGCTCTGGCGCTCGGTAATGTCCTGCACGGCGGGGCCCAGGGCTTCCCTGGCGCGGACCAGGGTGGGCACGGTCTCGAAGGGGCCGGCGGAAAAACACTGCCTGGCGTCACCAAAGCCCGGGCGGTCTTCCGGGGCCAGTTCGTCGACCAGTTGCAGTTCGGGCACGCCCGGCGGCAGAGGCGGCGCGTCGATCACCGGCTCGGGGCGATCATGCGGCGCGCTGGCCACGTGCAGGCCGACCAGCAACAGGTTGCAGGCCAGCAATATCAGAACCATCAGTCGGAGCATGGCGTCCTTGCAGTCCGTTGATGAAGGGAATGACTGATTATAATCACGGAAATTTCTTCATGGTGTATCCATCTTTCGCACACTGGCATCGCCGGCCAGGACTTCCTCGCGCGCCCCGTCGCGCTCCAGCAGCAGGCCGCCGCGGGGTCCGATTCCGCGCGCGGTGCCGTAGGCGTCAGCGCCCTCACCGCGCACCATGACGGGCTGGTCACGCAATACGTCAAACCGCCGCCAGTCGTCGTGGAATGAAGGGAATCCGTGGTGCGCCAGTTCGGCCAGCGCCACGGGCAACTCCGCCAGGACAGCGCCCGCCACCGCGTTGCGCGTCACGGCGGGGCAATGGGTTCCCAGGTCGGTCCAGGCCTGGTCGATGACCTCCACGCCCGGCGCGCCGCGCAGGTGCACGTTCAGGCCCACGCCGAGCACCGCCAGGCAGTCGCGACGCGGATTCCCGCGCAGTTCCACCAGGCATCCGCCCAGCTTGCCTTCCGGGCGCACCAGGTCATTGGGCCACTTGATGCCGTGCTCCCGCAGGCCGACGCGCGCCAGTGCCCGCGCCACGCCCACCGCCACCGCCAGGGGCAGCAACCCCGGCTCCAGCAGCCCCTGGTCGAACCGCCAACCCAGGCTGAGATAGAGGTTGCGACCCGGTGGCGAAAACCATTGACGACCGCGCCGGCCGCGGCCGCCCGTTTGGCAGTCGGCCAGCAGGGCCTGCGCGTGCGCCCGGCCAGGGGGCCGTGCGAGCAGGTCGGCATTGGTGGAACCGGTTTCGGAGACGAGCTCCAGGCCCTTCAGCAATGCGGCCTGCTCGCCCATGGCCGCGCGAATCGCGCCGGCGTCCAGCGGCGCGCCCGCGCCCGGCGATCGTTCGCTCACCGCCGCCCGGCGCGGCTGAACCAGCGGGCGACACGCACCTTCTCGAAGCGGTGCTCGGTACCCGCGGCCAGGTTGCGGAAATTGCTGCGGTGGGTGAACGCCATGAACATGGCCACCACCGCGCAGTAGGCCACCAGCGCCCAGGGACCGCCCAGCCACAGCGCGCCGGGCACCAGGGCGAAGCCCGAGATGACCGTGGCCAGGCCGACGTAACCGGTCAGCAGCAGGGTCAGCACCCAGGCGCCCAGCATGGGCAGCAGCAGCCAGGGCTGGATCACCAGCACGGTGCCGATCAGCGTGGCTGCCCCCTTGCCGCCCCGAAAGCCGTGCCACACCGGGTAGCAATGACCGAACACGGCGGCGAACCCACACAGCAGCGGGGTGATCGGCCTGTCGGCGCCGACCAGCACCGGCACCCAGCCCACGGCCAGGGCGCCCTTGCCGATGTCGATGATCACCACGCCCAGGGCGAAGAAGAACCCCACGCTGCGCAGGGCATTGGTGCCGCCGGCGTTGCCGCTGCCCATGGTGCGGATGTCCACCCGCCGCAGGCGGCCCAGCAACAGGCTACCGGACACCGATCCGAGCAGGTAGGCGATTCCGGTGGCGAGGGTGGTCTCAATCACGTAGCGACTCCGAACCGGCCCGGTGGGGATCGGGCACGAAGCCGACGATCAGGCCACCGATGCCCAGGTGCACGCCCAGCGCGGGCCCGGCCTCGGCAAGGTGGCAGGAATGGATGCGGCCATGTCCCGCCAGCAGCTTGCGACGCAGTTCGCGCGCGCCTTCGGGGTTGCCCACATGGGAAATCATCAGGCGATAGGTCTCATTCGGCTCCATGGCCTTCAAAAGGCGTTTCGCGAAACGCTCGGCGTCCACGCCCTGGCCCAGGTGAACGCCGTCCAGGCCCATGCGGCCCGCCCTTGCCGTCAGCACCGGCGTGATGCGCAGCCACTGGGCCAGCTTGCCGACCCAGGGTTTGACCCGTCCGCCGCGCACCGCGGAGTCCAGTTCCCTGGGCATGGCCATGACGCGCGCTCTGGGCACCAGGCCCTCCAGGCAGGCGACGATGTCGTCTCGTGATCGGTCGCCAGCCGCCAGTTCCGCCGCCAGCAACGCCAGCAGGCCCTGGCCGGCGCTGGCGCTCAGGCTGTCCAGCGAGCGCACGTCGGCGCCCTCGGCGCGGTGACCGGCCGCTTCCCCGGCCTGGTACGTACCGCTGAGGTGTTTCGACAGGCCCACGTACAACACCTGGTAGCCATGCGTGCCCAGCAGCTCGAACACCCGGCGGAAATCGCGCGGCGGCGGCTGCGAGGTGCGCGGCGGCTCGCCCCCGGCCTCGAGCATGCGGTGGAATGCCGTGATGTCCAGGTCGACGCCGTCCAGGTACTCGCGATCGCCGAAGCTCAGGCGCACCGGCACCACGTGCAGCCCCAGGCGTTCGGCCTCCTGCGGTGGCAGGTCGGCGCCCGAGTCGGTGACCACGGCCACGTGACCGGGATGATTCAACAGGCCATGTTGCCAACGCATGTCATCGGCTTTCTGACGGGTGATCTCGCCGAAGTCCTCGCAGGCAAGGAACACCTCCGCGGGATTGTTCACGTGGATGTGGACACGCACGCGGGTCTCGCTGCCGGCCACCACCAGGGAACTCTGGTCCAGGGCCTGGAGCCGCTTCATCACGGCCTGCCGCGGAATGTTCCGGCCCTCGATGACGCACTCGGTGCAGTACTGGTGCTCGCCCAGGTCCGGACCCTCGGCGGCCGGGACCGCCTCGTCTTCCCAGTCGGGCTCCAGCGCGTCGAGCACGCCGTCGTCCAGCCACGCCCCGATGCCCTCTAGGAGGTCGACGAACCCCTGGCCGCCCGCGTCCACCACGCCGGCCTGCTTCAGCACGGGTAACTGGTCCGGTGTTGCCGCCAGGGCGTCACGCGCGGCTTCCAGGCCGGTATCGAACACGGCGCGCAGGTCTCCGGACGTCGCCTCCGCGGTCTCCCCGACGGCGCAGGCATGTGCCTCCATCACCGTGGGCAGGGTGCCGGGCACGGGTTCGGACATCGCGGTCCAGGCCTGTTTCGCGCCCATAGCGCACGCCGCCGCGAGCGTCGGGGCATCCAGCACGGTGCGCTGGCCCACGGCCTCTCGAAATCCCTGCAGGTACTGCGCCACGATCGCGCCGGAGTTGCCGCGCGCGCCGTCCAGCGCGGCCTCCACCAGGCGTCCCATCAGGTCCGGCAGGGGTAGCGCTTCGCCCTGCGGCAGCACCTCGCGGATGGACCTGAAGGTAAACGCCAGGTTGGTGCCCGTATCGCCGTCCGGCACCGGGAACACGTTGATGCGGTTGAGCAGGTCCCGGCGGCGGAACAGGTGGCGGATGCCGGCGTCCAGCAAGCGGGCAAAAGCCGCGCCGTCGAGCGGGGTGGACGCGGCCTGGCCGGTAAAGACGGCGGCGTTCACGACACGGATCGGGCGGCGGCGAATTTCATGGTGGCCAATCCTGCCACGGAATGGTCAGTTGCGACACTCCGTCGGCCCCGTGGTACGACCCCGGCGGGCTGCGGGCCGCATGGGGAGGACTTCCGGCACATCTGGCATGGAAGCTGCATCGTTATGATGGTCAACCCGACGAAGGAGCCTCTCCATGGCCGACAACGAACTGTTCGACAGCATCAAGGAAAACCTCAACGGTCGTCCCGGACAGCCCATGCTGTTCGGCGTGTGTCGCTCGCTGGCGGCGCGGTGCGGGCAGGAACCCTGGCTGTTTCGGGCCGCGGCCATCGTGCTGGTCCTGCTGTTCACCAGCGTCACGGTGGTTGCCTACATTCTGCTGGGCCTGTTCCTCGACGAAACTTCGGAACGCACCCGCGGCATCTTCCGCGGCCTGTTCATGACGCTGCGCGAGACCGTCGACAAGGTCGTCGACGGCATCAGCGACCTGTTCAAATCCGGCAATGGCAGCACGGGGCGTCCCTGATCCCGGAGTCATTCCCCGCGCTCCATGCCCGTGAGTGCACCCTCCATGATGACCCGGCCACCGGCCGGGTTTTTTTATGACGCGTGCAGAAAACGGGTGAGCTGTTGCGCGTCGAAGGGCCAGCCCAGCTCGGCGCCGGACGGTTCGGCCCGCAGCACGGGCACCCGCACGCCGTAGCGATCCAGCAGGACGATGTCGTCCTCGATGTCCACGTGCGTCACATCACGGTCGGGCGCCACCACCGACAGCAGTTCGGCGGCCTCGTCACACAGGTGGCAGTCGGGGCGCGAATACAGCAGCAGTCGGCTCATGCGGGTTCCTCGACGGGGTGACGACACGGTACCCCCGGCAGCGAATGACTTCCAGCCCGCCGCCCCGAGGCACTAGAATTCACTTCCCCGACCGCGAGAGCCCGCAGATGGCCGTCAGCGTTTTCGAACTGTTCAAGATCGGCATCGGCCCGTCCAGCTCCCACACCGTGGGACCCATGCGGGCAGCCCGCACCTTCGTGCAGCGACTGCGCGAACACGGCCTGCTGGAACGCGTCGCCGCCGTGCAGGTCACGCTGTACGGCTCGCTGGCGCATACCGGGCGCGGACACGGCACCGACACCGCCATTATCCTGGGCCTGCTCGGCGAAGGCCCCGACACCGTCGACCCCGACAGCATCCCGGGCAAGCTCGAACAGGTTCGCGAATCACGCCGCCTGCACCTGGCGGACGGTCCGGAGATCGATTTCCGCGAAAAGGAGCACCTGCGCTTCAACAAGCGCGAATCCATGCCGTATCACTCCAACGGTATGCGTTTTCGCGCCTTCGACGCCGCCGGGGAGCGCATCGCCGAGCGCGACTACTACTCGGTGGGCGGCGGGTTCGTGGTCAACCAGGACGAGGCGGCGGCCGACCGCATCGTGCGTGATGAAACGCCGCTGCCCTATCCTTTCGCCAACGCCCGCGAGCTGCGCGCGCAGTGTGACGCCCATGGCCTGCGCATCGGTGAGCTCATGATGGCCAACGAGTGCGCCTGGCGCGGCGAGGCCGCGGTGCGCGAGGGCCTGCTGGTCATCCACGCGGCGATGCAGGGCTGCATCGAACGCGGCTGCAACAGCCCCGGGGTGCTGCCCGGCGGGCTGCAGGTCAAGCGCCGGGCGCCACGCCTGTTCCAGTCCCTGGAACAACGCGAACCGACTCCCGGCGAAGCCTCCCTGGGCGCCCTGGACTGGGTCAACCTGTACGCCCTGGCCGTCAACGAGGAAAACGCCGCGGGCGGCCGGGTGGTCACCGCGCCCACCAACGGCGCCGCGGGCATCATTCCCGCGGTCATGGGCTATTACCTGCGTTTCGTGGACGGCGCCGACGAGGACGGCCTGGTCGAGTTTCTGCTGACCGCCGGCGCCATCGGCATCCTGTACATGCTCAATGCTTCCATTTCCGGCGCCGAGGTCGGCTGCCAGGGCGAGGTGGGCGTGGCCTGCTCGATGGCCGCCGGCGGCCTGACCGCGGCCATGGGCGGCACGCCGGCGCAGGTGGAGAACGCCGCCGAGATCGGCATGGAGCACAACCTGGGCCTGACCTGCGACCCGGTCGGCGGCCTGGTGCAGATTCCCTGCATCGAGCGCAACGCGATGGGCGCGGTAAAGGCGATCAACGCACAGCGCCTGGCTTTTCGCGGCGACGGCGCGCCGGTGGTCAGCCTGGACAAGGTGATCAAGACCATGGCCGACACCGGCAAGGACATGAAGCGCCAGTACAAGGAGACCTCGCGTGGAGGGCTGGCGGTGAACGTTATCGAGTGCTGAACGTCCAAGGAGCCGCCATGACACGGACCGTCCTCTTCATCCTGGGAATCGCACTGGCCCTGCCGGTGGCCGCGGAAGTCTACAAGTGGCAGGACGAAAACGGGCTTTGGCACTACAGTGACCGGCGACCCCAAGGCGATGTGGCGGTGGCCACGCTGGGCATTCCCCACACGTCGCGGGCCATGGTCAGCGCGCGCCGCGGCGGCGAGCAACACCGCCCGGAGCATTTTTTCTTCAACCCCTACCATGGCCCGGCGGAAATCGAGCTGACCCTGGGCGAGGCGGACAACGTGCTGCCGCAACCGCCCCTGCCGGCGCGCTTCGTGATTCCCGGCAACACCGAACTGGGCCTGGTGCGCTTCGGGCCGGAAGACCCCACGCTGGCCTTCAGCTACCGCCTGGCCTACACCCTGGTGCCCGGCGCCCCGCAAACCAAGGTGCCCGACGACCTGGACTACTACCCGCCCTTCGCCCGCGGCGAGCGGTGGCAAATTTCACAAGGCATCGACGACAACATCACCCACCAGGACGCGGCCAATCACTACGCGGTGGACATCGTGATGCCGCTGGGCACGCCGGTGCTGGCCGCGCGCGGCGGCGTGGTCATGGACGGCGCCGGCGATCACCCGGACAACGGCCGCAAGGACGAGCGCCTGCTGGACAAGGCCAACTTCGTGCGCATCGTGCACGACGACGGCAGCATGGCCGTCTACGCCCACCTGCAGCAGCATAGCCTGCGCGTGCGGCCCGGCATGAAGATCCCGGCCGGGCACTGGATCGCCAACTCGGGCAACAGCGGATTCAGCTCGGGGCCGCACCTGCACTTCGTCGTGCAGATGAACATCGGCATGGCGCTGGAGTCCCTGCCGCTGCGCTTCCGGCGGCCGGACGGGCCGCCCATGGATCCCGACCGGCCGCAAAAGCTGGAAGGCGTGCTGCCCTCCGGGCGGTGAGGTTTGGGCGTGTGGGCTGTTGGTGTTCTTGCCTCTGCGGGACACGCCATGAATACATCCCTGTAGGCTAACGTGACGCCCTCCCTGGCGTCACATTGTCCCGCAGAGGCAAGAACACCAACAGCCTACAAGGACGTACTGGTGGCGTGTCCTGACCAGGGCAGGCACACCCGACCCCACCCCCAAACCTGTTAGAATGCAGCGCTTTTTTCGCCGCTTACCCCCTATGTCCAAGGTCCAACAAGAACTCGAACGCCGCCGCACGTTCGCCATCATCTCGCATCCGGATGCCGGCAAGACCACGCTGACCGAAAAGCTGCTGCTGTTCGGCGGCGCGATCAACATGGCCGGGGCCGTGAAGGCCAAGAAAGCGGCGCGGCACGCCACCTCCGACTGGATGAAGATGGAGCAGGAACGCGGCATTTCCGTGACCAGTTCCGTGATGCAGTTTTCCTACGCCGACCGCATCGTGAACCTGCTGGACACCCCGGGCCACGCGGACTTTTCCGAGGACACCTACCGCACCCTCACCGCGGTGGATTCGGCGCTGATGGTGATCGACTGCGCCAAGGGCGTGGAGGAGCGCACCATCAAGCTGATGGAGGTCTGCCGCCTGCGCCAGACGCCGATTTTCACCTTCATCAACAAGCTCGACCGCGAGGGCAAGGAGCCCATCGAGCTGCTGGACGAGGTGGAAGAGGTGCTGGGCATCGCCTGCGCGCCGGTGACCTGGCCCATCGGCATGGGCAAGCGCCTGAAAGGCGTGTATCACCTGGTGGACGACACCGTGCACCTGTACGAGTCAGGCAAGAATTACGTCACCCAGCAGGCCGAGATCATACAGGGCCTGGACAACCCGGTGCTGGACGAGCGACTCGGCAGCCTGGTGGAGGAATTCCGCGAGGAGATCGAACTGGTGCGCGGCGCCAGCCACGAGTTCGACCCCGCCGCTTACCTGGCGGGTCTCCAGACCCCGGTGTTTTTCGGTTCGGCGATCAACAACTTCGGCGTCACGCCACTGCTCGACAGCTTCGTCGAGCACGCCCCGCCGCCTGGTTCACGCCAGACCACCTCGCGCACCGTGACCAGCGACGAGGACAAGCTGACCGGCTTCGTGTTCAAGATCCAGGCGAACATGGACCCGGCCCACCGCGATCGCGTGGCCTTCATGCGCGTGTGTTCCGGGCGTTTCGAGCAGGGCATGAAGGTGCACCACGTGCGCCTGGGCAAGGACATCAAGATTCCCAACGCCCTGACCTTCCTGGCGCAGGACCGCGACTCGGTGGAAGAGGCCTGGCCCGGTGACATCATCGGTATCCACAACCACGGCACCATCGCCATCGGCGATTCTTTCACGCAGGGTGAGTCCCTGCAGTTCACCGGCATCCCCAACTTTGCTCCGGAGCTGTTCCGCCGCGCCGTGCTGCGCGATCCGCTCAAGCTCAAGGCCCTGCAAAAAGGCCTGGAGCAGCTGTCCGAGGAAGGCGCCACGCAGTTCTTCCGGCCCCTGCTGAATAATGACCTGATCCTGGGCGCCGTGGGCATCCTGCAGTTCGAGGTCGTGGCCTACCGCCTGAAGAACGAATACAACGTCGAAGCCACCTTCGAGAATGTCAACGTGCACACCGCGCGCTGGGTGCGCTGCGACGACGCGAAAATGCTGCAGGAATTCGAAAACCAGCTGGGCAACGCAGTGGCGCGCGACGCGGCCGAGCAGCTGGTGTACCTGGCGCCAACCCGCGTGAACCTGCAGCTGACCGAGGAACGCTGGCCGGACATCACCTTCGCACACACGCGCGAGACGGTGCACTACGCGGGTTAAACTCCGCTGCATGACCGGACTGTTTCCCGACCGCCAGCGGCGCCGCGCCGTCTGGGCCCTGGCGCTGCCCATCATGGGCGGCATGATGTCGCAGAACATCCTCAACCTGGTGGACGTGGCCATGGTGGGGCACCTGGGCGACGCCGCCCTGGCGGCCTCGGGCATCGGCGGCTTCGCCAACTACCTGTGCATCGCCTTCATCATCGGGTTGTCCGCCGGCGTGCAGGCCCTGGCCGCCCGGCGCCTGGGCGAGGGACGCGAGACCGAGACCGCGGTGCCGCTCAACGGCGGCCTGGTGCTGTCCGTGCTGCTGGGCCTGCCGCTGTGCGTCGCGTTGTATTTCGCCACGCCCTGGGCCTTCCAGTGGCTCACCGAGGACCCCGAGGTCGCCAGCCTGGGCACGCCGTACCTGCAGGTGCGGCTGCTGGCCATGGTCGCCGTGGGCATGAATTTCTCGTTCCGCGGGTACTGGAGCGCGGTGCACATGACCGGCATCTACCTGCGCACGCTGGTCATCATGCACGCGGTGAACATCTTCCTGAACTGGGTGCTGATCTTCGGCAAGCTCGGCGCGCCAGAACTGGGCGTGACCGGGGCGGGGCTGGCCACCACGCTGTCGCTGTACCTGGGCACGGGGCTCTATTTCTGGTTCGCCTGGCGGCACGCCCGGGGCCACGGATTCCTGGAGCGCGTGCCGGCGCGCGACACCCTGCTGCAACAGTTTCGGCTGTCCCTGCCGTCCAGCCTGCAGCAGCTGTTTTTCGCCGGCGGGCTGGTCGCCCTGGTGTGGATCGTGGGTCGTATCGGCACCGCCGAGGTGGCCGCGGTCAACGTCCTCATGACCTTTCACATCACCGCCATCCTGCCCGCCTTCGGCGTGGCCCTGGCCTGCACCACGCTGGTGGGCAACGCGCTGGGGCGCGGCGACGAGGACGACGCGGCACGCTGGGGCTGGGACTGCGCCGCCCTGACCTTCGCCTACGGGGTGGTGCTGAGCGTGGCGCTGGTGGTGTTCGCCGAACCCATCCTGGCGTTCTTCCTGAAAAACCCGGACACCCGCGAACTGGCCTACTGGCCCATGGTCCTGTGGGCCCTGATGATCGGCTTCGACTGCGCAGGGATGGTGCTGATGAACGGCCTGATCGGCGCCGGGGACACCCGTCGCGTGATGTGGATCAGCGTGCTGGCGCAATGGGCCTTTTTCCTGCCGGCCGCCTGGGTGGTGGGCCCGGTGATGGGATTCGGGCTGCTGGGCGTTTGGATCGTCAACGGGATCTACCGCGGGGCCCAGGCCGTGGTCCTGGCCTGGCAGTGGGCCGCCCGTCGCTGGGCCGGCATCGAGATCTGAGCCCCGGAGTCCGGGCCGCAGGCCCTGGCCCGGGTGCTGACCGTCGTCCTAGTCGTACTCGTACAGCGTGAAGCGCTGGATGGACACGTCGGCCATGAAGGAACGGATGTGCCGCCCCTGGTGGGTCTGGTCTCCGTTCAGGTGCCGCAGGACGGTCCACTGGCCGTCCTGGAAATGGCCGAGCTCGGCCTTGAGGATGCCGACCCGCCTGTCCGGATCGGACGCGTGCTGCATGCGCAGCGACACCCCGAATCCCACGTAAAAAAACTCGCGCTCGCCCGCCTGCAGGATCACGGCGCCCGCCGGCGCCCATTCCTCCTCGGCGGATTCCGGCTCCCAGCCCAGGTTGTGCGTGTGGGCGGCGGTGAAGCGGTAGTCGCCCAGCTCGAACTGCAGCTCGTTCACCTCCCGGTCGAGCAACACGCCCCGGATGCGGTCCTGCCCCTTCAGGTCGTGAAACAGGGGCAACACTTCCCGCAGCGCGGCGTACACGCGGGACAGCTTATCTTCCTTGTCTTCCATGGACCGTTCCGGATCCTGCTCGACCGAAAACGGGGCGAAGCCCAGCGCCTCGTAGTGCCCCAGGGCGAACAGGGCCTTGGCCGCCACCGTGTTGTCGAAGCGGTGTTCCGGCACGAACAGGGGATTGCCCTGCCGCGTGTACAGGTCGTTCCAGTGCCGGAAACGCGGGTTGTAGAAGTCCGGGGCGTAAAAATCGATGCTGGGGGAGGCAGCGCGCCACACGTCCATGACGTGCGGCAGCGGGCCGGCGCTGGGGTACTCGCCGGGCGCCCGGCCCGGCCGGTTCAGGGCCGCGTTGACGAACACCGGCAGCGGGTACTCCGCCTTGCCGGCGGCGCTGATGGACTCGACGTAGCGCGCGAAGTGCCAGGCCATGAACAGTTCCTCGCTGTGCGGGCCCTGCCCGAACAGCGCCTCCCAGCTGCCCTCCGTGGCGAAATTGCCGGCCGACCAGGCCTCCAGCGTTTCCGGGTTGAGCGAGTCGCGGTGTTGCACCAGGTAGTCCACCAGGGCCGCCGGTACGCCGGCCTCCCAGGCCGCGTCGGCCAGGGGGTGGTGATCACGTGCCGAAGGCAGCATGCCGACCTCGTTTTCCGGCTGCACCATGATCACCGTCTGGTGGTCCTGGTCGATCTCGCGGATGCGCCGCAGCAGGCGCACGTAGGCGGCCCGGTCGGCCTCCAGGTTCTGCGCGGAAAACGGCGTCAGGATCTCCTGGCTCACCCCCTCTGCGCTGCGCGCGCGGGGAAACCGCTGCGGGTCCTGCTTGACCCAGGCAGGGGCGTGGCTGGACATGCTGTTCTTCCAGGACGCAAACCACAGCAGCACGAGCTTCAGGTTCCGCCGGCGGGCCTCGAGCACCAGGTCGTCCACGAGCGTGAAGTCGAACTCGCCTTCGACCGGCTCCAGCAGTTCCCAGTACACGGGCACCAGCACGGTGTTCAGGTTCAGCGCTTCGAGCCGCGGCCACACCGGCGCCATGGACGCCATGGTGGTCGCGGTGGAATTGCCGAGTTCGCCGGCCAGCAGGGTGAAGGGCTCACCCTGGACGAGCAGCTGGTGACGGTTGCCGACCGGCTCCAGCCGGGGATGGGGCGCCTGCGCCAGGCCGTGTGACAGGGGCAGGGCGAGCAGGGCCAGGGCAAGGATCAGTGAGCGTTTCATGGCAGGGAACGATACCGCAAGCCGGGTTTGTGCGTGCGCGGCCCCCGCCGGGTCGTGATACAGCCGGGACACCCGGCGCGTTGGTATGGGTAGAGGGTCTCGCTCACTGGCTCGTGCGCCCCAAGAAAGCCTGGAGGTTCCAGGCAACCCGGGAGGTAACGATGGAAACGGACAAGAAGCGCTCGGAAATCCGGAAAACCGCGCTGTTCGTGGTCTTCACGGCCCTCGTGTTCTTCATGCTGCACCTGGACGCCGAATCCGGCAGCCAGGGCGCCACCGTTGCGGCGGCGGTCGAAGCACTCGACCGCTGAGGCGCCCTGACGGGTGGCGGCGCCGCCCGGTTTCCCTGGTCAGGAATTCACCCGGAAATTCATCCGGGAACCTCGCTGTTTGCCGGAATGAGCCGCACCGGCTACATTGCCCTGAAATGACACGGCGGGACCACCGCCACGCCTTCCCATCCCGGAGCACTTCATGATCGGCAGCATCGCGTTCGGACTCTTCGGCCTGGCCGTTCTCATCGCCCTGGCCTGGGTGGTGTCCATGGAGCGCCGCGCGGTGAACTGGAAGCTGGTGCTGGCCGGCGTGGGCCTGCAGTTGCTGTTCGCCATCCTGGTCATCCTGGTGCCGGGCGGGCGCGAACTGTTCGACTTTCTCTCACGGGTGTTCGTCAAGGTCGTGGGCTTCGCCATGGTCGGCTCCGAGTTCATCTTTTCCGACCTGGCCAACCCGATGGCTTTCGGTTTCGTGTTCGCCTTCCAGGTGCTGCCCACCATCATCTTCTTCGCCGCCCTGATGGGCGTGCTGTACCACCTGGGCGTGATGCAGAAGGTGGTGCAGGGCATGGCCTGGGTCATGCAGAAGGTGCTGGGCGTGTCGGGTTCCGAGTCGCTGGCGGTGGCGGCCAACGTGTTCGTGGGCCAGACCGAGGCGCCGCTGGTGGTGCGGCCCTACATCGCGAAGATGACCGAGTCGGAGCTGTTCACCATGATGGTGGGCGGCATGGCGACCATCGCCGGCGCGGTGCTGGCCGCCTACATCGCCATGCTGGGCGGGCCCGACCCCGACACCCAGCTGTTCTATGCGCGCCACCTGCTGGCCGCCAGCGTGATGGCCGCCCCGGCCACCATCGTGATCGCCAAGATCCTGCGCCCGGAAACCGGCGAATCGCTGACCCTGGGCACGGTGAAGCTGAACGTGGAAAAAACCGCCGGCAACACCATCGAGGCCGCCGCCAACGGCGCGGCCGACGGCCTGCGCCTGGCGCTGAACGTGGGCGCCATGCTGCTGGCCTTCATCGCCCTGATCGCCATGATCGACTGGCCCCTGGGCTGGCTGGGCGAGGTCACCGGCGTGCAGGCGGCGGCCGGCCAGCCGCTGTCGCTGAAGCTGATCCTGGGCTACCTGCTGGCGCCGCTGGCCTGGGTCATCGGCGTGCCCTCGGCCGACATCGTCGCGGTCGGCGGCCTGATCGGCGAAAAGGTCATCGCCAACGAGTTCCTGGCCTATTCCAGCCTGAACGACATCAAGGACACGCTGGCGCCGCAGTCGGTGCTGATCTCCACCTACGCCCTGTGCGGCTTCGCCAACTTTTCTTCCATCGCCATCCAGATCGGTGGCATCGGCGGGCTGGCGCCGGATCGCCGCGGCGACATCGCCCGCCTGGGACTGCGCGCGGTATTCGGCGGCACCCTGGCCACCATGATGACCGCCACCATCGCCGGCGTGCTGACCCAGCTCGCGGCCTGACACGGCGACCGGGTGAGCGGCCAGTCCCAGTTCACCCTGTTCCGCCAGCGGCGGTTCGGCCCCTTTTTCCTGGTGCAGGCGCTGGGGGCGCTGAACGACAACATCTTCAAGAACGCGCTGGCCGCCCTGCTGGTGTTCAAGGCCAGCAGCCTGGCCGGCATGAACACCGACCAGCTGGTCAATTTCAGCGCCCTGATCTTCATCCTGCCCTACTTCCTGTTCTCGGCGCTGGTGGGTCAGTTCGCGGACAAGTTCGAAAAGTCGGCGCAGATCCGGCGCATCAAGGGCTTCGAGGTGGGCATCATGGCGCTGGCCACGCTGGGCTTCTGGCTGGACAGCCTGCCCCTGCTGTTCAGCGTGCTGTTCCTGCTGGGCCTGCAATCCACCCTGTTCGGTCCCATCAAGTACGGCATCCTGCCGCAGGTGCTGCACCGCCACGAACTGGTGGGCGGCAACGCCCTGGTGGAGATGGGCACCTTCGTGGCCATCCTGGCCGGCACCATCGCCGGTCCCCTGCTGGCGGGCATCGAGGCGCCCTGGCCGGTCTGGGTCAGCGGCGCCGCGCTGGTGGTGGCGGTGATCGGCTGGCTGGCCAGCCGGCGCATTCCGGCGGCCGCGGCGGTGGACCCCGAACTGCCCATCAACTGGAACCCGGTCACCGAGACGGTGCGCAATCTGCGGTTCCTGAACGAAAACCGCACCGTGCTCAACAGCGTGCTGGGCATTTCGTGGTTCTGGTTCTTCGGCGCCACCATCCTGGTGCAGGTGCCCAGCTACTCGCAGAACGTGCTGGGCGGCGACGCGCGGCTGATGTCCTTTCTGCTGGGCCTGTTCATCGTCGGCATCAGCGCCGGCTCGCTGCTGTGCGAAAAGCTGTCGCGCCGGGACGTGGAGATCGGGCTGGTGCCCCTGGGTTCCATCGGCCTGACCGTGTTCGCCCTCGACCTGTACTTCGCCAGCCCGGCGGCGCCGACGCCCGGACTGAGCGTGACGGGCTTTCTCGGCCAGGCCGCCAACTGGCGCATCGTGCTGGACCTGCTGATGATCGGCGTCTTCGGCGGCTTCTACATCGTGCCGCTGTATGCCCTGGTGCAGGCCCGCTCGAAGGCCTCGCACCGCTCACGCGTGATCGCCGGCAACAACATCCTCAATGCCCTGTTCATGGTGGTCTCGGCGCTGTTCGCCATCCTCATGCTGGGCGTGGCGGATTTCTCGATCCCCGAGCTGTTCATGGCCACCGCCATTCTCAACGCGGTGGTGGCGCTGTACATCTACACCCTGGTGCCCGAGTTCCTGCTGCGCTTCCTGACCTGGGTGCTGATCCACACCCTGTACCGCGTGAAGGTCGACGGGCTCGATCACGTGCCCGGGGAAGGCGCCGTGCTGCTGGCGGCCAACCACGTGAGCTTCGTCGATCCCATGATCATCGGCGGCACGGTACAGCGGCCGGTGCGCTTCGTGATGTACCACGGCATTTACAAGACCCCGGTGCTGCGCTGGCTGTTCGACGCCGGCAAGGCGATTCCCATCGGCTCGGCGAAGACCCACCCCGACGTGCTGGCCCAGGCCTTCGAGCGCATCGACGCCGAACTGGCCGAGGGCGAACCGGTGGGCATCTTCCCGGAAGGCGGCATCACCGCGGACGGGGAGATCCAGCCTTTCCGGTCGGGCATCGAGACCATCCTGGAACGCCGCCCGGTGACGGTGGTGCCGATGGCGCTGTGTGGGCTGTGGGGCTCCCTGTTCAGCCGCAGCGACCCGCTGCTCAAGCGACGGCCGCGCAAGCTGTGGAAGACCGTGGAACTGCGCATCGGCGAACCGATCCCGCCGGAAGAGGCCACGGCGGCGCGGATCGAGGCGGCGGTGCGGGCCCTGCACCGGGGGGACCGCTGAAGCCGGGTCTATTCCTCGTCCCGGATCAGTCTGGTGGCCAGCGGCAGGTCCTCCTCCCTGAGGATGAACACCATGGGCGCCACTTCCTGGAACGGCAGGTCGCCGACGGCGCCGGTGGAAAACTCGTTCTTCATGAAGGTCTCGATACCGTTGGCCTCGAGCAGGGACCGCACCCGGCCCGCCTCCATGTAGTCGAAAGATTCGAAGACCTTGATCACCGGGCGAACAGCCGCGAGGGATCGGCGAAGGCCTTGAACTCCAGGGCATTGCCCGCCGGATCGGTCAGGAAGCAGGTGGCCTGTTCGCCCACCTCGCCGCGAAAGCGCACTTTCGGCGGGATGTCGAAGACCACCTCCCGCGCCTCCAGCCGATCGACCAGGGCCTGCCATTCCGCCATGGACAGCACCACGCCGAAATGCGGCACCGGCACGGCATCGCCGTCCACCGGGTTGCGCAATGGCGCGTCACCGCGCGCTTCGTCAAGGTGGCACACCAGCTGGTGGCCGAAAAAGTCGAAGTCGACCCAGTGGTCGGCGGAGCGACCCTCGGGGCAGCCGACCGTCTCGCCGTAAAAACGGCGCGCCGCGCCCAGGTCGTTCACCGGGATGGCCAGGTGAAAGGGCCCGGCGGTGGGCGACGTCATGCGGGTTCCGGGGAATGCATTCATGCTTGGGTCAGGGGTCAGTGTGCCGGGCCTCGTGCCTGCAGCATACCGTACAATTCCCGACCCATGGCGGCACAACGACAACGCTTTTCCTCGCGCTTCGCCACCCTGCTGACCATGGCGGGCCTCGCCGTCGGGCTGGGCAATGTGTGGCGCTTTCCCTACATGCTGGGCCAGCACGGCGGCAGCGCCTTCCTGCTGGTCTACACCGTGTTCATGCTGGCCCTGGCGGCCCCGGCGCTGGCCGCGGAGTTTTCGCTGGGCCGCGCCACCCGCTCCGGGCCGCTGGCCGCGTTCCAGGCGGCGTTCGGCCCCCGTCTGGGTCTGCTCGCCGGCAGCCTGGGCCTGCTGGCGGCCTTCATGGCCACCTGTTACTACGCCATCGTGATCGCCAACGTGTTCTTTAGCGCCGGGTTCGCCGCCACCCGGGGTTTCACCGACGCTTCCCTGGCGGACTACGGCGCCGGGCTGAGCCGCGAGGGCCTGCAACTGATGATCGGCCTCGGGGTGGTGCTGGCCTGCGCCGCGGTCGTGCGGCAGGGCCTGCGCCGCGGTATCGAGGCGGCCAACAAGCTGCTCATGCCCCTGTTCGGCGCCGCGGCCGTGTACCTGGTGGTCGCCACGCTGCGCCTGGAGGGGGCGACCGATCACCTGCTGGCGTTCCTGCGCCCCGACTTTTCCCAGGCCGGCCCGTCGACCTGGTTCGCCGCCATGGGGCAGGCCTGCTTTTCGGTGGGCCTTTCGGGCACCCTGGGCGTGATGTACGGCAGCTACCTGTCGCGCGACGCGGCCATCGGCCCCACCGCGGGCGCGACCTGCCTGGTGGACCTGGGCGCGGCCCTGGTGGCGGCGCTGTTCGTGGTGCCGGCCGTGCTGGTCTTCGGCCTGGACCTGGCGGCCGGGCCAGGCCTGCTGTTCGACACCCTACCCCGGCTGTTCGCCGTGATGCCCGGGGGGCGCTGGCTGGCGCCCCTGTTCCTGGCCGGCTGGGGCCTGGTGGCCATGCTCACCCTGGTGGCGGCGCTGGACACGGTCAGCGGCGCGCTGGCCGACGTGGCGCCGCGCGGCCGGCGCCGGCACTGGCTGTGGATCGTGACCAGCGCGGCCTGCGCGGTGATGCTGCCCATCGGCTTCAACCCGCAGTGGATCGGCGTGCTGGACCTGGTGTTCGGTTCCGGCCTGTTCATGCTCGGCGCCCTGCTGGCGGTGCTGGCCGTGGGCTGGGGACTGGGCAAGGCGGTGACGCGCGAGCAGATCGGGCGCGGCCTGCCGCCGGGCCTGGCCTGGCTGGCCACGGCCTGGCTGCGCTTCATCGTACCCGCGGCCCTGGCCGCTATACTCGTCGGTTTCCTGCTCAGCACCCTGGGGGGATGATGGACAAGATCGAGAAAAGCGCGGATGAATGGCGTGAACAGCTCAGCCCCGAGCAATACCGGGTGACCCGCCAGGCCGGCACGGAGCGTCCGCACAGCGGCGAGTACAACGACTTTTTCGAGCCGGGCGCGTACCACTGCGTGTGCTGCGACCACCCCCTGTTCGATTCCGGCAGCAAGTTCCATTCCGGCTGTGGCTGGCCCAGCTTTCACGGCGAACTGGAACAGGCCGGCATCGTGCAGACGCGCGACCTGAGCCACGGCATGATCCGCACCGAACTGACCTGCCCGCGCTGCGACGCGCACCTGGGTCACGTGTTTCCCGACGGGCCGCCGCCCACCGGCCTGCGCTACTGCATCAATTCCGCCGCCCTCGTGTTCCGCCCGGGGACGGCCGGTGACGGGGAGTGATTCCATTCCGCTGGACGGGCGCCGGGCCGGCGCTGCTGGCCGCGTCACTGCTCGCCGGCTGCGCCAGTCCCGCCTACTACGCGCAAGCGGTGTCGGGACACTTCAGCCGCCAGGCCGAGCGCCTGGACATCGATGCCTATCTTGCCGGGGCTGAGTCGAATGACCCCATCGCGCAACGCCTGGAGACGGCGCGCGATCTGCTGGCCTATGCCGACGAACACCTGGGTCTGCCGTCGGAGGGCGGCTACCGCAGTTTCACCCCGCCGGACGAGGGCGCGGTCACGTGGAACGTGGTCGCCACGCCATCCTATTCCCTTGACGCGCGGCGCTGGTGTTTCCTGGTGGCGGGCTGCGTTCCGTATCGCGGCTATTTCGATCACGAAGACGCCGAGCGTTTCGCCGGGCGCATGCGTGACCGGGGCATGGACGTCTCGGTGTCCGCCGCCGGCGCCTATTCCACCCTGGGCTGGTTCGACGATCCGATTCCCGGCGCGGTGCTCGAAGGCCCGGAAACCCGCCTGGCCGACACGCTGTTCCACGAGCTGGCGCACCAGGCCCTGTACGTGAAAGGCGACACCACCTTCAACGAGTCCTATGCCACCTTCGTGGCGCGCCGCGGCGTGCACGCGTGGCTGGAGGACACCGGCCGGGACGACGCGCTGGCCGATTGGCAAACCGACCAGCAGGCCGCGGATGACTTCCGTGCCCTGTTGGCCGACACCCGCGCGTCACTGGCGGCCCTGTACGCCGACGAAGGCGCGCGCGGTTCACTCGCCGCCGGCAAGGCGGAGCGCTTCGCCGCGCTGGAGCAGCGCTACCGGGCGCTGGTCAACGAGCGCTGGGAGGGTCGCGACCGTTTCGGCGGCTGGTTCGAGCCGCCACCCAACAACGCCGACCTGGCGCTGTTCGCCAGCTACACCGGCGGGCTGTGCGCTTTCGACGCGCTGTGGCGCGAGGCCGGGCAGGATTTCCGCCGCTTCCACGCGCTGGCGCGTGCGCGCGGCGCCGCTTCGGCGACCGAACGCGCCGCCTGGCTGAAGACGCCCTGCCCATGAGCCACCCGCACGTCCGGGCCGGATTGAACCGGCTGAAAAAATGTGACACCGTAGCGCGGTTCCTGACGGCAGGATTCCGAGTGCGCCCCACCTCCTTCCGACGACTGGCCGCGACGCTGGCCGGCGTGGCCTGTATCTGTATCGCGTTTCCCGGCGCCGTTGCGGCGAACGATGTCGCCGTCGCCTGCCCAGGGCCCGCCCTGGCGCCCACCCTGGGCCCGGTTCCCGACCGCAGCGGTGCGCCACTGCGGATTCGCGCCGAGGCCTTCGATGCCCGTGTCCAGGAGCGTGGCGAAGCGATCGGCAACGTGGAACTGTTCCGCGCCGACCAGTACCTGTCCACTGAGGTGCTGAGCTACCGGCCGGACAATGGCCTGGTCAGCCTGCCGGCACCGCTGCGCTATCGCGACGCACAGATCGAACTGGAAGCCTCCAGCGGCCTGTTCGGCCTGTTCGACGACAACGGGGATTTCAACGACCTGCGCTACCGCCTGGTCGGCTCCAGCGCCCAGGGCGGCGCCGAGGCGGTGCACGTTACCGGCAGCGACCGCACCGAACTGGTCAACCTGTGGTTCACGACCTGCCCCGGCGACGATCCGGAATGGTTGCTGTCGGCGCGGGAGCTGGAACTGCGCCACGAAGAGGGCGTGGGCGTGGCCCGCGGGGCCAGGCTGAAACTGGGCAAGGTGCCGGTGCTGTACCTGCCCTGGATGACCTTTCCCATCGACGACCGGCGCAAGAGCGGCTTTCTCTACCCCTCACTGAGCACGGCCAACGACAACGGCCTGGAAGTGAGCATTCCCTACTACTGGAACATTGCGCCGCAACAGGACGCCACGCTGATCCCCCGCTACTACACTGAGCGGGGTTTCATGCTCTCGGCCGAATATCGCCTGCTCACGCGGCGCAGCTACAGCACGGTGGAGTTCAGCGTGCTGCCCTCGGACCGGGAAACCGACGACGACCGCTGGCACTACCTGGCGCGCTGGGACATGGCCATCAACCGCGCCTGGCGCGCCGGGGCCAACCTGGAACGGGTCAGCGACAACGAGTACTTCCAGGACTTCGGCGGCAACCTGGCGCAGACCTCGCGCCAGTACCTGCGCAGCAACGCCAGCCTGGACGGCGCCGGGCGTTACTGGATTTTCACCGCGCTGCTGGATGACTTTCAGGTCATCGACGACGCGGTGCTGCTCGACCGCGAGCCGTACCGCCGCCTGCCGCGGCTGGCCTACATGCTGGACGCACCGCTGGGGCGCAGCGGCCTGGGCGCGCGCGTCGACGCCGAAGCGGTGTACTTCGACCGTGACATCGGCGTGGTCGGCGCCCGCGTCGACCTGTTCCCCAGCCTGGTGTGGAACACCCAGCGCAACTGGGGGTTCTTCGAGGCCAGCGCCGGTTACCGCTACACGGCCTACGACCTCGACTGGCGTGACGAATCCGATCCCGGTGAAGGCTCGCCGGATCGTGGGTTGCCGGTCTTCAGCCTCGACAGCGGCCTGTTCTTCGAGCGCGACACGAAGGGGGGTGGGACACAAACCCTGGAACCGCGCCTGTTCTACCTGTACGTGCCCTACGAGGACCAGTCCGCCCTGCCCGACTTCGACACGGGTGATTTCACCTTTGGCTATGCGCAACTGTTTCACACCAACCGGTTCACCGGCGCCGATCGCCAGACCGACGCCAACCAGCTGACCATCGCAGCCAGCACCCGGTCCTTCAGTGGCCGCAACGGCCGCGAAACCTGGAACCTGAATTTC
This sequence comes from Gammaproteobacteria bacterium, assembly GCA_030431095.1. GTDB lineage: Bacteria > Pseudomonadota > Gammaproteobacteria > Xanthomonadales > SZUA-36 > Marinihelvus. Next base: position 75,238 of record JAUIJU010000004.1, on the reverse strand, counting down.
GGCCAGATTCTTTACCTGGATCCGCCCCGCGTCACCCTGGACGACGACGAAGAGGACCTCGACCAGGACACGTCGCCCTTCATCGCCGAGTTCAACTGGCACCCCCTGGACCGCACCAACGTGCGCCTGGGCGTGCAGTGGAGCTGGGAGAACCGGGAACTCGACGTGGGTGTCGTGGGTCTGGGTCACCGTACCCGTGGCGGCAGCCGGCTGGCCTTCGAGTACCGCTTTCGCCGCGACCGGCTGGACCAGTTCGACGTGCGCTACCTGTGGCCGATCAATGAACGCTGGCGCCTGTTCAGTCGGGTCAACTACTCGCTGGAGGACTCCGAATTGCTCGAAGGCCTGGTGGGCGTGGAGTACGAAAGCTGTTGCTGGGCGTTGCGCGTGGCGGCACGACGCTACCTGCGCGACCGCAATGGCGGCGAGCGCGATGCGCTGTACGTGGAGCTGCGCCTGAAAGGCCTGGGCGCGTTCGGGCGGCGCGACCCGCCGCTGTTTTACACGCCGGCGCCCTGAGCTGGCGCTACCCGCTGGGGGGCTCGCTTCGGTTAAAATAGCGGGCTGTTCCGCATTGACCACCCCCGTGGCCGCCGCGCCCCGGGCAGGAGAAGACGACCCGATATGACCTCCGCCAAGATTGCCCCCAAGCACCGCTCGACCCGGCGCCTGCCGATCGTCCTGCTGGCCTGCGCCCTGCTGGCGCCGCTGTCCGCCCACCTGGGCGCCCAGTCCGTCGAGAAGCTGGACGACATCGTCGCCCTGGTCGAGGACGACGTGATCCTGCAGAGCGAACTCGACATCGCCGTGGAAGGCATCGTGCAGCGTATCCGCCAGTCCGGCGGCAACCTGCCGCCGCAGGACCTGGTGGAAAAACAGGTGCTCGAGCGCCTGATCAATCGCAAGCTGCAGGTGCAGCGCGCCCTGCGCACCGGCATCCGGGTCAGCGACTCGGACATCGACCAGGCCATGATGAACCTGGCGCGCCAGAACAACATCAGCGTGGGCCAGATGCGCCAGGTGCTGGAAGCGGACGGAGAGAATTTCGCCGAGTTCCGCAGGAGCGTCGGCGAAGAAATCATGACCGAACGCCTGCGCCAGCGAATCGTCAGCTCCATGGACCCGGTCAGCGACACCGAGGTGGAAATCCTGCTGGCGTCCGAAGACTTCGCCGGCGGTGAGTTCGACATCTCCCACGTGCAGGTCAACGTGCCGGACGGCGCCACCCCCGAACAGGTGGCCGAGGCCGAGGTGCGCATCGCCAACATTCACCAGCAGGTGGTCGACGGACTCGACTTCGCCTCCGCGGCGATCAGCTTTTCCGAGAGCCAGGACGCCCTGGAGGGCGGCCGGGTCGGCTGGCGCGACCTCAATTCCCTGCCGCGCGAATTCGCCGACGTGGTGCGCGACATGTCGGTCGGACAGGTGTCCGAACCGCTGCGCAGCCCGGCGGGCTTCCACATCGTGAAGGTCAACGACCACCGGGAAAATCGCCAGATCCTCGCCGAGGAATACCGCGCCAACCACATCCTGATCGAGACCAACGAGCTGGTCGACCCGGAGCAGGCGATGAACATCGCCCGTGACCTGCACGATCGCATCGACGCCGGCGAGTCCTTCGCCGAGCTGGCCCGTGAGCACTCGGACGACACCACCAGCGCCAACCTGGGCGGCGACATGGGCTGGTTCAACCCACAACAGTTCGGTGAGCGCTTTGCCGCCATGGTCACCGGCCTGGAAGACGGTGAACTGGGCGAGCCGTTCCAGTCGCAGGCCGGCTGGCACATCGTGCAGCGAACCGGCTACCGGGAAACCGACGTGACCCAGGAAGCCATGGCCAACATGGCGCGTCAGACCATCATGCAGCGCCGCGCTGAATCGGAAGTCGAAAGCTATATCCGGCAAATGCGCGAAGAGGCCTTCGTGGAAATCCGTCTGCCCGGCTGAGTCACGTGCCGCTGCTCCTGGCGGTCACGCCCGGCGAGCCGGCCGGTATCGGGCCGGAATGCCTGCTGAAGCTGCATGCCCTGCGTCCGGACCTGCCCCTGGTGGCGGTGGCCGACCCTGAACTGCTGCGCGGCGCGGCACGCGGGCTGGCGCTGGACGTCCCCGTGCAGGAATGGGCGCCGGGCCAGGAGCTGACCCCAGGCGCCCTGCACTGTCTTCCCGTACCGCTGGCCGCCGCGGTGCGACCCGGGAACCTCGACACCGCCAACGCGCCTTACGTGCTGGACACCCTGCGCCGGGCCACCGGCCTGGTGCAGGCCGGGGATGCCGCCGCCCTGGTCACCGGCCCGGTGCACAAGGGCGTGATCAACGACGCCGGCGAGGCCTTTACCGGCCACACCGAGTTCCTGGCTGCCCTGTCCGATGTCGATCGGGTGGTCATGATGCTGGCCGCCGGTGGACTGCGCGTGGCCCTGGTCACCACTCACCTGCCATTGTCCCGGGTGCCGGCCGCCATCACGCCCGACAGCGTCGGCAGCGCCATACGCATCACGCTGCGCGCCCTGCGCGAATCGTTCGGCATCGCACGGCCCCGCGTCCAGGTGCTGGGGCTGAATCCGCACGCCGGCGAGGGAGGACACCTTGGGCACGAAGACGATGCGGTGATCGCGCCGGCCATCGCGGCCTGCGGCGACGAGATGGCTGACCTGAGCGGGCCGGTGCCTGCCGACTCGGCCTTTACGCCGACGGCCCTGGAGCGGTGCGACGCGGTGCTGGCCATGTACCACGACCAGGGACTGCCCGTGCTCAAGCACGCCGGCTTCGGACGCGCGGTGAACATCACCCTGGGCCTGCCCTTCATCCGCACTTCGGTGGACCATGGCACGGCACTGGACATCGCCGGACGCGGACGGGCCGACCCCACCAGCCTGGGCCACGCGGTGGACCAGGCCCTGGCCCTGTGCGGGACCCGGTCGTGAACCATCGGCCGCGCAAGCGCTTCGGTCAGAATTTCCTGGTCGACCAGGGCGTGATCGACCGCATCATCACCGCCATCGCCCCGGGACCGGATCAGCGCATCGTGGAAATCGGCCCGGGCCAGGAGGCCCTCACCGGCCCGCTGGCGGCCTCCGGCGCCGACCTGGCGGTGGTGGAGATCGACCGCGACCTGGCCGCCACGCTGCGCCGGCGCCGCCCCCGCCTGGAAGTGGTGGAGGCGGACGCGCTGACGGTGGATTTCGCGGCACTGTCGTCCGCCCGGCCTTACCGGCTGGTCGGCAACCTGCCCTACAACATTTCCACACCGATCCTGTTCCACCTGTTGGACCAGTCGCCACCGCCCGTGGACATGCACTTCATGCTGCAAAAAGAGGTAGTGGAACGCATGGCGGCCTCCGCCGGCAGCCGCGACTGGGGTCGGCTGGGCCTGATGTGCCAGAACCGCGCCAGGGTCGCGCCGCTGTTCGAGGTCCCTGCCGAGTCATTCCACCCGCGCCCACGGGTGGCGTCGGCCGTGGTGCGCCTCGAGCCACGCGACGAACCGCTGGTGTCCCAGGCACTGGAATCGGCCTTCGACGAGGTCGTGCGGCAGGCCTTCTCCCAACGGCGCAAGACCCTGCGCAACAGCCTGGGAAAACTGCTGGACGCCACCAGGATCGAGGCGGCCGGCGTGGATCCGGCCGCGCGCCCGGAACGCATCGACCTTGAGGGCTTCCGTGAACTCGCCATGGCCGTGCAGCGACGTCGTGACGAAGACCGAGGGGGTTAATTCCTGCCGTCCGTCACGATATGATGAGGACCGACGACCCGGAAGGACGATGAGCGCAGCCATCCCCGTGAAAATCGAACCGGTGCCCCAGTACCTGGGAGAACACGAGGACCAGTACGCCTTCGCTTACACCATCCACATCACCAACGAAGGCGACGAGGTGATCACCCTGCGCAACCGCCACTGGATCATCACCCACGGTGACGGTCACCAGGAGGAAGTGGTGGGCGAAGGGGTGGTGGGCGAAACACCGGAGCTGCCGCCGGGCTCCCGCTATACCTACACCAGCGGCGCCTTTCTGCCCACCCGCACCGGTTCCATGAGGGGTTCCTACGGTTTTACCGCGGCCGATGGCCGCGACTTCCGGGTCGACATTCCGGAATTCGCCCTGCTCACGCCCGACTCCCTGCACTGACCCCGGGCGGAACCGGCACGGCGTGGCCACCTACCTGATCGGTGACATCCAGGGCTGCCTGGACCCCCTGCAGCGCCTGCTCGACCGCATCGCTTTCGACCCCGCCGCCGATCGGCTCTGGCCCTGCGGCGACCTGGTCAACCGCGGCGGCCATTCGCTGGAAGTCCTGCGCCTGCTGCACGGACTGGGCGATGCTGTGCAGCCGGTGCTGGGCAACCACGACCTGCACCTGCTGGCCGAGGACGCGCGACGTCCCCAGGGCCACAGCCGCAATCCCGAATTCGAGGCCATCCTGCGTGCGCCGGACCGGCGCGAGCTGATGAACTGGCTGGGCGGCCTGCCCCTGGCCAGCTGGTCCGAGGAATTCAAGCTGCTACGCCTGCACGCCGGCGTGGTGCCCTCCTGGGACCGCGATACCACCCTCGCGCGCGCGGCCGAGGTCGAAACGGTGCTGGCTTCGGGTGAGCGGAAAAAATTTCTGCGCAAGATGTACGGCAACCGGCCGCGGCGCTGGCGCGACGACCTCGGCGGCTGGCGGCGGCTGCGTGTGATCACCAATATCCTGTGCCGGATCCGCTACTGCGACGCCGAGGATCGGGTTCACCTGTCGAGCACCCAGCCGCACGGCAAGAAACAGAAAGGCTACAAGCCCTGGTTCAAACACAAGCACCGCCGGACCCGCGAGGTGCGCATCGCCTTCGGGCACTGGGCGGCGCTGGGGCTGCGCATCCGCAAGCGCACCATTGGCATGGATTCCGGTTGCGTGTGGGGCGGGGAGCTCAGCGCCTTGCGACTGGAGGACGAAGCCCTGTTCCAGGAACCCGGGCCGCGCTGAATGCATCCCGCTCACGCGGCGTGGCATTCAGCGGCGCATCCACTCCGCCACTTCGAAAGCGTGCTCGCTGTCCGGGCCGGCCGGCACCTTTTCGGCCGAGACCAGCACCCATTCGGTGGGATCCCAGGCAGGAAACCAGGTGTCGCATTCCGGCGCCAGGTCCACGGTGGTCAACACCATGCGCGAGGCCAGCGGCAAGGCCTGGCGGTACAGTTCGCCGCCGCCGATCACCATCACCTCGGTGCCCTCGGCGGCCTCGATGGCCTCCACCAGCGAGGCCACCACCCGGCATCCCTCGGCACGGTAGGCCTCGTTGCGCGTGACCACCAGGTTCTGACGTCCGGGCAGCGGACGGCCGATGGTTTCCCAGGTCTTGCGCCCCATGACCACGGGCTTGCCCAGGGTGGTGCGCTTGAAATGTCGCAGCTCGGCCGGCAGCCGCCAGGGCAGACCACCCGCCTGGCCGATGCCGCCATTGCGGCCCATGGCGGCCACCAGGGTCAGGGTCTTGTTCAGCACGACGGGGCGTCAGACGGCGATCGGGGCCTTGATGGCCGGGTGGCAGCGGTAGTCGATCAGTTCGAAGTCCTCGTAACGGAAATCCCACAGCGAGGTAACTGCGGGATTCAGGCGCATCACCGGGGGCTCGTAGGGCTCGCGCGCCAGCTGGGTTCGCACCTGGTCCATGTGGTTGCTGTAGATGTGCGCATCGCCCAGGGTGTGCACGAATTCGCCGGGCGCGTAGCCTGTCACCTGCGCCACCATCAACGTCAGCAGGGCGTAGGAGGCGATATTGAACGGCACACCCAGGAACACGTCGGCGCTGCGCTGATACAACTGGCAGCTGAGGCGCCCCTCGGCGACCCAGAACTGGAACAGGGTGTGGCACGGCGGCAGCGCCTGGCGCCCGGCGCTGGCATTCTCATGCGGGGCCAGCGCCTCGTCCGGCAGCACGGCCGGGTTCCATGAAGACACGATGTGGCGGCGCGAGTCCGGCCGCTCGCGGAGACGCTCGAGCACGTCCGCCAGCTGGTCGATAGCGCCTCCGCCAGGCGCCGGCCAGCTTCGCCACTGGGCGCCGTACACCGGTCCGAGGTCTCCCGCCTCGTCGGCCCACTCGTCCCAGATGGTGACCCCGTTCTCGTTCAGGTAGGCGATATTGGTGTCACCGGCGATGAACCACAGCAATTCGTGGATGATCGAGCGAAGGTGCACCTTCTTGGTGGTCAGCAGGGGGAACCGGTGGGACAGGGGAAAACGCATCTGGTAACCGAACACGCTGCGCGTGCCGGTGCCGGTGCGATCACCCTTTTCCACGCCGTGGTCGAGAATGTGCTGCAGCAGGTCGAGATAGGTGTGCATCAGGACGTCTCCGGTGCCGGCGGCGCGCCGCGGCGGTACGCCACCACCAGGATCGCGACGCCGATCGCCACCATGGGCAGGGACAGTACCATGCCCATGGTCAGCCAGTCGCCGGCCAGGTACCCGAGGTGCGCGTCCGGCTCGCGGAAAAACTCCACCACGAAGCGAAATACGCCATAGCCGGCCATGAACAGCCCGGCCACCGCCCCGGCGGGCCGGGGTCGCGCGGAAAACAGCATCAGGATGGCGAACAGGGCGATGCCCTCCAGGGCCGCGTGGTACAGCTGGCTGGGGTGGCGGGCCCAGGCGTCCAGTGCGCCGGCTTCCCAGGCTGCCTGCAGCCCTTCCGGCGCGGCGCCGGGCGGCAGCGAGGCAGGGAAAATCATGGCCCAGGACGCATCGCTGGCACGCCCCCACAGCTCCCCGCCGATGAAATTGCCCAGGCGGCCGAAGGCCAGTCCGAGCGGCCCCACGGGCGCGACAAAATCGGCCACGTTCCAGAAGCCCTTGCCGCGCCGGCGCGCGAACCAGGCCAGGGCACCGATCAAGCCAAGCAGCCCGCCGTGAAAGGACATGCCGCCGTCCCAGATGCGCAGCGGAAACAACCAGTCGCCGGGCAGGTTACCCAGGCCGTAGAACAGGACATAGCCCAGCCGGCCGCCGACGATGACGCCCAGCATGCCGTAGAACATGAAGTCGCTGACCTCTTCACGGGTCCAGCCCATCCACGGGCGGCGCTCGGCCAGGCGGCCGGCGATCCACCAGAAGGACGCGAAGGCCAGCAGGTACATGACGCCGTACCAGTGAATCTGCAGGGGACCGAGGCTGATCGCCACGGGGTCGAAATCGACCAGGTAGTGCCGGCCGCTCACGACCGCTCCGCGGAGGTCGGAAGGCTGCGCACGGCGCGGAGGAATCGGGACATCACGATGCTGGGACCACCGGAACGGGTACAATCGGGAAGGTCGGCAGAATAGGACAACGACTACCGACCCGCAAGCGGCGACGCCCGCCACCCGATCAACCCGAATTTCCAGGACCGAATTTTGGCTGAACTGGACCTTCCCAACATCCATGCCCTGGCCGTGATGGTGCTGATCTTTGTCGCACTGGTGCTGTTCTCACGCGAGGACATTCCCCTGGAAACCACCAGCCTGGTGGTGCTGGTTCTGCTCACGGTGGGATTCACGGTGTTTCCCTTCGAAAGCGAGGGTGGACGGCTGGTGGCCAGTGACTTTTTCCTGGGCTTCGGCAACCGGGCGCTGGTGGCGGTCTGCGCCCTGATGATCGTGGGTCACGGACTGGTCTCCACCGGCGCGCTGGAACCGGTCGGCCGCTTCCTCGCGCGCATGTGGGCCTGGGGACCGGTGTTCTGCCTGCTGATGACCCTGCTGATCACCGCCACCCTCAGCGCCTTCATCAACAACACGCCCATCGTGGTCATGATGCTGCCGATCCTGGTGGGCGTGGCGCTGCGCACCGGGTCGTCGCCGGCCGGCACGCTGATCCCCATGGGCTTTGCCAGCATCCTTGGCGGCATGGCCACGACCATCGGCACCTCGACCAACCTGCTGGTGGTCAACGTCGCCGCGGATATGGGCATGGACCGGTTCAACATGTTCGACTTCGCCGGCCCGGTGCTGATCGGCGGCACCCTGGCCATCGGGTACCTGTGGCTGGTGGTGCCGCGCCTGCTGCCGCACCGGGAACTGCCGATCAATCGGGGCATCTCCCGGGTGTACACCGCCCAGGTGCGACTGGACGAGAACAGCCCGGTCAACGGGCGCACCCTGGCCGAGGCCATCACCAGAAGCGGCGAGAAGATGAAGGTCGAATCGGTGGAACGCGGCCAGGGCGTGTTCATCAACCCCCTGCCGGACGTGCGCCTGCGCGCGGGTGACCGCATCACCACCAGCGACACCCAGGACAATCTGCGCGAATTCGCCCGACTGCTGGGCGGCACGCTGTTCAGCGGCGACCAGGAGGTGGACGCCGCGCACCCTTTGCGCGCCGGCGGCAACCTGATCGCGGAGCTGGCCGTCACGCCGGCCTCGCGACTCAAGGGCCTGGCCATCGGCGAGGCACAGCTGCTCTCCCGCTACGGCGTGCGCCTGCTGGCCTTCAACCGCTTCGACGAACTGGGCGATCGCGAGACGTCCGGGGTGGAAGAGGTCGTGCTGCGCGCCGGGGACGTGCTGCTGGTGCAGGCCACGCCGGAACGCCTTAACGAACTCAAGGGCGGCACCGACTTCCTGGTGCTCGACGGCAGCGTGCGCCTGCCGCATACGCGCAAGGCGCCCATCGCCCTGGCCACGATCTCCGGCGTGGTTGCGCTGGCCGCGGCGCGCATCATGCCCATCGAGATCAGCGCCCTGCTCGGCTGCCTGGTGCTGCTGCTGACCGGCTGCCTGAATTGGAAATCGGCCATGGGTGCGCTGAGCACCCAGGTGATTTTCATCATCGTATCGTCCCTGGCGATGGGCGCCGCGTTGCTGAAAACGGGTGGAGCGGACTACCTCGCGAGCCTGTTCGTGGCCATCACCTTCGGCGCGCCGGCTTCGGTGGTGCTCATGGCCCTGATGCTGATGATGGCGGTACTGACCAACGTGGTGTCCAACAATGCGGCGGCGGTGATCGGCACGCCGATCGCCATCGGTATCGCGCAGCGCCTCGGTCTGCCGCTGGAACCGTTCGTGCTGGCCGTTCTGTTCGGTGCCAACCTGAGCTTCGTCACACCCATGGCCTACCAGACCAACCTGCTGATCATGAATGCCGCCGGGTACCGCTTCAGCGATTTCGTCAAGGTGGGGCTGCCCCTGGCGTTGATGCTCTGGCTGGCGCTCAGTGGTGTCCTGATCTGGGCCTACAGCCTGTAACAGCGGGGGGCTGGCGGTCACCGGGGGATGGGCAAGCCGCCATGGCACGGTTATATTAAGGCGCTTCGGCCCGGCCAACGGGCCATCCGGCACGTACCGTCACCTGAGCGAGACCCTTTTGTTCGACCGCAGCAACGCCAAGACGACTGACCCCCAGGCGGCCGAGCCGGCCGCACACGACAGAACCTGGCCCCTGATCGGCGCCGGCGACCCGCCCCCATTCGAGGTGGTGAACCCGGACGGCGCCGCGCCCTTCCTGCTGCTCTGCGACCACGCCAGCCGCGCGGTACCACGCAGCCTGCGTCAACTGGGCGTGGCGGACTGGGTGCTGGACAGGCACGTGGCCTGCGACATCGGCGCGCAGGCGCTGACACTGGCGCTGAGCGAACACTTCGACGCCCCGGCGGTGTTGGCGGGCTATTCTCGACTGGTGGTCGATCTCAATCGGCAACTGCATGACGCTTCCGCCTTCATCAAGGTCAGCGACGGCATCGCCATCCCGGGCAATATCGAGCTGGACGAGGCGGGCCGTGAAGCCCGCATCCAGTCCTTTTTCGAGCCCTACCACGAGGCGGTCAGCGCAGCGCTGGACCGATTCACGGCACGCGGACAGGTGCCAGGCGTGCTGTCCATTCATACCTGCACCCCGGTATACAACCGCGTGGTGCGACGCTGGCACGTGGGGGTGATGTGGGACCAGGACCCGCGCATCGCGCAACCGCTGATCGGGCAATTGTCCGCCGTGCCGGACCTCTGCGTGGGCGACAACGAGCCCTACTCCGGCGCCCACCCCAACGACTTCACCATCGATCACCATGCCGAGCGCAACGGTTTTCCCTGCGTGGGCATCGAGGTACGCCAGGACCTGGTCGACACGCCGGAAGGCGCGCTGCACTGGGCCGGCGTGCTGGCGCGCGCCTTCGAACCGGTCATGGCCGACCCCGATCTTTATGCACTGCGCGAACGGTGATTCGCCGGCGCTAACGTTTTTTTTACGTGAACGATGCCAGAATGAAAGCTCGGGAGGCCGCCCTGCCGGTTTTCCCGGGGACGAGAAGCCCCGCAAGAGGGCGGTTTCGTCACACTCCGAGGGCGTTCGTGTTGGCGCCGGAGCCGCCTCAGCGGCGGGCCCGGACCAGCCGCCCATGGGCGTTTGACCACTATGATGCTTAACTATAGAGTGTGCCTTTCTTTTCAGACCCCCCAACCCACCCAAGAATCGAGACTCGAAATGAATAAAGCACGATTGCAACGAGCCCTGCCGGGCGCCGTCCTCGTGACGGCGGCGATGGCCGGGCTGTCTGGTGCGGCCGGCGCCGCCACCATCCAGGAGATCATCGACGCCGGTGAAGCGCGTACGGCCGCCGCCCAGGCGGACCAGCGCAGGATCGAGCAGGTCGCGAACCAGATCGACCAGATCGTCATCGACTACCAGACCGAGGCCAAGGTGGTCGACGGCCTGAAGGTCTACAACAGCCTGCTCCAGCGCCAGATCGATAACCAGGAAGCGGAGATGGGCGCCATCACCGACTCCATTCAGAACGTGGAGCTCATCGAGCGCCAGATCGTGCCGCTGATGACCCGCATGCTCGATTCACTGGAGGCCTTCATCGAACTCGACACGCCGTTCCTCCTCCAGGAACGGCGTGATCGCATTGGACGGCTGCGCAGCATGATGGACCGCTCCGACGTGTCCCCCTCGGAAAAGCTGCGCCAGATCCTCGAGGGCTACTCGATCGAGAACGACTACGGTCGCACCATCGAGGCCTACAAGGGCTCGCTGGAAGTCGAAGGCCGTTCGCTGGAAGTGGACTTCCTGCGCATCGGTCGCGTTTCGCTGACTTACCAGTCGGTCGGTGGCGGCACCACCGGCGCCTGGGACCACCAGGCCAAGCAATGGGTGACCCTGCCCCCCGAAACCTACAAGACGCAGATCGCCGAAGGCCTGCGCGTGGCCCGTAAGCAGATCGCACCGGACCTGATTGTCGCCCCGGTCGCCGCCCCGACGGAGGTGTCCCAATGAGCCCGTTCCAGCGTACTTTCCGAGGCGCCGCGCGCGCCACGGCGATCACCACCCTGGCCTTCGGCCTGGCCGGCACCGCCATGGCGGCTGAACCGGTCAACCTGGATGAACTGCTGAACCAGGTCAGCCAGGGTCGCGTCAACGACGCCGAAGAAGCCCAGGCCCGTCTGCAGGCCTTCCGCAACGACCGCGCGAACCAGCAACGCCTGCTCAACGAAATGCAACAGGAAAAGGCCAACGAGGAGCAGCGTTCCGCCAACCTCGAAGCCCGCTTCGACCAGAACGACCAGCAACTGATCGAACTGGAAGCCCAGCTCAACGAAGCCCTGGGCGACCTGAAAGAACTGTTCGGCGTGCTGCAACAGGCTGCCGGTGACGGTATCGGCCAGATGACCGGCTCCATTACCCAGGCCCAGTTCCCGGACCGCCTGGAATGGATGACGGAATTCGCGGCCAAGATGGGCCAGACCAACCGCATGGCCTCCCTGGAAGAGATCGAGCGCCTGTGGTTCGAACTGCAGCGTGAGATGACCGAGACCGGCAAGGTGGTGTCCTTCCCCACCATGGTGGTCACCTCCGACGGCGAGGAAGTGCAGCAGAACGTGGTGCGCATCGGCGCCTTCAACCTGGTCAGCGACGGCAAGTACCTGGAGTTCGTGCCGGAAACCGGCCGGGTGGTCGAGCTGCAACGCCAGCCGCAGTCACGCTATACCAACCGCATTCCCGACCTGGAAGGCGCCAGCGCCGGCGTACAGCCGATCGGCCTGGACCCGACCCGAGGCCAGCTGCTGGGCCTGCTGGTGCAGTCGCCCAGCCTGGGTGAGCGCATCGCGCAGGGTAAGGAAGTGGGTTACGTGATCATCGCCCTGGGTATCATCGGCGTGCTGATCGCCATCTGGCGCCTGATCGTCCTGTCGGGCACCGGCGCCAAGGTGAACGCGCAGATCAAGAACCCGGACAACCCCGGCAACAACCCGCTGGGACGCGTCCTGAAGGTGTACCAGGATAACCGGAACGACGACGTCGAGGCCCTGGAGCTGCGACTCGGGGAGGCGATTCTTCGCGAGACGCCCAAGTTCAACGCCTGGCTGCCCATGCTGAAGATCATCTCCGTGGTGGCCCCGCTGCTGGGTCTGCTCGGCACGGTGACCGGCATGATCGTGACCTTCCAGGCCATCACCCTGTACGGGGCGGGCGATCCGAAGCTGATGGCCGGCGGTATTTCCACCGCCCTGGTCACCACCGTGCTGGGCCTGGTCGTGGCCATCCCGACCGTGTTCCTGCACACCCTGGTGTCCAGCCGCGCGCGGCGCCTGACCCAGATCCTGCAGGAGGAAGCCGCCGGCATTCTCGCCGAGCAGGCCGAGAAACAGCAGGCCTAGGCTGAGTGATGGACACCGTCTATTACTACCTGCCGTTTCTCGAGACCATCCGGGATTTTCTGGAGCTCGGCGGCGTCGCGCTGTACATGATCGGGATTCTCACGCTGTTCATGTGGATCCTGATCATCGAGCGGATGATGTACCTGCGCACCGGCCACAAGCGAATGGTGGCCGCCACGCAGGATATCTGGGGCCGCCGCGGCGACCACCAGTCGTGGAACGCACACCAGGTGCGTTCCCGGCTCATCTCGGTGGCCAGCCGCCAGCTTGACCGCAACCTGCCGCTGATCCAGACCTGCGTGGCCCTGTGCCCGCTGCTGGGCCTGTTCGGTACGGTGTACGGCATGATCAACGTGTTCGAGGTCATGGCCGTGTCCGGTTCGGGTAACCCGAGGTCCATGGCCTCGGGGGTGTCCATGGCGACCATTCCGACCATGGCCGGCATGGTGTCGGCCCTGTCGGGTATCGCCATGAGCACCTACCTGCAGCGCCGCGCCGAGCGGGAACGGGAATTTTTGAGTGACAACCTGGTCATAAGACACAGCTAAGGCCGCCCGCTCAGCGCGAGCGGGGGCCGGAGAACCGCCCATGAAGCAGTTTTACCAGCAACAGCAAGCCGAAGAAGAGTCCGAGATCAACATCACCCCGATGCTGGACGTGGTGTTCATCATGCTGATCTTCTTCATCGTCACCGCCACCTTCATCAAGGAGGCGGGCATCGAGGTGAACCGGCCTGACGCGCAAACCGCGGTCAAGCAGGAGAAGGCCAACATCCTGATCGCCATCGGCGCCAACGACGACATCTGGATCGACCGCCGCCAGGTGGACATTCGCTCGGTGCGTCCTAACATCGAACGCCTGCACGCGGAGAACCCGCAGGGTTCGGTGGTGATCCAGGCCGACAAGGATTCGAAAACCGACACGCTGATCCAGGTGATGGACGCCTCACGACAGGCTGGGGTGTACAACGTCTCCATCGCCGCCCAGGAAGACTAGGAGAGCGTCATGACCGCAACCGTCCATGACACCATGGCCTCCCGGCAGGGCGGCAGCCTGTTCCGCCTCGTGGTGGGTTTCATCCTCGGCCTGGTCGTCACCCTGTTCCTGTTCTGGTTCATGCAGTACATGATCGAAACGGCTGACCGGACCCTGGACGAATCCGACCGCGGCTCGCTGGTGGACTTCGTGCGCGTGCAGCGCGACGAGACCATCAAGCGCGACGACCGCAAGCCGGAAAAACCGCCCGAACCGGACCAGCCACCGCCCCAGCCGCCGACCCCGCAGCTGGACAACCTGGACGCCTCGGCGGACAAGATCGCGATCCAGGCCGCGCCGGTGCAGACCGACATCGACATGACCGGGGGCTTCAGCCTGGGCGTGGGCGAAGGTGACTACCTGCCCATCGTCAAGGTGGCCCCCATTTACCCCCAGCGCGCCCTTTCGCGCGGCATCGAGGGCCATTGTACGGTGCAGTACACCGTGACCCGCCAGGGCACCATCCGCGATCCCTTCGTGGTGGAGAACGACTGTACCAGCAGCCTGTTCCACCGTGCCTCGGTCCAGGCCGCGCTGAAGTTCAAGTACAAGCCGCGGGTCGTCGACGGGCAGGCCATCGAGGTCCCCGGCGTGCAGAACCGCTTCACCTTCAAGATCACCGAGTAAGCCCATGGCCAAAAGCAACCATCGCCTACTGAGCACCGCACTGGCCTGCGCCCTGGGGCTGGCTGTCGCCGTGCCCGTGTCGGCCCAGGAGGAAGAGCGCGAGACCAAGCAGACCGTGGCCATGAGCCAGCAGGTCTACGAGGCCCTGCAGGAAATCCAGACCCTGGTCGAGGACAAGCAGTACGCCCAGGCGGACACCAAGATCCAGGAAGTCCGCGCCCGCGGCGACAAGCTGCAGCCCTACGAGATGGCGCAGATCTGGAACCTGACGGCCTACTCCTATTACCTGCAGGAGCGCTACCAGGACGCCATACGCGCCTACGACCAGGTGATGGCGCAACCGGACATTCCCGAAGCGCTGATTCTCAGCTCACTGAAGACCAAGGCGCAGCTGCAATTCACCATCGAGGACTACCAGGGCGCGCTGGTCTCGGTCCGCGAACTGATGAACCAGGTCGAAGAGCCGGCCGCCGACGTGTGGATGCTGCTGGGCCAGGCCTATTTCCAGATGGGCGACTACGACAGCGCGCTCGAGCCGATCCAGACGGCCATCAACATGTACAAGGAACAGGGTAACCAGCCGAAGGAGAACTGGCTGTTGCTGCTGCGGGTGATCTACTACGAGAAGAAGGATTTCCCGAACATGATCGCCGTGCTGGAGGAACTGATCCAGTACTACCCCAAGGACACCTACCTGCTGACCCTGGCCGGCGCCCATTCCGAGCTGGAAGACACCATGAAGCAGCTGGTGATCGTCGAGGCCCTCTACGACGCCGGCTTCATCAAGAGCGCCAACCACATCGTCAACCTGGCCAACCTTTACCTGCTGCACGAGACGCCCTACAAGGCGGCCAAGCTGCTTGACAAGGAAATGGACGCGGACGTGGTGCCCGAGAACGAGCGCAACCTGCGCCTGTTGTCGCAGGCCTGGTACACGGCGCGTGAAGATGAGAAATCCATCCCGCCGCTGGCCCAGGCGGCGGAGCTGTCCGGTGACGGCGAACTCTACGTGCGCCTGGCACAGTCGCACCTGAACCTTGGCAACTGGTCCGAGGGCGCGCAGGCCGTACGTCGTGGCCTGCAGGCCGGCGGCGTCAAGCGCACCGACACCGCCAACATCATGCTGGGCATGGCGCTGTTCAACCAGAAGGACTTCACCGGCGCTCGTGGCGCCTTCGAGCGCGCCTCGCGCGACGAACGCAGCCGTCGCGCCGCGGAGCAGTGGATCAATTACGTCGATTCCGAGATCGCGCGCGCCGAGTTGATGAGCCAGGAACTGCCCACGGATACCCAACCGACGGAGCTCGATCGGTTGCTGCAACAGGCCGAGGAAGCCACCGCCGGGGATGGTTAAAGCCGCTGGGAAGCACGAAGAAGCCCGCCACACGGCGGGCTTTTTTTTGCTTCGGAATTCTGTGTTCCGCGCATCGTCCATGAGAAATAAGCTATTATCAATTTGACAATACCTGACCCTGACCCACCCACATCGGACCCAGCCCCGTGATCCGCAATCCCATTCTCCCCGGCTTCAATCCCGACCCCTCCATCGTGCGCGTGAACGAGGACTATTACCTCGCCACCTCGACCTTCGAGTGGTATCCCGGGGTGCAGATTCACCATTCGCGGGACCTGCGCCACTGGCGCCTCATGCACCGGCCACTGAATCGGGCCGCACTGCTGGACATGCGCGGGAACCCCGATTCCGGAGGCATCTGGGCGCCATGCCTGAGCCACGCCGACGGGCGTTTCTGGCTGATCTACACCGACGTGAAACGCCGCGACGGCAACTTCAAGGACACGCCCAACTACCTCACCACCTGCGAGACCATCGACGGCGAATGGTCGGACCCGGTCGCCATCAACGCCAGCGGCTTCGACCCCTCGCTGTTCCACGACGACGACGGGCGCAAATGGTTCGTGAACATGCTGTGGGACGGGCGGCATGGCCGCAATCGATTCGCCGGCATCGTGCTGCAGGAATACGACCCGCGGCAACGGCGCCTGGTGGGGCCGGTGAGCAACATCTTTCCCGGCACCGCGCTGGGCTACACCGAGGCGCCGCACCTGTACCGACGGGGCGACTGGTACTACCTGGTCACCGCCGAAGGCGGGACCGGTTACACGCACGCCATGACCGTGGCCCGCGCCCGTGACATTCGCGGTCCCTACAAACCTGACCCGGCAGGCTACCTGCTCACCACCAAGGATCATCGTGACAGTCCCCTGCAGCGCTGCGGACACGGCGACCTGGTGGAGACCGCGTCCGGGGAGCACTTCCTGGTGCACCTGTGCAGCCGGCCCATTGGCGGCTCGCGTCGCAGCCCGCTGGGCCGGGAAACCGCCCTGCAGCGCTTCGAATGGTCCGCCGACGGCTGGCCACGGCTGCTGGGCGGCCCCGGGCCAGGACTGCCGGCGCTGAACGTCGATTCGCCTGACCTGCCCGAGCACCCCTGGCCCGAGCCACCGCAGCGCCGGGATTTCGACGGGCCGGACCTACCCATGGAGTTCCAGTGGCTGCGCACGCCCGAACCGGAGCGTTTCATCAATCTGGAGGCACGCCCCGGATGGCTGCGGCTGGTGGGCAGGGGCTCGATGGGCAACACCTTCGAGCAGGCGCTGGTGGCGCGCCGCCAGGAACACCTGGCGTGCAGCGTGGAAACCCGCCTCGATGTCCAGCCGCTCGGCTTTCAGCACAGCGCCGGCCTGGTGAGCTACTACAACGGGCACAAGTTCCACTACCTGCTGGTGTCGGTGGACGACGAGGGGCGCCGATACCTGGACGTCATGAGTTGTCCCGCCGACACCGGTAACGCGGTGATCTATCCCCTGCGCGAGGGCCAGCTGGACCCGTCGGCCACCGACGAACGCTTCGTGCTGCCGGACGCCGGGCCGGTATGGCTGGGCGCGGACATCGACGGTAGGGACCTGGTGTTCCGATACTCGACCGACGGTGAACGCTGGACGTCGCTGCCGCTGACCCTGGACCAGTCCCTGATCTCGGACGAGGCCGGCGCCGGCGAGGGCGCCAGTTTCACGGGCGCCTTCCTGGGCATGGCCTGCCAGGACCTGTCCGGAGGCGGCGCCCATGCCGACTTTGACAGCTTCAGTTACCGGCCGCGCTGAACCGACCGCCTACAACGAGAAACTGAAACCGCGTTCTTCCAGGGCGCGGTATCGCTCCGGGTTGAAACGGAACAACTGCGCGCGCCGATGCGTACCTTCACGAATGCTGGCGCCCACCGGTTCGAGAAAGTCGAACGCCAGCAGCTTGCGGCGAAAGTTGGGCTTGTCGAAACGCGTGTCCAGGATCGACTCGTAAAGCTGTTGCAGGTGCAGGAAGGTGAACGCCTCGTCCAGCAGGTCGAGGCCCACCGGGCGGTGGCGCAGTTCGCCGCGCAGCGCGGCCAGCCCGGTGGCGAGAATTTCGCCGTGATCGTAGATCAGCGGCGGCAGCTGATCGACCGGAAACCACCGTGCATCCTCGACACGCTCCCCGATACGCAGCGGCTGGCGGTCCTGGCGCACCAGGGTCCAGTAGGCCGTGGTGACCACCCGCCGCCCGGGATAGCGGTCGACGGCGGAAAAGGTGTGCAGCTGGCGCAGGTCCATGTCGACCAGGCCGGTCAGGTCGCGCAACACGCGCGCCGCGCAGTCCTCCAGGCTCTCGTCCACGCGGGGCCACTCACCCGGCAAGCCCCACTCACCTTCGCTCGGTCCTTCGCCGTGACACACGGCCAGCAGCGAGAGCGTGCCCGGCGTGTAGCCGAAAATGACGTTGTCGACCGACAACGAGGCATGCAGGCGTGGGCTGCCGGGCATGGGCTCAGTTCCCGGCCCGAACCCGCTCGATGATGGCATGGAACGCCGGCTTGGGTCGCCCCTGGCGGTCGAACGTCAGCGGGTAGTCGGTGCGCCCCACCATGGGCCAGTTGTTCTTCCAGCTGCCCGCGTCGGTCACGCCCCAGAAGGTCACGCGACTGACCTTGTCCGCATGGTCCAGGAAAAAACCGAACAACTCGGCGTATCGCGCCGCCTGCAGGGCGGCGACGTCCTCGGGCAGTCCGGCCCGGTAGGGGTCGAGTTTCTCCTGCAGGGCGAAGTTTTCGTCCAGGTCGGCGCCGCGGTCCGAGCCCTCGGGAAACGGCAGCACGGCCAGGTCCAGTTCGGTGATCTCCACATCGACCCCCGATGCGGCGAACGCCTCGATGGAACGCGCCACGTCAGCCATGTCCTCGGGGTGCGTGAGCCCGTAGTGGGCCTGCATGCCCACCGCGTGTATCGGCACGCCCTGCGCCTTGAGTTCACGCACCAGGCGCACCGCGCCGGCGCGCTTGTCGGGCTGGTACAGGTTGTAGTCGTTGTAAATCAATCGCGCTTCGGGGGCCGCCTCGTGTGCCATGCGAAAGGCCTGGGCGATATAGTCCGGCCCGAGAATGCGCAACCAGGCCGAGTCGCGCAGGCTGCCGTCCTCGTTCAGCGCCTCGTTGACCACATCCCAGCCGTGGACACGACCCCGGTACCGGCCGGCCACGGTGCGGATGTGCGTCTCCAGTCGTTCCAGCAATGGCTCGCGACCGACCGGATCGCCGTGCTCGTCCTCGAACACCCAGTCAGGCGTTTGCTGGTGCCACAGGAGTACGTGCCCGGTCACCTGCATGCCATTGGCGGCGGCGAAGTCCACGAGCGCGTCCGCGACCTCGAACTCGAAACGGCCTTCTTCCGGCTGCAGGTTTTCCCATTTCATGTCGTTTTCAGCGGTCACCGCGTTGAACTGGCGCGCGGCCAGGCCCTGCACACCGGGGGCGCGGCCCTCGATCACCGCACGGCCCAGGGCGGCTCCGACCAGGAACTTCCCGGCAAAGGCCTCGCGGTAGGTCTCCCCGCCCTCTTCCACGGCACGGGCCGGGACCGCGGCGGCGAACCCCAGGACCAGGGACAAACTGAATGCGGCCGACCGGCCGGTGAATCGGAAGTGATGTGTCATACGCGCAAGCCCGGGTTATCTATGGTCAATCGGACTATAACAGCAGGGGTTGACCCCGTGCCGGTCAGTCCGGTGGCGGCGCCACGGAATTCCGCAGCACCAGGCGATGCGGGACGATCTCCGGTTCGCCCCGACGCGCGGAGGCGTCGGGCCCGCCATCGATGGCGTTCAGCATGCGCCGGGCCACCCGACGGCCGATTTCCCGCGCGGGCTGGGCAATGGTGCTCAGTGTTGGTGAAGCCGTGGCCGCGTAGCGGATGTCGTCGAAACCCATTACCGACAAGTCGCCCGGAATGTTCAGGCCATCCTGGTGAATGGCGTGCATGGCGCCCAGGGCCATCTCGTCGTTGCCGCAGAATACCGCGGTCGGCCGCTCGGGGTGGGTCAGCAGATCACCGGTGGCGCGGATCGCGCCTTCCAGGCTCAGTCCGCCTTCCACCACCCAGCCCGGCCGCACGGTCTCGCCCGCGGCCGCCATGGCTTCACGGTAGCCTTCCTCCCGGTCCCGGGTCAGCGGAGACCCCGCGCCGGCCGTGACGAATGCGATGCGGCGGTGCCCCAGGCCCAGCAGGTGTTCGGTGGCCTCCCGCGCCGCGCGAATATTGTCGATGTGCACGCTGGGAAAATCCGCCAGCGCCGCGGACAGGGTCTCGCAGCCGATGACGATGGGCTGCCCGCGCCGTTTGGCCCGGGTCAGCACCTCGCCGCCGAAGGGAAACACGCTGGCCAGCAGGATCACGCCGTCGGCCTGCCGGGTGACCAGCATGGCGCCGACCTCGTCGGCGTTCATGGTGTTGAACTGCGTCTCGCTGATGATCAGGGAATAGCCCTCGGCATCCACCACCGAGCGGATCCCCTGCAGCACTTCCGTGAAAAATGGATCACCCACGGACGGCAGCACCACCATGATCAGGTTGGTTCGCCCACGTCGGAAATTACGCGCCAGGGTATTGGGTTCGTAGCCGGTACGAACGATGGCGTCCTGGACCCGCAAACGGGTCTTTTCCCGTACCCGCGACGGTTCATTGAGGCAGCGCGATACCGTGGCGATGGACACCCCGGCCAGTTCCGCGACCTGCTTGATCGACACCTGTTTCATCGGTTGACGCCGTGATGTTCCTGAAACTGGTCAGAAAGTTCACTTCATGGTACCTTAGCGGGATAAAATGTAAACGTTTTCTTTTTCACCTAAAGGCTCACTGCTCACGATGAGCATCGTTCTCGGCATCGACCTCGGCACCCAGTCGCTCAAGTGCGTGTTTTACGACGCGGACGCGCGCTGCGTGGTGGCGGGCGAAAGCGCGCCGCTGGACCTGTACCAGCGTGACGACGGCACGGCCGAGCAGCAGGCCCGTTGGTGGACACGCGCGATGGGCGAGGCGCTGGGCCGCGTGGACGGTGACATCCGGGCGCGCACCCGGGCCATCGGCGTATCCGGGCAGCAGCATGGTTTCGTGCCCATGGACCGCCACGGCGAGGTGCTGGCGCCGGTCAAGCTGTGGTGCGACACCGCCACCACGCGCGAGTGCGACGAGATCATGCAGCGCTTCGGCGGTTTCGAGGCCTGTATCGAACAGGTCGGCAACCCGGTGCTGCCGGGCTACACCGCGTCCAAGATCGCCTGGCTCAAGCGCCATCACGCGGTGCTGTACGCCGCCCTGGACACCCTCCTCCTGCCGCATGACTACCTGAATTACGTCCTTACGGGCGAGCGCTGCATGGAAGCCGGCGACGCCTCCGGCACGGCCCTGTTGGACATCCGTCGACGCGAATGGTCCACGGCCATGCTGGCCGCCGTCGACCCCGAGCGCGACCTGGCCGAATGCCTGCCCGAGCTGCGCCGCGGCAGCGCGGTGATCGGCGAAGTCACGGCGACCGCGGCCGAGACCTACGGCCTGCCCGCGGGCATCCCCGTGGCGACCGGCGGTGGTGACAACATGATGGGCGCGGTGGGCACCGGCAATGTGCGCAGCGGCGTGGTGACCATCAGCCTGGGCACCTCGGGCACGGTCTACGCCCACGTCGACGAACCCGTGATCGATCCCAAGGGCGCCATTGCCGCGTTTTGCTCCTCGACCGGCGGCTGGCTGCCCCTGATGTGCACCATGAACTGCACGGTGACCACGGAACTGCTCCGCGGCCTGCTGGACACCGACATCGATGGTTTCGAGGCCCGCGTGGCACGCGCGCCGCGGGGCGCGGGCGGCCTGCTGACCCTGCCGTTCTTCAACGGCGAGCGTACGCCCAACCTGCCCCGCGCCAGGGGCTGCCTGCTGGGCATGGATGCGCAGAACACGCGCCCCGAGAACGTTCTGCGTTCGGGCCTTGAAGGCGCCACCTTCGCACTGCGCTACGGCATCGACGAATTGCGCGGGCTGGGCGTCAGGACGGACACGCTGATGCTGACCGGCGGCGGCATGAAAAGCGCCACCTGGCGCCAGGTGGTGGCTGACGTCTGCGACGCCCCGGTCACCGTGCTGGAGCAGGACGAGGGCGCCGGATTCGGCGCCGCGCTGCAGGCCCTGGCGATGTGCGAGGGCGGTGGTGACGCGGCCCTGCGCGAGATTTGTGACGACCACCTGACCCGGGCGGAGGCGCTGTGCTGCGAGCCGTCCCGGTCAGCCGTGAATTTTTACGAAGAGGCCTATGCCGCTTATGCACGCGCCGTGGAGACGGTATCGACGCTGTATGGGCAGGCCGCAACGACGAGTGACGACGAACCATGACCCAGACCCCCTTTACCGGCGACACCGAGTACTTCCCGGGCATCGGCGCAATTCCTTACGAAGGCCCCGGTTCCGACAACCCACTGGCCTTCAAGGCCTACGATGCGGACCGCGTTGTGGCCGGCAAGACCATGGCGGAGCACCTGCGTTTCGCCGTGTGCCTGTGGCACACCTTTCACGGCACCGGCAACGACCCCTTCGGCCCCGGCACGCGCGAGTACGCCTGGAATGCCGCCGCAACGCCGCTGGACGCCGCGCGCCAGCGCCTGGATGCCGCCTTCGAGTTTTTCACCAAGCTCGGCGTGCCTTTCTGGTGCTTTCACGATTTCGACCTGGCGCCCGAGGGCGACAGCGTGGCGGCATCGGAAGCCAACCTGGCGACGATGGTCGAACTGGCCGGTGAACGACAAACGGAAACGGGCGTCGAGCTGCTGTGGGGCACCGCCAACCTGTTCACCCACCCGCGTTACATGAACGGCGGCGCCACCAACCCGGATTTTTCGGTGGTCGCGCGCGCCGGCGCCCAGGTCAAGGCAGCCCTCGACGCCACCGTGGCTCTGGGCGGGCGGAACTACGTGTTCTGGGGCGGCCGGGAAGGCTATGCCTGCCTGTTCAACACGGATACGAAGCGCGAACTCGATCATTTCGCGACGTTCCTGACGCAGGCGCGGGATTACGGGCGCTCGATCGGCTTCGAGGGAACCTTCCTGATCGAACCCAAGCCCATGGAGCCCATGCACCACCAGTACGATTTCGACGCCCAGACCGTCACGGGATTTCTGCGCCACCATGGCCTGGCGGGTGATTTCAAGCTCAATATCGAAGCCAACCATGCCACCCTGTCCGGACATACGTTCGCGCACGACCTGCGCATGGCGGCCGACGCCGGTCTGTTGGGCTCCATCGACGCCAACCGTGGCAATCCGCAGAACGGCTGGGACACGGACCAGTTCCCCACGGACATGAACGACGCCGTGCAGGCCATGATCGTGGTGCTCGAGGCCGGTGGCCTGGGCGCCGGCGGCCTGAACTTCGATGCCAAGCTGCGTCGCGAATCCACCGACCTGGAAGACCTGTTCATCGCGCACATCGGCGGCATGGACGCCTTCGCCCGCGGCCTGCTGGTCGCCGACCGCGTGGTCAGTCACCCACGCTACCGGAACCTGCGCGCCGAGCGCTACGCGAGCTTCGACAGCGGCGACGGCGCCGCATTCGAACGTGGCGAACTGGGCCTGGCCCAACTGCGTGACCTGGCCGCGGCGGCCAGTGAACCGGCGCGCATCAGCGGCAAGCAGGAACGGGTGGAAAACCTGATCAACGACCTGATGTTCAGCGAGGACTGAACCCCAGCAGCGACAGGCTCCAGGCCGCGGCACGCCAGGGCGACTCGACCGCACCCGGCTGCTGACCGTCCGTGGCGTAGAGCAGGGACCCGCCCTGGCCTCCGGGCAGATGGAATTCCACTTCCCGGTCATGGCCGTTGATCACGATGGCCACGCGGTGCACGCTGTCGCCGAAATCCCCCGAGCCGGCAGGCCCTGTGAGCAACTTCAGCACCGCCTGGCCGACCGCCCAGTCGGACTCGCGCATCGGCCGCCCTTCCGGGTGATACCAGTCGATGTCGCGGTCGGTGGAGCCCTCGGCATAATGGCCATGCAGGTACTCAGGCTGGCGCAGCAGTGGGTGCTCACGACGCAGCCTGAGCATGGCGCGGACCTGTTCGGCGAAATCGGGGTCGCTGTCCAGCCCCGACCAGTCCACCCAGCCGGTTTCGTTGTCCTGCGCGTAGGCGTTGTTGTTTCCGTCCTGGCTGTTGCCGGCTTCGTCGCCGGCCAGCAGCATGGGCACGCCCTGGGCGAACAGCAGGGTCGCCAGCAGGTTGAGCCGGTGGCGGCGACGCAACGATCGCACCACGGCGCTGTCGCTGGGCCCCTCCACGCCGTGGTTGGCCGAGTGGTTGTGCCGGTGGCCGTCCCGGTTGCCTTCGCCGTTGGCCCGGTTGTGACGCTGACGGTAGCTGACCAGGTCCGTCAGCGTGAAGCCGTCGTGGGCGGTGACGAAATTCACGCTGGCGCCCGGCCCGCGGCCCGGCGTGTCGAACAGGTCGGCCGAGCCGTGCACCCGGCGCGCCAGGGCCGCCAGCTGGTCGCGTTCGCCACGCCAGAACTTTCGGGCAGTATCGCGGAAGCGATCGTTCCATTCCGACCAGCCATCGGGAAACCGGCCCAGTTCGTACCCCACCGGCCCCCAGGGCTCGGCCACCAATCGCGCCTGCGCCAGGTCCGGGTCGTTTCCCATGGCGGCGAGCAGGGGATGTCGTGGATCGAAGCCGTCCATGCCCTGCCCCAGCACCGGCGCGATGTCGAAGCGAAAGCCGTCCACGCCCATTACGCGATGCCAGTAGCGCAAGCTGTCGAGCACCAGGTCCCGAACCACGGGATGGTCGACGTTCATGGTGTTGCCGGTGCCGGTATCGTTCACGTAGCGGCCGGGGTCGTCGGGATCCATGCGGTAATAGGCACGATTGTCAAAGCCGCGGAAGTTGATCGTCGGGCCGCGCGCGCCGCCCTCGCCGGTGTGGTTGTAGACCACGTCGAGCAACACTTCGAAGCCGGCCTCGTGCAGCGCCGCCACCATGGCGCGAAACTCCCCCACCGGATCGGGTCCGGCCAGCCGGGGCGCCACGGCGAAGAAGCCGATCGTGTTGTAGCCCCACAGGTTGCGCAGGCCGCGCTCGGCCAGGTGTCGCTCGTCGATGAACGCGTGGACCGGCATGAGCTCCACCGTGGTGATGCCCAGGGCTTTCAGGTACGCCAGGACCTCGCCATTGGCCAGCCCCGCCAGCCGCCCCCGCTCGGCCTCGCCCAGCTCCGGGCGACGCATGGTGAAACCCCGTACGTTGGTCTCGTAGATGACCGAGTCGCTCCAGGCGCGGACAGCCGCACGGCGCACGGCAGGGACCGCCGGCGTGCTGACCACGCCCCGCGGTACGCAGGGCGCGCTGTCGCGATCGTCGCGGCGCCAGTCCGGGACCCTGTCGCGGCGATAGTCGTACACGGCCCGGCCCCAGCTGAAGGCGCCGGCCAGCTGTCGGGCGTAGGGGTCGATGAGGAGCTTGGCCGGGTTGCAGCGCTGTCCGGCTTCCGGCGCCCACGGCCCATCGGCGCGAAAACCGTAGTGCTGGCCAGGCGCGACGCCCGGTGTGAACAATGACCAGTCGCCGCCGGACTCCCGGTTCATGTCATGCCGAGACCGCTCCACGCCCTCGTCGTCGAACAGACACAGCTGAACCCGCTCGGCGCAGGAAGAGAACACCCGGAAGCGGACGCCCCCGTCTTCGACAAACGCGCCCCTGGCGGGCGGCGTTATCAAGCCATCTTCACCGGCTCCAGGCGCCATATGTCATCGTTGTAGTCCCGCATGGTGCGGTCAGTGGAAAAGCGACCGGAGCAGGCCGTGTTGAGAATGCTCATCGTGGTCCAGCGCCCGGAGTCCCGGAACGCCGCCTCGACCGCCTGCTGCGCGTCGACGAAGCCGCGAAAATCGGCGGCGGTCATCCAGGGGTCGCCCGGCTGCTGGAACGAAGCCACCACCGCGTCGTGCACCCCCGGCTCGTGGCGGCAGAAGTGGCCACTCTGGAGCAGATCGACCACGCGGCGGAAGTCCTCGTCCCCGGCGATGATCGCCGCCGGATCGTAGGCGGGGCGTATCTCGGCGATTTCCTCGACAGTGTGTCCGAAAAGAAAGAAATTCTCCTTGCCCACGGCGTCGCGGATTTCCACGTTGGCCCCGTCCAGCGTGCCGATGGTCACCGCACCGTTCATCATGAACTTCATGTTGCCGGTGCCCGACGCCTCCTTGCCGGCCGTGGAAATCTGTTCGGACAGGTCGGCCCCGGTACAGATGGCCTCCATGGCGGTGACGTTGTAATCGGGATAGAAGATCACGCGTAGCTTTCCGGCCGTGGCCGGGTCGCCGTTGATGGTCTGCGCCACGTCGCTGACCAGCTTGATGATGGCCTTGGCCATGACGTATCCAGGCGCCGCCTTGCCACCGATGATGATGGCCCGGGGCACCAGGTCGTCCCCGTCACCGCGGCGAATCCGGTCGTATAAATGCACCGCGTGCAGCACGTTCAGCAGCTGGCGTTTGTACTCGTGGATGCGTTTGACCTGAACGTCGAACAGCATTTGCGTGTCCAGCGTGACGCCGGTTCGGGACTGGACGAGCGCGGCCAGCCGGGCCTTGTTGGCTTGCCTGGATGACTGCCAGGCGTCACGGAACGCGGTGTTCTCGACCTGCTGACGCAACCGGTCGAGCTGTTCGAGATCCGTGACCCAACCCTCGCCGATGGCGTCGGTAATCACGGCGTTCAACTCGGGGTTGCAGGCCGCCAGCCAGCGACGCTGGGTCACGCCGTTGGTCTTGTTGTTGAACTTTTCCGGCCACAGCTCGGCGAAATCACGGAACAGGCCCTCGCGAAGCAGGCGGGAATGCAGCGCCGCCACGCCGTTGACCGAGAAGCTGCCGACGATCGCCAGGTAGGCCATGCGTACGCTGCGCTGGCCGTTTTCGTCGATCAGCGACATACGCGCCAGGCGGGCGTTGTCACCCGGCCAGCGAATGCTGACTTCGTCGAGAAACCGCGCGTTGATTTCGTAAATGATTTCCAGCAGCCGCGGCAGCAGCCGCTCGAACATGGCCACCGGCCAGGTTTCCAGCGCCTCGGGCAGCAGCGTGTGGTTGGTGTAGGCCATGGTGGAGCGGGTGATTTCCCAGGCCTCGTTCCAGCCCATGCCGTGCACGTCCATCAGCAGCCGCATCAGTTCCGCGACCGCGACCGCCGGGTGGGTGTCGTTCAGCTGGAAACAGTGCTTGTCCGCGAAGCCCTCCAGGTCAGGACCGTGTCGGCGTTGCCAGTCGGCGAGGATGTCCTGCAGGCTGGCCGAAGCCAGGAAGTACTGCTGGCGCAGGCGCAATTCGTGACCGCTCTCGGTGGCGGTGTTGGGATAGAGCACCATGGAAATGTTTTCCGCGGCGTTCTTGGCCTCCACGGCCTCGGTGTAGCTGCCGGCGTTGAACTCCTCCAGGTCGAATTCGTTGGTCGCCTCCGCGGACCACAGGCGCAGGGTATTGACCACGCCGTTGCGGTAGCCCGGGATGGGCACGTCGTACGGAATGGCCAGCACGTCCCGCGTTTCGACCCAGACCCGGCGCCGGCGGCCCTCGGCGTCCGTCACGCTCGTGGTGCGCCCGCCGAAGCGGATGGTGCGCGCCAGTTCGATGCGCTCGATCTCCCAGGGAAAACCGTCGCGCAGCCAGGGGTCCGGGTCTTCCACCTGGTAGCCGTTTTCCATGTGTTGCCGGAACATGCCGTACTGGTAGCGCAGGCCGTAGCCGATCACCGGCAGACCCAGCGTGGCGCAGCTGTCCAGGAAGCAGGCGGCCAGCCGTCCCAGGCCGCCATTGCCGAGACCCGCGTCCTGCTCGGCCGCCTCGACCTGGCCCAGTTCCACGCCCAGGGCCTGCAACGCCTCGTCGGACGCGTTCACGCAGTCCAGGCTGAACAGCGCATTGTGCAACAGGCGCCCCATCAGGAATTCCATGGACAGGTAACAGGCGCGCCGCGCACCCTCGCGCTCCAGTTCGATGTTGGTATCGTTCCAGCGCTCCATCAGGCGGTCACGCACGGCGTGCACCAGCGCCTGGTAAAGGAAGGGGGTGTCAGTTCGCAGCGTGCGACGCCCCAGCATCCGCGTGTAGTAGTGGGACAGGTCCGACAGCAGCGCGTCGGCGTCCATGGCGAGGTGGGACTTTTGCAGGAATTCCAGCTTGCCTGGTCCGGACTCCGGTTCGTTCAGGACGTTCATTGCGTTCCCTCCAGGGTCATTCTTCACTCACCGGCTCGAGCCACACCGTGGCCAGTGGCGGCAGGGTCAGTTCGATCGACGTGTCCCGCCCATTGGCGGGCCGCTCCTCCACGAGGTACTGCGGGTGCTCGACCGTTCCCGCGCCGCCGAAATCCGCGGCGTCCGTGTCCAGCACCACCCGGTAGGCGCGCCCCGCCGGTATACCCATGCGAAATCCGTGCCGGACCACGGGCGTGAAGTTACAGACGCAGACCAGGCAGCGACCGTCCGCGGCACGGCGGACCCAGGAAAAAACACTGCTGTCCCGGTCCGTGGCATCGACCCACTCAAAGCCGTCACTGTCGAAATCCCGCTCATGCAGGGCCGGCCGGTCCCGATACACGCGGTTCAACTCGCGAACCAGGTTGTGCACGCCCTTGTGCCCGGGTTGCTCGAGCAGATGCCAGTCCAGCGAAGCGTCGTGATTCCACTCCCGCTCCTGGGCGAACTCGCCGCCCATGAACAGCAGTTTCTTGCCGGGATGGGCGAACATGAAACCGAAGTAGGCACGCAGGTTGGCGAAGCGCTGCCAGGCATCGCCCGGCATGCGCCCCAGCAACGATCCCTTCCCGTATACCACCTCGTCATGTGAGAGCGGCAGCACGAAATTTTCGGAGAAGGCGTAAACCAGTCCGAAAGTCATCTTGTCGTGGTGGAACTTGCGGTGCACGGGCTCCTCGCGCATGTACGACAGCGTGTCGTTCATCCAGCCCATGTTCCACTTGTAGGTGAATCCCAGGCCGCCGGCATCCGCCGGGCGAGACACCCCGGGCCAGGCGGTGGACTCTTCGGCGTGACTGCTTGCACCTTCCAGGTGCACGATCGCGTTGAGACGCTTCAGAAAGGACACCGCCTCCAGGTTCTCGTTGCCGCCGTATTCGTTGGGCAGCCATTCGCCTTTCTCGCGCGAGTAGTCCAGGTAGAGCATGGCCGCGACGGCGTCCACCCGCAGACCGTCGATGTGAAACTGCCGGATCCAGTACAGCGCGCTGCCCACCAGGTAGTTGATGACCTCGCGGCGCCCGTAGTTGAAGATCAGTGTGCCCCAGTCCTTGTGCTCACCTTTGCGCGGGTCCTCGTGCTCGTAGAGCGCGGTGCCGTCGAAGCGCCGCAGGCCGTGTTCGTCCTTGGGAAAATGCGCGGGCACCCAGTCGGCGATCACGCCGATGCCGGCCTGGTGCAGGGCGTCAACCAGGGCGCGGAAATCATCCGGATCACCAAATCGCTGGGTCGGCGAAAACAGGCCAATGGGCTGGTAGCCCCAGGAGCCGTCGAAGGGGTGCTCGGTGATCGGCATGAATTCCACGTGGGTAAAACCCATGTCCTGCACGTAGGGCACCAGCTGCCGGGCGATCTCGCGGTAGTCCAGCCATTCTCCCTCGCCCCCGCGACGCCACGATCCCAGGTGCACCTCGTAGACACTCATCGGCGCATCGAGCGCCGGCATGCCGCGCTGCGTGGCCTGCCATGCCTGGTCGCGCCAGTGGTGGCGACTCTGAAACACCACCGAGGCGTTTCCCGGGGGCGGCTCGTGGTACTGGCCGACCGGGTCGGACTTGAACGGCAGCAGCCGACCCTGCTGGTCGAGCATCTCGAATTTGTAGTGCGCCCCGGTCTCCACACCCGGCAGGAACACCTCCCAGATGCCGTTGCCCGGGTGCAGGCGCATGACGTGCCGACGCCCGTCCCACTGGTTGAAGTCGCCGATCACGCTGACCCGCGAGGCATTGGGCGCCCATACCGAGAACACCGTTCCCGCCACGCCCTGGTGGGTCACGGTATGCGCGCCCAGCTTGCGGTACAGGTCGGCGTGGGAGCCTTCGCCAAGCAGGTAGAGGTCCAGGTCGCCCAGGGTGGTGGAAAAACGGTAGGGATCTTCCACGTCCTGCGTGCCGCCGCCGGGCGCCTTCACGCGCAGGCGGTAGCTGCGCAGCCTCGGCGGCATCGCGGCGACGAACAGGCCGCCGGAATGGCGTCTTTCGAACTCGCCCACGACCTGGCCGTCGCGGTCGAGCAGGCTCACGGCTTCGGCCCCGGGCTGGAACACGCGCACCACCCGCCGGCCGTTTTCCTGGTGCACGCCCAGCACGCTGAAGGGGTTGTTGTGGGTGCCGTTGACGACGGCTCCGAACACGGCGTCCTGGTCGGCCGCGTCGCTCATGACCGGTACAGCCGTTCGATGGTGCGGCGGGCGGCAAGGTCCCAGCTGAAACGTTGCGCCGCCGCGGCCTCGCGCAGGGCGCTCCAGGCGCCGGGCTGTGTGTCGGCCAGGTGCAGCGCGCGCTGCACCGCCGCGACCAGGCCCTGCGCCTGCCGCGCCGGCGTGTCGCCATGGAACACGAACCCGGTTTCACCGTCTTCGACCGTGTCCGCCAGTCCGCCGACGCCATGCACCACGCAGGGTTGCCCGGCGCGCAGGGCGAGCATCTGGCTGATGCCGCAGGGCTCGAAACTGCTGGGCATCACGAACAGGTCGGTGCTCCGGTACAAGCAGTTGCTGAGCTGTTCGGCATAACCACGCAGGAACAGAAAACGCGGCCGGCGTTCCGCCACCGCGCGCAGGCGGGCCTCCAGCGTGGGATCACCGCTGCCCAGCAACACGAAGATGCCGTCGTCGCCCAGCGTCGCCAGGAGCGCGTCCAGCGCGGTGGGATGATCGGCAACGGGCTCGAGCAATAACGCGACCTTCTGATGCACGATGCGGCCGATGTTAAGCAGGACGTGTCGTGGCCGGTCATCGCGCAAGGCCTGTAAGCGCTCACGCAATACCGGCTGTCGGTCGATCAGGCCGGGATCGTCGAGGATGGAATCGACCACATCCGCCCAGGACGGCGACGGTGGCGTTTCCGCGGGGTATTCGCAGCCGTTCAGGATGCCGCTCAGGCGACCCTGGTCGGCGATGTCCCGCAACAGCCCCTCCAGGCCCTCGCCCCCGTGGAACCCACGCGACGGGTCGTTGGGCAGAACGATTTCCCGGGCGTAGGTCGGCGACACGGTGGCCACCCCGTCGGCCAGGCGCAGGGCGGCGGCCATGAAATTGACCAGCGCCGGGTTCGCGGGGTCGCCGGCCGGCGCCGCCGCGTCGAGGTGTTCCGGAAACCAGGCCCCCAGCGAGGAGTGATGCCCGGCCATTGGCCGCACGCCCTGGTAGGCCAGGTTGTGGACGGTGAACACCATGCGCGTGGCCGCCAGCACGGACGCGGGATCCGAGCGTTCCCTGAGGAAAGGCACCAGGCCCGTGTGCCAGTCGTGCAGGTGCACCACGTCCGGCGGCGCACCGGCCTGCCCCACCCAGGCCGCCACCACCGCGCAGAACAGGGCGAACTTGGTGGCGTCGGTTTCAAAGGGCCGGTCGCCCGGGTCGGCGTGGTAGACCTCGCCGGGTTGTCCGGGGCACAGCAGGGAGTGGTCGATGACCACCTGCTCGACGCCTTCGGGCGCGCCGGGCAGCCGCCAGGCCGTGGCTTCCACGGTTTCGCCACCGAACCGGGCCTCGATGCGCTCGAGCATCGTCGCCCCCGGCACACGGTGAAAAGCGCCATAGGCCGGGACGATCACGCGCACGTTCCAACCGGACCGCGCCAGCGCCGGCGGCAGGTCGCGGACCACGTCACCGACCCCGCCCACCTTGCCGCCCGGAATCCACGCGTTTTCGGCTGCGACCAGCCAGGCGCAGCTGTTCTCGGTTCGACCCACCCTAACGCGTGTGGTGCAGGTACTGGCCGAGCATCTCGGCGGTCACCAGGGTGCGGCCGCCCTCGGTGATGCGCAGGCCGTGAGCACGGTCCTCCTCGAGATCGTGACCGATTCGCATGCCATCGGGGATGACCGTGCCGCGATCGATGATGGCGTTGCGCACCTGGCAGTTGCGCTTGATCTCGCAGTCAGGCAGCACCACGGAGGAGTCGACGTGGGTGTAGGAATGCACGCGCGAGCCCGAGAACAGCAGGGAATCGCGAATCGAGGCGCCGGACACGATACAGCCGGCGGACACCAGCGAACCTACCGCCTCGCCCCGGCGACCCGGTTCGTCGAACACGAACTTGCCCGGCGGTTGTTGCACCTGGTGTGTGAATATCGGCCACTCGCTGTCGTACAGGTTCAGCGGCGGTTTCACGTAGGTCAGTTCGATGTTCGCCTTCCAGAAGGCATCCAGCGTTCCCACGTCACGCCAGTACGCCTGTTTGCCGGTCTTGAGATCGCGGAACGGATAGGCGTACACCCGGTAGTTTTCGATGATGGCCGGAATGATGTCCCGGCCGAAATCGTGCGTGGTGTCGACCGTGTCCGAGTCCTTGATCAGTTGCTCGAACAGGAACCCGGTGTTGAACACGTAGTTGCCCATGGAGGCCAGGCAGATGCCCTCCTTGCCGGGAATCGAGTTGGGCTTTTCAGGCTTCTCGTCGAAGCCGATCACGCGCCCGGTTTCGTCCACGGTCATGACACCGAGCTGGCCGGCGGCTTCCTCGACCGGCACCTCGACGCAACACACCGACATGTCCGCCTCCATGTCCATGTGCCAGGCCAGCAGGGGCCCGTAGTCCATCTTGTAGACGTGATCGCCGGCCAGGATCAGCACCAGCCGCGGGTTGTGGGTGCGGACGATGTCGATGTTCTGGTAGACCGCGTCCGCGGTGCCCTTGTACCACTCGCCGCCCACGCGCTGCGAGGCCGGCAGGATCTCGACGAACTCGCGGGCGCCGGCCTGAAACCCGGTCCAGCCGCGCACCAGGTGCCGGATCAGTGAGTGCGCCTTGTATTGGGTCAGCACGCCGATGCGGCGCACGCCGGAGTTGATGCAGTTGGACAGGGGAAAATCGATGATGCGCATCTTGCCGCCGAAATACACGGCGGGCTTGGCGCGCCACCGGGTCAGTTCGTACAGTCTCGAACCCTGGCCGCCAGCCAGGATCAGCGCCAGGGTGTCGCGCGTGAGCAGGCTGACATGGCGGCGCTCGCTGGCCGGCAACTTCGCATTCATGGTGTATCCCCGATGTCGGTCACGCCTCCCAGTTTAATGCATGGTCGTGACAGGTCGATCACGCTGAACGCGCATGCAGTGCTTGCCAGGCGGCCCCCAGCAACCCCGGGTCAGGGTGCGTAATCAACCGGGTGGGGATGCCCTCCATCAGGGCGCGGTGCCGACCCTTGCGCTCGAATCCCGTGCGAAAGGCGCTGTCGCGCAGCAGGGCCGGGTACCGCTTGACGATACCGCCGGCGACGAAGATGCCGTCGTAGGCGCCCAGCTCCAGCGCCAGGTTGCCGGCCACCTGGCCCAGGGCTTCGAAAAACAGGTCCACGGCCTCGACGGCCACCGGATCGTCCCCGGACCGGGCCAGGGCGAACACCTCCGCGGCCTCGACGCGATCTCCAGCACATCCCTCGAGTTCACGCAGCGCCTCGTGCAGGTTCTCCAGGCCGGGACCGGACAGCACCCGTTCATCCGACACGCGGCCGAACCGCGCTCGCAGCGTTTCCAGCACCTGCACCTGTCGCGGCGTTTCCGGCGCGAAGCCCCGGTGGCCGCCTTCGCCCACCACGGGGTAGATCGCTCCGGCCCGTCCCAGAAGGCCGGCCACGCCGAGTCCCGTGCCAGGCCCGAGCACACCGAAATTGAAGTCGCGGCCGGGTTGCGCCGGGGAACCGGCCGCGCCGATGACGTGCAGGTCGTCCTCCCCGAGAAACGGCAGGGAGCAGGCCACGGCCTCGAAGTCGTTGAGCAGGCTGACCGAGCGGGCGCCGAAGCGCTCCGCGAGGCCCGTGGCGGAAAGGCGCCAGTCGTTATTGGTAAACACCACGTGGCCATCGACCACCGGGCCGGCCGCCGCCAGGCAGATGACGTCCGGGTCACGCGCGGCCACCTGCGACAGGTAGTGGGCGATGGCCGCCTCGGCGGTGGGAAAGTCGGCACAGGCCAGCTTCGCCACCTGGTCGAAACCGGGCGAGGCCGGGTCGGCCAGGGCGAAACGGGCGTTGGTGCCGCCGATGTCACCGATGAGCAGGACAGGATCAGGCATTTCAGAGAGGAATGAGCCGCTGACCCGCACATCTTGGCCGGACGCGGCGTGCGGAACAAGGGGGCTGCAAGGAAGCGCCGCCTCTGTGCCCACGGGTGTTACGGTGCGGAAGTCCCCTGCACGGCCCCGGTGGTGTGGCGGGCATAGTCCCCGAAGCGCGAAGCGCCGCGCAACGAGCGCCGCAGGGCATGGGGAAAACGTTCCGCCCAGGCGCCGACGTCATGGTCCGCGTCGAGGTCGCGCACGAATACGAAATTTCGCTCCGGGCGATAACCCCAGGCCTCGAGCTGCGCGGCCATGTCCTCGGCGCCGGGCCGCAGCATGGCATCGGCGCCCACGCCCCCCACGTCGAAATAGAAGAACACGGGCAGCGGCTCCCCGGCCCGGTCCGCGAACCAGGGCATCGCGTCGAAACGCCCTTCCAGCCGGAACGCCGGTGACAGGCTGATGGCCGCACCGAACACTTCGGGGTGGCTCCAGGCCGTGGCGAATGCGATCAGGCCGCCCATGGCGGCGCCACCGACCAGGGTGCTGGACGGACCAGGACGTGTCCGGTAGCGACGATCGATCAGGGGCTTGACGGTATTCACCAGGAAATCCATGTAGGCCTCACCCTGTTGCATGGGCGAGTACTCCGAGAGGCGGTCATCGCCGGAGTAAATGCCCACCACGATCATGGGCTCGATGGCGTCGTCGCCGATCAGCCGTTGCAGCGATTCGTCCACCTGCCAGTCGCGCCCGTCCCGGGCGGTCGCTGGATCGAACAGGTCCTGGCCGTCGTTCAGGTAGAGCACCGGGTAGTCGCGCTTCTTTTGCAGTTCGTAGAACCGTGGCAGCCAGACCACCAGGTCCCGTGCCGGCAGCGTGCCGTCGCGCACATGCCGGTGATAGCGCAGTTCGCCGGTCACCTGGCCACGCGCTTCCACCACCGTGTCCTCGTCGGTCCACGCCAGGACCTCGTCGCGCACCGCGAGGTTTCGGCGCGTCAGGATTCGATGATTGGCCTGCGGCTGGCCGCGGCCGTCCGCCGCCAGCCGCTGATCGGAACCCAGCGTGTAGCGATATTCCACCGGCATGGCCCGGCTGAAGATGACCACCGCGGTCCAGGTGTCACGACCCTGGTAGGTCATGCGCACCGCGTCGGGCTGCCAGTCGCCCAGCGCCGGCGCGCCGCCGCTCAGAAAGACCTCGGCCCCCCTGGGCAGGCCGGGGGCATGCAGGGTGAAATCGACGCTGACGGGCATCGTCGTTGTTTGGGCGAAGGCCGGCGCGCAGCACAGGGCCAGGCACACCGCCGCGAGGCGGCCGAGGAACACCATGAGTCTCTCCCTTTATCCGCACGGTGAGGTGCTTGGAATAATTGGTCTG
The DNA here is from genome assembly GCA_030431095.1 of Gammaproteobacteria bacterium. Classification (GTDB taxonomy): domain Bacteria; phylum Pseudomonadota; class Gammaproteobacteria; order Xanthomonadales; family SZUA-36; genus Marinihelvus. Next base: position 39,964 of record JAUIJU010000004.1, on the reverse strand, counting down.
AGGTTATCGTAACAAATGCCTGTTAAACAGTCATTTTTGATGAGAGCAGACCCTCACCGGGCTGCACTTTCACAAACGCAAACGGGCGCTGAAACGCATCATGGCCCAGCCCGGCCGGCGTTGCGCGCCCGGAGCGCCGTTGCTAGTCTGCGAAGCGCACGGCGGCGGTCCCGCCGCCGCCCGGGAGCCCAATGAACAGGAGCCATAGCACCGACTGGACCGGTGTCAGCGTCGTCGTGCCGCACTACAACGCGCTCGACGACCTCGACCACTGCCTGGCTGGCCTGCGGGCCCACGGTGGGACGACGCTGGACATCGTGGTGGCCGACGACGCCTCCACCCGGGGTGACCCGGCCGCGGTGTGCGAACGCCACGGCGCGCGGCGGGTCGTGCTGCCCCGCAACGCCGGGCCCGCCGTGGCCCGCAACGCGGGGGTCGCGGCCACCGACGCCACGGTCATCGTGTTCATCGACGCCGACGTGGTCGTGCATGCAGATACGCTGCAGCAAGCGCTGGACGCGTTGCACGCCGGCCCCGACATCGGCGCCTGTTTCGGCAGCTACGACGAACGCCCCGCCGACCCGGCCTTTCTGTCACAGTTTCGGAACCTGTACCACCGCTGGGTGCACCAGTCGGGTGACACCGAGGCCTCCACGTTCTGGACCGGCTGCGGCGCAGTGCGCCGGGAAGCATTCGAGGCCGCGGGCGGTTTCTCCGCCGCGCTCAGTCGCATGGGCATGGAAGACATCGACCTGGGCTACCGCATTCGCGACGCCGGCTATCGCATCGTGCTGGTCAAGGACATGGAATGCACCCACCTCAAGGCCTGGACCGCGAGGTTGATGGTGCGCACCGACGTGATGGGGCGTGGCGTGCCCTGGATGCTGCTGCTGCTGGCGCGCCAGGGCGGCGAGGCAGACCTGAACATCGACCTCCGTTCCCGCCTGGCCACGCTGGCGGGTGGTTTGCTGCCGGTGGCGCTGCTGGCCGCGCTGGCCTGGCCGCCGGCGCTGTGGGTCGCCGGCCTGGCCGGCGCAGTGGTGGTTTCGACGCAGTGGGGATTTCTTCGCTATGTCGGCCGCCTGCGCGGCGCCGGGTTCGCGTTGCGCTGCGTTCCCGCGCTGTGGCTGTTCTTCTTCTGTTGCGCCGTGTCGATTCCCATTGCCGTCGCCCTGCACCTGTTCGGACGCGGCGTCCGGGGGAAACTGGCGGGAGAGGATCCCTCCGGGGCCTGATTCAGCCGGCGCCCTTGTCGGACAGGGGGCGGGGCACCAGCCGCTCACCTTCCAGCGCCAGGGTGCGATCGTCTCCCGCCTCGTGGTACTCGGCGTCTTCGTTCACAGCCCACACGTCCCAGGCCGGCTCGCCTTTCAGGATATTTTCCGCCGTGAGCAAAGCGGTCATCATGGCGTGATCCTGGTTGTTGTACTTGTGCATGCCGTTGCGGCCGACCGGATGAAGCCCGGGGCGTTCCTTCTCCAGCCAGTCACGGAACAGGGCGATGCGTTCTTCGTAGTTCTCGTCATAAACGGGGTAGGCCTTGGGCTGACGGATGACAGTCCCGTCGATCACGTGGCCGGCGGTGACCAGGCCCAGCTGGATCAGCTCTTCGTCGGCCAGCCGGATCAGGGCGTCATCCGGCGTGTCCCAGAGGCCGTCGCCTTCAAAACAGAAGTATTCGAGCCCCAGGCAGTTCAGATCCGGGTCCGGCACCAGGTGCGGCGACCAGGACTTGAAGTTCTGGATACGCCCGACCTTGACGCCCAGCTCGTGGATGTAGATCCAGTTGTCGTCGAAACAGTCCACGTCGCGCACGATCAACGCCACGGTCAGGAAATCGCGGTAGCGCAGCGAGCGCGCCGCGGTGAGCACGGGTTCCGGCGGCGGCGGATCCAGGCTTTCGGCCAGGTCACGCAGGGCGACGGAGGAAATCACGTGCTCACCGGTAAATACCTGCGAGGCGCCGGTCGGGTCGGTGGCATGCACGGTCCACGTCCCATTGTCGGAATCGCGCCCCAGCCGTTGCACGTCCATGCCCATGAGCACTTCACCACCGGCTTCGCGCACCTGCGCGGCGGCCGCCTCCCACATCTGCCCCGGGCCCAGTCGCGGATAGCGAAACGACTCGATCAATGTCTTGGGGGTGCTGGAATCGCGCCGGACCCACGACGGGGTGAGCGCCTGCTGGATGGCCTTGCCCAGGGACAGGCCCTTGATGCGCTGGGCGGCCCAATCGGCCGAAATTTCGCGACACTTCATACCCCACACTTTCTCGGTGTAGGTCTTGAAGAAGATGTTGAACAGGCGCCGGCCGAACTGGTTGACCACCCAGTCCTCGAAACTGCGTGGGTTACGTATCGGGAACGCCCGCGCCTTCATGTACGAGAGGCCGCAATGCAGTGATTCGAAAAAACCCAGCTTGGTCAGCGCGTCCAGCGCACTGAGCGGGTAGTTGAACAGCTTTCGGTTGTAAAAGATGCGCGACTTGCGTGGCCGGGTGATCAACTGGTCGCCCAGGATCTCCTGCCAAAGGGCCTCGATCTCCTTCGACTTGGAGAAAAACCGGTGCCCGCCAACGTCGAATCGAAAGCCCTTGTACTGTTCCGTGCGGGAAATGCCGCCCACGTGCAGCGGGTCGCGCTCCAGCACGGTGACGCGAACGCCCTGGCGGGCGAGATGGCGCGCGGCGGTCAGGCCGGCGGGACCGGCGCCGACGCAAATGACGTGCTGGGGCGAGGACATGAATGAAGGCCTGGACAAAACAGGCCGCCATCTTAGCCAATCCCTGGTGCAAAACCCATCAATGTCCCGAGAATCGCCGTTTACGTCGAATTCACGGCATTGGACTACACTCGCCGCCAACACTGCGGACTCTGGAACCCACGTGAGCATCATTCTCCTGGTCGAGGACAACCACGACATCGCCGCCATGGTGGGCGACCACCTGGAAGCGGAAGGTTTCGAAGTGGACTACGCCGCCGACGGCCTCACCGGCCTGCACCTGGCCGTCACCGAGCGCTTCGACGCCATCGTGCTCGACCTGATGCTGCCGGGCATGGATGGGATGGAGGTATGCCGCAAACTGCGCGAGGAGGCCGGCAAGGACACGCCCATCCTGATGCTGACGGCCCGCGACACGCTGGAAGACAAGGTGGCCGGCCTGGACGCCGGCGCCGACGACTACCTGGTCAAGCCGTTCGAGATGGAAGAGCTCGACGCCCGGCTCAACGCCATGCTGCGCCGCGCCTCGGGCGAGATGACCCGCCAGGTGATGAACGTCTCCGACCTGAGCCTCGACACCGGCACCTTCGAAGCCAAACGGGCGGGCAAGTCGCTGACGCTGACGCCCATCTGCCTGAAGTTGCTGATCGCCCTCATGAAAGCCTCGCCGCGGGTCATCAGCCGTCGCGACCTTGAGCGCGCCGTGTGGGACGACATCGTGCCGGACAGCGATGCCCTGCGCAGCCACCTGTATAACCTGCGCAAGGTGATCGACCGCCCCTTCGACACGCCGCTGCTACACACCGTGCAGGGCCTGGGATATCGCCTCGCCGAACTCGATGGCGATTGAAAAAGGCCTGACCCGGAGGCTGGGTCGCAGCCTGCTTCTGCAGGCGATCTACATTTCCCTCGCCGTGCTGGTCGGCATCTACGCCTCGGCCGGCCTGGTGGAGAACGTGCTGATCGAGCGCGCCCTGGTCGGCGAGGCGGACTATTACTGGCAGCGGGAACAGGAGCAACCTGGCCAGCCCCTGCCCGACGTCAAGAACATGACCACCTACCGCGAGGGGCATGGCGCAGGCGTACCGGCCCATCTCCGCAAGCTGGCGCCCGGCTTTCACAACCTCGATGCGCCCCGGGAACTGCTGGTGCTGGTCTCCGATTTCGAGGACCAGCGACTGTACCTCGTGTTCGAAGTGGAACAGGTCCGCGCCCTGGTGGCGCTGTTCGCCCTGGTGCCGCTGGCCCTGGTCCTGATCGTGATCTACCTGACGATCTACAGCGCCTACCGCGTGTCGCGCCGGGCCGTGTCGCCCATCGTCACCCTGGCCCAACAGGTCAAATCGCTGGATCCGGCCCAGCCCGACTCCAGCCACCTGCAACTGGATCCGACCCTGGATCCCGACGAAGAGATCGGCATCCTGCAGGATGCCCTGGGTGAACTGGTGTGCAAGGTGTCCGAATACACCGAGCGCGAACGCCGCTTCACACGCGACGCCAGTCACGAACTGCGCACCCCGCTGACGGTGATCAAGATGGCGGCCGACCGCCTGCTCAAGACCCTGCCAGAGGGCAAGGAACGGGAACTGGCCGATCGCATCCGCTGCAACGCCGGCGACATGAACCGGCTGACCGAAGCCTTCCTGTTGCTGGCGCGTGAATGGGAACAGGGCCTCGACCGCGACTGGGTCTGTGTCAACGAGATTGCGGCCCAGGAGGTGGAGCGCATGGGCATCATTCACCCGGACGCACACATCGAAGCGACGATCGACGAATCGTGCCGCCTGTTCGTGCTGGCGCCGTCCAGGGTAGTGGAAAGCGTCGTCGGCAACCTGGTGCGCAACGCCTTCGCCTTCACCGACGCGGGCCGGGTCACGGTGCGCATCGAACCGGGCCGGGTCCAGGTCGAGGATACCGGGGTCGGCATGGATTCCGATGCCGTCGAGCAGGTCTACCAGGCGTTTTACAGCACGGGCCGACAGCGGGGCGGTTTCGGCGTCGGGCTGACCATCGTAAAACGGCTGACGGAGCGCTTCGGCTGGCCGGTCGAATTCGAGTCCGAGCCTGGCAAGGGAACGGTGGTCACGGTGGGGTTTCCCGGTTCGCGCGACGAAGCGCCGAGCTGATTCTGGCCCGATTCACAGCCCGTTCACCCGTTGGCAACGGCGATTTCATTCGCCCCGCGCGATTCTGGTCGCGTTATCACGCGGAACGGAAATCATCACGAAATGCTGTCGTTCAATGCCAGGAATTTTCTGCTGTACAACGTTGCGTGGTTTGCCTGTGTCCACTTCGCGGCCGACGACCATGCCTGGGTGGGCATCGTCGCCACCGCCCTGGTGGTCACCGCGCACCTGCTGGGCGTCACCCACTGGCGCCGCGAAGCCGCCGTTCTCGCCGTCGCCGCCGCCGTGGGTTATGCCTGGGAATCGCTGCTGGTGGGTACAGGTGTGCTCAGTTATCCCACCGCCCCGGAGTTCACTGGCCTCGCGCCGCTGTGGATCGTGGCGCTGTGGGTCAACTTTGCCACCACGCTCGACGCCAGCCTGGCCTGGATTCGACGCTCACCCTGGCTGGCCGCTGTTTTCGGCGCCCTGGGCGGGCCCCTGGCGTTTCTGGCCGGCGAAAAGATGGGGGCCGTGCAATTTGGCGAGACGACGACGGCGCTGACGGTACTCGGCGTCGGCTGGGCAGTGCTGCTGCCCGCATTCTGCCGGATCGTGGACATGCTGAAACCGCATGACGAACCCGTCTCCGAGCCAGCGGGTTCCGCCTTGCCCCGACCGTAAACGGCCCCCATAATCAGGGCGTGAGCCGGCCCCGACCCCAATTCGTGAACCTGCTTCGCTGCCTGCTGGTGGCGACGATGCTGTGTGCGCAGGGCGCGGCGCTGGCGCACGAAATCGATCACGGTCTGGTCACCGACACCGAGTTGTGCGCAAGCTGCACCATCGGCGGCGGGCTGCATGGCGCCGTGACCTCGCACCACGATCAGCCGGTCGACCGGCAGAACCGGGCCCTGCGCCCGGTGTTTGCGCCACCGGCCTCACCCGCTCGTGTTGTTGGCCGCGTCCAGGCCCGCGCGCCACCCCGCCACTCCTGAATTCCGACACCCAACACTGAACGTCCGCACCCGGGAGGTGCGGTCGACCCGGATTCCAGGAGTACGATCCATGAATGCCAAGAACATTGCGCGTCCGCGCCGAGGGCTGCTTGCCCTGGCCATCGCGGCCGCCTGCCAGTCAACTTTTTCCATGACCGTCATGGCCCAGGAGGCCAGCCAACAGGGCGAAGACCCGAGGCACGGCGCCGGCCACGAACACGACGCCCTCGAGGAGGTGATCGTCACCGCCACGCCCATCGCGCGCGACGCGGTGGAGCTCACCCAGTCCGCCACCGTCCTCCAGGGTGACGCCCTGGCCCGGGAGGCGGCCAACAACCTGGGGGACACGCTCTCCCGACTGCCTGGGCTCTACGACGCCAGCTTCGGCCAGAACGTCGGGCGTCCCGCGATCCGTGGCCAGCAGGGCGTGCGCGTGGGCGTGCTCAATGACGGCATGACCAGCTTCGACGCCTCGGCCGTGAGCCAGGACCACGCCGTACCCACGGAGCCTTTCCTGGCTGACACCATCGAGGTGCTGCGCGGTCCGACCACCCTGCTCTACGGCTCCGGCGCCATCGGTGGCGTGGTCAACATGGTGACCAACACCATCCCGGTGGATGTACCCGAGGATGGCTTCGATGGGCGCGTCCTGCTGCAGGGCGACACCGCGGCGGACCAGCGATTCGGCGCTGCGCGTCTCGACGCGGGCGGCGGTGAGTTCGCCTTTCACGTCAACGGTTTTGTGCGCCGCACGGACGATTACGAGATCCCCGGGGCCGCCGACCTGTACCCCGAAGACGACCATGACGACCATGACGAGGACCACGACGACGAGGACCACGACGAAGAGGATCACGACGAGCACGAGGAGGAGATGACCGGCATCCTCGAAAACAGCTTCCTGGACAACGAAGGCGGCGCCATCGGCGGCGCCTGGATCGGTGATTCGTGGCGGGTAGGCCTGTCCTGGACCGCCTACGACAGCGACTATGGCATTCCCGGCGCCCACAGCCACGAGCACGGACACGACGAGGACGAGGATCACGACGAGGACCATGACGAGGACCACGACGACGAGGACCACGACGAGCACGAAGAAGAAGAGAACGTGACCATCGGCCTCGAGTCCCGCCGCGTCGACGGTGTCATCGCCGGCATCAACCCCTTCCCCGGTTTCAGCTCGCTGGAACTGAAAATCGCCGATACCGATTACACCCACACCGAGTTCGAGGGTGACGAGATCGGCACGGTGTTCGACAGCGACACGCTGGACGCACGCCTGGAACTCACCCACAACCCCTGGGGCGCCTTCGAGGGCACCTTCGGTGCGCAGTGGTCCGACAATGATTTCCAGGCCGTCGGCGAGGAAGCCTTCGTACCGCCGTCCTCGACCGAAACCACCGGCCTGTTCTGGGTCGAGTCGGCAACCTTCGGGGACTGGACCTTCGACCTGGGCCTGCGCTGGGAAGACACCCACATCGACTCCTTCCTGATCGAACACGAACACGAGCACGAAGAAGACGAGGACCATGACGAGGAAGAGGAGCACCACGACGAGGCGCCGGAACCGGCCAGCCGCGATTTCGACCCCTTCAGCGCCTCCATCGGCGCCATCTGGCACGTGAACGAAAGCAGCCACCTGGCCTTTACCCTGGCCCGCGCCGAGCGCGCCCCGGCCAGCGCCGAACTGTTTTCGAACGGACCGCACATCGCGACCCAGACCTTCGAAGTCGGCGACCCGGATCTCGAGGTGGAAAGCAACACCCACTACGAGGTGTCATACCGCATCCACCAGGGACCGGTCACCGGCAGCCTGACCCTCTACCACGACGACTTCGACGGCTACATTTTCGAAGAGGACACGGGCGAGGAAGAAGACGGCTTTCCCGAGCGCCACTGGGCGCAGCAGGACGCGGAGTTCACCGGTGGCGAAATCGAGCTGCGCTGGGACCTGGGCCGCGGCGATGCCGGTCACTGGCAGCTGTTCGGTTTCTACGACCAGGTTCGCGCCACGCTGGCCGACGGAAACCCCGTGCCGAGGATTCCGCCCAAGCGCATCGGACTGGGCGCCGACTGGGACCGCGGACCGCTGGCGGCAAACGTGACCTGGATTCACGCCAGTCGCCACGACCGCATCGCGGAATACGAGACGGTGACACCGGGCTACGACCTGCTCAACGCCGAGTTCAGCTGGTACCTGCCCGTGGGTGGCGACTGGGACATGGAGCTGTTCGTGCAGGGCCGCAACCTGCTCGACGAGGACGTACGCAACAGCACCTCCTTCCTCAAGGACCAGGCCCCGCAGATCGGGCAGAACTTCGTCCTGGGCGTGCGTTCGGCCTTCTGAGCGCAACGGGGTCTGCGCCGTGCGCTATGCTCGGCGCATGACCCTGCGATCCTTCAACGGCCTGCGCCCCCGCCTGGGGGCGCGGTGCTTCGTGGACCCCAGCGCCGTGATCATCGGCGACGTCGAACTCGACGACGAATGCTCGGTGTGGCCCATGGCCGTGATCCGTGGAGACATCCACCACATTCGCATCGGGCGCCGCAGTTCCATCCAGGATGGCTCGGTGTTGCACGTGACGCACGACGGCCCGCACAATCCCGGCGGCTTCCCGCTGGTCATCGGTGAGGAAGTGACGGTGGGACACCAGGTCACCCTGCACGGCTGCACCCTCGGCGACCGCATCCTGGTCGGCATGGGCTCGGTCGTCATGGATGGCGCCACGGTTAGCGACGAGGTGATCATCGGCGCGGGCAGCCTGGTGACACCCGGTACTGAACTCGAAAGCGGACACCTGTACCTGGGGCGGCCGGCGAAGGTCGTGCGCGCGCTTGACGCATCGGAACGGGAATTCCTGCGCTATACCGCCGGCCGTTACGTCGACCTGGCGGCGACGTACCTGGATCAGCCGCCGGAATCCTGAGGGGTGACGCCTTTAAAGCCCCACGCGCCGTCCCAAACTGTCTACACTCAGTACACTCTCATTCACTATCGACCCGAGGGGGATACCCAATGAGCTTTGAACTTCCCGCCCTACCGTACGCCAAGGACGCCCTGGCACCGGTGATTTCCGAGGAAACGCTGGACTACCACTACGGCAAGCACCACCAGGCCTACGTCACCAACCTGAACAACCTGGTTCCCGGCACCGAGTTCGAGGGCAAAACGCTCGAAGAGATCATCCTGTCGTCCAGCGGGGGGGTCTTCAACAATGCCGCGCAGGTATGGAACCACACCTTCTACTGGAATGGCCTGAGCCCGGACGGCGGCGGCGCGCCCGGTGGTGACCTGGGCAGCGCCATTGACAGCGCCTTCGGTGGCTTCGACCCGTTCAAGGAGCAGTTCATCAAGGCCGGCATCGGCAACTTCGGGTCCGGCTGGACCTGGCTGGTGTCCAACGAGAGCGGCGGCCTGGAAATTGTCAACACCGACGACGCCGGCAACCCCATGACCGATGGCAAAAAGCCGCTGCTGACCATCGATGTGTGGGAACACGCTTACTATATCGACTACCGAAACGCGCGGCCCAAGTACCTGGACGAGATCTGGAAACTGGTCAACTGGGATTTCGTGGCGCGCAACTTCGGCGGCTGAACGACACCCAGGGATCACGAAAAAGCCCGGCCAGGCGCCGGGCTTTTTCATTGCAGCCGACGAAAGACTTCACGCGCGAACGACCAGCCAGGTGCCCGCGAAAACCAGGCCCAGTCCCAGCAGCTTGCTGAACGACACGGGGTCACGCTCGGTCAGAATGCCGAAATGGTCCAGCACCGTGCCGGCCACCATCTGCCCGAAGATCAGCAGCACCACCAGCGCGGTGGGGCCGATGGCCGGCACCGAAATGATGGTCACGGCCACGTAAACCGCCCCCATCAGGCCGCCCAGCCAGGCCCACCAGGGCAAGGCCAGGGCGCCGCTCCAGCTGGCCGCTCCCGCCTGCCGCGTGGCCAGGATCCAGGCCAGCAGACCCAGGGTGCCGACAATGAAGGAAATCATGGTGGCCCACAGGGCATTGCCGAATCCATCGCTGAGCCTGGCGTTGATCAGGAACTGGACGGGCAGGATCATGCCGCCGAGGGCGGCCACGGCGATGGCGGTGCTGTTGTTCATGACGTGAGCCTCCTGGGGCCTGTTAACCCGCTTCACTCCTTATACCACCTCGGGGAGGGGTGGTCAGGAAGAGGTCGTCCGTACGCCTTGCACTGGGCGTTCCGCGGCGCGAGAATGCCGGCCCGGGGGGCAAGCGCCCACCGGTCCCGAGCCACGAACCACCGAGAACGCCATGGACATCCTCTCCGCCGCCACCCTGTTGTTCCTGGTCATGGATCCGCTGGGCAACGTGCCGATTTTCCTGTCCATCCTGGACAAGGTGCCGGCCCCTCGCCGCCTTCGCGTGCTGCTACGCGAACTGGTGCTCGCACTGGTGGTGTTGCTGGCTTTCCTGTTCGGCGGGCAGTACCTGCTGGGTTTTCTTGGCCTCAGCGAGCACGCGATTCGCATCGCCGGCGGCATCATCCTGTTCCTGATCGCCTTGAAAATGGTGTTCCCGGTCGAGCGTTCGGTGCAGACCCCGGACGAGGACGACGACGAGCCCTTCCTGGTACCCCTGGCCATTCCACTGGTCGCGGGTCCCTCCGCCATGGCGGTGGTGATGCTGCTGGCCACCAACGAGCCGGGGCGCATGCTCCACTGGGTCGCGGCCCTGGGGCTGGCCTGGGCGCTGTCCTCGGTGATCCTGCTTTCGGCCACCGGCCTGAAGCGGTTCCTGGGCCGGCGCGGCCTGGTGGCCATGGAACGACTGATGGGCATGGTGCTGATTGCTTTGGCCGTGCAGATGTTGCTGGAAGGCGTGGCCGCCTACCTTGGCTCGGTGGGCGCCATGCCCTGATCCGGGTGCGCAAGTCCTTCGTGGACGAACTGGACCTGGACAACGTGGAAGCGTACTGAACACGGACTGCTCGACCCGGCGACGGGAAAAAAGAAAGGCCGGGTTCGCGCCCGGCCTTTCTTATCGGGGCGATCTGCCCGATCCGTCGCTATTCAGGGGCACTGGGCCAGCGGGCTGACCGAGAATTCGTACTCGGACCAGTCACCAAGCACCACGAACTGCGGGTACTCGATCACGCCGCGAACCCGCCAGGTCCAACCGTCGAGTTGTCCCTCGGGAATGGGATTGGACTTGCTCAGGGTGTAGCGGTTGGTTCCCACCTTCTCGTCCACGCGCGGTTGCTCGTCACTCTCCTGGCGAACCTGGATCTGGTAGGTCTCGAACAGTGGCGTCGCCTCCCACTGGAACTCCCAGTCCAGGGAGCCGTTGCAGGCGTTCTCCAGGCGGTCCTTGTCGGTGGGCGCCACCAGCCGGCCCTCGTCCTCGCCGGTGCCGGACTTGGTCACACAGCTGGCCACCCGGTCCTGGGTTACGCGTTGCAGATCCAGCGTACCCTGCTCGCCGGCCGAGGGAATGGCGTACTGGGCCGTGATCGCGTCACAGCTGTCGAAGCGCAGGTCCAGAGTGCCGTAGGGCGTGACGTTGCTCGGCGCGGGGTTGCCCACGTCGAAGGCGCCACCGCGCGACAGCGTCATGGTCAGTTCCGCCTCGTTGCCCACGATGGGCCCGTAGGCGGTCACCCAGCGGTGGCCCGGCGCGGCGATATCGAAGTTGGCGGCGCCCGGGTCGAAGGTGTCGAAGGTGAACCACGCGGCGAACACCGTGTCCAGTTCCGGGAACACGTTGATCAACAGGCCCTGGCCGTCGGTGGATGGATCCACCCAGGCGTCGTTCAGGCCTTCGTTGACCACGATTTCCGGCCCCGTGGCCTGGATGCGGTCCTGCGGGTCCCTGGCCTTCACGCTGGCCATGGCGCTGGTGGAGCGGCCCTTGCCGTCCTTGCACTTGAGCGCCACCTGGTGCTCCCCGGCCTGCGCCAGGGTCACGCGTTCGGTGCCGCGGGTGCCCACCAGGGCGGCGTCTTTCCAGGCGCCGGTCGCGCCATCCGGGCGACAGCTCATGCCGTCCGGCGCTTCCCACACCACGGTCACGTCATCGCCGGCCTTCACTTCCGTACCCGAAACGCCCACCGAGGCCTGGGTGGTCGCGCCTTCGTTCGCCTGCAGATAGTTCTCGCACAGGAACAGGTTGTCCTTGACCACGCGCTGAATCGGAATGGTGCCCTGCAGCCTCCCGGAGGATTGCGAAGGAATGTCGTAGGACAGCACCCCGGCGTCACAGCCCAGGAACTCCAGGCGCATGCTGCCGTCGGTGCTGCGGCTGACGGCCTTCGGGTTGTCGAACTGCCCGCCGCTGGTCACCGTCACCGCCAGGTCCACACCGGTTTCGTCATATTCACCCTGGGCGGTGAACCAGCGGTGGCCTTCGTCACCGACATCGGCGGTGACGCTCAGCGGTGTACCGTCAGTCTCGTAGGTGAACCAGGTCAGGAACACGCTGCCGATGTCCTGGAACACCTCGATGAAAAACCCCTGGCCGTTGGTGTCCGGGTTGAACCAGGTATCGTTGAGGCCGGGGTTGAAGGCGATACGCTCGGCGTCGGAGGTCACCTGCAACTCCTGCAGCCGGCAGCTGGCCTCGTCGGTGACGCCGCCGTCATTACCCTGGGCCCGTGCGCAGGCGCCCACCCAGTAGGTGCCCGGTGACTGGGGCGCCGGCACGAAGGCCTGTACCGAGGTGGTACCCGAAGCGCCCAGCGTGTCGCTGACGCGCTGCGCGACGATCGGGTCCTCGTCGCTGAGCGTGCTGTTGGAGGACAGCAGGAAGAACACTTCCACGGCGTACCCGCCGCCCTGCAGGTCTTCCAGGTCGAGCGTAGCCACGGCCTGGCTGCCGGCGTCCACGGTGGTTTTGTTCAGGCCCAGGCTGGTCACCTCGAAGGCCGGCGCGGGAACATCCGCCTGCGACACCGACACGCCGTAGCTGCCCTTGGTGCGTGGCTCGAAACCGGTCAGCCACAGGGTGTACTGGCCGTTCTGCGGCAACTCCACCGCGATCGCCGACGATTCCTCGCCGGTTCTCACACGGGCGTCGTCCGGGGGCAACAGGCCCTTGAGTCCGTCACGGTCTCGCTCGGCACTGGTCACCACGGCGTTGAAAAAATCGTTGCCGGCGTCGTCGGCCTGCGCCACCACGCGCCCGTCCGGGCCCTCGAGGTACACGTAGCCGTCCCAGTCGTCCCAGGACACCTCTGCGACGATCACGTCGCCCTTGCCACCGGTGAACGTGTGGCCACGGCTGGGGAAGCCGGCGCCACGCGGGCTGTCGTCACAGTCGTTCTCGAGCACTTCCCCGTCGGCGCTGGCGTTCAGGCCCAGCGACTGGGTGGCGCACTCGGCCTCGTTGCGCACCGCCAGCAGGCGTCCTTCACTGCAATTGTTGGCGGAAAAGAGCTCGTCGCCGGCCGGGTCGGTGATGCAGGCGCCCATCCAGAAATTGCCCGGCTGGTTGAAGCTGCCGGAGAAGGTGTGGCCGCCGCCCTCGCCCGCGGCGAGCGCGGGAATGCCCGTCTCGGACACCGCACTGTCATCCGTTCCGATCACGCTGTCGGGCGACACGACCAGGGTCAGGAATCCGCTGGCGGAGCCTGAATCGCCCTGGTTTTCGTACTCGAATTCAAGCGCGACCTGCTCACCCACCAGCACCGAGGCCGGGGCGTCCACGAACCGTGGCGCCAGGTCTGGCGCACCGTCGCCACAGGTGGTGGTCACCTCGAATGCCCCATCGGCGCCAGGCTCGAAGCTGGTCACCCAGAGCGTGTATTCGCCGGGCGTATCGGCCACGAACTCCAGGCGTGAGCGCCCGGTGCCTTCGAAATCGTCGTTGCTGGCCACGAAAGGCCCGCCATTCGGCGCCTGCAGACTGATGAAGCCGTCCAGCCCGCCAAACCACTCGGCCTCGAAAGCCAGCTCGGCGCCGGCGCCCAGGTCGATGGTTTGCTTGCTGGCGGGGAAACCCGCGCCCCGCGGTCCGCCCTGGCAGTCCTGCAATGACAGGCCACCACCCACCACCGCACCACAGGCCGTGGCGACTTCCGCGCAACTGGCATTGTTCCCGACGGCCACGCTGACGCCCTTGGAGCAATTGTTGGCCGTGTTGGTCTCACCCGCCACGGCGTTGATGCAGGCGCCCAACCAGTAGCGGCCCGGCACCACCGGCGCGGCGATGTTCAGACCGCTGGCGGCCCGCGAGCCACCCACCGATACCGCGCCGAGGTTCACGGTGCCTACCAGGGTGTCGCTGGGCGATATGGCGGCGTTCTCCGAGAGGAAATAGCGCACCGTGGTGGCGCCCGAAGCGCCGTTGCCCGCATTGCCGGCGAGCAGATTCAGACCCAGGAAGTCATCCACGTCCAGGCTGTCCTTGTTCGGTGCGAAGTCCTGCACGAACAGGTCCGGCTTGCCGCCGTCGATGGCCACGGAGACCGAGTCCGAGTCGGCCAGCCCCTCGCCGTCCACGCAACGCAGGGTGAACTTGGCCACGCCGGCGACAGACGCGTCCAGGGACTCCGATCCACTGGTCTCCCGCGCCCCGTTGAATCCGTCCATGCCACTGGTGGCCGTGCAGCTCAGGGCATCCTCGGCTTCCCACTCGAGCTCGATCAGCCCGCCCAGCGGCACGCTGGTGTCCAGGGCGGTCAGCTCGACGCTGGGCCCAGGCTCCGGCGGGGCCGCGACCACGTCCAGGAAGGCGGTACGCGCCAGGCTGACGATGAACTGCCGGCAGGTTATTCGGAACGTGAAACGGCCGGTTTGATCGGCAATGAACTGCTGGGATCCGTCCAGGTCCTTGTCCCCCGCCCAGCCGGGCAGCCCACCGCTGGCCTCACAGCTGTCCGCCCCCTGGCTTTGCCAGCTGGCGGTGACGGATTCACCCTGCACCACTTCACGCGGCTGGACCGAGAAGTCGAGCGCCAGGGGATCGACCTGGCCACCGGAAATCAGTTCCATGGTGGCGTTGCCGTAGACCATGGCGTAAGTGCCCGGGTAATCCGTGGCCTCCATGCGGAAGCCGATGTGATCGAAGCCCAGTTCCACGGCTTCGTTCCACAATTCGGTGACGTCCACGCTGATGAAGTCGTTCTGCGCGTACTCGTAGCTGTCAAACGCGGCAATCGTGGTCAGCGGCTTGATGTCGTAGTCCGCGATTTCCTCGATTCCGTTGGCCTCGTAGGCCACGATGCGGATGGGAAATTCGCCGGGACCCGGCTGGTCGTAGAGGCCGCCTTCCATCAGCACCTCGACCTGGAAAGTCGCCGTGTCGACGACCCCCGCGCCCTGCATGTCGAACTCGACCAGGCCGCGGACTTCCTCGCACCATTCCACGTTGTCACACAGGTGGCCGACTTCCATGTAGTCGGTGCCGACCGTGCCCGGGCCGTTGTCGTTCTCGGAATGGAAATGCGTCCCGGGCGTAATGGGAAAGTAGTAATCGAAGTCGGAGGCCACGGAGAACTCGTCGCCGTGTACCAGGGCGGCCGCCTGCGTCTGGTCGCGCGGGGTGGGCGCGGCGGGGGACGGACCGGGGCGATGCTTGTTCAGACCCTGGGCGCCTACCTGCGCCCCCCAGGCCAGGGCGAATGTCCCGACCACCACCAGTAAACCCTTTGCCGACCTGTTCTCCACTGTCCTGAACTCCTATTCTGTTGACCCTGTCCGTGGTCTTCGGCCTGAGCCGGCGCCGGCTGGACCGCCCGGCAGGTCGCCGGGCGGTGACGTGGCGCTTACTCGAAGCGGAATACCGCCGAGAGGGAGTAAATGTTCTGGAAATCCGAAAAATCCGCCGCCGCGTCGACCTGGAAGCGGTTGAACGACATGCCCAGGCCCAGCGTGTAGTGAATTTCGTCCGAGCCGCCCTGGAAGGCGGACTGGAACACAGTGGCCTCCAGCGTGTTCTCGATCGCCGCGATCTGCGGATCCAGCGGCAGGTTCGGGTCGATTCCGAAGTCGAGATCACCCGCATCGAACAGCTGCGCGGATTCGATGAAGTGATCGGGGTCGTTCCAGACCCCCGCGCGGACCGCCAGCGGATTGTTCATGTTGAGAAAAACGTACTCCATCCCGAGGCGCACTTCGGTGCCATCGTCGATACCGATGTTTTCCAGGGCCGACAGGATCTCGGCCGGCGGCATTTCCATCAGCGGTGAAAACATGGCCGAGGTCAGGTTCGAGTAGTTCACGCGGTTGACGTCGAGGCCCAGGGTGAAGCTGTCCGTCGGCTGCCATGAGAACCCGACGCCGTACACGTCGGGTGCTTCCAGCGTGTAGTTCCGGCTCCAGTTGATCTCCGGCGCCAAGGGGGTGGCGAACTGGTGGGTGACGTCGAATTCCGGCGCTGACCGGTACACCAGGCCGATGGAAAAGGTTTCGGTCAGGCTCCACAACAGGCCCAGGTTGAAGCCGATGTCGTCGTCGGAGCCGGAAGAGACCTGGGTGTTGACCAGGTCACCCGCAGGGCCGGTGTCGTCCTCGGAAAAAAAACGGGCCGTCGATGTGCCCATGGACAGGTCGTAATACGACACACCGAAACCGAGGGAGAAGTTTTCGGCCACCCGCCATCCGGCCGAGAAACCGTAGTTCACGATGTCGATGGAAGAGCTGTTGCTGGTGGGTCGCACCTGTCCTTCCAGGTCCGCGATCAGGCTGCCGTCGGTCACGTCGAAGACCGTGAAGGGAACGGCGATCTGCCCGGTCTCGAATCCGTTCTCGAAGTCCACGAACTGGTGCCGGTATGCCGCCAGGACCCAGTTCTCCCCCACCGGCGTGGCGAAGGAGGCGAACGACAGGTTGCTTGCGCTGCTGCTGTCCGTCGAGGTTTCCAGCATGTCGGGAAATGTCCCGCCGGACGTGTAGGAAGTGTCGTATTCGTTGTCGCGGCCTTCGATGGAGATTTCCGCCGAGTACAGGTTGACCAGGCCGGCCGGGTTGGCAAAAGCCGCCGTGGCGTCATCCGCGCGGCCGACGAAGGCGCCGGCCATGCCCAGGCTGCGCGCACCCGGTGGTGACATGTTGAATTGCAGGCCCTGCAGGGATTCCTGCGCGGGCAGTTCACCCGCCAGGGCGAGTGAGGGTCCCAGTGCAGCGGTCAGCAGTCCGCCAGTGATCGCAAGTTTCTTCATCCTTCCTCCCCGAAACCCCGGGCCACGACGGATGTCGTGATCCCCGGAATTCCCTTCGTTGACTGGGCCGCTAACGTGTCCGCGCGCCCCCCTAGCAGTGTAGCGAATAAGCTACCCTGCCGCTGAAGTGGCTCGCTGTGATCCAGTTCACACACGCAACGCGACGGGCCTGCCAGAAACTACCGGCGAGCGGATGAAGGGTTGGTGGATCGGGCCCCGCGAACCGGCGACCCGGAGACCGGCTGATCGGCCTACAGCGCCTGGTTGACCGCTTCCAGCGTCTCCCGGGCGTCGCCGAACAGCATGCGCGTATTGTCCTTGAAGAACAGGGGATTCTGCACACCGGCATAGCCGGTGGCCATGCTGCGTTTCAACACGATGGTGGTCTTGCCCTTCCAGCACTCCAGCACCGGCATGCCGGCGATGGGGCTGTCGGGCTCCTCCAGCGCGGACGGGTTGACGATGTCGTTGGCGCCGATCACCACCGAGACATCCACGTCGGGAAAGTCGTCGTTGATCTCGTCCATCTCGAATACGATGTCGTAGGGCACCTTCGCCTCGGCCAGCAGCACGTTCATGTGGCCCGGCATGCGCCCGGCCACGGGGTGGATGCCGAAACGCACGTTCACTCCCTGGTCGCGCAGCTTGCGGGTGATTTCGTTGACCACGTGCTGCGCCTGGGCCACGGCCATGCCGTAGCCGGGAATGATCATGACCTCTTTCGCCGATTCGAGCAGACCCGCGGTTTCCTCGGCTTCGATGGGCACCACCTCGCCCTGTTCGCCACTCCCGGCGGCCGCGCCACCACCGCCGGTGCCGAAGCCCCCGGCGATCACGTTGAGGAATTTGCGGTTCATGGCGCGGCACATGATGTAGCTGAGGATGGCGCCGGAGGAACCCACCAGGGCCCCGGTCACGATCAACAGGTCGTTGCCCAGCATGAAGCCGATCGCCGAGGCCGCCCAGCCCGAGTAGCTGTTGAGCATGGAGACCACTACCGGCATGTCCGCGCCGCCGATGGCCATGACCATGTGGATGCCGAACAGCAGGGCGATGACGGTCATGACGATCAGCGGCAGGAAGCCCGCATGGCCGGCGAGGCCAGGGGCGCCGGCCGTGACGCCGGCTGCCGACTGCTGTACGAACTCGATGCCGAACCAGATGGCCCCGAGCAGCAACAGCAGGTTCAGCCAGTGCCGGCCCGGCAGGGTCAGGGGCTTGCCGCCGATGCGCCCGGACAATTTGCCGAAGGCGATCACGGATCCGGAGAAGGTCACGGCGCCGATCAGCACGCCCACGTAGGTCTCGATGTCGTGGATGGTTTTCATGGCGGCGTCGTGGCCGCCCTCGTGACCGAGGAAGTTGGCGTAGCCCACGGCCACCGCCGCCAGGCCCACCAGGCTGTGCAGGATGGCCACCAGTTCGGGCATCTGGGTCATCTGGACGCGGGCAGCGGCCACCAGGCCGATGATGCCGCCCAGGAACATGGCCACGGCCAGTTCGATGCCGTTGGCGTCCACCTCCCACAGCACCGTGGCCGCGAAGGCGATGGCCATGCCGATGATGCCGTACCAGTTGCCGCGGCGCGCGGTCTCCTGGTTGGACAGGCCGCCCAGGGCCAGGATGAACAGGATGGTGGCCAGCACGTAGGCCATGGGCAGCATGGTGCCCGGCAGGATGGTGTCCAGGTTCATGGCCGGCCCCTCACTTGCGGAACATGTCGAGCATGCGGCGGGTCACCGCGAACCCGCCGAAGATGTTCACCGCCGTGATCAACACGGTGCCGGTGGCGATCCACTTGATCAGCAAATCCGACGAGGAGATCTGCAGCAGGGCCCCGATCACGATGATGCTGGAAATCGCGTTGGTCACGCTCATCAAGGGCGTGTGCAGGGCGGGGGTCACGTTCCAGATCACCATGTAACCGACGAAACAGGCCAGCACGAACACCGTGAAGTGCCCCATGAATTCGGCCGGGGCCACCGCGCCCATGGCGAGCAGGGCGATTCCCGCCATCGCCATGGCGACGGCCGGCCCGGTGAACGACCTGGGCGCGGCCTCCGCCTCGGGCTCCGGGGGCGGCGGAGCGGCCGGTCGGGGCGGCGCAGCGGACAGTTTCGGCGCCGGCGGTGGCCAGGTGGTCTCGCCGTCCTTGCACACGGTGGCGCCGCGAATCACTTCGTCGTCCATGTCCACCACCAGCTCGCCGTCCTTGCCGGGCGTCATGTCACCGAGCAGGTGGCGCAGGTTGGTGGCGTAGAGCTGGCTGGACTGGGCCGCCAGGCGGCTGGGCAGGTCGGTGTAGCCGATCAGGGTCACACCGTGGCGCTCCACCACGCGGTCCTTTTCGGTCAACTCGCAGTTGCCGCCCTGCTCGGCAGCCAGGTCGACGATCACGCTCCCCGGTTTCATGGATTCGACCATCTCGGCCGTGATCAGGCGCGGCGCCGGCTTGCCGGGAATCAACGCGGTGGTGATGATGATGTCCACTTCTTTCGCCTGTTCGGCGAACAGGGCCATTTCGGCCTCGATGAATTCCTTCGACATGACCTTGGCGTAACCACCCTCGCCGGAACCGTCCTCATCGTCGAAATCGAGCATCAGGAATTCGGCGCCCATGCTCTCGACCTGCTCCTTCACTTCCGGGCGGGTGTCGAAGGCGCGGACGATGGCCCCCATGCCGCCGGCCGCGCCGATCGCGGCCAGGCCGGCCACGCCCGCCCCGATCACCAGTACCCGGGCCGGCGGCACCTTGCCCGCCGCGGTGATCTGCCCGGTGAAGAATCGCCCGAAGTGCTGCGCGGCCTCGACCACGGCGCGATAACCACCGATGTTGGCCATGGAGCTGAGGGCATCCATTTTCTGCGCGCGGGAAATACGCGGCACCGAATCCATGGCCAGCACCGTGGCGCCGCCCGTGGTGAGCTGTGCCAGCAGCGCCTCGTTCTGCGCCGGCCAGAGGAAACTGACCAGGGTTTTTCCCGGACCCAGCCGGGCGACTTCACCGGGCTCGGGGCCGCGTACCTTCAGGACTATGTCGGCCTGCGACCACAGGGCGTCAGCAGCGTCCAGCACTTCACAGCCGGCCTCGCGGTAAGCCGCGTCGGAAAAACTGGACGCCTCGCCGGCACCGCGCTCGATGAGCACCTGGTAACCCAGGTCCTGCAGCTGGCGCGCCACCTCCGGCGTGGTCGCCACGCGTTTTTCACCTGCCACGATTTCCCTCGGTACACCGATTTTCATGTTGTTCTCCGCTTTCCTGGCCAGCATGGACACTGGCGGGCCGGTCGTCCCCTTGATTGCGAGTTGTTCGATTCTGGACGAAGCGCCGGCGAGCCGTGCCAGACCCCGTTTTCGCCGTTGAGCATACCCGTTTGAACCGGCCGCGTGAAACCCCTCCGGGACCCACCCGTGAACCGTCACTTGCATCAATCAAATGATAATGATTATCATTTAACCCATCTATCGAACACGGCCCACGGAGCCCGGCATGCCGAAGCGCGACGCGCCTGCCCTGGAACATCTTCAGGCGGACCTGATCTTCCTGATGAACCACTACACCGGCCGGCCCTGCCGAAACACCGCGGGCGCCATTACCCAGGTGCTGCAGGGCATTCTCGACCACCCGCTGATCGAACTGTTTCCGGAACTGCGCTGCCAGTGCGCGCGAGGACTCAACCAGTGGCGGCTGCGCGCCGGCGTCGAAGCCGCTTGCCGAAATGCGCCGCTCACCGCATCCCTTCACTGAACAGGCGACGCGCCGCGATGAACCTCACCGCCAACGCGCTTCCGGGCGACATCGATTCTCCATACCCGCCGCTGCGCGGCGTACCCACCCGGCAAGGCGTGCTCTATGTTCCCTGGAACCTGGACTGCGTGCAGGCGCTGTTGCGCAACCTGTCCCTGTCACCCGGCGACCTGGAACCGGACCACGACCTGTACCAGCCCTTTCTGCGCCACCTGTTCATGCTGGCCACGCTGGAGGCCATGCGTCCGGGAGCGGAGCGCTGCGTCCGCGACCTGGTTCGCGCCGTGCGGTGTGAACGGCGGACCGACTGACGCTCCGAAAACCGCGACGGGGCGTGTCGAAACCCACCCGCGCGTCTGTTATTCTGAAAGCAGCACGTTCATTTTCAGCAACATCCCCTTCGTCGAGCACTACACGCTGAGACCTGACCGGTCATGTCAGTCATGACGTCGTGGATGTTTCACACCCACCACGGAGGTATCCATGAGCCAGGCCAAGTCAGGCGACACTGTCAAGATTCACTACACCGGAACACTGGAAGACGGCACCCAGTTCGATTCGTCCCAGGGCCGCGACCCCCTGGAGTTTCAACTCGGCAGCGGGCAGGTCATTCCCGGTTTCGACAAGGCCGTGGAAGGCATGGCCGTGGGTGAGAGCAAGCGGGTCGCCATTCCGCCGGAAGAAGCCTACGGTGAACACCAGGACCAGATGGTGCAGGATGTGCCGAAAAGCGCCCTGCCGCCGGAGATCGAGCCCGAAGTGGGCATGGCGTTGAGCGCGCGCGGCCAGGACGGCGCCGAAATGCGGCTGACGGTCACCGGGGTGAATGACGACACCATCACCGTGGACGGCAATCACCCGCTGGCCGGCAAAGAACTGAATTTCGACATCGAGCTGGTGAACATCGCCTGATCAGGCGACACACTGCGCCGCCCGAAAGGGTGGCGCGCCGGCATGCACGACACCCCGCGAGTCGCGCGGGGTCAGGGCTGCTCAAGCCGGGGGCGAGCGTTTCGACCGACCCGCCCTGTCGATCTCCCCGCTTTCCAGGATGGGTGAGGCATCCACGTCCTGGGCATCCATCAATTCGGCAATTCGTTCCACCGACGCCGTAAGCATTTTCTGCTCCCAGTCCCGCAGTTGATCGAATCGATCAACAAACTCTTCCTGCAACAGGCTTGGCGCATTGTCGAGTTGCGCCTCCCCATTTGCCGTCAGGGACAGGCAGACCTTGCGACGATCGGCATCACTTCGGGTCCGCGCAACCAATCCCTTGGCCTCGAGGCGGTCGACCACCGCGGTGACCGTACCCTGGCTCAGATGCACCACCCTGGCCACTTCGCTGACGCCGGGGTCGCGTCGCTCCGCGAGCACCTGCAACACCAGCAATTGCGGCACCGTCAATCCCGCTGATCGCTCAAGGCGCTTGGAGTGCAGGTCGATGGCGCGCGTGATCCGGCGTAGTGCAATCAGCGTTTCACGAGCGTTCATGGGTTCATCATACCCAAGCAACTGACCTTGCAGGTACACGGCCTTCACCCATCTTCAGGCTAAAATTTTGCATTCTGTCAAATGTTTATTTGGACAAGTCATTCATTGATTTGAACCCACTATTCTCCATAGTCAGGCGATAATCCACGTCACTAATGGTTTGTGTACAATACTTTGGATTCACTACTTCAAACGGATCACGCCGAACGGTTCATGTCGTACGACACGCGGATTGGGCGGCCAGGGCATCCAAACATCACATTCACCTGGGGGCAGCATGTCGAAAGACACCATTTCCGTACAATACACACCTTTGAATCGCGCCATCCTCGCCGGCCTGGCCGCCGGCGCCGCGCCGGCGGCCGCCAGCGCGCAGGAAGCCGCGACCGGCTCGCTCGAAGAGGTGGTGGTCACCGCGACGAAACGCGCCGAGTCCATGCAGGACATCGCGGTGTCCGTGTCGGCGATCACCGGGGACGGTATCGACGAACTTGGGATTGACAGTTTTGAGGAATACGCCCAGTACCTGCCCAACGTCGTCTGGTCAGGGCGCGGGCCAGGCCAGGCGGAACTGTACATCCGCGGCGCGGCCACCGAGCAGTCGTCCATCACCATCACCTCGGTGCAGGGCGTTTCGCCCGCCGTGGCGCTCTACCAGGACGAACAACCCGTGTCCTTCGCCGGGCGCAACCTGGACATCTACGCCACGGACCTCGAGCGCATCGAGGTGTTGCCCGGCCCCCAGGGGACCCTGTACGGGGCCAGCTCGCAGGCCGGCACCGTGCGCCTGATTACCAACAAACCGGACCATTCCGGATTTGACGCGGGTTTCGAGGCGCGCTACTCCGTGACCCGTGGCGGCGAACCGGGCACCGCGGTCGAGGCCATGATCAACATTCCGGCCACCGACACCCTGGCGTTCCGCCTCGCGGCCTTCGCCGACGACGCGGGCGGCTGGATCGACAACGTACCGGGCACCTACGCCGGCGACATCGAGGTCATCAACCGCAACCAGATTTCTTCCGCGGCACACATCTGCACCGGCGATCCTGCCGTGGACGACCCCATCGGCGGCAATTGCAACGGCGTACGCGCCACCATGGCCGTAGCCGACAACAGCGACCTGGTGGAGGACGACTTCAACGAGGCCACCTATAGCGGCGTGCGCGTCGGCGCCTCCTGGCTGATCAGCGACGAGTGGGACGCGCTGGTGCAGTTCACCAGCCAGACCCTGGAAACCGAGGGCGTGTTCGAATACGACCCCAACCTGCCGGGCGAAGAATCGGTGAACCGCTTCCGGCCCACGCAGAACGAGGACGAATTTGGCCTGCTGAACTGGACCGTGGAAGGCCGCCTGGCGATGCTCGACGTCATCTACACCGGCGGCTATCTCGATCGCGACGTTTACTACACGCAGGACTACACGGGATACACCAACGGCGGCGGCTACCAGGCCTACTACATCTGCACCGGCGGCTATTCGAACTTCACCGAGTGCTTCGACCCCACCAAGCAGTACCTGGGAGAAACCACCAACGAACGCCTGACCAACGAACTGCGCGCCAGTTGGGAATTCGAACGCGGCAACCTGACTGCCGGCGTGTTCGTCGACGACCAGAAAAGCACCTCCGACGGCGAGTTCCAGTACTTCGGCTCCGTCGACGCCGGTTTCAACCACGCACAGGCGCCTGGCACCATCACCGATCCGCCCAATCAACCGCCCACCGAAGGCAACATCGTGAGCATCGTGGATGGGGTGACCGACCCTTTCAGCCGCGGTCCGGCCACCACCTTCGTCAACAGCTTCACACGGGACGAGGACCAGGTCGCATTCTTCGGCGAGCTGGAGTTCGACCTGACGGACACGCTGACTGCTTCGATCGGTGCGCGCTACTACGATCTCGACTATGCCCTGCGCGGTTCCACCGGATCGTCGTTCGGCTGCAAGGGCGCCGCTGAGCCCTGCGACGGCCAGGCCTTCGACAATCGCGTGACCGAGCGGCTGCAGGCCCTGGGCGCCTACAACGAGTCCGGCAACATCGACGACCTGCTGACCTTTTTCAGCGCCGGCGCCGCGCAGACGATCGTCGACAGCCTGAATGCGGGAACGTTCACGCTGGAGGGACTCGGCTCGGACGGCGTGATCAACCAGTCCGATACGATTTTCCGTGGCACGCTGAAATGGAACGTGACTGACGACATCATGCTCTACGGCGGCTGGTCCGAAGGCTACCGCCCGCAAACCTCCAACCGAAATGCCGGCCAGCCATCGGCCAACCAGACCGGGGTCTACGAAGGGTTCCTGGTGCCGGCAGTCACCAAAACCGATACGCTGACCAACTACGAGTTCGGCATCAAGAGCGACCTGGCGGACGGCCGCTTGCGCCTGAATGCGACCGCGTACCACTCGGACATCGAGGAACTGCAGATGTCGCGATTCGACCCGGCCAACGTGGCCTTCCTGGTGTTCGTGGAGAACATCGGCGACGCCGAAGTCACCGGTCTCGATGCGGATTTCTCGTGGTTGGTGACGGACAACCTGGTCATTTCCGGCGCCGCCGCGTGGGTCGACAACGAAATCACCCGCGTGAACCCGCAGCTCGAAGGCGTTGTCGTGCCGGTCGGAAGCCGCCTTCCCTACACGGCGGAGTTTTCCGGCAACCTGCGCGCGCGATGGGACTTCCCCATCGACAGCCTGCAGGCGAACGGCTACCTGCGCGGGGGTGTGGCCTACACGGGCGACAGCCGTGCCCTGGCCACCTGTAACGCGTACTTTGTCGAAGACGTGACCGCGCAGGTATACGGCAACGGCACCAGCCTCTCGATTGCCGAAGAAGGGGGCTTCTGTGGGACCCCGCTGACGGGCGATGATCTGGCCTCGGTCACCAACCCGAACTTCGTCGGCGTGGACGCCAACGGGGACACCCGCTTCAAGGCGGCGCGTTATGTGCAGGAGGACTACGCCATCTTCAATGCCGCCATTGGCCTGCAAAAGGACAACTGGGGCGTGGAGCTGTTCGTGAACAACCTCACGGACGAGCGCGCCCAGCTGAACGTGAACGCAAGCGACTGGACGCCCAGCGTGACCACCAACCGCCCGCGGACCTTCGGCCTGCGGGTCAGTTACGACTACTGAACATGGCGCCGGGGAACGACCACGCGAGGCGGCCCGCAAGGGCCGCTTTGCACTCAGGTCCGACACGGTGGCCCATGCCGTGACGGACGCCGTGACGGACCCGGTCGAAGAATCCCGGGGACGTATCCGCGCCTCGGATTTCCAGGGTGCTGAACGCGTGGCGACTCGGGCCCTGGAGTCGACCGAGAGCGAGGAGGAACGTCGGAAGCTCCTGTACTCGCTGGCCGTCGCAAAGCGCTACCAGCGCCGCCCCGCGGAAGCCCTCGATACCATCCGGAAATTGCTGGACGAGGCGCCCGACGACGCGCGCGCCTGGCAGGAGCGGGGACACAGTCACCGAGCTCTGGAGCAGCCAGACCAGGCGCGTCGCGCATTCGAGGAAGCACTGCGCCACAACCCCGCCCTGCCCGGCAGCTGGCGGCAGCTTGTCAGCCTTTATGCCGAGGCCGGCATGGAACGGCATCGCTCCGCGGCCGCGGACCAGCTCGAACGACTGGAGGCGCTGCCCCGCGAACTGGTGGCGGTCACCAGCATGATGCACGAAGGCCGGCTGCAAAGCGCCGAGCAACTTGTGCGTCACTACCTGCGTCGTCACAAGCAGGACGTCGAAGGCATGCGCCTGCTGGCCATGATCGGCGCGGAGCTCGACGTCCTAACGGACGCCGAGTTTCTGCTGGAAACCTGCATCGAGATCGCCCCGGACTATGACCAGGCACGTTTCGACCTGGCCAACCTTCTGCTGAAAATGCAAAAGTTCGAGCGGGCCCACTCCCAGTGCCAGCAACTTCTGGACCGTCACCCGGAAAACCTCGCTTACAAGGCCCTGCTCGCCAATGCGGCCTCCGGCATCGGCGACCAGCACAACGCCATCGAGCTCTACCAGGAAGTCCTGGAGCGCAGTCCACGCCAACATCAGCTACACGTCATGCTGGGCCACGCGCACAAAACCATCGGGGCAACTGACCAGGCCATCGAATCCTACCGGGCGGCCTATACCCTCAAACCCGACCACGGCGACGCCTACTGGTCTCTGGCTAACCTGAAAAACTATCGCTTCACGGACCAGGAGCTGAACGCGATGCGTCGACAGGAAGCCGCGGACGGTGTGGCCCTGGACGACCGCATTCACCTGTGTTTCGCGCTGGGCAAGTCGCTCGAGGACCGCGAAGACTGGGAACAGGCCTTTCGCCACTACGAGCGCGGCAACGCCCTGAAGCACGAACGCGTACGTCATCATCCCTTGCACCTGGGTATCCGAACCCGGGCGCAGATCGAGGTGTGCACACGCGATCTGTTCGAAAAACACCGGGAGGCGGGCTGCCAGGCGCATGACCCCATTTTCATCGTGGGTATGCCGCGAGCGGGGTCAACCCTGCTGGAACAGATCCTGGCGTCCCATTCGCGGGTGACGGGCACGTACGAACTGCCGCACATCATCGCCCTTGCCCACCGTCTGCGTGGAACCGACCGATTGATCGAAAATCCGGAAGAGACACCGCGATATCCGGCCATCCTGGCCGAACTGGACGGGGACTATTTCCGGCGTTTCGGTGAGCAATACCTCGAGGACACCCGGCTGTACCGGCACGGATCGGATTTTTTCATCGACAAGAATCCGAACAATTTCTTTCACGTGGGCCTGATCCGGCTGATCCTGCCCAATGCGAAAATCATCGACGCCCGCCGCCACCCCCTATCCTGTTGCTTCAGTGGCTTCAAACAGCTGTTCGGACAGGGCCAGGAGTTTTCCTACGGGCTGCGCCCCATCGGCAACTACTACCGCCGCTATATCGAACTCATGGACCACTGGGACGCCGTTCTGCCTGGCGAAGTGCTTCGCGTGCACCACGAGGACGTGGTGAACGACCTGGAGGGCCAGGTCCGCCGGCTGCTGGATTTCTGCGAACTGGAATTCGAGCCCGACTGCCTGGACTTTCACCGCACTGTGCGCAGTGTGCGTACACCGAGTTCGGAGCAGGTGCGCCGCCCCATCTACCGAAGCGGGTTGTCGGCCTGGAAACCCTTCGAGCCTTGGCTCGACCCGTTGAAGGAGGCCCTGGGCCCCGCGGTCAGGGACCGCTACGAAATCGATGACCCGGTAAACACCCGGGCGCGGTGGACCGCTCAGGCCTGATCGACGCCGAGCACCGCGCGTGCCAGGTCCGGCCAGCGGTCCTCGTCCAGGGCCGGCGCCAGGATGCGCTGGACGATTACCGGGTTCACGCCGATCTCGTTGCTGGCGGTCAGCAATGCGCGTGGATTCCGGTGCAGGGCGCCATGCGCGCGTTCGAGCAGCGCCCGGTAATCGTCACGGCCGACCGGTGACGGCCCATGGCGGTGCCAGGCCGCTCGCCAGTCGTGGCGCAGGTCGTCCAGCAGGGCGCGGTAGCGCGCCACCAGCACGGGGTCGTTGCCCGGATGCGCGGAAAACTCCCCCACCAGTTCCGCCACCAGCGCATCGAGCTCGGCCGGCGCCATGACGGGCGAAGTATTGAAACGCTCGGTGGCCAGTCGCGGGCGGGCGCCTGCGTCGAAAACGACCGGTGTCGGCGCGGGTTCCGGTCCCTCGATGACACGCTGCACCAAACGCCAGAAACGCGCCGACCCGGCCGTATCCACCACAAGGTGTATGCGATCCGCACTGCCATCGTGGGTGACACGGTGCCGTCGCCAGGAGTTGAACAGCCAGCACTCACCCGGCGCCATGTGAACGCGCTGGTCAGCACAATGAAACATCACGCCCGGCTCGGTGACCACGGGCACGTGAATCCGCACCCGGGAAACCCAGTGATAGTTGAAGTCGACGTGCAGCCGTACCTCTGAACCGGGGGCCAGCCGCATCAGTCGTGAGCGACCCAATACTTCACCAAAGGCGGCAAGTGCCTGTTGCAGGTAGGCGCACCGCTCCAGGTGGGGCGTCGGCGCCATCGGACCGTCGAATGCGTCATTGTCCTCCCCGTCCCTTGACACCAGCGCCAGGGCTGAATTCCCCGCCATGCGGGAAGGGTGCGCCATCCAGACCGCATCCGGCAACCCGGAGATTTCGTCCTCCAGGCGCCGCGCGTCGAAGCGCCAGGGCAGGCGAATAAAGGGTCGGGGCAGGTTCATGAGATGCGGGTCAGTCCCGCACGACAAAAACCGACAGGTCCGAGTGGGAGGCCAGGAATCCCGCATTGGAATGAAAGATGTACTCGCGAAACCCGGGAACGTGCGACGCCATGACCACGAGATCGACGCCCAGGGCGTGGAATCGCTTGTCCAGCGCACGGTCCAGGTCCGCCGCCGGATCGCCGATAACCTCGGTCAATGCGGCCACCGGGTGACCGCAATATTCCGCCAGTTCCCCGGCCAGTTCGTCGAGCCTGTCGGCAAATTCCGCCGGGTTGTGCGCGGCACTGCCAGGAGCGGGGGCTGTCACGCCCACCAGGGAGATTCGCGCTTCGAACGTGGCGGAAAGGCTGCAAGCTGTGCGCAGCGCCTTGTCGAGCTTGTCGCGGTGGGCCAGGTCCACGGGAACGCCGATGTGCCTATACATCGCCCTGCTCCGCCTGCAGCAGTTTGCGCTCCGCGGAAAGCCCCTTGTACAGGCTGATCGCCATCAGGATCACCACCAGGCCGAATGGAAACCCGGTGGCCAGCGCCAGCGCCTGCAATGAAGACAGACCGCCACCCTTGAGCAGGGCAATGCCGATCAGCCCGAGGAAACAGCACCAGAACACGCGCTGCGCGATGGGTGCATCGATCTTTCCACCTGCCGTCATGGTGTCGACCACCAGCGCGCCGGAATCCATGGATGTGACGAAAAACACCAGCACCAGCACGATGCCGATCACGGATGTCGCCGAGGCCAGGGGATACTCCGAGAGGAAGGCGAACATGGAGAGTTCCGGCTGGAAGTTTTCGACCGTGTCCACCACGCCGCGATACCCTCCCAGCAGGTACTGGTCCATGGCCGCGTGACCGAAGATCGTCATCCACAGAATGAAAATGAAGGAAGGCGCGAGAATGGAGACGAGCAGGAACTCACGGACCGTTCGCCCGGACGAGATGCGCGCGATGAACAGGCCGACGAACGGCGAAAAGGCAATCCACCAGGACCAGTAGAAAGTGGTCCAGCCATGGTAGTAGCCAGTGTCTTCCCGGCCCACCCAATTCGACAATTCAGGCAGATACTTCAGGTAGGCCACCGAGTTGTCGAATACCGCACCCAGCGTCGCCAGCGTGGGCCCGACCAGGAGAATGAACAGCCCCAGCAACGCGGCCATGGCCATGTTGGCCTCGGACAGAATCTTGATGCCGCCATCCAGCCCTCGCAGCACCGAGACCAGCGCCATGGCGGTGATCACCAGCACGATGGCGATACGGAGTCCATCGCTGTCGGGGAGCCCGAACAGGTAGTGCAAGCCGCCGGCGGACTGTTCGGCGCCGTAGCCCAGCGACGTGGCCAGACCGAACAGGGTAGCGAACACGGCCAGCACGTCCACCACGTGGCCTGGCCAGCCCCACACGCGCTCGCCAAATATCGGGTACATGGCCGATCGCACGATCAGCGGCATACCCTTGTTGTAGCTGAAAAAGGCCAGCGACAATCCGACCACGGCGTAAATCGCCCAGGGGTGCAACGACCAGTGGAACACGGTCGCCGCCATGGCCAGCTCCCGCTGGGCGTCCGGCGCCAGGCCTTCGAGCCCCAGCGGTGGGTTCAGCAGGTGGTTCATGGGTTCGAGCACGGCGTAAAACATGATGCCGATGCCGATTCCTGCGGCAAACAACATGGACACCCAGGCGGTATAGCCGTACATCGGCTCCGCATCTGGCCCGCCGATACGCACCGAACCGACAGGAGACACGACGAGCACCACGCAGAACAGCAAGAGGAAGTTTCCGGCGATCATGAAAAACCAGTCGAAATTGCTGGTCAGCCAGGGACGCAGGGCGCCGAACCAGGCCTCGGCGGTCTCCGGGAAACTCAGCGTGAACGCCACGAACAGGATGACACTGACGCCGGAAATCGCGAACACCGGGTTGTGGAAGTCGAGGCCCAGGGCCTGGACGTTGTCTTGCCCGACCTCGAAGTCGGAAGTGTACTCGTCGACGAGCACTTCGCTGTCGCTGGCGGATTGATGCACGGTTTCGGCCCCGGTTCGGGAACGACGACCGCTGCACCGCATGGCGCGTCACACGGACGACGAATCACTGTCAGTGGAGAGAGCCGAAAGGCTACCGGCTCCGCCACCGAATATCCACTACCGCGCCTGACCGTGAGCGCGGGCGACGACGGAAACGAGGAGCAAAAACGTATCCCTGGATGGCTGTGCAATGCCATAATGCGGCGCTTCGAAACCGCGTCCGGGGCACCGTCGTGATCCAGGCTCTCGCCGCTGTCGCCGCCCTGCTGCTGGGCACCGCCATCCTGCTCACCGGGCAGGGCCTGCAGGGTGTGCTGCTGCCGGTGCGCGCCACCCTGGAAAGCTTTTCGCCACAGGCGGTGGGCCTGTTCGGCGGCACCTATTTTCTTGGCTTCACCCTCGGTTGCTGGCTCGGCACGCCGATGATCCGGCGTGCCGGACACGTGCGCATGTTCGCGGCGATGACCGCGCTGGCCTCGGCGGCCCCCTTGCTGCACGGCCTGTGGGTCAACCTGGGCAGCTGGATGGTGCTGCGGCTGATTTCCGGCTTTTGCTTCGCGGTGCTCTACGTGGTGATCGAGAGCTGGCTGAACGAGCGCTCCACCAACGACAACCGCGGCGTGGTGTTCTCCGCGTACATCCTGATCAACATGACCGTGCTGGCCGTGGGCCAGCAAATGCTGCTGCTGTCCGACCCCGCGGAACTGCAGCTGTTCGCCCTGACCTCGGTGCTGGTTTCCCTGGCAGCCCTGCCGGTGCTGATGTCGGTGCAAACCGAGCCGCGGGAGGTGGAGCGCGCCAGCCTGGACCTGCGCGCCTTGTGGCGCAATTCCCCCGTCGGCCTGGTCGGCACACTCGCGGCCGGGCTGAACAATGGCGTGTTCTGGGCGCTGGCGGCCGTTTTCGTGGCGGCCTGGTCCGACAACCCCGCCATGGCGGCCTGGTTTATGACCTCGGTCATTCTCGGCGGCGCCCTGGGCCAATGGCCCCTGGGCTGGTGGTCGGACCGGGTGGACCGGCGCTGGGTGCTGGCGGCGATCTGCCTGGGCGGCGCCCTGGTCTCTGCCGCCATCGGCTGGCTGGGGCCGGGTCTGCCGCTGGCCGCGGTCATGGCGCTCGGCGCGGGCTGGGGCGCACTGGCCTTTCCCACCTATTCCATCGCCGTGGCCCACGCCAACGACTGGGCCGAACCGGACAGCTTCGTGCAGGTGTCCGCCAGCCTGCTGCTGGTCTACGGCGCCGGCGCGGTCATCGGCCCCCTGATCGCGCCCTGGTTCATGGGACGGCTGGGCGCCCCGGGCATGTTCTGGTTCAACGCCGGCGTGTTTTCCCTGCTGCTGGTGTATACCCTGCTGCGCATACATCGTCGCGCGCCGGCCGAATCCCATCACGGCGACTTCGCCGACGCCCTGACCTCGGCGCGCACCATGTCACAGGTGTACGAGGGCGAAATGGAGTCCGAAGAAGAAGACGACTGGCCGGCCTGAGTCGCCGCCTCACTCGAAATGACACGCCCAGGCGGTATCGGCGAAAGCCGATTTCAACGCCGCATAGTTGCGTACCAGGGCCGACAGCGGTTCCGGGTTCTGGCGTCGCAGAGGCGTGCTCGGACACCAGGTATGAACGCCCAGGAAGTCCGTGATGCACCGGAACGTGCCGTCGCGATCCGACACCAGGTCCTCGAACGTCACTTCGATCACCGGATGCGCGGCGAAGCGACGTTGCGCTTCCTCCTCCATGCGACGGCTGGAGGCCAGCGCAGCGGCCAGCGCGTCGGGCTCGATAAGGACACGTTTGTCCGCCAGGGGCACCGGCTCCAGTTCGCCCTCGTTCTGCCACACGCCGCTGTGTGCCGCAATCTCGCGGGATACGATCGCGCGCAGCAGGTTGCGGCGGCGCAGGTGGATGACGCGCAGGTCGGGTATGGCCTGCAAGCGACGCCAGGCAGGCGCGCCATCCGCGCCGATGGGATGGTAGTAGAACATCTTGAACCCCGCGGCCTGCACCGCACCGTCCGCCGGCTCCAGCGCCTCCCGGATTCGCGTGTTCCAGTCCCGGCCGTCGTCGCGTCGCAGGCGCTCACCCCGGGCCTGGACCCGCGGGTGGGAATCGAGCAGGGAGACCAACAGGTTGGAGCCGGTGCGGGAGCGCGCAAGAATCAGGAACGGCGTGACTTTTCCTGACATGACACCCGCCCCCGGATCCACCCGCTCAGGTGGGCTCCAGCGCCTCGCGGGGCACCAGCACCGCGCCTTCCATCAGGCGCCGGGCGCTGCGACTCATGCTGACGCGGCGCACCATCCAGGCGCCGTCCCCGAAGACGGCATCGGCGCCGACACGCAAGGTGCCGGAAGGGTGCCCGAAGCAGACCGAATCGCGCTCGCCGCCACCGGCCGCGAGGTTGGGGAGGGTGCCGGGAATGGCCACGGCGGTCGCCAGGGCCACGGCCGCGGTCCCCATCATCGCGTGGTGCAACAGGCCCATCGACAGGGCGCGGGCCAGCAGGTCGATTTCGCCGGCCGCCACCTCACGGCCACTGGCCGACGTGTAGGCCGAAGGGGGCGCCACGAAGGCCACCTTGGGCGTGTGTTGCCGCGCGGCGGCCTGGCTGATGTCGTCGATCAGGCCCATGGCCACGGCGCCGTGCGCACGGATGGACTCGAATCGTGCCAGGGCCACGGGGTCACCGTTGATCGCCGGCCGTAGCTCCGTGCCGGTGCACCCCACTGCCTCCGCCTCCAGGAATATCGTGGGAATTCCCGCGTTGATCAGGGTCGCGCGGAACGTCCCTACGCCGGGCACCTCGAGTTCATCGACCAGGCGGCCGGTGGGAAACAGGCTGCCGCCCTCGCTGTCGGCCGGGTCCACGAAATCCAGGCGGATCTCCGCGGCCGGAAAGGTCACGCCGTCAAGTTCGAAGTCGCCGGTCTCCACCGGCTCGCCATCCGCCATGGGCACGTGGGCCACGATGGTCTTGTCGATGTTGCACTGGTGGATGCGCACCTCGGCCGTGCCGTTCCGCGGAACGCGTGTCGCGTCCACCAGGCCCATGCGAATCGCCGCCGGGCCCACCGCCGCCGACAGGTTGCCGCAGTTGCCGCTCCAGTCCACAAAGGCCTGGTCGATGGACACCTGGCCGAACAGGTAGTCGACGTCGTGATCCGGCGAATCGCTGGCGTCCAGGATCACCGTCTTGCTGGTGCTGGACGTGGCGCCACCCATGCCGTCGATGTGGTTGCCGTAGGGATCGGGGCTACCGACCACGCGCAGCAGGAACGCATCACGCACCGGCCCCGGTTCACGGGCCGGCAACGGCAGGTCCCGGCGGCGAAAAAAGGTTCCCTTGCTGGTTCCTCCGCGCATGTACGTGGCGGGAACGGCGATCTGTGGTGGTTGCGACACGCCGCTTCAGGCCGCCTGCGACTCGAGGAAGTCCTGGGCGAAACGCTGCAACACGCCCCCGGCGCTGTAAATGGACAGCTCTTCCTCGGTGTCCAGCCGGCAGCGCACGGGCGCCTGCACGCTGCTGCCGTCGGTGCGGTGGATGACCAGGATGAGGTCCGCGCCAGGCGCCGGCTCACCCAGCACATCGTAGGTTTCCGTGCCGTCCAGGTCGTAGGTGAAGCGGTCCTCGCCGTCAGTGAACTCCAACGGCAACACGCCCATGCCGATCAGGTTGGTGCGGTGAATGCGTTCGAAGCCCTCGGCCACGATCGCCTCCACGCCGGCCAGGCGTACGCCCTTGGCGGCCCAGTCCCGAGAGGACCCCTGGCCGTAGTCCTTGCCGGCGATGATCAGCAGGGGCTGTTTGCGCTCCATGTAGGTCTCGATGGCCTCCCACATGCGCACCACCTCGCCCTCGGGTTCGAGGCGCGCCAACGAACCTTCGCGAACCTCGCCATTCTCGTCTCGCACCATCTCGTTGCGCACCCGGGGATTGGCCAGGGTGGCGCGCTGCGCGGTCAGGTGGTCACCGCGGTGGGTGGCGTAGGAGTTGTAGTCCTCTTCCGGCACGCCCATACGGGTGAGGTACTCGCCGGCGGCGCTGGTGGGCAGAATCGCATTCGACGGCGACAGGTGGTCGGTGGTGATGTTGTCGCCGAGCAGGGCCAGCGGCCGCATACCGCGCAGCTGGTTCGCGCTGGCCTGGGCCCCTTCCCAGTAAGGCGGGCGTCGAATGTAGGTGCTTTCCTCCCGCCAGGGGTACAGCGGCTCCACCTTGTTGAGCGCGTCCCGGATCTTGTGGAACATGGGGTCGTACACCTGCCGGTACTGCTCCGGCTTGACGTGCTCGGCCACGATGGCGTCGATCTCCTCGTCGCTGGGCCACAGGTCCTTGAGCGTGACCGGATTGCCTTCGGGGTCGGTGCCCAGCACACCCTGCTCGATGTCGAACCGGATGGTTCCCGCCAGTGCGTAAGCCACCACCAGCGGCGGCGACGCCAGGAAGGCCTGCTTCGCGTACGGATGGATACGGCCGTCGAAGTTGCGGTTACCCGACAGCACCGCCGTGGTGAACACGTCCCGCTCCAGGATCTCCTGCTGGATTTCCGGGTCCAGCGCGCCGCTCATGCCGTTGCAGGTGGTGCAGGCGAAGCCGACCACGCCGAAACCCAGTGCTTCCAGGTCATCCAGCAGGCCGGAGGATTCCAGGTACAACTGCACCGCCTTGGAACCCGGCGCCAGGGAGGTTTTCACCCAGGGTTTTCGGGTCAGCCCGGCACGGTGGGCATTGCGCGCCAGCAGGCCGGCGGCGATCACGTTGCGCGGGTTGGAGGTGTTGGTGCAGCTGGTGATGGCGGCGATGATGATGGCGCCATCCGGCATTTCGCCGGGGGTTTCCGTGACGTCACGCACGATGCCCTCGGCCGCCAGGTCGGTCGTGGCCACCCGGTGGTGGGGACTGGACGGCCCGGCGATGTTGCGACCCACGCTGGACAGGTCGAAGGTCAGCACGCGCTCGTACTCGGCGCCTTCCAGCGCGTCGGCCCACAGGCCGGTGTGGCGGGCGTAGGTTTCGACCAGCGCGACCTGTTCGTCCTCGCGTCCGGTCAGGCGCAGGTAGTCGATGGTCTGCTCGTCGATGTGGAACATGGCGGCCGTGGCGCCGAACTCCGGCGTCATGTTGCTGATGGTGGCGCGGTCGCCCACCGTCAGGGCGCGGGCGCCCTCGCCGTAGAATTCCAGCCAGGCCCCGACCACGCGTTGTTCGCGGAGGAACTCCGTGATCGCGAGCACGATGTCCGTCGCGGTGATTCCGGGCTGGCGTCGCCCGGTGAGTTCCACGCCCACCGTGTCGGGCAGGCGCATCCAGGATGCGCGGCCCAGCATGACGCTTTCGGCTTCCAGCCCCCCCACGCCGATGGCGATCACGCCGAGGGCATCCACGTGGGGGGTGTGGCTGTCGGTGCCCACCAGCGTGTCGGGAAAGGCCACGCCGTCCAGGGCGTGGATGACCGGCGACATCTTCTCGAGGTTGATCTGGTGCATGATGCCGTTGCCGGGCGGTATCACGTCCACGTTGTCGAAGGCCAGCTTGGTCCAGTTGATGAAGTGGAAGCGATCGTCGTTGCGCCGGTCCTCGATCGAGCGGTTCTTGTCGAAGGCGCCCGGCTCGAAGCCGGCGTGCTCGACGGCCAGGGAGTGATCCACGATCAGCTGGGTGGGCACCACGGGATTGACCTGCGACGGGTCGCCGCCACGCGCGGCGATGGCGTCGCGCAGGCCGGCCAGGTCCACCAGCGCCGTCTGGCCGAGAATGTCGTGGCATACCACGCGCGCCGGGTACCAGGGAAAGTCCAGGTCGCGCCGGCGCCATACGATCTGTTCCAGCGAAGCCCGCAGCCGGGCCGGGTCACAGCGTCGCACCAGGTTTTCCGCCAGCACCCGCGAGGTGTACGGCAGGCGCGCCCAGGCGCCGTCTTCGATGTCGTTGACGGCGGCGCGGGCGTCGAAAAAGTCGAGGTCGGTGCCGGGCAGGGGTTTGCGGTACTCGCTGTTCATGTTGCGCTGGGCTCGAGGTCAGGAGCCCATCATTATCGCCCCTCTCCGGCGGGATTTCACACCGTCCATTGGGACGGTTTACAGCACCGCACCCAGTTGCCAGGGCACGAACTCGAAATCGCCCAGCCCGTTTCGCTCGCTGGCGCTTCGCCGTCCGCTGGCGGTGGCCAGGATCAGGTCGAACAGGTCTTCACCCGCCTGGTCCAGGGTCCGCTCACCACCGAGGATGCGACCGCAGTCGTAGTCGATGTCGTCCGCCATGCGCGCGGCCAATGCCGAGGTGGTGGACAGCTTGAGCGACGGCGCGATACCGCCGCCGAACACCGAGCCACGGCCGGTGGTGAAGCACACCAGGTTGGCGCCCGAGGCAATTTCCCCGGTCACCGAACAGGGGTCGTAGCCCGGACCATCCATGAACACGAAACCGGGGCCGTCGATGCGCTCGGCATAGCGGTGCACGCCGCGCAGGGGAGACGTACCGGATTTCATCACGGCACCCAGGGATTTTTCCAGGATGGTGGTGATGCCGCCGGCCAGGTTGCCCGGCGAGGGGTTGTTGTCCAGCGAGGCGCCCTGCCCGGCCACGTAGCGCTGCCACCAGTCAAGGCGCTCACGCAGGGCGTCGGCCACGGCGGGGTCGCACGCGCGATCGAGCAACAGGTGTTCCGCGCCGAAGATCTCCGGGGTTTCCGACAGCACCACGGTTCCGCCGGCGGCCACCAGTCGATCGGCGGCGCGGCCCAGCGCGGGATTCGCCGTCACCCCGGAAAAACTGTCGGAGCCACCACATTGCAGGCCCAGCACCAGGTGGCGGGTGGATACCGCCTCGCGCTGCGCACGGTTGGCCACGCCCAGCAGCTCCTGGACGGCAGCCACACCGCGCTCGATGGCTTGCCGCGTACCGCCACTGTCCTGGATGGCCAGGGTGCGCAACGTGTCCCCGGCCTGCAGGCCTCCCGCGGCCAGCAGGCCGTCGATGTCATTGACCTCGCAGCCCAGGCCGATGACCAGCGCCGCACCCACGTTGGGATGCGCCAGGTGGCCGACGAGGGTGCGCCGCAGCACCTCCAGACCCTCGCCACGGGCCGACATGCCGCAACCGCTGCCGTGGGTGATGGGCACCACGCCGTCCACCGCCTCGTACTCACCCAGTCGCTGTTCCGTGAACGCCCCGGCGATGCGCCGCACCACCGTGGCCGAACAGTTCACGGTGGACACGACCGCCACCAGGTTGCGCGTACCGACACGTCCATCGGCACGCCGAAACCCATTGAAGTGGCGCGAGCCAACGGCCGGCGGCCGACGATCCGGTGCACCCGCGAGGCCGCGCCGTCCGTCTCCGGCGCCGGCCTCGAGATTGTGGCTGTGCACATGGTCGCCGGCAGCAATGTCGGCAGTCGCCGCGCCGATCACCTGGCCGTACTTGATGACCGGTGCGCCGGCGGCAATATCGGCCACGGCCAGCTTGTGCCCGGCCGGGATGGGGGTGCGCACGGCGAGCGCAGCATCCGTCGCGACGTCACCGGCCGCCAGGTCAGCCAGGGCCACCACGACGTTGTCCTCGCCGTGCAGCCGCAGCGTGCGTGGTGCATTGCTCATCCGGCCCCGGCCACGCAGTCGTGCACGCTGGCAGCGGCGCCGCGTTCGAGCAACGAGGCCAGCGACCGTGACAGCACCGCTCGAAACCGGGCATCGGCCGGCAAGTCGGTGCCAAACACCTCCCGCAGGTCCAGGAACCGCGCCGTGATCTCATCGGCGGAACCACCACCGAGTCCCGCCAGGCGCTCGGCCAGCGGGTCCTGCACATCGATGGCGCCGCCGGACTCGTCCCTTCCGAGCGTGTAACGCATCCAGGCCGCGACCGCCAGGGTGCCCGCCTCGATCGGTCCGTCGCGATGCAGCTGGGCGCGCACCGTGTTGAGCAGGCGCTGGGGCAGTTTCTGGGACCCGTCCATGGCAATCTGCCAGGTGCGGTGGGCCAGGGTGGAATTGGCGAAGCGTCGCAGCAGCGCCTCGATGTAGTCCGCGTGTCGCATGCCGTCGGGCTCCGGGGTAACCGGGGCGATCTCCCGGGTCATCAGGGTACGGGCATAGCGCGCGTAGTCGGCATGGCCCACGGCCTGGTGGATGAACTCGTGCCCACCGAGGTAGCCCAGGTAGGCCAGTGCCGAGTGCGGGCCGTTGAGCAGCCGCAGCTTGGCCGTTTCCCAGTCGTCCACGTCCTCCACCAGCAGGGCGCCACCGGCTTCCCACACCGGCCGGGGTCCGGCAAAGCGATCCTCGATCACCCACTGCGTGAAGGGTTCGGTCTTGACCAGGGCCTCGTCTCGCAGGCCGAGAGTGGCCGCCGCGGCCTCGATGTCCTCGGCAGTGGTCGCCGGCACGATGCGGTCCACCATGGTCGCCGGATACGCGGTGTTTTCGTCCAGCCAGGGCAGCACCTCGGGAAACGCCCGTTCCACGTACTGGCGCAGCCCGGCCTGCAACCTCCGGCCGTTGCCCGGCAGGTTGTCGCAGGACAGCAGGGTCACCGGGGCGCCGCCGGCGGCGCGACGTTCGGCCAGACCGGCGGCCAGGTACCCCAGCGTGGTGGTCGGATGGCGCGGACGGGCCAGGTCGCCGGCGATACCCGGGCTGTCGAGATCCAGTGCGCCGGAATCCGGTTCCAGGCTGTAGCCTTTCTCGGTCACCGTCAGGGTCACCACCGCAATACGAGGGTCGGCAATGCGCCCGATGACCGCGGCGGGATTCTCCGGCGCCACGTGCACCGACTGCAGGGCGCCGACCAGGCGGTGGGTGGTCGCGCGATCGTCCGCGATGCGCACCGTGTACAGGCCATCCTGTGGATGCAGCTGGTCGTACACGGCGCGGTGGCGGAGGCTGACTCCGGCGATGCCCCAATCGCCACCCTCGGCCGCCAGTGCGTCATCGGTGTAGACCGCCAGGTGGGCACGCATGAAAGCGCCCACGCCCAGGTGCAGTTGGCCGGCGCCCACGCTGTCGCGCGCGAAGGCGGGCAATTGCAGGGCGTCGTTCGCTTCCGCCAGGTTGGCCCGGGAAAGGCGCTTCACGGTGGGCCCTTCAGCCCAGGATGCCGGGCAGCCACAGCGACATGGCCGGCACGTAGGCCACCAGGCCCAGGGCCAGAATCAGCGCCAGGTAGAACGGCCAGATGGTCTTGACGGTGCGTTCGACGGGCACCTGGCCCACGGCGCAGCTGACGAACAGCACCGAGCCCACGGGCGGCGTGACCAGGCCGATGCCCAGGTTGAGCAGCAGCATGATGCCGAACTGTACCGGGTCCATGCCCAGCTCCACGGTCATGGGCAGGAAGATCGGCGTCGTGATCATGATCAGCGGCGCCATGTCCATGAAAGTGCCCAGCAGCAACAGCACCAGGTTGATCAGCAGCAGCAGCAGCAAGGGGTTCTCGGTGATGCCGCGCAGCAGTTCCGCCAGCAGGGCCGGTGCGCCGAGCAGGGCCAGCAACCAGCCGAAAGCGG
>JAUIJU010000112.1 GCA_030431095.1 Gammaproteobacteria bacterium | reverse complement strand
TTCGTCAGCGATACCGTGATGGATGCGCTCAATTCCGAGTTCGGGGCCTGAGCCATGTCCCTGAAGATTACCGAGGAATGCATCAACTGCGATGTCTGCGAGCCGGTGTGCCCCAACGAGGCCATTTACCAGGGCGTGGAAATCTACGAGATCGACCCGAACCTGTGCACCGAGTGCGTGGGGCACCATGACGAGCCCCAGTGCGTGGAAGTGTGCCCTGTCGAGTGCATTCCAAAAGACCCCGACAACGAAGAAGCCGAGGATCAATTGTGGGACAAATACCGTCGCCTGACCGCCGCCGCAGCGGTCTGAGCCGCCCCTTCGCCCGGACCCTGGCCCCGGCCCTGAGTCGGGCCGCCGTGTTCTGCGCCGGGCTTTTGTTCGCCCTGGGCGCGGTGGCCGCGGACAAACCCGGCAAGGCGGCCATCGCCAGCGCCCATTACCTGGCCACCGAGGCCGGGCACGAGGTGCTGGACAAGGGAGGTAACGCCTTCGACGCGGCCATCGCCGTTTCCGCCGCGCTGGCCGTGGTGGAGCAGACCAGTTCCGGGATCGGCGGCGGAGGTTTCTGGGTGCTGCACCGCGCCGAGGACGGGTTCGAGGTGATGGTCGACGGTCGTGAGCAGGCGCCTGCCGCCGCCACCCGCGACATGTACCTGGACGAGAACGGTGACGTGAACCGCGACCTGGCCGTGAACGGACCCCTGGCGGCCGGCGTTCCCGGAGAAATCGCCGCGCTGGCCCACATCGCCGAACACTATGGAAAGCTCTCCCTGGCCGAGAGCCTGGCGCCGGCGGTGCGAATCGCCCGCGAGGGCTTCCCGGTGTACGAGAAGTTTCACACCATCCTCGGCTGGGCGCTTCCGCACATCAAGCGCTGGCCGGCGGCCAGCGAGGCCTTCCTGGTGGACGGCGACATCCCGCCCATGGGTCACGTCATCCGGTTGCCGGACCTGGCCGTGGTGCTCGAGCGCGTCGGCGCCGAGGGGCCGGAGGTGTTCTACGAGGGCGATATCGCCCGCCAGTTGGTCGAAGGCGTGCGCGAGGCCGGCGGCATCTGGACCCTGGAGGACATGGCCGCGTACGAGGTGGTGGAACGCGAGCCCATCCGCACGGAGTACAACGGTTACGAACTGGTCACGGCCTCGCCACCCAGTTCAGGCGGGGTGGCCATCGCCGAGATGCTCAATATCCTGGAGCCCTGGCCACTGGCGAGGCTGGACCGGGCGCAGCGTGCGCACCTGATCGTCGAGGCCATGCGCCGCGCCTATCGGGACCGCGCCCTGTACCTGGGCGATCCGGACTTTTTTTCCGTGCCGGTGGAGCGCCTGACCAGCCAGTACTACGCGGATGGCCTGCGTGCCGGCATCCACCCTTCGAAAGCCACGCCCAGCAACATGCTGCCGGGCAATGACGGTTTTCGTGAGGGCAGCGACACCACGCATTTCTCGATACTCGACGCCGACGGCAACATGGTGGCCGCCACGCTGACCGTGAACCTGGGTTTCGGCAACCGCTTCATGGTGCCGGGCACCGGTTTCGTGCTGAACAACGAGATGGACGATTTCTCCGCGAAGGAAGGCGAGCCCAACGCCTTCGGCCTGATCGGTTTCGAGGCCAACGCCATCGAACCGCGCAAGCGCCCGCTCAGCTCGATGAGCCCGACGTTCATCAAGGGCCCGGACAAGGTGGGCATCCTGGGAACCCCGGGCGGCAGCCGCATCATCACCATGGTGCTGCTGGGCATCCTGGACTTCATGGATGGCAATGACCCGGAGCACTGGGTCAGCCTGCCGCGCTTCCATCACCAGTACGTGCCTGATCGCATCTCGGCGGAAGAAGGCGCTTTCACCGACGAGGAACTCGACGCGCTGCGCGCCATGGGCCACGACGTGCAGGTCAGCACCCGCCGCTGGGGCAATATGCACGGGGTGCTGTGGAACCGGGAAACCGGCGCGGTCAGCGCCGGCTCCGACCCGCGATCGGACGCAGGTCGGGCCATCGTCAGGTAAGGGCCGGCCCGAAACGGGCGCATCGGCTTCCGGCCCGACGGGACGGCATGGGTGGTAGGCTTCGTCTGGACCGACCGAGGAGACTCCCGTGCGCCAATACCTGGTCTTGCTGATCGCCATCACAACCACCGCCCATGCGGAGCTGTCGTTCGAGGACATCGAACAGGCCGCCGCGCAGGTTCAGCCCCAGGTGGTGGAATGGCGCCGCTGGTTTCACGCCAACCCTGAACTGAGCAACCGGGAATTCGAAACGGCTCAGCGCATTGCCGAAATTCTGACGGAAATGGGCCTGGAGCCGGTGACCGGCATCGCCGGCACGGGCGTCACCGCGGTGATCGAAGGCGGCCGCCCCGGCCCCCTGGTCGCGATCCGCGCCGACATGGATGCCCTGCCGGTCACCGAGCAGACCGGCCTGCCGTTCGCCTCGCGGGCCACCGGGGCGTACAACGGCGCCGAGGTGGGCGTGATGCACGCCTGCGGCCACGACACGCACATGGCCATGGCCCTGGGCGCGGCAACAATCCTGAACGACATGAAGGCCGATCTGCCCGGGCGCGTGCTGCTGATCTTTCAGCCCGCCGAGGAAGGGCCGCCGGCCGGTGAGAAGGGCGGCGCCTCGCTGATGCTGGAGGAAGGCCTGTTCGAACCCGAAAAGCCCGAGGCCGTGTTCGGCCTGCACGTGGGAATCGGGATACCCGGTGGCAAGTTCGCGACCCGCGCCGGCCCCATGATGGCGTCTTCCGATCGGTTCGTGATCACCGTGCACGGTCGCCAGACCCACGGCGCGCGGCCCTGGGACGGGGTGGACCCGATCGTCACCGCAGCGCAGATCGTGATGGGACTGCAGACCATTGCCAGCCGCCAGCTGGACGTGACCGCGGCGCCCAGCATCATCAGCGTGGGCCGCATCGAGGGCGGCGTGCGCAACAACGTGATTCCCGACTCGGTCGAGCTGGAGGGCACCATCCGTGCCTTCGACCCGGCCATGCGCAGCCAGATTCACGAGGCCATGGAACGCACCGCGCGCGCGACGGCCGAGGCCAACGGCGCCACCATCGACTGGGAACTGGAGCTGGGGAATCCGCCGGTGCGCAATGACGCGGCTCTGTTCGACAGGATGACGCCCGCCCTGGAAAACGCGGCCGGTGCGCCGGTGTTGCCGCTCAACCCGCAGACCGTGGCCGAGGATTTCAGCGAGTACGCCGAGCGCACCCCCAGCCTGTTCGTGTTCCTGGGTAACTGGCCGGAGGGCGTGGACCCCACGACCCAACCGACCAATCACTCACCGATGTTCGATGTTCACGAGCCGTGGCTGGAAAAGGGCGTGCGGGCGTTCGGGAACATGGTGGTCAGCTATTTGCAGGGGGCGGGGGAGTAGGGCCAGCCCGCGTCACGGCTTTACGTACGCCCGCGGCAATTCCGGGTTCTCCACCAGGTAGCGATCCCTCAGCTTCGTCTGCCGGGTCTCCATCGGGTCGACCTGGCCCCTGACGATCACCAGGTCGGCCACGGTGGTGACTTCCAGCGGGTC
>JAUIJU010000111.1 GCA_030431095.1 Gammaproteobacteria bacterium | reverse complement strand
GCTGTACTTCGGCAACCTGCTGATCCTGGCCGGTTTCGGCCTGGCCTGCGCCAATCCCTGGGTGATCGGCGTGGTGGCCTTGTTCTGGCTGGTCTGGTATCCGGCGGCGGTGCGCTACGAGGACGCCAAGCTCGAGGGCCTGTTCGGCGATGAATGGCGCGCCTGGAGCGCGGGGACCTGGGCGGTGATACCCAACCGCCTGAACCTGTCGAAACTGTCGGACACCCAGTGGAGCGCGCACCAGTCCATGATCCGCAACGGCGAGCTTTATATCTGGGTCTACCTGATCGGCTGTGCGGCCTGGCTGTGGGCCGGCGCGCACGGAGGTAACTGGCCATGGACCTGATCCACATTCCCATGTCGCCCGGCGAACTGCTGGACAAGATCACCATCCTGGAAATCAAATCCGAACGCATGAGCGACGAGGCCAAGCTGGCCAACGTGCGACGCGAGCTGGACCTGCTCAACGCCACCTGGACCGGGGCCGTGGACCCCGACGAAACCATCGGGCGCATCCACCGGGAGTTGAAGTCCATCAACGAACAGTTGTGGGAAATCGAGGACGACATCCGGGACAAGGAGCGCGCGAAAGAATTCGATGCACGCTTCATCGAACTGGCCCGCGCGGTCTATTTCACCAACGACAAGCGCGCGGCAGCCAAGAAGGCGCTGAACGAGCACCTCGGCTCCCAGATCGTCGAGGAAAAGTCCTACCAGGACTACTCCTGAGAGGAGAACCGGGGTCAGAGTAAAGGGCCAGAACCGGGGTCAGAGTAAAGGGCCAGAACCGGGGTCAGAGTAAAGTGCCAGAGTCCTTCTGAGCCGGGTCCGGCTCAGAAGGACTCTGGCACTTTACTCTGACCCCTTGCATCCCATCATCGAAGGACTCTGGCACTTTACTCTGACCCCCTATATCCTTGCACCACGTCTGTTGGTGACCCGGCGGCCGCACGGCCAAAGGGTTGAAACGGGAAGACGGTGCGCTCCCTTACGGGATCAATGCCGTCACTGCCCCCGCAACGGTAGGCGAGGGCTGGGTCAATGCAGCCACTGGGTCCGACGACCCGGGAAGGCGACCCGGCGCAGGTGACATCCGTTACCCCTCGTGAGTCCGGAGACCGGCCAGCAGTGTCTGAAATCGTGCCGTCGCGGAGGGCGAGGGCGGGAATGCACTGCAGGTCGCGGCTTCTCCGCCCCAGCACTCCCGACGACACCCGTCCCCCCACGGCACCGCAACGCGTTCGGGTGAGAACGCTGGAGTGCCAAATTGATGAGTCTTCCCCACATTCTGCCGTCGGCGGTCGCGATGCTGACTGCCTGCCTGTCCCTGCCCGCATGGGCCCAGGACGCCTCCGACACCGCGGACGAAGCGCCCGCCAATCTCGATGAAATCATCGTCAGCGCCGCCATGGAGCCGATCCCGTTGCGG
The DNA here is from genome assembly GCA_030431095.1 of Gammaproteobacteria bacterium. GTDB lineage: Bacteria > Pseudomonadota > Gammaproteobacteria > Xanthomonadales > SZUA-36 > Marinihelvus. Next base: position 2,121 of record JAUIJU010000111.1, on the reverse strand, counting down.
GAGGTGAGCAGCACCCTGACCGTGATCACCCGTGAAGAGATCGAGGCCCGCCAGGTGCGCTACGTAGGCGACCTGCTGCGCGACGTGCCGGGCTTTTCGGTCAGCCAGTCCGGTGGCGTGGGGTCGCAGACCCAGGTACGCGTGCGCGGCGCCGAGGCCAACCAGTTGCTGGTGCTGGTGGATGGCGTGCGCGCCAACGACCCGGCCAACTCCGACGAGTACCAGTGGCAGTTCGCCCTGGCCTCGGACATCGAGCGCATCGAGATCGTGCGCGGCCCGCAGAGCGCCATCTGGGGTTCCGACGCCATGGCCGGCGTGGTCAACATCATTCGGCGCAAGGATGTGCAGGGTGCGTCAATCGGCGGACACGCCGAGGGCGGCAGCTTCGGCACCCTGGACCTGGCGGCTCATGGCGCCTGGGCGGCCGGCGGTCTGCGTTTGCGCGCCGGGGCGGCCTATTACGACACCGACGGCACCAACATTGCTCGCAGCGGGCCCGAAGATGACGGCGCGCAGAACACCACCGCCGACGTCGGCCTGGAGTGGGATGCGACGGACAGCCTGACCCTGCTGGCCTCGGGCCAGTTCGTGGACGCCACCAGTGATTTCGACGACACCGACTTCATCGTCACCGGCCTGCCCATCGACGCCGACCGGGTGACCGACAGCGAGCAGGCCTATTACCGCGGCGAGGCGCGCCTGGCGCCGCAAGACGGTACCTGGTCCGGCAGCGCCGCGATCAACTATTCCGACACCGACACCACCAATTTCTACGACGGCGCCTTCAACTCCAGCACCGCCGCAGAGGTGTTCGAGTTCATTGCACGGGCCAGCGCGCAATGGGCCGGGCGCGCGCCGGACACTTCGCACCGCCTGACCTTCGTGGCGGACCAGCGCGATACCGATTATCACCAGCGCGGCATCGATGCCGGTTTCGGCAACCCCAACCATGACCAGTCCATGGACGTGACCGGCTTTGCCGCCGAGTACCTGGGCCAGCCCTTCGCCGGCTTCACCTGGACCGTGTCGGGCCGCTACGACAACAACAGCGAGTTTGACAACATCGGTACCTGGCGTATCGGCTTCGTCCACGAGGTGCAGGAGGGCGTGCGGGTGCGTGGCTCGGTGGGCACCGGCTCCAAGACCCCGACCTTCACCGAACGCTTCGGCTTCTATCCCGGGACCTTCATCGGCAACCCGGACCTGGTGCCGGAGGAGTCCCGGGGCTGGGAGCTCGGGGTGGAGTCCGACTGGCTGGACGGCGCCCTGACCCTGGGCGCGGTGTACTTCGACCAGGTGCTGGAGAACGAGATCAACGGCTTCGTGTTCGACCCGGCCACCGGCGGATTCACCGCGGCCAACGAGGACGCCGACAGTGACCGCAGCGGCGTGGAACTGACCGGGCGCTGGGCGCCGGTGAACAGCCTGGTGCTGGGCGCCAGCTATACGTATACCGACGCCACCCAGGACGGCGCCGACGGACAACCCACCCGCGAGGTGCGACGGCCGCGCCACATGGCCAGCCTGAACGCCGACTGGCGATTCGCCGCCGATCGCGCCTACCTGAACCTGAACGTGAACTTCACCGGTGAGCAGCTCGACACCTTTTACGACCCGACGACGTTCGTCAGCAGCAACGTGCCGCTGGACAGCTACACCGTGGTGGACCTTGCCGGCGGCTGGCGCCTGACCGACGCACTGGAGTTGACCGCCCGCGTGAGCAATCTGACTGACGAAGACTACGAGGAAGTCCTGGGTTACGCGCGCCCGGGCGTGGCCTTTTACGGTGGCCTGCGGGGCCGCTTTAACTTCTGAAACCGCGGGGTCGGATCCAGTTAAATCCTTTTAAACTGGATACGACCCCAAAATCGGAGGACGCCGTGCATTACCTGTTCATTGCCGTGGACGTGCTGGCCGAGCGCTGTCTCAAGGGTCTGCCGTTTCTGCGCAATCAGCTGATCGGCGACTCGGTGTTCGTGGCGTTGATCTTCGGCGGGCACAGGCTGGCCACACGCACCCTGAAAGGGCGTCATGTCACGGCCTAGGGCCATCATGAGCTGGTCCAGCGGCAAGGATTCGGCCTGGACCCTGCACGAAGTGCTCGCCACGGGTGAACTGGAG
>JAUIJU010000044.1 GCA_030431095.1 Gammaproteobacteria bacterium | reverse complement strand
CCGCGGCCACGGAAGTCTGGACGCCGGAGCCGGCCGTGGTCACGCCCGGTCCGAGCGGTGCGCACGGCGCGCCCCCATCGGATGCGCTGGTGCTGTTCGACGGCAACAGTCTCGACGCCTGGCGCCATACCGACGGGCGGGACGCGCAGTGGGTCGTCGAAGACGGCGTCTTGACCGTGGCGCCTGGCAGCGGCGATATCGAAACACGCCGCGGATTTGGCGACGTGCAGTTGCACCTGGAATGGAGAACGCCGCAAATCGTCGAGGGTGAAGGGCAGGGCCGTGGCAACAGCGGCGTGTTCCTGCAGCGGCGTTACGAGGTCCAGGTGCTGGATTCTTTCGACAATCGCACCTACGCCAACGGCCAGGCCGCCAGCGTGTACAAGCAGGCGATACCGCTGGTCAACGCCAGTCGGGGCCCCGGCGAGTGGCAGAGCTACGACATCCTGTTCCGGGCGCCGCGTTTCACGGGCGATGGCAGCCTGGTGTCGCCGGCGACGCTCACGGTGCTCCACAACGGTGTGCTGGTGCAGGACCACGTCACGCTGCAGGGGCCCACCGTGTACATCGGTCAGCCGGCCTGGGCGGCGCATGGCGAGCGCGAACCGCTGTCACTCCAGGACCACGGCAACCCGGTGAGCTATCGCAATATCTGGCTTCGGGAACTGGCGCCGCGCTGAACCGGCGTGTTCTTCAGGCCTGATTCAGCGCCCATTGCATAGGCTGGTCGCGAACCGAATCCCGGTTCCTGACTGGAGACCCACATGCAAAGGACAGCCGTCATCACCTGTACCGCATTGCTCATCATGGGCGCTGGCATGGTGCCCGTCACCGCGCACGCCGGACACTTGAGCTTCGAAGTCCGAAGCGTTCCGGTACACCCCCCGACGCGGTTGGAACACCGCACCCACCACCACGATCGCCGATACGACCGCCGGTACGCCCGCAGGGAAATTCGCCATCATCGCCGTCAACATCGCCACTGGCGCGAAGCATGGGCAAGGGAACTGCGCTACCACGACCGGTACTGGGGTCGGCATTGCGCGCACCGCCACGTACCGCACCGGCATGTTCGCGCCGGTGGACGCATCGTGATTCGCTTCGACTGACATTACGGGCCGACACGCCCGGTGCGGCGCCGGGTCCGGGTCAGCGCAGTTCGCCCCGGGCCAGGCGTCGTCGTTTTCGCGCCCGGAACCAGGGTGGAAAGAAAAACAGGTACAGGCCGGACAGCGCCAGCCACAGCAGGGCGAGGCCGGCCAGGGTCATCACCACCAGCTTGGTGACTTCGCCGAACACGGCGAAGGAATGAATGTCCATCCACAACTGGTCGCCACGCAGGCCCCGATTGAGCACGGCTCCGTTGACGGCGTCGACCTGGATTTCCCGCGGCGAGGACCAGGCATCGTCCTGCACGAGTCGCACCTTGTACATGCGTCGCGAAGGGCGCAACTCGATGCGGTCGATCTGTTCCGTGCCGTGGACGCCGGGCAGGCCGAGCGAGGTCACGATGTGCGCCACCTGGCCTGGCGGGATGACCTGTTCCAGCGTGCCTGCGACGCCCGAGCGGGACGCCGGTTGCAGGTACTCCACTTCTTTCTTGAAGGCCACGAAACCGCCGGTCACCGCGAGCACGGACATGACCAGCGCCAGCAACATACCCACCCACTTGTGAAACTGCCGAGTCACGCGGGCCAGGCGCACCGCCCGGATCGGCCCGGCCTCCGGCCGACTCACGATGCGTGCGGTCGCGACCGGTCGGGTCGACGCAATCGCTGAATGAAGGCGAAGCAGGCGGGCACCATGAGCGTGCCCAGAATGGCGGAAGCCAGCATACCGGCAAATACGGCCGTCCCCAGCGAAACGCGTGACGCGGCGCCGGCGCCGGACGCGAGGACGAGCGGCAGAACGCCAAGGACGAAGGAGAAGGCGGTCATCAGCACGGCGCGGAATCGCAGCCCCGCCGCTTCCACCGCGGCTTCGCGGATGGTCATCTGCTCGGTTTCATTCAGTTGTTTCGCGAACTCCACGATCAGGATGGCCGTTTTGGCCGACATGCCGATCAACAGAACGAGCCCGATCTGGCCGTACAGGTTCAGCGCCAGTCCGGCCGCCTTGAGTCCGGCGAAAGCACCGAGCAGGGCCAGCGGAACGGAGAGGACGATGGCGGCGGGGATCAGCCAGCTTTCGTACTGGGCGACCAGGAACAGGTACACGAAGACCAGCGCCAGCGCGAAGATGATGGGCGCCAGGTTTCCGGCGGCCAGCGACTGGTAGGTCATGCCCGACCACTCGTAGCTGAAGCCGTCCGGAAGTTTGTCCGCGGAAATGCGCGCCATCGCGGCCAGCGCCTCGGATTCGCTATAGCCCGGCGCCGGCATGGCGGTGATGGCGACCGAGTTAAACAGATTATAGCGATTGAGCGTTTCCGGCCCCAGCGTGGGGCGCGTGGTGATCAGCGTGGACAGGGGCACCATTTCACCGTCGACATTGCGAATGTAGATGTGCCCGATGTCGTTCTCGTCGTTGCGGAACCGCCCTTCGGCCTGGACCAGCACGCGGAATGTCCGCCCATAGAGATTGAAGTCGTTGACGTACAGGGAGCCGAGCATGGTTTGCATGGCGCCATAGAGGCTGCTCAGCGAGATGCCCTGGTCCTTGGCCTTGACGCGGTCCGCATCCACTTCGATCAGCGGAACGGACGCGCGGAAGGTGGTGAAGGCCTGACCGATTTCCGGCGCCGCGTTCGCCTCGGCGACCACCGTGAGCGCCGCCGAAGCCAGCTCCATGGGCGGGCGCCCGAGCTGGTCCTGCAGGCGATAGTCCAGGCCTGAGACCGCGCCGATGCCGGGCAGGGCCGGGGGGGCGAAAACGATGGCCAGCGCCTCGGGAATGGCCAGCAATTGCCCGCGCAGGCGCTGGGACACAACCGACAGGTGCTGGTTGGGTTCCGGACGCTCATCCCAATCTTTCAGGACCGCAATCATCAGTGCGCCGTTGGACGACGCCACGCCCTTGAGCAAAGAGTAACCCTTGACGCTGATCACGTGCTCCACGTCGGGGTCGGCCAGCAGAATGTCACGCACGTCGTCCACGACCTCCCCGGTGCGCTGCAGGGAAGCGCCGTCAGGCAGCCCCACGTCCACGAAAAACGCGCCCTTGTCCTCGTCGGGCACGAAACCGGTGGGCAGGGACATGACCAGCCAGGCGATCACGCCGGCCAGCACCAGGTAAACCGTCGCGGTCACGGCCAGTCGATCGACGCTGCGGTCGATGATGCGCCGGTAGCGGCCAGTGGCGCGTTCGAGCAGGCGTGAAAAGCCGTCGAGGAGTCCGCCCGACTCGGTGCGCCGGCGCAACAGCAGCGCCGCCAGCGCCGGGCTGAGGGTCAGCGAGTTGACGGACGAAATCGCCACGGCCACCGAAATCGTGGTGGCGAACTGTCGGTACAACGTGCCGCTGATGCCCGGCATCAGGGTGACCGGCACGAATACGGCCAGCAACACCAGCGTGGTCGCGATGATGGGGCCGGTCACCTCCTTCATCGAGACCATGGCCGCATCGAGGCCGGACTTGCCTTCGGCCATGTGACGCTCGACGTTCTCGGTCACGATGATGGCATCGTCCACCACCACGCCGATGGCCAGGATCAACCCGAACAGTGACACCGTGTTGATGCTCATGCCGGTGGCCAGCATGAACGCGAAGGTGCCGATCAGCGACACCGGGATGGTGATGGCGGGAATCAGGGTGGCGCGCCAGCTGCCGAGAAACAGCAGCACCACCAGCACCACCAGCCCCACCGCCTGCAACAGGGTCACGACCACTTCGCGGATCGAAATGGACACGTAACGCGTGGTGTCGTAGAGCACGGCGTAGTCGAGACCGTCAGGGAACTGGTCGCGCAGGTCCGCGAGGGTTTCGTGGATGTCTTCGGCCACGGCCAGGGCGTTGGCCTCCGGCATCTTGTTGATCGCCACCACGGCGGACGGTTTGCCGTCCAGTTCCCCGAATGCCGCATAGGTCTGGGAACCGAGTTCGACGCGGGCGATATCGGACAGGTAGACGATCTGGCCGCCGCCACCGGCGCGGACCACGATGCGCTCGAATGCCTCGGCGGAGTCGAGGCGGCCCTGCGTGATCAGCGTGTACTGGAACTGCTGGCCCTCGGGAACCGGTGGGCCACCGATCTGCCCGGCGGCCACCTGCACGTTCTGCTCCTGGATCGCCGCGACCACGTCGTCGGTGGTCAGTGACAGCGCCGCCATGCGGTCCGGATCCAGCCAGACGCGCATGGCGTAGTCCATGCCGCCGAGGTTGTTGGCTTCCGACACGCCATTGACCCGCGACAGGACGTCCGTGACATTGATCTTGGCATAGTTGGAAATGAAGATCGGGTCCAGAGAGTCGTCCGGGGAATAGATGTTCACCACCATGAGCATGTCGGTGGACTGCTTCTTCACCTGCACGCCCTGCCGGGACACCTCCTGGGGCAGCAGCGGCTCGGCCTGGGCCACGCGGTTCTGTACGTTGACCTGGGCCAGGTCAGCGTCGATGCCGAATTCGAATGTGACCGACAGATTGTAGGAACCATCGTTGGCCACCGTGGAGCTCATGTACACCATGCCTTCCACGCCGTTGACCTGTTCCTCGATGGGACCGGCCACCGCGTCGATCACGGTCTGTGCGTCCGCGCCCGGGTATCGGGCGGTGACATTGACCTGTGGCGGGGAGACCTGTGGAAACTCGCCGACCGGCAACAGGGGGATCGAGATCAGCCCGCACAGTACGATAACGATGGAGATCACCATCGCGAACTTGGGCCGGCGGATGAAAGTGGCGGAAATCACCGGGGCTGACTGTCGCCCTGTTCCTGTCCGGTCGCGGAAGCCACCGGCCGGGCGGTCACCGTCATTCCGGAGCGGACTTTCTGGATGCCATTGACGATCACCCGGTCACCTTCCTCAAGGCCTTCTCCAACCACCCAGTCGACGCCATGACGCTGACCCAGTGTGATGTTGCGCCGGGCGACCGTGTCTTCGTCGGTCACCACGAACACGTAGCGCCCCTGCATGTCTTCCAGCACGCTCGACTGCGGTACCAGCAGGGCCGGTTCCGCCTCGCCACGCCGGACCAGAACGCGTGCGAATTGCCCGGGGAAAAGCAGGCCGTCGGGATTGGAAAAGCGCGCCGTGACGGTGACCGTGCCAGTGGTCGGATTGATGCGGTTGTCGGCGTAGTCGATGATCCCGGTGTGGGGATACACCTGGTCGGTGCCCAGTTTCAGACGCGGTGTGTACTCGATGGGGGGCAGGCCCTGTTCGGCGCGTTGCTGGTTGGCCGCCAGGTTTTGCACCATGGCCTGTTCGCTGACGTCGAAATCGACCAGCATCGGGTCCAGGGCCACCAGGGACACCAGGGCGCCTGAACTGGGGTTCACGAGATCGCCGATGCTGATGTTGGAGCGCCCCGCGGTGCCGGCGAACGGCGCACTGACCTCGGTGAAGTCGAGATTGATCTGGGCCGTCTGCAGGGCGGCGCGCGCTTCTTCCAGCGCCGCGATCGACTGGTCGTTTTCGCCCTGCAACTGGTCCATTTCGGCCGCGCTGATGTAGTTGCTTTCCACCAGTTCCTTGCCGCGGGCCAGGTTCTGGGCGGCGACATTGGCGTTGGACTCCGCCCGCTGCAACTGCGCGCGGGCGGAGGCGAGGGCAGCCTCGTACGGGCGCGGGTCGATGCGGAACAGCAGTTGATCTTTTTCGACCTGCTGGCCTTCCTCGAATGAGCGCTCGATGACGGTGCCGCTGATCTGGGCACGTACCTGGGCGTCCTCGCGGGCTCGCGTGCGCGCCACGAACTCGAATTCGGTGGCCACCGGCTGCCGGGTGACTTCCCGTGTTTCCACCGCCGGGGGCGGTGCGGACGGCGGGGCTTCCGATGGGCCACAGGCCGTGACGGCGCAGGCCGCCAGCAGCGCCGGCAGGCAACGGTTCAGGAGGTTCGCGGTCATCTGTGTCACCGGTAGGTCAGTGCGGTTCGTTACGAGTGTGACGGCTGGACTGGTCATTGGCAATTCGGAGCGTTTCCGTCGTCGCCAGGGCGCCTCCTCGCCGTTCATGGCGACGCTGTCACACGCCGGCCAGGCGCGTAAAGGATTCAGCCGTCGAAATTCTGCAGAAGCCGTTCCAGGCGCCGCTGGTCGGCAACGAAGTTGCGGATGCCGTCAGCCAGCTTCTCGGTGGCCATGCGGTCCTCGTTCAGGTCGAAGCGGAATGCCGCTTCCCCGGTCGCGGGATTGCTGTCGTCACTGCTCGCCGCGGCGGGGTCCAGCCGGCGCGGAAGATCGCCCTCGTCGGCGGCGAGGGTTTCGAGCAGTCCCGGGCTGATGGTCAGCCGGTCGCATCCGGCCAGTGCCTCGATCTCTCCCGCGTTGCGGAAACTTGCGCCCATCACGATGGTGTCGTAGCCGTTGGCCTTGTAGTAGTGGTAGATCCGCGTGACGGACTGGACGCCCGGATCGTCCTCCGGCTGGGTCACCACCAGGTCGGTGTTGGCGGTGTGCCAGTCCAGGATGCGACCCACGAAGGGTGAAATCAGCGTGACGCCCGCATCCGCGCAGGCCGCCGCCTGCCCGAAGCCGAACAGCAGGGTCAGGTTGCAGTTGATGTCCTCGCGCTCCAGTCGCTCGGCCGCCCGTATGCCTTCCCAGGTCGAGGCCGTTTTGATCAGGACCCGGTTACGGGGGACGCCAGCCTCTTCGTACAGGGCAATCAGTTTTCGGGCGCGCTCGATGGTGCCTTCGGTGTCAAAGGACAGGCGGGCGTCCACTTCGGTGGAAACACGGCCGGGAACGATGCGGGTGATCTCTTTGCCGATGTCGACGGCCAGGCGGTCGCAGCAGTTGGCCAGCTGCTCCTCGCTGCTGCCCCCGCCGGCGTGCGCCCAGTCACGCGCCTGCGCAATCAGTTCGCGGTAGTGCGGCAATTCCGCCGCCTTGAGCAACAGCGAGGGGTTGGTGGTGGCGTCTTCGGGTTCGAATCGCCGAATGGCCTCGATGTCGCCCGTGTCGGCGACCACCAGGGTCATGGTCTTGAGCTGCTCCAGCTTGCTGGTCATCGGGTCAGGGTTCCTTGTCGGGTTACGGTGCCGTGGATGAGATGGCCAGACAGGGTAGCGAAAAAACATGACGGTTCCCATCCGGCGGAGGGCGCGGCGAGAGGACGGGAGGGTGAAAACCCGTTGACAGGCGGTTTTCGGGTAAACTAAGTTCCGCGACGTTGCTTCAATTCTTCAATAACTAAAGTAAAAGCACGGGAACAGTCATGGGCCAGGGACGCATACTCGAAGTTGCATATCCGAAGTTCAAATCGATCCTGACCGCGGCCAAGCGGAACGGAGAGAAGTTTGATCCCAGCCAAAAAGCCGCCTGGCGGGAAGCGCTGGGGCCGTACAAGCAGTCGGAGGCCGGTTTCAGGGTCCGCGCCAATGCCAAGACCCTCAGCGGTGTCACCGACGCCGTGATTGTCCGTGGCCTGGGCGAGGACGACGGCTACTACCTGTATTCCGTGGACGAGCAGGTGTGCATGAAGCTCGAGCCCTCCACACCCGACTGACGCGATTTGCCGGGGCGCCCGCGCCGGCGGTCAATCTCCACCTCCATACCCGTTCACGTCCCGAGCCGTGGGGCGAGCCACGATTGGGCCACTTCATCCCGGATCAGGCGACCGGGGCCTGGCGCGACCGTTCGGCTCGCCGCAGTCGGGGGATCAGCATGGGAACCCTGCGACGGTACTCGGCATATTCCGGGTGGGCCGCCATCAGGTCATGCTCTTCGAGGCGAATGGCGCCCAGGATATACCCCGTGGTGGCCAGCGCGAACACCAGGTGCGCCACCGTCATGGTCGGCGTGGCCCAGAACGCAAAAAGCCAGCCCACGTACAGGGGATGCCGCACGACCCGGTACAGCCAGGGCGTGCCGAAGTGCAGTGCGGTGTAAGGCTGCTGCCGCCAGTTCAGCCAGATCTGCCGCAGGCCGAACAGGTCGAAATGATTGATCAGGAAGGTGCTGATCAGGACCAGGGTCCATCCAGAAACGAACATGCCGTGGATCGTGCAGCGAAGCGCCTGGTGCTCGATGTCCCAGATCACGCCGCCCATGGGCTGCCAGAGGGAGAACACGGCGATCAGCGCCACGCTGGACGCGAGAACGTACGTGCTGCGTTCCGCCGCGGGGGGCACCCACCCGGTCATCCATCGCTTGAAGAACGGCCGGGCCATCAGGCTGTGCTGCACCGCGAACAGGACCAGCAATGACAGGTTGATCAGCAGGGCCTGGACAAACGGCACCTGCGGCGCGCCGTCGATGGTCACCGGCACCAGCAGGTTGCCGATGAATCCGATGGCGTACAGAAAGGTCATGAAAAAAATGGCGTAGGATAGGGCGCCATAAATCAGGATCAGATTGCGCTTCATGGGTGTCTCCCGGGATGATGGGCGAAGCCCGCGTCGAGCGGGCCCGGACCGTGTACGGGTTGCCAGCATGCCCGCTGACGGGCGCCGGGTCCTGACGTTGGCGTGACGATCCGCTGACCAAAACGTGACCCTTTAAAAAGTCATGGAAAACAGCAGGATGACCGAGGCTCCTTTCAGGTTTGACGCATGTGAACTCGATCCGGAGCGGCGCGAACTCAGCCGCGACGGACACCTGGTGTCGCTGCAACCCAGGGTGTTCGACCTGCTGGTTTACCTGGTGCGTAACCGTGACCGCGCGGTGGACAAGGACGAGCTGATGGACGCGGTGTGGCCGGGGCGGGTCATTACCGAGACCGCGCTGACGCGAGCCGTGATGAAAGCGCGCAAGGCGGTGGACGACGACGCGACGCGGCAGGCCGTGATTCGCACGGTGCATGGTCACGGCTATCGCTTCGTGGCCGAGGTCTCGACCCCTGTCCCGTCCGCATCCCCGGCACCTGGTAACGATCAGCATGCACCCCCGCAGGCAGCCACGTCGGGCCATTCCAATCTGCGCTGGATCCTGGTCCCTGCCGTGCTGTTCCTGTTGCTCGGGCTGCTGATCTGGCAGGCCGCCCCCTGGCAAGACCGTGACGCGATCGTCGGCGAATGGCGGGTGGCCGTGCTGCCCCTGCTCGACCGCAGTGACGACCCGGAACTGGCCTGGTCCCGCCTGGGTCTCATGGGCCTGGTCAACGGCCTCCTGGCGGAAGCGCCGGAATTGACGACCGTGGCCGACGCGGACGTTCTCAACCTGGCGCAGCACGGGGCATGGGACGGCCCCTTGCGTGAGGGTGTCGGCGCCGGTCTCCTGCGTGGACTGGCCGAAGTGCACGGCGCCACCCACGTCCTGGCAATGGAGCTGGAACCCGATGGCACCGGCTTGCGCATGAACTGGGTCCTGCAGGCGGCGGGTGGCGTAGCGCATCGCGGCACCATGGTGGGCGACGAGGGAACGCGCCTGGCGCGCGGCGTGGTGCAGGGTGTCTATGGGCAGTTGCTCGGGCGCAGCCGACTGGCCGTCGAGGCCCCGCTGGTTTCCGCCGACCCATTCCACAACGAGGCGTACGCGCGCGGATTGTCCCTGTCACTGGAGGGGCGCTGCGCGGAGGCCGAACGCTATTTCCAGGTCATCATCGATGCGGAGCCGACGCTGTTCGGCCCCCGTTTCGAGCTGGCGTCCTGCCTGCGCATCCTGGGCAAAAGCGAGAAGTCGGAACGCATGTTGCGCCGCCTCGCGGACGAGCAGCGCGCATCGGGTGATGGGCAAGCGCTGGCGCGCGTGCTACTGAGCCTGGGCGTTTTGCTGAATCGAACCGGCCGGCTGGACCAGGCCGAGGTCGTGCTGGACGAGGCTCTGGAGTTGGCCCTTGCGCAGGAAGACCACGAACTGGCGGGAAGGGTCCTGCTGAATCTCGCCATCCTGGCCGAAGATCGCAACGACTGGGAGGGGTCCGAAGCGCTGGTCGACCGGGCCGTATTGCGGTACCAGCGCGCGGGACTCGAGGTGCTTCCGGGGCATGTCCACTCGCACCGCGCCAACCTGGCGATGGACCAGGGACGCCTGGCCGAGGCCGAACTCGACCTGGACCAGGCGATTGAATCCTTCCGTGCCGCCGGGGATCGCCGCAACGAGGCGATGATGCTCAACAACCTGGGTTACCTGCGGCGCCAGCAGGGCCGCATGGACGAGGCCGAGACCTACCACCGGCAGTCCCTGGCGATCCGCGAGGCCATCGGCGACCGGGTCGGCGTAGGCCGGATTCACGGTATGCTGGCCATTGTCCTGGCCGCCCGGGGTGATCACGCCGGGGCCCGCGAGTCCGCGACGGTGGCCCACGAGGTGGCCGCCGAAGCGGGGGACCGCCTGTTCGAGGCCGTGGCCCTGGCGAACCTCGGTGACGCCGAACGCGCCCTGGGCGACACCGCCGCCGCGGCCGCGGCGTACCGCGAGTCTGGCGAGGTGTTTCGCGCCATCGATGACCAGATGCGGGCCCTGCAGATTGAACTGCGTCTCGCGGAGCTGACGCTGGACCAGGGCCGGGCCGGTGAAGCACGGCAGGCGGCGTTGCAGGTGCTCGCCACTGCCCGGTCGCGTGACCTGGCGCAGGCCGAACTCGACGCGATGGAAATGCTCGGCGACGCGGCGCTGGCGGAAGGTGAGCGTGAACAGGCGCGCCTGGAATTCGAGGCGGCGCTGGCCAGGGTCCGCGAAACCGGTTGGTCGGCCAAGGAAAGCCGGTTGCTGCAGAAGCTGGTGCAGCTGTACCTGGATGACGGTGACCCGGTGTCCGCGGCGCCGCTGGTGGGCGCCCTCGCGGCGCAGGAGGACAGCGTGGCCGTGTTCAGATTGCGCGCCCGCTATGCCTCCGTATCCGATGATCCGGCCGGCGCCGTGGCCCTGATGGAACGCGCGCGAGCGCTCGCGGGGCCCGACTGGGACGCCGACAGCGAGGCGGAACTCGTTGCCTATCGGGCGGCGCTCCCTTGAACCCGGTTCGTCGCGAAGGCGTCATGGCCCGCCTATACTCTGTCGCGTACGGTCACGGAAGGTGTGCATGAGTCAGCAAGGCAAGATCCTGGTCCTGGTCCGCCACGCGAAGTCTTCCTGGAAAGACGCGAACCTGGCCGACATTGATCGACCGCTCAACACGCGTGGTCGGCGAGATGCGCCGGCCATGGGCCGCTGGCTGCTGGGCCAGGGAACCCTGCCGGAGCTCATTCTCGCCAGTCCCGCCCGGCGCGCCCGGGCCACCGCTGAGCACTTGCTCTCCGAGCTCGGACTTGCTCCCGCAAACCTGGTCGAAGACCGGGACCTGTACTTTGAAGGGTCCGACGGCATGGTCCGTGCCCTGGAGCGGGTCGAGGATCGATTCGACCGTGTCATGATGGTGGGGCACAACCCCGTCATGACACGCCTGCTCAACCAGCTGACCGGTGGTGACGTCTGGAACATGCCCACGTGCGCCATGGCCATCATTCGCTTCGACATGCCTTCATGGGGGCTGGTCGGCAGCACCGACGGCGAATTGTTGGCGTACCAGACGCCGAAGGAGCTGAAATGAACCGCCCGCACCCTCCTGATTTTCACCCGATTCCTCAGGAAGCCTTCGACTGGTACGACGAGTATGCCCACGGGCTGATCGACCGTCGCACTTTCCTGGCCCGGCTGTCGACGCTGACCGCGGCGGGCTTCACCCTGGCGGCCCTGCTGCCCGCGCTCACGCCCGACTATGCGCTGGCTGCCCAGGTCTCCTTCAATGACCCCGAGATCATGCCCGAATACGAAACGTTTCCTTCTCCCGAAGGACACGGTGAAGGGCGGGGCTACCGCGTGACGCCGAAGGGGCTGGACGGGCCGGCGCCCGGTGTGCTGGTGGTGCACGAGAATCGCGGTCTGAATCCGTACATCGAAGACGTGGCGCGGCGCGTGGCCAAGGCCGGGTTCGTCGCCTTTGCGCCTGACGCCCTGTATCCGCTGGGCGGCTATCCGGGTAACGACGACGAGGGGCGTGCGCTGCAGCGCTCGATGGACCGGGCGAAGATCGAAAAGGACTTCGTCGCCGCGGCGCTCTACCTGGAGGGTCTGGACTCGACCACCGACAAGCTCGGCGCCGTTGGGTTCTGTTTCGGGGGTTACATTGTCAACATGCTGGCGGCCACCCTTCCCGATCATCTCGATGCGGGCGTGCCGTTCTACGGTACGCCGGCAGCGGAGGAACTGCGTGACCGGATTCGCGGGCCACTGATGATCCAGCTGGCCGAACTGGACACGCGGGTCAACGCCAGCTGGCCGGGATACCAGGAAGACCTGGATCGGCTTGGCGCGCCCTACACGATGCACATGTACCCGAACGCCAACCACGGATTTCACAACGACTCCACCGCGCGCTACGACGAAGAAAGTGCGGAACTGGCCTGGGACAGGACCCTGGCCTTCTTTCGCGAGCACCTCGCCTGAAGCGAGGCGCCCGCTCAGGGCTCGCCTTGACTTGCCGCGATGGCCGCGGCGTAGGCCGGTCGCGCGAGGCATCGCTCCAGGTACCCTTCGAGCGGAGTCGACGCGGGCAGCACGCCAAAAACCTGCATGAAGTACACCGAGGAACCCAGCAGGGTGTCGGCCGCGCTGAAGCGATCGCCCAGAATCCACGGGCCGGTGTCCAGGCCGCGCTCCAGGGTTTCGATCATGCGGTCGAAATTGCCCCAGCCGGAAGAGCCGGGATTGACCTCCCACTGGTTGAATCGTTCCATCATCGCCGGTTCCACCACGCCGGGGGTGTACACCGACCAGAACAGGTATCGGCCCCGGTCAGGGTCGTCGACGGCCGGCGCGAGGCCGGCTTCCGGGTACCGGTCCGCCAGGTAGATCGCAATCGCCGCCGAGTCCGCCACGGCGGTTTCACCGTCGCTGATCGCCGGCACCTTGCCCATGGGGCTCGCGGCGCGAAACCCGGGGTCGGCGCGCGACCCGGGGTCGGTCAGGTCAACGGTCTCGAGGGTGTAATCCTCGCCGAGTTCCTCGAGCAGCCAGTGGGTGCGCACGGCGCGGGTTTTCGGGTGCCAGTACAGCGTGATCATGGGTGGGCGAACCTCGGCTCGGTCATGTCGGATTGATGAGTATAGGCGACCCGCCGGACGTCCCCGGCCACCCATCCCGGGTTGTGGAATAATCGAGCTCAGCATGAAACTCTATATTGGCAACAAGAATTACTCCTCCTGGTCGCTGCGGCCCTGGGTGTTGATGCACATGCTGGGCATCGACTTCGAAGAGATCCTGGTGCCGTTCGAGGGCAGCGGTCCCCAGCGGGCTTTTCAGGAGTTTTCCCCGAGTGGAAAGGTCCCCTGCCTGGTGGATGGTCGACTGACCGTCTGGGATTCCCTGGCCATCATCGAATTCCTGGCCGAGCGCCACCCGGCAGCCTGGCCGGCGAATCGTGAAGTACGGGCCTGGGCGCGCAGCGCCAGCGCCGAAATGCATTCGGGTTTTCCACTGATTCGGGGCGTCTGCAGCATGAGTTGCGGTCAACGCATTCGTTTGGAAGATCCACCGGCGGGCCTGGACACCGAGTGGCGCCGCGTCGAATCCTTGTGGGCGGAAGGCCTGGATCGGTTCGGCGGCCCGTATCTCGCGGGTGGCGATTTCACTGCGGTGGACGCCATGTACGCGCCGGTGGCGTTTCGCATCCTGGGATATTCGCCGGCGCTTGCCCCGGAAGCGCTGGACTATGCCTCACGCCTGAGGGCGCTGCCACCCATGCGCCGCTGGTACACCGAGGCCCTGGCGGAGACGTTCCGCGACGTGGATCACGATCGCGAGATCGAGGCCGTGGGCGCCGTGCTGCAGGACCTGCGCGCTGAAGCCGAGTAGGGGTGGCGATTCCTTGAACTTTTTGATTGCGCGTCGGGCCGCAACCGGCCCGACGCGGCTGCGGGCTACTTCTGTTGCCGAACCTCGCAGATGATCTGGTTGCCTTGTACCGTGCAGCGCATCCAGGAACCGGAACCGCGTACCACCAGGCCCAGCTGACGGGCCCAGGCTATCCACTCGAACAACGAACCCTCGTTGTCGTGGAACGTTCGGCCGCGGAATCCCAGGGCGCTGGTTGGCGCCGCGCGGCCATCCGCCGTGTGGGCATTGCCGTGCGGTTTCAGCTCCATCCGCGATTTACCCGTGTGCGGGTTCAGTGAGAAGGACACCTCGTAGTCCTGCCAGGATCCGTCCGGAAATTCGATCCGGTAGACGATGGCCTGGACGATGTCCTCGATGTCGACCAAGCCAAGGTTCAGCTGGATCAGCTTGCCCAGAAAGCTGCCAGTAATGTCATACATCATCTGCAAGGGACCGACGCTGAGCAGGTAGTCCTCGATCTCCGTGGTGCTGTGGCCCACGTCACCCAGTGCCCCCGCCACCGAGCGCACCGGAAAGTCCGGCGGCAACACGATGGTTTCCGTCTCTCGCGCGACCCGCGAGGCTTCGACATAGGCAGCGAATCGGTTGCGCACCGCTTTCTCCGTTTTCTGCTTAATCGCCTGGGTCCACGTGGTGTACGGGCGAGTGTCGATGACCTCGGTGAACACGGTGTACTTGTCGACTTTTCCGTCTTCACGGTCGAAAACGTAGGCCGTGCCCTGCCGGGTCGCGCTGGTGGCGGCCCGCTGGGTCTGGCTCGCATTGCATCCGTCGCAAACCACGCCCCGGACATCGGCCAGGGCCCCCTGTCCCGTCAGCGCCAGTACGGCGGTCGTCATGATCAGTTTGTGCATGGTGATTCCCCCTGAATCGTTGTTTGGTTGTGCCAGGACCAATCTAGTCGGGTACGTGGGGCGGTATCAGGGGCGGGACCCGCGGCAGTGCGTCGGAAATCGCCGCGTGATGACCGTGTCAGCGTCCGAAGGCTTTCGTAAAACGAAAGAAGCGTCTACACTGCGTGTTCATCGGCGTGACCTGGTCAGGGAGACGCCATCACCACGGAACGAATCCTGGAGGGATCATGAAGTTTCTCATCGTTGCGCTGACCCTGGTGTCGGCACTGTTTTCCATTTCCGCGTTCGCCGACCTCGCCGAAGACCGCGCCCGCGCTGACCAGTTGCTGGCCGACGGCGACGACAAGGCGGCATTCAAGGCCTACCGTGACCTGGCGCGTGATGGTGATCACGATGCCCAGTACCTCGTGTCCACCCTGTACGCCACCGGCCGTGGCACACGCAAGGACCTGATCGACGCCTATGGCTGGTCCGTGGTCGCCGCCGAGGCGGAACTGGACAAGCTTGCCCAGCACAGCGAGCAGCTGTTCGAGGCGATTCCCGAGAACAAGCGCGGCAAGGCCGAACGCAAGGCGCGCTCGCTGATGAACAAGTACGGCAAGGAAGCGCTGCAGGAAAAGGCGGATCGCCTGGCCACGCGGGGCGCCGGCCGCCGCATGGGCTCCTGCACCGGTTCGCGCCTGTCCTGCCGCAGCGGCGTGGGCGTGGCGGTGTCCCCGGCCGGCGGCGCCGGCGCACCCCCGGTGGCATCGGGCGGCAACTGACGCTCAAAGGGCCTGTGCGGCAGGTCCCGAGCCAACGAAAAAAGCCCGCCGATCGGCGGGCTTTTTCTTTGCCTCGTGAGGTGTGCCTCAGTTGGCCGTCAGGCCGCGGCGCTCCAGCAGGGGCTGCACGTCCGGGGCGCGCCCGCGGAAATCCTCGAACAGCGCCATGGCGTCCTTCGAACCGCCCCGCGAGAGCAGGGTGCGGCGGAAGTGATCGCCGTTTTCGCGCAGCATCCCGCCGTTCTCCTTGAACCACTCGACGGAATCGGCGTCCAGAACTTCGCTCCAGATGTAGGCGTAGTAGCCGGCGGAATAGCCTCCCACGATGTGTGAGAAGTACGTGCTGCGATAACGCGGCGGCACCGGCGCGAAGGCCACGCCGGCGTTTTCCAGTGCCTGGGCCTCGAAGTCCAGCAGGCCGTCGGCGCCGGGTAGCTCATCCGGTGTGCGCTGGTGCCAGGCCTGGTCGAGCAGGGCGGCGGCCAGGTATTCGGTGGTGCGGAAACCCTCGTTGAACTGCGCCGAGGCCAGCACCTTGTCGAGCATTTCCTGGGGCAGCGGTTCGCCGGTTTCGTGGTGCACGGCATAATTGGCCAGCACTTCCGGCCAGTCGGCCCACATCTCGTTGACCTGGGACGGGTACTCGACGAAGTCGCGTGGCACCGAGGTGCCGGAGAAGCTCGGGTACTTCACATCGGAAAACATCCCATGCAGGGCGTGGCCGAATTCGTGGAACAGCGTGGTCACTTCGTCCCAGGTCAGCAGGGTGGGTTCACCCGCCGGCGGCTTTGGAATGTTCAGGTGATTGGCCACCACGGGCTGGTCCCCGAGCAGGTCCGACTGGCTGACGTAGGCGTTCATCCAGGCGCCGCCGCGCTTGCTCTCGCGCGCGTACATGTCCTCGATGAACAGGGCCAGGGTGGAACCGTCGGCGTCGAACACCTCCCACACGCGGACGTCGGGGTGGTAGGTCGGCAGGTCGGGACGTGGTTCGAAGGTCAGGCCGTACACCTTTTCGGCGGCGTAAAACACGCCACGGGTCAGCACATTGTCCAGTTCGAAATACGGTTTGAGCTGGCTCTCGTCGAAGTTGAACTTCTCCTTGCGCAGTTTCTCGGTGTAGAAAGCCCAGTCGGCCGCGGCCAGTTCGAAATCACCGCCCTCGGCGTCGATCAGCGCCTGCAGTTCCGCAGCTTCGCGCTTCGCATTGGCCACCGCCGGGGGCGCCAGGCTGCCGAGGCGTTCGTTCACCGCGTCCACGGTACGCGCGGTCTGATTTTCCAGGCTGTACGCGGCGTGATTGGGGTAGCCCAGCAGCTGGGCGCGTTCGGCCCGGATGGTCGCCACCCGGCTGAGCACCTCGCGATTGTCGAATTCGCCGCCGCTGGAACCCCGGCCCAGTGAAGTTTCCATGATGCGCAGGCGCAATTCGCGGTCCGTCAGTGAGGACAGCGGTGGCTGGCCACTGGTGTTGAGCAGGGGGAGGACGAATTTGCCCGCCATGTCGCGCGATTCCGCCGCCGCGGCGGCCTTCGCGATCCCGGACTCGCCCAGGCCGTCGAGTTTCGCCGCGTCGTCGACGACGATGGCCTTGGCGTTCACTTCACCGAGCACGTTTTGCGAGAACTCGGTCTGCAGCGAGGCCAGCTCGGCGTTGTAGGCCTTGAGCTGCTCTTTCTCCGCGGCATTCAGCTCGGCGCCGGCGCGTACGAAATCCCGGTAGGTCTCTTCCACCAGCCGATAGGACTCCGGGTCCAGTTCCATGTTGTCGCGGGCGTCGTGAATGGTCCTGACGCGCTGGAACAGGGCGTCGTTGAGCAGGATGGCATCGCCGTGCGCGGCCAGGCGCGGCGCCATGTCACTGCGCACTTCCTCGATGGTGTCGTTGGTGTGCGCCGAGGCCATGGCGTAAAACACGCGGGAGACGCGGTTCAGCAGGGCGCCGGAGCGCTCCATGGCCACCAGGGTGTTGTCGAAGGTCGGTGCTTCGGGGTTGTTCGCGATCGCCTCTATTTCAACCAGGTGCTCTTCCATGCCCCGTTCGAAGGCGGGCAGGTAGTGCTCGTTTTCGATCTGGTCGAATTTCGGATAGTGCAGGTACAGGTCGCTTTCGACGAAGAAGGGGTTGCCGTTTTCCATGGGCTGATCCGCGGCGGCCGGGGCCGGTTCGGTGGCGGTCGGGGTGTTTTCCGCAGTGACTTCCGGGGCGTCGTCGTCGGACTGTGAGCAGGCGGTGGCGGCCAGGCCGAGGGCCACGGCCACGACCAAAGTGGTTCTGGTATTCATTTCGGGGGGTATTCCTCTGAGTTTTTCGTGCAGCGCGCAAGCATACCCCAATTCACCGCTTACCGCCGCCCGTGGCGCGCGATCTCAAACCTTCAGGGGGCGAATCGGCAGGTTGCGATGGCGGGGTCCGCCGGCCGCGCGGATCGCGTTGGCCAGGGCCGGCGCAAGGCACGGCACGCCCGGTTCGCCCAGGCCTGTCGGGCGGGCGTCGGTGTTGGTGAAGTGCACGACGATCTCCGGCGGCGCCTCGTTGCCGCGCAGCACGGGGTAGTCGTGAAAGTTCGAATTGACCACCGCCCCGTCGCGAAAGGTGACCTCCGTGTACAGCGCCAGCGACATGCCCATGATCACCGCGCCTTCCATCTGCGCCGTGGCCTGGTCGGGATTGAGCACCAGGCCGCAATCCACCGCGCAGTCGACCCGCAGCACACGAATGTCGTCGCCGTCGAGTTCGACCTGGACCACCATCGCGGTGTAAGACTCAAAGCTGTGGTGCACCGCCAGGCCCAGGCCCTGGCCCGAAGGCATGTCGCGCCCCCAGCCGCCTTTTTCCGCCGCCAGTTCCAGGACGCCCAGCGAGCGCTCGACCTGTTCCTTCTGCGCCGGATCGGTATTGTTGTGGTAGATGCGTCGGAAAAAGTCGAGTGGATCCACACCCGCCTTTTCTGCCAGCTCGTCGGTAAAGGCGTTGATCGCGAATCCGTAAAAAATGGCATAGACCGCGCGGTACCACCCGATGCGGGTGTGCGCCGGCGCATGCGCGGATTCGACCAGCAGGTTCACGATGCCGTAGGGGTGACTGGCCAGGGCGTCGAGGTCGCCGGCGCGCGGACGCTCCACGGCGGGATTGAACGTGCTGGCGATGGGTGGAAAGGCGGCGCGGTGCAGCCAGCCGGTCACCTGTCCTTCGTCGTTCAGAGAGGCCTCGATCCGTTGCGCGCTGAGCGAGTGGTAAAACCCGGTACGCGTGTCCTCTTCGCGCGACCAGGTCAGGTGAACGGGTGCGCCCACCGCCCGGGACAGCACGGCCGCCTCGTGCACGTAATCGCACTTGAACTTTCTGCCGAACGCGCCGCCGGCCATCATGACGTGGACGGTGACGGATTTGGGGTCGATCCCCAGCAGCCCGCCGAGGGTTCGCTGAATGCCGGCCGGGTCCTGGGTGGAGGCCCAGACCTCGCAGTCGCTTTCGCGCACCCAGACGGTGCTCGCCATGGGCTCCATGGGCGAGTGCGACAGGTGGCCGCCGGTGAAAGTGGCGCCATGATGCAGCACGGCCGCCTCGAAGGCCCCGTCGATGTTGCCCCGGCTGTGCGCCGGTTCGGCAGGGGCTTCCACGTTGCGAACCAGCTGTGCCTTGTAAGCTTCCGAATCGTAAGCGCCGTGCGGCCCGGCTTCGAATTCGATGGACACCTTGTCCAGCGCCTGCTGCGCCTGCCAGGTGGTGTCGGCCACCACCGCCACGCCGCCCACCGAACTGTAATTGTCCTCGATGGGCGCCACCTGGACCACGTCAACCACACCGGGCATCCGGCGCGCCTCGGTGGCATCCCAGGAGGCCACGGAGCCACCCAGTACGGGTACATGCCGGATCGCGGCGTACTTCATGCCCGGCAGGCGCGTGTCTGCGCCATAGGTGCGTTCGCCTCGCACCACCGGTTCGAGGTCGTGGCGGGGCAGGGGATTGCCGATGTAGCGAAACTGGTCGGGGGTCTTCAGCGTAAGCTGGTCCGGGACGGACAGGCGCGCGGCGTCGGCGGCCAGTTCACCGTACCCGAGACTGCGGGCGTTCAGGCGATTCAGGACGCGGTGGTTGCGTGCGTAACACGCCGCCGGATCGATGCCCCAACGTGCGGCCGCCGCCGCCACCAGCATGGCCCGGGCCGCCGCGCCGGCCTCGCGCATCGGCGTGAACATGATGTTGATGCTGCGCG
>JAUIJU010000110.1 GCA_030431095.1 Gammaproteobacteria bacterium | reverse complement strand
CGTGGAGGCCTTCGCCGCCAAGCAGAACGTCCGTCTGCTGGTCGTGGGTGAATCGAGCCCCGGCGGCGGTCGCCTGAACTACCACCGTGTGGCGGGCGGACTGCTGATCCAGCAGCACGACGCGCGCTGTGTGGGCCGCGAGGATTGCCGCGAGGTGAGCGCGCGGGCCCCGGATTCGGGCGAGTGGGACGACCTGATGTTCGCCTGGAAGATGGTGCGCATGGTCAAGTCCAACGCCATCGTCTACGCCGCCGACGGTCGCACGCTGGGCGTGGGCGCGGGCCAGATGAGCCGCGTGGATTCCTCACGTATTGCCGCCTGGAAAGCGAAGGAGGCCGGCCTGTCCCTGGCGGGCTCGGCCATGGCCTCCGACGCGTTCTTTCCGTTCCGCGATAGCATCGATGCCGCCGCCGAGGCCGGTATCAAGGCCATCATCCAGCCCGGGGGCTCGATGCGGGACGAGGAAGTGATCGCGGCCGCCGACGAACACGGCATCGCCATGGTCTTCACCGGCATGCGCCACTTCCGGCACTGAGGAGGCGGGCATGAAGGTACTGGTCATCGGTGGTGGCGGTCGGGAGCACGCCCTGGCCTGGCGCGCCGCGCAGTCGCCGGACGTCGAGCGGGTGTTCGTCGCGCCCGGCAACGCCGGTACGGCCCTGGAGCCGGGCCTGCACAACGTGGAAATCGGTGTGGGCGACTTCGACACGCTGGTGGCGTTCGCCCGCGACGAGGACATCGGCCTGACCCTGGTCGGCCCGGAGGACCCGCTGGCCGGCGGCCTTGTCGACCGCTTCCGGGCCGAGGGACTGCCATGCTTCGGCCCCACCGCGGCGGCCGCGCAACTGGAAGGCTCCAAGGCCTTCGCCAAGGACTTCATGGCCCGCCACGGCATTCCCACGGCGGCCTACGGGAACTTCACCGACCTGGACCAGGCGCTGACCTTCCTGCGCGAGCAGGGTGCGCCCATCGTGGTCAAGGCGGACGGCCTGGCCGCCGGCAAGGGTGTGATCGTGGCCGAGGACCTGGCCACCGCCGAGGCGGCGGTGCGCGACATGCTGCAGGGCAATGCCTTCGGCGACGCCGGCCACCGCGTGGTGATCGAGGAGTTTCTCGAGGGCGAGGAAGCCAGTTTCATCGTCATGGCCGACGGCCAGCACATTCTGCCGTTGGCGACCAGCCAGGACCACAAGGCCCTGAACGAGGGCGACAGTGGCCCCAACACCGGCGGCATGGGCGCGTATTCCCCGGCCCCGGTGGTCGACGCCGCGATGCACGAGCGGGTGATGCGCGAGGTGGTGGAACCCACCATCCGGGGCATGGCCCAGGACGGCGCGCCGTTCACCGGTTTTCTCTACGCCGGGCTGATGATCTCGCCAGGCGGCGAGCCGAGAGTCCTGGAATACAACGTCCGCTTCGGCGACCCGGAGACCCAGCCCGTCATGATGCGCCTGCGCTCCGACCTGGTGGCGCTGTGCCAGGCGGCGCTTGACGGCCGCCTCGATGCCTGCGAGGCGGAGTGGGACCCACGCGCCGCCCTCGGCGTGGTCATGGCCGCGGGTGGTTACCCGAGCAGCTATGCGCGTGGCGAAGTCATCGCCGGCCTCGACACGCCCATGCCCGATGATGTCCACGTGTTCCACGCCGGAACCCGCAACGAGGACGGCGCCGTGCTGACCGCCGGCGGGCGCGTCCTGTGTGTCACAGCGCTGGGCGATACCGTCGCCGAGGCGCAGGTGCGCGCCTACGAAGCGGTCGACCGCATTCACTGGACGGACGCCTTCGTGCGCCGGGACATCGGCCACCGGGCCGTGGCCCGGGAACGGGGCACGGCGA
Organism: Gammaproteobacteria bacterium; assembly: GCA_030431095.1. GTDB lineage: Bacteria > Pseudomonadota > Gammaproteobacteria > Xanthomonadales > SZUA-36 > Marinihelvus. Next base: position 1,753 of record JAUIJU010000110.1, on the reverse strand, counting down.
CCGAGTGAGGCGGGCGTGGATGTCTCACACATCCTCGAGGAGCTCAATGAGCCCCAGCGCGAAGCGGTCACCTCCGAGGCCGCCCATGCCCTGGTGCTGGCCGGCGCCGGCAGTGGTAAAACCCGCGTTCTGATCCACCGCCTGGCCTGGCTGATCCAGGTGGAACATGCTTCGCCCTTGAGCGTCCTGGCGGTGACGTTTACCAACAAGGCCGCCGGCGAGATGCGCGAACGCGCCGCGAAACTGCTGGACGTGCCCACGCGCCCGCTGTGGATCGGCACCTTTCACTCCATTGCGCACCGCCTGCTGCGCATGCACTGGCGGGAAGCCGGGCTGGACGAGAATTTCCAGATTCTCGATTCGGACGACCAGCAACGGCTGCTGCGGCGCATCATCCGAGACGAGGGCTTTGACGAGAACCAGTGGCCCGCGCGCCAGGCCCAGTGGTTCATCAACGCCCGCAAGGACGAGGGACAACGCCCCGAAGCGATCGAGTCGCTGGACAATCCCCTGACCGAAACCTGGGTGCAGATCTATCGCCTGTACCAGGACTACTGCGACCGCGCCGGCCTGGTGGACTTCGCCGAGTTGCTGCTGCGCGCCCACGAACTGTGGCTGCACAACGACGAGCTTCTGGCGCACTACCGCAACCGCTTGCGACACGTGCTGGTCGACGAGTTCCAGGACACCAATACCATCCAGTACGCCTGGATTCGCCTGCTGGCGGGCGACACCGGCCACGTCTTCGTGGTCGGCGACGATGACCAGTCCATCTACGGTTGGCGCGGCGCGGTGGTGGAGAACGTGCGCCATTTCACGCGGGATTTTCCCGGTGTGCAGACCGTGCGGCTGGAACAGAATTACCGCTCCACGGGAAACATCCTGTCCGCCGCCAACGCCCTGATTGCCCACAACGAGGGACGCATGGGCAAGAACCTGTGGACCGCGGGTGACGAGGGCGACCCGATACGGGTGTACGCTGCCTACAACGAACAGGACGAAGCGCGCTTCGTGGTCAACCAGGTGGAACAGTGGATCGCCGACGGGCGGCGCGCCTCGGAAGCGGCCATCATCTACCGCACCACGGCCCAGTCACGCCTTTTCGAGGAGTTTCTGCTGCGCCAGGGCGTGCCTTACCGCGTGTACGGCGGTCTGCGGTTCTTCGAACGCGCCGAGATCAAGGACGCGCTGGCCTACCTTCGCCTGGTTCAGAACCCGAACGATGACGCCGCCTTCGAGCGCGTGATCAATGTCCCCGCGCGCGGAATCGGCCAGAAAACCGTGGCCGGGCTGCGCGAACAGTCACGCCAGACGGGGCTGCCCCTGTGGCAGGCCGCAGGTGCCGCGCTGGAGCAGGGGGTGCTGTCCGGGCGCGCCAGGACCACGGTGGGCGCCTTTCTGGAACTGGTACGCGGCATGCGCGAACGCATGGCGGACTGGAACCTGGGCAGCCAGATGCAGGGCGTCATCGAGACCAGCGACCTCGCCACCCACTACGAGAAGGAACCCCGCGAGAAAATGGAGTCGCGGCTGGAGAACCTGCGCGAACTGGTCAACGCCGCTGAAAGCTTCGTGCTGCCGGCCGATGACGAAGAAGCCGGCCTGAATGAATTGCAGTCCTTCCTCAGTCACGCCGCGCTGGAATCCGGCGAAACCCAGGGTGAAGACTGGGACGACTGCGTGCAACTCATGACCCTGCACTCGGCCAAGGGCCTGGAGTTCCCACTGGTGTTCATGACCGGCATGGAAGATG
>JAUIJU010000109.1 GCA_030431095.1 Gammaproteobacteria bacterium | reverse complement strand
CTCGATCACCAGCGCCAGCGCGTCCAGGTCCGGGATCACGGCGGGCTGGTCTTCCACCGTGACATGGCTGAACACGCCTTCGGGCGTTTCGGCGTCCTGCTCCACCAGGTTGGCGGGCGTCACGTTCTTGAGCTTGGGCAGGCCTTCGATGATCATGCCGATGTGCAGCACGCTGGCCTCGACGCTGAGCGTCTTGACCACCAGCACACGGGCCCGCGACGGAACGGCGTCGTCACTCGCGGTACCGGCGAGCACGGCGAAGTTCACCACCGGAATCTGCCAGCCGTTCCAGCGCACCTCGCCCAGCAGCCAGTCGGGGCCGGCGTGGAACGGCTCCGGGTCCTCGTAGTTCACCACCTCGGCGATCATGCTGCCGGGCAGCAGGATGCCGCCACCGGGCATGGGCGCCAGCAGGGTGCGGATTTGTGATGTCTCGGCCATGTCAGCGCTTCGCTTCGTCCAGCAGTCGCTCCACGTTCTGGAGCAGTTCGTCTTCCCGGTAGGGCTTGGTCAGGTAGTCGGTGGCCCCGGCCTGCATGGCCCGGTCACGGTGCTTCTGTCCCGCGCGGGAGGTGATCATCATGATCGGGGTATCGCGGAATCGACCGTCGTCCCGCACGCGTTCGGTCAGTTCGTAGCCGTCCATACGCGGCATCTCGATGTCGAACAGCATGACGTCGGGTGTGCGATCCTGCAGCTGTTCCAGGGCGTCCACGCCATCGCGGGCGGTAATCACCTCGTAGTCGCGGCTTTCCAGCACGCGTGAGGTGACCTTGCGCATGGTGATCGAATCGTCCACCACCAGTACCAGCTTGCGGTTGTTGACCGGCTGGACGTAACTGGCCTCGCCGGGCGACATCACGCCGTGCATCAGTGCCCGCCGGATCATCGGGCCCGGGTCGAGAATGACCATGACCTCGCCGTCGCCGGAAATGGAGCCGCCGAGCACGCCCGCGACCGAACTGATCTGCGGCCCCACCGGTTTGATGACCACCTCGCGATGCGGCAACAGGTTCGGCACGCGCACGGCGGCCTTCTGCTCGCCGGCGCTGAGGATCAGCAGGGACACGTTGTCCCGGCCCAGCGGGGTGGGGCGCTCGCCGAGCAGCGGCTCGATATCGAGCACCGGGTATTCCTGGCCGGCGAAGCGGTAGACCGGCTCGTCCTGTTCGACCAGTTTGCGGTAGTCGTCGGGCATCATGCGCGACACGCCCATGACGCTGGACAGCGGCATCAGGTAACGGGCTTCGCCCGCCTCCAGGCCGATGGCCTGCATGATGGCCAGCGTGAACGGAATGCGAATGGTGAACTGGGTGCCCTGTTCGGGCTCCGAATCGATTTCCAGCGAACCGCCGATCTGCTTGATGTCGCTGCTCACCACGTCCATGCCCACGCCGCGGCCGGCCAGGCGCGTGACCGAGCTGGAAGTGGAAAAGCCACTGTCCATCATGAAGGCATAGAGCTGCTGGCGCGATGGCTCCGCATGCTCGTCCAGCAGGCCGCGTTCGACGGCGCGTTGCCGGATGGCCTCGAGGTTGATGCCGCCACCGTCGTCGGCGATGCGGATCACGAATTCCGTGGCCTCGGATTCCACCGTGATGGTGATTTCGCCTTCCGCGGGCTTGTCCCGCTCACGGCGTTGTTCGGGCGCCTCGATGCCGTGCGCCACGGCATTGCGCATCATGTGTTCCAGCGGCGCGGTGATGTGTTCCAGCACGTTGCGGTCCAGCTCGTCGCTGGAACCGACCATGCGCAGCTGCAGGCGCGCCTGCTTGCCTTCTTCCTTGGCGGCGCCGCGCACGATGCGGCGCAGACGCGGGGCCACGGTGCCGAAGGGCACCATGCGCGTCTTCATCAAGCCTTCCTGCAGTTCGGTGGACACGCGGGACTGGCGCGTCAGCAATTGCTCGGACGCGCGCAGATTCTCGTCGGCCATTTCCTGCAGGCTGAGCAGGTCGGAGACCGACTCCTGCAGGCCGCGGGTGGCTTGCTGGAGGGCCGAGAACTGGTCCAGTTCCAGCGGATCGAAGTTGTCGCCCTGGGCCTCCACCTCGTCCGGGTAGTTGGCGCGAATCTGGGCCTCGATCTCGATGTCCATCTTGCGGAACTGCTCGCCGAGACGGTTGATGGTCTCGTCGAACTCCGCCAGGTTGGACTTCAGTTTGCCGACCTGTTGCTCCAGGCGGGAACGGTAAATGCTGACCTCGCCGGAGGCGTTGACCAGCTTGTCCAGCAGTTCCGCGGCCACCTTGATGGAGCCGCCGAAGGCCGGGTCGTCCGCGGCCGATTCGGCGTCTTCCGTGGCGGTTTCCGTGACCCGCGCCGGCGTGGGTTTGGCCACCGGCTCCGGTTCCGGCGCCGCCTGGGGCATCTCGTGGACTTCCCGGTCCGGTTCCGGCGCCACGGGGGCCGCCGGTGTTTCGTCCGGGGCCAGGGTCACGTCGCCGAGCCCCTGGATCTGCTGGCGGAGCAGGTCGAGATCGCCGGATGCGTCCGGCACATGGCCGCGTTCCACCTGTTCCACCCAGCCATGCAGACGATCGCAGGCGTCTTCGAGCACCTGGACCGCCGACAGTGACGGGCTTTCGACGCGATCGGCAATGCGCTCGAGCAACTCCTCCATCTCGTGCGTGTAGTCGCCGATGCTGGCCAGGCCGGCCATGCGCGCGCCGCCCTTGAACGTGTGGATCTCGCGCTGCAACTCGCGTACGAAATCGAGCTGTTCGAGATCGTCGCGCCACTGGTTCAGGGCGCTCTCGCCGCGCTCGAGCACCTCGGCGGCCTCTTCCAGGAAGATGCCGACGATTTCCTGGTCGAGTTCCTCCGCGGCCGTGTCGTCACTGGCCGCAATCTCGGTGGCCACGCGCTCCGGCGGCGGCGGAATGTCCGGCGCCCGAAAGGCGGGCGGGGCGCTGGTGGGCGCCCTGGGCTCCGGTTCGGGCAGTGGCGGCGCCGGTTCCTGCTCGCGCTCCGGCGTCGTTGTCGCGCCTGCGTCGTCCGCCAGCGATTCGGCGGGCCGCTCCAGGGCGTTTTCCAGTTCGGCCAGGGCGGCCGCCTCGTCGGCGTCGGCCAGGCCGGGCGTGGACGTGTCCTTTCCTGGGCGCAGTGATTCCGGTGACTCTTCGTCTTCCGTGGCCTGGGCCGGCTCGAAGCTGAAGCCGTCGTCCAGGTCGGTGGCCGCGCCGGCGAACACAGAATGACCGGGGTCGAATTCCGTGGCGGAGGGGGCTTTCGCGGGAGGTTCTTCCGCCCTGGCGGGCCCGGCGCCGGCGGTGTCGAACTGCGGGGCCAGCTGGTCGAGCTGGTCGATCAGTTCGCGTTGCTCCTCCTCCGAACTGAGATCACCGGCGCCTTGCAGCCGGTCCAGCCGGTTCTGCAACTGGCCGACAGCGCTGATCACGGTGAACATGGCGTCCGGCGTGAACGTGGCGCCGGAGCGGGACTGCGCTTCCAGCAGACCTTCCAGCGACTTGGCCACCTGGGCGTCCAGGCCTTCGGGCTTCATGGCCAGGGCGCCGGCGATGGTGTGCACCGCGCGCACCTGTTCTTCGGAGGCGCGCGTGTCGCGATCCTGCGCGATGGCTTCCATCA
>JAUIJU010000043.1 GCA_030431095.1 Gammaproteobacteria bacterium | reverse complement strand
ACCACGTGCGCGCGATTCTCGACCTGAAGGCGAAGGGCGCCGTGTGCTTCGACTATGGCAATAACCTGCGCGGACAGGTAAAAGACTTTAGAAACATGCCAGAGGCTTTTGATTTTCCTGGCTTTGTTCCTGCCTACATTCGCCCGCTGTTCTGTCGTGGCGCCGGCCCCTTCCGCTGGGCGGCACTGAGCGGTGACCCGGCCGATATCGCCGTGACCGACCAGGCGATTCTCGAGCTGTTCCCGGAGAAGAAGGCCCTGCACCGCTGGATCGGGCAGGCACAGAAAAGGATCCAATTCCAGGGACTGCCGGCGCGCATCTGCTGGCTGGAGTATGGCGAACGCCACCGAGCGGGCCTGGCGTTCAACCAGTTGGTGCGCGAAGGCAAGGTATCCGCCCCCATCGTGATCGGGCGCGATCACCTCGACACCGGTTCGGTGGCCTCGCCCAACCGCGAAACAGAAGCCATGAAAGACGGTTCCGACGCCATCGCCGACTGGCCCCTGCTCAACGCCCTGCTCAATACCGCCTGTGGCGCCAGCTGGGTGTCCATCCACCACGGCGGTGGCGTGGGCATCGGTTACTCGCTGCATTCAGGCATGGTCTGCGTTGCCGACGGCAGCGACATGGCTGACCGCCGCCTGGAACGCGTCCTCACGGCTGATCCGGGCACCGGCGTCATGCGTCATGCAGACGCGGGTTACGAAGAAGCGATCGACGTGGCTCGGGAACGAGGGGTGGATTTGCCGATGATCGGGTAAATAAAATGACGCAAATTCGCATCCCCACCCTCCACCAGGACCTCAACACTTCCCTCACCACCTTGCGCGCGGACGATGCCCCTGTGGCGAGTTCGCGTCAGGTCGTGGAGGCGGCACTGAATACCGGGCGGGCGCACTACGGCATCAACACCGGTTTCGGGGCGCTGGCCAACACGTCGATTCCTGCGGCACAACTGGCGGAACTGCAACGCAACATCCTGCTCAGCCATGCCTGCGGCACCGGCGACCCGGTGCCGCCGGAGATCACGAGGCTGATGCTGCAGCTTAAGATTCACGCCCTGGGCCTGGGCTACTCGGGTATTTCGCGTGAGACCTTCGGCCAGTTGCTGGCGCTGGACGCGCACGGCATCGTTCCCTTCGTGCCCAGCCGCGGCAGTGTCGGGGCCTCGGGTGACCTGGCGCCGTTGGCGCACCTGTGCCTGCCATTGATTGGTCGCGGCGAAGTCTGGGACGAAGCGCGTCGCGGTCCCGCGCCGGCCGGGCCTGCCCTGGATGCGGCCGGGCTCGCGCCCATCGACCTCCAGGCCAAGGACGGGCTGGCGCTGATCAACGGTACGCAGCTGATGGCCGCCTACGGCGCCTTCGTGCTCGAGCGCTCGCTGGTGTTGCGGCGCGAGGCCGACGTGCTGGCCGCCATGAGCCTGGAGGCCCTGCAGGGCAGCGCCGCGCCGTTCGACGAGCGGGTGCACGCCATTCGCCCGCACACCGGCCAGGGCCAGGTGGCGGCCAACATCCGGGCGTTGCTGGAAGGCAGCGAGATTCTCGAGTCACACCGCGACTGCGGCAAGGTGCAGGACCCCTACTGCCTGCGCTGCGTGCCCCAGGTACACGGCGCCAGCCGCGACGCGCTGGACTACGCCGTCGGCGTGGTGGAGACCGAGCTCAACTCGGTGACCGACAACCCACTGGTGTTCGAGGGCGGTGACATCATTTCCGGAGGCAACTTCCACGGCCAGCCGCTGGCCCTCGCGCTGGATTTCGCCGCCCTGGCGCTGGCGGAACTGGCCAGCATTTCCGAACGCCGCACCTACCTGTTGCTGGAAGGCCACGACGGCCTGCCCAAGCTGCTGATGGAAGACACCGGGGTGAATTCAGGCTTCATGATCCCGCAATACACCGCCGCGGCGCTGGTGTCGGAAAACAAGGTGCTGTGCCATCCCGCCTGCGTCGACTCCATTCCCACCAGCCTGGGCCAGGAAGACCACGTGAGCATGGGCTCGATCAGCGCGCTCAAGCTGCTGGGCGTGCTGCGCAATGTCGAACAGGTGCTGGCGGTGGAGTTGCTGACCACCGCCCAGGCGCTGGATTTTCGTACGCCGCTGAAACCCGGCAGTGGCGTGCACCGGGCCCACCAGCGAGTCCGCGAAGACGTGGTTCACGCGGTGCGGGACTACGAGGTCCGCGGCGATCTCGAACGCTGCGCGCGGATATTGCGTGACGGCGCGCTGGCCACGGCCGTCACGGCCGGTGGCCTGGACCTGGCCTGACGCGTCATGTTGCGCCTGCTGCAAAATATCGGCCAGCTGGCCACCTGCCCCGCCGACAATCCGCAGGACGACGCCGGCCTGGTGAATGACGCCGCGCTTCTGATCGAGTACGGCCAGGTCGCCTGGGCCGGGCCCCGGGACCAGCTGCCGGACCTGCCCGGGGACATCGCCACCCACGACTGCGATGGCGCCCTGGTGGTACCGGGGCTAATCGACTGCCACACCCACCTGTGCTTCGGCGGCTGGCGCGGGGATGAGTTCGCACTGCGTCTGGCCGGGGCCAGTTACCAGGAAATCGCGGCCCAGGGTGGCGGCATCCTGAGCACGGTGCGCCACACCCGGGAAACGCGCAGCGAAGACCTGGAGGACAAGGCCCGTCACATCCTCGACGACATGCTGGCGCTGGGTGTGACCACGGTGGAAGCCAAGTCCGGCTACGGCCTGGATCTCGAGCAGGAACTGCGACAGCTGGAGATCTACCGCAAGCTGGATGCCGAACACGTGATCGACGTCGTGCCCACCGTGCTCGGCGCGCATGCCCTGCCCCCGGAGTTTGCCGACAACCGCGATGCCTACGTGGACATGTTGTGCCTGGAACTGTTGCCCGAAGTGGCTGAGCGCGGCCTGGCCCGATTCTGCGACGCCTTTGTGGAACAGGGCGCCTTCACCCTGGAAGAAGGCCGCCGCGTACTGCAAACCGCCCGCGAGCTTGGCCTGGGCCTGAAGTTGCACGCCGACCAGCTCAGCGACGGCGGTGGCGCGGCGCTGGCCGCTGAACTGGGCGCGGTGTCCGCCGAACACCTGGAATACGCCGACGCCGACGCCATGGATGACCTGGCCCGTGCCGGCACGGTAGCGGTCAGCCTGCCGCTGGCTTCGATGTACCTGCGCGAGCCGTACATCCCGGCGCGCCAACTGATGACGCATGGCGTACGCGTGGCGGTCGCCACGGACTTCAACCCGGGATCGGCGCCCAGTTTTCACCTGCCCCTGGCCCTGACCCTGGCCTGCATCAACCAGCGCATGACCCCTGAGGAGGCGCTGATGGGCGCCACCGCGATTGCCGCACGAGCGCTGTCGGCCGAGGGGCACATCGGCTCGCTGACCGAAGGCTGCCAGGCCGACCTGGCGGTGCTGGACGCAATGGACCTGAATCACTGGCTGTATCATTTCCGGGCCAACGCCTGCCGCGAGGTATTCAAGGCCGGCTGGCCCCAGGCCTTGTCGCCCGCGGCCCACGACCTGCCCTGAGCGCCTGTTCCCGGCGCCCGATTCCCGATACAATTTATTGAGAATTAGTCTCATTTGATGGGCGGTTCGCCGCCCGGACCACTGAACCCATCCCGTACCCTGGACGGCAAGGAATTTCATGACCCTGGCAGACCTGAAACCGGGCATCGATGCCCATATCACGCTGGTCAACTCCGAAGCCGAAGGCGTGCTGCGCCTGATGGTGCTCGGCCTGGTGGAAGGCACGCCGGTACGCTTTCGCCACGCGGCCATCGGCGGCGACCCGATCGAGATCGAAGTGATGGGCGCTTCCCTGTCCGTGCGCCGTGAGCAGGCCCGGCAGTTCACCGTGGAGGTTGACCATGAATAACCCCGCACCGGTCAGCGTGCCCCTGGAACAGGTCAACATTCGCCGCAAGCCGCGCGCGCGCGTCGCCGTGATCGGGGTACCCAATTCCGGCAAGAGCACCCTGTTCAACCGGCTCACGGGTCTGCGCCAGACCACCGGCAACTTTCCCGGCGTGACCGTGGAACGCAGCCTGGGGGTGTGCCAGCTGGAGGGCACCGCGCTGGAGCTGGAAGACCTGCCGGGCATCTACTGCCTGAGCGGCCACTCCACGGACGAGCGCATCGCGGTGGACGCCCTGCTCGGTCGCCTGCCTGGTGAACAACGCCCCGATGGCCTGCTGGTGGTGATCGCCGCCACGCACCTGTACCAGGGCCTGTACCTGCTCGAGCAGTTGCTGGAACTGCAGACGCCCACCCTGGTGGCGCTGACCATGACGGATGCCGCCCTGGCCGAAGGCATCACCATCGACACCGAGGCCCTCAGCGAGCGTCTGGGTGGCGTCCCGGTGTGTTCCGTGGCCACCACGCTGGGCCAGGGCGTGGACGCGCTGAAGGCGCAGCTGGCGACCCTGGCGGACCTGGCTCCCCCGGAGTTGCCCGCCTCCTGGCCGGCGTTCAGCCGCTCGGCACAGGAAGTGGCGGATGCCTCCGACGGCCAACTGGCGCGCCTGGACGTGATCCAGGGACTGCTGCACCCCGGTGACGAGGAAGCCCGCCGCCTGGCCAGCTTTGCCGACGAACGCGACCTCGAGGTACGCCACCGCACGCTGTTCGGTGATCAGCCACCGCGCGCACAGGAAGCCCGTGAACGCTATACATGGTCCCGTGAAACCGTACAGGCGGTCACCGAGCGTGCGCCGGTGGTCAAGCGCTGGGGCGCGCGCCTGGCGGCCTTCATCAACCGCCCCTGGCCGGCCACCGCCCTGTTCTTCATCACCCTGGTGCTGGTGTTCCAGGCCGTGTTTTCCTGGGCCACGCCCCTGATGGACGCCATCGACGACGCCACCGGGGCACTGGGCGCGTGGACGCTGGCCGCGGTCGGCGACAATGCAGTGGGCAGTTTCCTGGCCGACGGGGTGATTGCCGGCGTGGGCAGCGTGATCATTTTCCTGCCACAGATCCTGATCCTGTTCCTGTTCATCATCGTGCTGGAGGACACCGGCTACCTGGCCCGTGCCGCCTTCCTGATGGACCGGGGCATGCGCAAGGTGGGCCTGTCAGGGCTCAGCGTGATTCCCATGCTGTCGAGTTTTGCCTGCGCGGTGCCGTCGATCATGGCCGCGCGCACCATCCCCGACCGCAAGGACCGCTTCGCGACCATCCTGGCCTCGCCGTTCATGACCTGTTCGGCCCGCTTGCCGGTGTACGCCCTGTTGATCGCCGCCTTCGTTCCGGCCTCGTCGGTGGGCTGGTTCAACCTGCAGGGCCTGGTGCTGTTCGGCCTGTACCTGCTGGGCATCCTGGGTGGCCTGATGACGGCGTTGTTGATCAAGAAAACCGCCCTGCGCGGACCCAAGCCGCTGTTTTCACTGGCGCTGCCGGAGTTTCGGCGGCCCAATCTGCAAACCGTTCTGATCAAGCTGTGGGCCCGCGTGAGGGTGTTCCTGAAGCGCGCCGGAACCATCATCTTCGCCGTGGCCGTCGTGGTCTGGGCGCTGGCTTACTTTCCACGAATGGACGTCGCTGACTTCCAGCCCAGTACCGACAGCACACTGAGCGAGGAAAACCAACTGGCCGCCGCCCAGCTGGAGCAGTCCTACCTGGGTCGTGCTGGCAAGCAGATCGAACCGATCTTCCGTCCGCTGGGCTGGGACTGGAAAATCTCCTCGGCGGTGATTGCCGGATTCCCGGCGCGGGAAGTGGTGGTGGCCATCATGGGAACCCTGTACGCGGTGGGTCCGGAAGCGGACGAGGAAAGCCTGGCCGGGCGCCTGAAAGCCGCTGCCTGGCCCGATGGCAGTCCCATCTTCACCCTGCCCATGGTGCTGGGCCTGATGGTTTTCTACGCATGGTGCCTGCAATGCGCCGCCACGGTGGCGGTGATCCGGCGCGAGACCAACTCCTGGCGCTGGCCGGTGTTTGCCTGGACTTACATGAGCGTGGTGGCCTACCTGGGCGCCCTGCTGGTGTTCCAGGTGGGCAGTCGCCTCTGAGCGGGTTCCGGCGCCCGTGATGTGGCGTGACGACACTCCGCGCTCATCCACCACGTTTCGCGGACATAAAAAAAGCCCGGCTCCTGGCCGGGCTTTTTTCTGATCGTCGAAATCGACTCAGGCTTCCGCCAGTTCCTCGTCGGCGCGCGGGCGATCGACCAGCTCGACGTACGCCATGGTGGCGTTGTCGCCGGCACGGTGGCCGCACTTGAGGATTCGCAGGTAGCCACCGGGACGTTCCTGGTAGCGGGGACCAAGCTCTTCGAAAAGCTTGCCCACCGATTCCTTGTCCCGCAGGCGGTCGAAGGCCGTGCGGCGGTGTGCCACGGAGTCTTCCTTCGCCAGGGTGATCAGGGGCTCGGCCACGCGGCGCAGCTCCTTGGCCTTGGGCAGGGTCGTCTTGATCAGTTCGTGCTTGAACAGGCTGTTGGCCATGTTGCGGAACATCGCCTTGCGGTGCGATGAGTTCCGATTCAGTTTGCGGCCGGATTTCTGGTGACGCATGATCGTTTCCTAGTCGTTTTGGTTGCCGGCGCTCAGGCGGTCGCAAGCGCGGCCGGCGGCCAGTTTTCCAGTTTCATGCCCAGGGACAGCTCGTGCTGCGCAAGCACGTCCTTGATCTCGGTCAGGGACTTCTTGCCCAGGTTCGGCGTCTTGAGCAGTTCGACCTCGGTGCGCTGCACCAGGTCGCCGATGTAGAGAATGCTTTCCGCCTTCAGGCAGTTGGCGGAACGCACGGTCAACTCCAGGTCGTCGATCGGTCGCAGCAGGATCGGGTCGATGTCCTGCGACTTTTCTTCCACGGCCGATTCGGTACGGGCCTTGAAGTCAACGAACACGGACAGCTGATCGGCCAGGATGTTGGCGGCCAGCTTCACGGCGGCCTCGCAATCCATGGTCCCGTTGGTCTCGATGTCCAGGACCAGCTTGTCCAGGTTGGTGCGCTGTTCCACGCGGGCCGCTTCCACGCTGTAGGACACGCGACGGACCGGGCAGAAGCTGGCGTCCAGCTGCAGGCGGCCGATCGGGCGGCTTTCCTGATCGCCGATGGTCAGCTGGTTGGCGGGCTGGTAGCCCACGCCACGCGCGACCTTCAGCTGCATGTTGATGCTGCCGTCCTTGGTCAGGTTGCAGATCACGTGGTCCGGGTTGACCACTTCGACGTCATGATCGACCTGGATGTCGCCGGCGGTGACCGGGCCCGTACCCTTCTTGCTCAGGGTCAGGGTGGCCTCTTCGCGCTCGTGCATGCTCAGGGCCACGCCCTTGAGGTTGAGCAGCACTTCGATGATGTCTTCCTGCAGGCCTTCCACGGCCGTGTACTCGTGCAGCACGCCGTCAATTTCGACCTCGACGATCGCGCAGCCCGGGATGGACGACAGGAGCACGCGGCGCAGGGCGTTGCCCAGCGTATGTCCGAAACCGCGCTCGAGGGGCTCGAGGGCGATACGGGCGCGGTTGGGGCTGATTTCGTCCACGCCCACCGCTTTGGGTTTCAACATGTTTTCAATCGCATCCATCATGGGATGAGTACCTCGCAGCTTGATTCTGTGTGACGTCCCGGCCGCCCGGCCGGGACATCGGCATGACTGGGTCTTACTTGGAGTACAGCTCGACGATCAACTGCTCGTTGATCTCGGCCGGCAGCTCGTCACGGTCCGGGAGGCGCTTGAACTCGCCCTCGGCTTTGTCGCTGTTGACTTCGACCCAGGCGGCAACCGTATCCAGCTCGCTGGACAGTGCGATGGCTTCCTTGACGCGCAACTGATTCTGGGCTTTTTCGGTCAGGCCGATCTTGTCACCTTCCCTGACCTGATAGGAGGCGATGTTGACTTTGCCACCATTGACCAGGATGGCCTTGTGCGACACCAGCTGGCGGGCCTGGGCACGCGTGACGGCGAAGCCCATGCGGTAGACCACGTTGTCCAGGCGACCTTCCAGCAGATTCAGCAGGTTTTCACCCGTCGAACCCTTCTGGCCGGCGGCCTTCTTGTAGTAGTTGCGGAACTGCTTTTCCAGCACGCCGTACATACGGCGCACCTTCTGCTTCTCACGCAGCTGCAGGGCGTAGTCGGAAAGACGCTGGCGGCGGCCGGCGCCATGCTGACCGGGCGCCTGGCCCAGTTTGCATTTCGACTCCAGGCCACGGGCCGGGCTTTTCAGGCCCAGGTCGGTGCCTTCGCGGCGGGCCAGCTTGCAGGTCGGTCCTGTGTATCGTGCCATGATGGTGCTCCTAGACGCGGCGCTTCTTCGGCGGACGACATCCGTTGTGCGGAATCGGCGTCACGTCCACGATGTTGGTGATCTTGTATCCCAGCGAGTGCAGGGCGCGGACGGAAGACTCACGTCCCGGACCCGGACCCTTGACCCGCACTTCCAGGTTCTTCAGGCCGTATTCCTGCGCAGTCCGGCCCGCCGTGTCCGCAGCCACCTGGGCGGCGAATGGCGTACTCTTGCGCGATCCGCGGAATCCGGCGCCACCGGAAGTGGCCCAGGACAGTACGTTGCCCTGGCGGTCGCTGAGGGTGATGATGGTGTTGTTGAAGGACGCGTGGATGTGAGCGATCCCGTCCACCACCGTTCGTTTCGACTTTTTCTTGCCCTTGGGGCTTGCCTTGGCCATGAGTTCAGTCCGTCCTTAACGTTTGATGGGGCGACGCGGGCCCTTGCGGGTGCGCGCGTTCGTTTTGGTCCGCTGGCCGCGCACGGGCAGGCCACGACGGTGCCGCAGCCCCCGGTAGCAACCCAGGTCCATCAGTCGCTTGATGTTCATGGCCACTTCGCGGCGCAGATCACCCTCGACGTTGATCTGTGAAATCGCGTTACGCACGCTTTCCACTTCCGGTTCCGTGAGATCACGGATCTTGGTGGAAGGCTCCACGCCAGCGCTTTCGCAAATCTGCAATGCGCGCGTGCGACCGATACCGTAAATGTGAGTCAAAGCCACCCAGGTATGCTTCTGGACCGGCAAGTTGACACCCGCAATGCGAGCCATATCACGTACTCCTGCTCAAATGTGAGGACCGCCCCAAAGGTTGGTGGGTCAAACGATCCATTATATCTAATCCCGGCTGCCGTTGGAAGCGGCAACTGTTTGTTGCGACGGGGTTTCTCAGCCCTGACGCTGCTTGTGTTTCTTGTCGGTGCAAATCACGTACACCACGCCCTTGCGACGCACGATTTTGCAGTTCCGGCAAATTTTCTTGACTGAAGCTTGCACTTTCATGGCAGCTCTCCTTACCTGTTCAGCGATGGCCCGGCGTCGCCGCCAGGAGACCGCCGGGGATACTCGTTAACGCCTGACCACGCCCGAACGTCCGTAGGACTTCAGGTTGGCCTTCTTCATCAGGCTGTCGTACTTGTGCGAGACCAGGTGGGCCTGGACCTGGGCAATGAAGTCCATGATCACGACCACCACGATCAGCACCGAAGTACCGCCGAAGTAAAAGGGCACGGCCCACATGACCTGCAGCACGTCGGGCAGCAGGCACACGGCGACCAGGTAGAGCGAGCCCACCATGGTCAGGCGCGTGAGCACCGTGTCGATGTAATCCGCCGTCTGGCGGCCCGGGCGAATCCCCGGGATGAACGCGCCGGAGCGCTTCAGGTTGTCCGCCGTCTCCTTCGCGTTGAACACGATCGCCGTGTAAAAGAAGCAGAAGAAGATGATCAGACCTGAGAACAGAAGGGTGTACGGCAGGTTGCCCGGCGTCAGTGCCGCGGACACGTCCGTCAACCAGTTCAGTTCTTCCGTCGTGCTGAACCAGGTGGCCAGCGTGGACGGGAAAATCACGATGCTGGAGGCGAAAATGGCCGGAATCACGCCGGACATATTCAGCTTCAGCGGCAGGTGCGTCTGCTGGTTCTGGTAGGCCACCCTGCCCTGTCGCTGCGCATAGTTCACCGTGATACGGCGCTGTCCGCGCTCGACCTTGACGATGAAATAGATCACCGCCAGCACGAGCACGGCAATGATGATCACCGCCGGGATGCTCAACTGTCCGGTGTTGACCAGTTCCAGCGTACCCGCGATGGCCCGTGGCAATCCGGCCACGATGCCCGCAAAGATGATCAGCGAAATACCGTTGCCGACGCCGCGTTCGGTGATTTGCTCACCCAGCCACATCAGGAACACGGTGCCCGCCGTCAACGTCACCACCGCAGTGAACAGAAAACCAAAGCCCGGCGCGTAGACCACGTTGGACTGGCTCTGCAGGGCCAGCGCCACGCTGCCGGCCTGGAACGCCGCCAGCACGACGGTGAAGATGCGCGTGTACTGCGTGATCTTCTGACGCCCGCTGGAGCCTTCCTTCTTCAGCTGCTGCAACTGCGGCACCGCGCTGGTCATCAGCTGCATGATGATGCTCGCGGAGATATACGGCATGACGCCCAGCGCGAACAGGCTGAATCGTTCCAGGGCACCGCCGGTGAACAGGTTGAACACGTCGATGATCGTGCCCTGCTGCGAGTTCATGAACGACAGCAGCGCCTGCGGGTTCACGCCCGGAACGGGAATGAAGGTGCCAATGCGGTATACGATCAGCGCGGCCAGCACGAACAGCAGGCGCTGACGCAGTTCGGTCAGCCGCCCGATGCCACCCAGGGTATCCGCCATTTGTGAAGGCGATCGGGCCATTACTCGACCTTGCCGCCCGCCGCTTCGATGGCCGCCTGCGCACCCTTGGTGACGGCGACGCCGCTCAGGGTCACGGCGCGATCGATTTCACCGGTGTTGATGACCTTGGCCTTTTTCGCGGCCTCGGGAACCACGCCGGCCGCCTTGAGGGCTTCCAGCGTAATCACGTCTTCCTTCACGGTGGCAAGCTGGTACAGGCGAACCTCGGCGCTGTACCGGGCCATGCGCGAAGCGAAACCACGTTTGGGCAAGCGACGCTGCAGCGGCATCTGGCCACCCTCGAAGCCCACCTTGTGGTAGCCGCCGGAACGGGATTTCTGGCCCTTGTGGCCTCGGCCGGCGGTCTTGCCCAGGCCGGAACCGATGCCACGGCCCACGCGCTTGCGCGCCTTCTTGCTGCCCTCGGCGGGGCGAATGTCATTCAGTTTCATGTTCGTACTTTCCTGATTGTGCCGGGGTCAGAGTAAAAACCCGGGCAGTGTCTCGGTTCGCAGAAGCATTCCAGGGGTTTTTACTCTGACCCCTTGCTTCGCCGGAATTCCGACGGCTAGTCTTCCACTCGTACCATGTAGTCAATCTTGTTCACCATGCCGCGCACGGCAGGGGTGTCTTCCAGTTCCACGGTCTGGTGCATTTTCTTCAGACCCAGGCCACGGACCGTTTCACGGTGCTTGGGCTGGGCGCCGATCGGGGAACGCACCAGCGTTACCTTGAGGGTTTCTTTCTTGGCCATGGTCTTATCCCAGGTTCGCCTTGATTTCGTCCACGGACTTGCCACGCTTGGCCGCCACGGATTCGGGGCTGTACATCTGCTGCAGGCCCTTGATGGTGGCGCGCACCAGGTTCACCGGCGCATTCGAGCCGAGGCTCTTGGCCAGTACGTTGTGCACACCAACTGCCTCGAGTACGGCACGCATGGCGCCACCGGCGATCACACCGGTACCTTCGGACGCCGGCTGCATGTACACGCGTGAACCGCAGTGCGAGGCCTTCACGGGGTGCCACAGGGTGCCGCCGTTGAGCGGAATGGTCACCATGTTGGCGCGGGCCTTTTCCATGGACTTCTGGATCGCGACCGGCACTTCACGCGCCTTGCCGTAGCCGAAGCCCACCTTGCCGTTGCCGTCACCCACCACGCTCAGCGCGGTGAAGCCGAAAATGCGGCCGCCCTTGACCACCTTGGCCACGCGGTTGACGGCCACGAGTTTCTCGAGCATGCCGTCGCCTTGGTCTTTGTCGTAATTTGACATGGAATTGTCCTAAGCAATCAGAATTTCAGTCCGCCTTCGCGGGCGGCCTCGGCCAGCTGCTTCACGCGGCCGTGGTATTTGAAGCCGCTGCGGTCGAACGCCACCTGGGTGACACCCGCGGCCACGGCCTTTTCGGCCACGGCCTTGCCCACCGCGGCAGCGGCGGCCATGTTGCTGGTTCCCGCCAGGCCCTCGCGAACGTCCTTCTGCACGGTGGAGGCGGCAGCCACAACCTTTTCCGCGTCGATGACCTGCGCGTAAATGTGCATGCCGCTGCGGTGCACCGTCAGCCGCGGCATGCCGGTGCGACGGATGCGCGCGCGGTTTTTGCGGGCGCGGCGAAGTCGTGATGTTTTCTTGTTCATCAGTTTCTACCTCAAGCGCGGAAGGCTTACGCCTTCTTGGCTTCTTTACGGACAATGCGCTCATCCGCGTAGCGGACGCCCTTGCCCTTGTACGGTTCCGGCGGACGGAAGGCACGGATTTCCGATGCCACCTGGCCAACACGCTGCTTGTCGCAGCCCTTGACGATGATTTCCGTCTGACTCGGCGTTTCCACGGAAATGCCCTCGGGCACTTCGTAGTTGATCTCGTGCGAGAAACCCAGCTGCAGGTTCAGCTTCTGGCCCTGCGCCTGGGCGCGGTAACCCACACCCTGCAGCAGCAGGCGCTTTTCGAAGCCTTCGCTGACGCCGGTGACCATGTTGTTCAGCAGCGCCCGGAAGGTGCCGGCCATGGCGACGTGCTTGGCGTCGGACCATTGCACGGCACACTTGCCGTCTTCCAGCGCAAAGCGCACGGCCGGGTGCATGTTCAGCTCCAGCGTGCCCTTGGGGCCCTTGACCGACACCTGGGCGTCGCCGATGTTCACATCGACGCCCTGGGGAATCTCGATCGGGGCATTTGCGATACGTGACATTGCTCTATCTCCTGCTTAGGCGACGACGCACAGGACTTCACCGCCCTGTCCCGCCTGGCGCGCCGCGGCATCGGTCATGATGCCCTGGGACGTGCTGACGATCGCCACGCCCAGGCCGTCGAAGATGCGTGGCAGGTCATCCTTGCCACGGTACTGGCGCAGGCCCGGGCGGCTGACACGCTTGACCATGTCGATCACGCCCTTGCCCTCGAAGTAACGCAGGGTCACTTTCAGCTGGGGCTTGCCGTCGTTTTCCAGCACCTCGAAATCGTTGATGAAACCTTCATCCTTCAGCACCGCGGCGATACCGGCCTTCACCTTGGAAGTCGGCATGGTCACACTGACCTTGTTGGTCGCCTGTGCGTTGCGGATCCGCGTCAACATGTCCGCAATCGGGTCGCTCATGCTCATTGCTTTCGTCCTTAACTTGAGTGTTTACACCGGGTGCCGGGGCAACCGGGTTTACCAGCTCGCCTTGCGCAGGCCAGGCACGTCACCGCGCATGGCCGCTTCGCGCAGCATGTTGCGGGCCAGGCCGAACTTGCGGTAGAAACCGCGCGGACGACCGGACAGCGCGCAACGGTTGCGCTGGCGGGCGGGGCTGGAATCACGCGGCAGCTTCTGCAGCGCGAACACGGCCGCCTGCTTCTCTTCGAAGCCCACGTCGGGATCGGCGATCACTGCCTTGAGTTCGGCGCGCTTGTCGGCGTACTTCTTCGCCAGTTTGGCGCGACGTTTCTCGCGATTGATCATGCTCTTTTTGGCCATGGTCGGTTCCTGCCTTACTTGTCTTTGAACGGGAAGTTGAACGCGTTCAGCAGCGCCCGCCCTTCCTCGTCGGATTGCGCGGTGGTAGTGATGGTGATGTCCATCCCGCGGATCGCGTCCACCTCGTCGAAATTGATTTCCGGGAACACGATCTGTTCCTTCACACCCATGGAGTAATTGCCACGGCCGTCGAAAGACTTCGGGTTCAGCCCGCGGAAATCACGCACACGCGGGATCGCCACGTTGACCAGGCGGTCCAGGAACTCGTACATGCGATCGCTGCGCAGGGTCACCTTGCATCCGATCGGCCAGCCGTCACGAATCTTGAACGAGGCCACGGACTTGCGCGCCTTGGTCACGATTGGCTGCTGACCGGTGATGGCGACCATGTCGCCCACGGCCTTGTCCATGACTTTTTTGTCGGCCACGGCCTCACCCACGCCCATGTTCAGCGTGATCTTGGTAATTTTCGGCACAGCCATGCTGTTATCGATGCCGAG
This sequence comes from Gammaproteobacteria bacterium, assembly GCA_030431095.1. Classification (GTDB taxonomy): domain Bacteria; phylum Pseudomonadota; class Gammaproteobacteria; order Xanthomonadales; family SZUA-36; genus Marinihelvus. The sequence goes on along the minus strand of JAUIJU010000043.1, from coordinate 5,852 downwards.
CTGCTCCTTGAGCTGCGGCACGACCGTTTCCTTGTAGTATTGCTGTAAACGGGCCATTGGGGCCTACCTCTCTATAATCAAAGATCGACGGCTTCGCCGTTGGACCGGAAGATGCGCACCTTGCGGCCATCATCCAGGGTCTTGAAGCCCACGCGGTCGGCCTTGCCGGTCACCGGGTTGAGCAGCGCCACGTTCGAGACGTGGATCGGCGCTTCGCGCTCGATGATGCCGCCCTGGGTGCCCCGGTTGGGGTCCGGCCGGGTGTGCTTCTTGATCATGTTCACGTTTTCCACCAGCAGGCGGTCTTCCAGCACGCGCAGCACGTGGCCCTTCTGGCCCTTGCTGCGGCCGGTGGTGACGATGACTTCGTCGCCTTTACGAATGCGGTTCATCGTTTCTACTCCTGCTCAAAGCACTTCGGGCGCGAGGGACACGATCTTCATGAACCGCTCGCCGCGCAGTTCGCGCGTGACCGGGCCGAAGATACGCGTGCCCACCGGCTCGAGTTTCTGGTTCAGCAGCACGGCGGCATTGCCGTCGAAGCGGATCTTGGACCCGTCCGGACGACGCACGCCGTGACGCGTACGCACCACCAGTGCGTTGTACACCTCGCCCTTCTTGACCTTGCCACGCGGAATGGCGTCCTTGACGGTCACCTTGATCACGTCGCCGATCTGGGCGTAACGGCGCTTGGAACCACCCAGCACCTTGATGCACTGCACCTGGCGCGCGCCGCTGTTGTCCGCGGCTGAAAGCATGCTCTGCATCTGAATCATCGTTCTGTCCTCGACTTGAGCCGCAACCTAGACCGCACGTTCCAGGACCTCGACCACACGCCAGCTCTTCGACTTGGAGAGCGGACGGCAGGACTCGATCCGAACGGTGTCGCCTTCGGCGCAGGTGTTTTCCTCGTCATGCGCCATCACCTTGGTGGAGCGCTTGATGTATTTGCCATACAGGGCATGCTTGACCTGGCGTTCCAGCAACACGGTGACGGTCTTGTTCGCCTTGTCGCTGACCACGCGGCCCACCTGGCTGCGTTTTACGGTTTCCGTGGTGCTCATGCCTGCGTACCTTCCTTCGTCTTCTCGTTCAGGACGGTTTTCACGCGGGCGATAGCACGCCGCACGCGGCGCAGCTCGCTGGGCTGGCCCAGCTGGCCCGTGCCCTTCTGCATCCTGAGGTTGAACTGTTCACGCAGCAGCCCGGTGAGTTCCTCACGCAGCTCCGCGTCTGACTTTGCTCTCAATTCCTGTGCGTTCATCACATCACCGACCGGGTCACGAAGGTGGTCTTCACGGCCAGCTTGGCGGAGGCCAGGCGAAACGCTTCGCGCGCCTGTTCCTCGGTCACGCCCTGGATTTCGTACAGGACGCGGCCCGGCTGGATCGGGGCCACCCAATATTCCACGTTGCCTTTGCCCTTACCCATGCGCACTTCGACGGGCTTCTTGGTAATGGGCTTGTCCGGGAACACCCGGATCCACAACTTGCCGCCACGCTTCACGTAACGCGTGATCGCACGACGGGCCGCTTCGATCTGACGCGCGGTGACGAACCCGCGGGTCGTCGCCTTGAGGCCGTACTCGCCGAAGCTGACGCGGTTGTTCACCTGCGCCAGGCCGCGGTTGCGCCCCTTCTGCGTCTTTCTGAATTTGGTTCGTTTTGGCTGCAGCATGGCTGTCTACTCCTAGCTCGCGCCCTTCTGGTTGCTCTTTTCGTTCTGTTTCTGGTGGGCGTGCAGATCGAACACCTCACCCTTGTAGATCCAGACCTTCACACCGAGCACGCCGTAGGTGGTTTCCGCTTCGACGAAGCCGTAGTCCACGTCCGCGCGCAGCGTGTGCAGGGGCACCTGGCCTTCGCGGTACCACTCGGTGCGCGCGATGTCGGCGCCGTTCAGACGGCCGGAGACCTGCACCTTGATGCCCAGGGCGCCAAGACGCATGGAGTTGCCTACGGCGCGCTTCATGGCGCGACGGAACATGATCCGGCGCTCGAGCTGCTGGGCGATGCCTTCGGCCACCAGCTGGGCGTCCAGCTCGGGCTTGCGGATCTCGGCCACGGTGATGTGGGTCGGGACCCCCATCAGCCGGCTCACGTCACGACGCAGGCGCTCGATGTCTTCGCCCTTCTTGCCGATGACGATGCCCGGGCGCGCCGTGTGGATCGTGATGCGCGCGGACTTGGCCGGGCGCTCGATCTGGATGCGGCTCACGGCGGCCTGCTTCAGGCGCCCACGCAGGTACTCGCGTACCTCCAGGTCGCTCTTGAGCTGCTCGGCGTACTCGCCCTTCTCGGCGTACCAGGTCGAATTCCAGTCCTTGGCGATGCCAAGGCGGATGCCTGTCGGATGTACCTTCTGACCCATAGTCTTTTCCTGGTCCTGTTATTCGCTGTCCGCGACCGTCACGGTAATGTGACTGGTACGCTTCAAAATCCGGGTGCCACGGCCCTTGGCGCGTGCACGGCCACGTTTCATCGTGGGGCCTTCGTCGACGGTGATCGTGCTGATCTTCAGCTCGTCGATGTCGGCGCCTTCGTTGTGCTCGGCGTTGGCGATGGCCGACAGCAGCACTTTCTTGACGATGTGGGCCGCCTTCTTGGGGCTGAACGTCAGCAGTTGCTCGGCCTGTTCCACCGGCATGCCGCGCACCTGGTCCGCGACCAGGCGGACTTTCTGCGCGGAGATGCGGGCGCCATTCAATTTCGCTGTTACGTGCATGGCTGCGTCCTTACTTGGTCTTGCGGTCACCGGAGTGACCCTTGAACGTGCGCGTGGCCGCGAACTCGCCCAGCTTGTGCCCGATCATCTGTTCGTTGATCAGGATCGGCACGTGCTGCCGGCCGTTGTGCACGGCAATCGTCAGTCCCACCATTTCCGGGGTGATCATGGACCGGCGCGACCAGGTGCGGATCGGGCGCTTGTTGTTGGTTTCCAGCGCGTTCTCCACCTTGGCCTGCAGGTGATGATCGATAAATGGGCCTTTCTTGATTGATCTTGGCATCGTCCTGTCCCGTTACTTGCCTGAACGCTTGCGGACGATGTACTTGTCCGTGCGCTTGTTGCTGCGGGTCTTGTGACCCTTCGTCGCCACACCCCAGGGCGTCACCGGGTGACGGCCGCCGGAGGTCTTGCCTTCACCACCGCCGTGCGGGTGGTCCACCGGGTTCATGGCCACGCCACGCACCGTCGGGCGCACACCGCGCCAGCGCTTGGCGCCGGCCTTGCCCAGCTTCTCGAGGTTGTGCTCGGAATTGGACACTTCACCGATGGTCGCGCGGCAACGCGTCGGTACCTTGCGCATTTCGCCGGAGCGCAGACGCAGGGTGGCGTACTGGCCTTCACGGGCCACCAGCTGGCAGGCGGCGCCGGCGCTGCGCGCCAGCTGGGCGCCCTTGCCCGGCTTCAGTTCCACGCAGTGCACAACGGTGCCCACGGGAATGTTGCGCAGCGGCAGGGCGTTGCCGGCCTTGATGGCGGCTTCGCGGCCACTCATCACCGGATCGCCTGAGCGCAGGGCCTTGGGCGCGATGATGTAGCGACGCTCACCGTCGGCATACAGCACCAGGGCGATGTGCGCGCTGCGGTTCGGGTCGTACTCGATCCGTTCCACCTTGCCGGGCACGCCGTCCTTGTCCCGCTTGAAATCGATCAGGCGGTAGTGCTGCTTGTGGCCGCCACCGCGATGACGCGTGGTGATGCGACCGTTGTTGTTGCGCCCGCCGGTCCTGGATTTCTTCTCCAGAAGGGCCTCGTGCGGAGTGCCCTTGTGCAGGTGATCGTGACGGACCCGCACCACACCTCGACGGCCTGGCGATGTCGGTTTTGCCTTAACAATTGCCATGACTCAATCCTTAAACTGATTCGCCCAGGAGGTCGATAACCTGCCCTTCCTGGACGCGTACGTAAGCTTTCTTCCAGTCCACGCGCTTGCCGGGACGCATCTTGAAGGACTTGGTCTTGCCCTTCACGTTCACCACGCGCACGGATTCGACATTCACTTCGAACATCGCTTCCACGGCGTCGCGTACGTCGGCCTTGGTGGCGTCGGTGGCCACGCGGAACACGTACTGGTTGCCCTGCTCGCCCACGCGCGCGGTCTTTTCGGTGACCCGCGGCGCCAGCAGCACGTTGAAAAGTCGGTCGTTGCTCATCCCAGCCACTCCTGGATCTTGGCGACCGCGTCAACGGTCACGATCACTTTGTCGGCGGACACCAGGCTCACCGGGTCGATCCCGGCCACGTCCACGACGTGCACGCCCGCGAGATTCCGCGAGGACAGGTACAGGTTTTCATCCACCTCGGCGGTGATGATCAGCCCACGCTCCACGTCCAGCTCCTTGAGCTGGGCCGCCAGGCCCCGGGTGCTGGGCGCGTCAGCCTTGATCTCGTCGACGATGACCAGGGCTTCCTGGCGCACCAGCTCGGAGAAAATGGCCTGCAGCGCACCGCGGTACATCTTGCGGTTCACTTTCTGGGAATGGTCCCGGGGCGCCGCCGCGAACGCGCGGCCACCGCCGACCCAGATGGGGCTGCGGATGGTGCCGTGACGGGCGCGGCCGGTGCCTTTCTGGCGCCACGGCTTCTTGCCGCCACCGCGGACTGCCGAGCGGTTCTTCTGGGCCTTGGTTCCGGCGCGTGCGCCGGCCAGGTAGGCCGTGACCACCTGGTGCACCAGGGCTTCGGAGAACTCACGACCGAACGTGGCTTCCGAAACCTGGATGTCTTTGCCGTTTGCAACGTTGAGTTTCATGTTTCTTTTCCTCAGTGCTTCACGGACGGACGGACAGTGACCGTGCCGCCGGCCGCGCCGGGAACGGCGCCCTTGACCAGCAGCAGATTACGTTCGGCGTCCACGCGCACCACTTCCAGGTTCTGGGTGGTGACACGCTCATCGCCCATGTGTCCAGCCATCTTCTTGCCCTTGAACACGCGACCCGGGGTCTGGCACTGGCCAATGGAGCCCGGTGCGCGATGCGACAGCGAGTTGCCGTGCGTGGCGTCCTGCATGCGGAAGTTGTGGCGCTTGACCGTACCGGCAAAGCCCTTGCCCTTGCTCACACCCGTGACATCCACCATCTGGCCGGCTTCGAACTGCTCGACCTTGAGTTCGGCGCCGGCTTCGAGCTCGGTGCCTTCCTCGCCGTCAAGGCGCAGTTCCCACAGGCCTTTGCCCGCTTCCACGCCCGCCTTCGCGAAGTGGCCGGCGGCCGGCTTGCCGACCAGGTTGCTGCGCTTGCTGCCGGCGGTGACCTGCAGCGCGCGATAACCGTCGGTGTCGTCGCTCTTGACCTGGGTGACGCGATTCGGCGCCGCCTCGATCACCGTAACCGGGATGGACACCCCGTCTTCGGTGAACACCCGGGTCATTCCGGCTTTGCGTCCAATGATTCCAATCGCCATTGTTCTGTCCTTCCTCGTCGTGCCGGGTCGATCAGTACAGCTTGATCTGTACGTCCACGCCCGCGGCGAGATCGAGCTTCATCAGGGAATCCACGGTCTTGTCATTGGGATCCACGATGTCCATGAGCCGCTTGTGCGTGCGGGTCTCGTACTGGTCACGCGCGTCCTTGTTGACGTGCGGAGAGATCAGCACGGTGTGCCGCTCGATGCGGGTGGGCAGCGGAATGGGGCCGCGCACCTGTGCGCCGGTCCGTTTCGCCGTCTCCACGATTTCCTGGGCGGAGCGATCGATCAGTCGATGATCGAACGCTTTCAGCCGGATGCGGATTCTCTGGTCAGCCATTTTGTTTACTCGCTTTGCTCGTAATGGGGAGGATGAAGGCGGGAGGAGGAAGGAGAGCGCGCTTCGCGCGCGGACGCCTGCCGCCTACCGCTTGCCGCCTACC
>JAUIJU010000003.1 GCA_030431095.1 Gammaproteobacteria bacterium | reverse complement strand
ACCTGTTCGTGCCGGCCAACATGGTGTACTTCGCGCTGTTCGCCGGCCTGTTCTTTCACGACTACGAAGAGCCCGTTCGCCGCCGGCGCGAACCACGCTACCCGGTGCAGGAGCCGCTGCCCGCCCCGCGCGAGCCGGCGCCCCGCGCGGGCTGGGGTGACGAGCCGGAGCTGATCGGGCCGGCCGGGGATGAACGGCGTGAGGCGCGGCCGGAGGGGTGGAACCCGTTCATGGCGGGGGATGACGATGCCGGCCCCACCGACCCCGACGCCCCCGATGACGATTCGCCCCGAAAAAAGGGCAAAACGCCATGGGACTGAAACACGCCGGCTTGATACTCTGGGGATATGTGCCTAAACTGTAACCTGCCCCAAGTGTTTTTTGTGGGCAAAACCTTTTTCAACCACCAGCGTTCCGGGGGGAAACGATGAAAATGCACTCACTGAAGCTCGCATTGGCCACCGCAGCCCTCGCCGCGGCGGGAACGGCCCTTGCCGAAGATACCGAAACCGTGCTGAGCCAGGTCGATGGCTCCGTGCTGGTCAACCAGGGCGAAGCCTACGAGGCGGCACAGGAAGGCATGGCGCTGAGCGCCGGCGACCAGTTGCTGCTCATGGAGGGCGCTTCCGCTCAGGTGAGCTTTGCCGCCGGTTGCGTAAAAGACCCTGGCGCCAACGAAATTCTCCGCGTGCCGGAAAACGACACGGCCTGCCTGGATGGCGCGGCGACGTTCCACCAGATGGGAAGCGGATCCGGCGTCGGGATGGGTGAATTGATCGCCGGCGGCCTGATTTTCGCCGGCGGCGCATGGTTCATCATCGATGGCGACGACGACCCGGTGCCCGTGCCCGAACCGCAACCGCCAATCAGTCCCTGACCAGGATTCGACGAAGTTAAAAAAAGCCGGGCACAGCCCGGCTTTTTTCATTGCAGTGATGAAATCGGAACCGGGTCCGGTGAACAGCGCCACACCGGACTGGAACCCGTCGATCCCGATTTACAGCAGTATGCCGCCGTACTGGACGAAGAACGGCGCGAACACCAGGCTCAGAATCGCCGACAGCTTGATCAGGATGTTCAGGCTGGGCCCGGAAGTGTCCTTGAGCGGGTCACCCACGGTGTCACCCACCACGGCCGCCTTGTGCTCTTCACCACCCTTGCCGCCGTGGTTGCCCGCCTCGATGAACTTCTTGGCGTTGTCCCAGGCGCCGCCGGAGTTCGAGGCGCTGATGGCCAGCACGCCGCCGGAGACCAGGGAGCCGGCCAGGATGCCCGCCACCGAGGAAACACCAAACAGGAAGCCGGCCAGGATCGGCGTACCCATGATGAGCACACCGGGGGCGATCATTTCGCGCAGGGCCGCCTTGGTGGAAATCGACACGCAGCGCTCATAGTCCGGCTCACCGGTGCCTTCCATGATGCCCGGGATGGTTTTGAACTGCCGGCGCACCTCCTCGATCATGTCGAAGGCCGCTTTACCGACCGATTTCATGGTCATGGCGGTGAACAGGAAGGGCAGCACGGCGCCGATAAACAGGCTCGTGTAGACCACCGGGTCCAGCAGGTTCACGCTGACCATGGCCTGGCCCTTGGCTTCGAGCATGGAGTTTGAGGCTGTGATGAAGGCCGCGAACAGCGCCAGCGAAGTCAGGATGGCCGCGCCGATGGCAAAACCCTTGCCGATGGCTGCCGTGGTGTTGCCGGCTGAATCGAGAATGTCGGTACGACGACGCACCTCGCTTTCCAGCCCCACCATCTCGGCGATGCCGCCGGCGTTGTCCGCCACCGGGCCGTAGGCGTCGATCATCAACGCGATCACCAGGGTGCCCAGCATGCCCAGCGAGGCGATGGCCACGCCATACATGCCGGCAAATTCCCAGGAGATGAAAATGCTGGCCGCGATGCACAGGTAGGGCAGCACGGTGGACTTGTAACCCAGCGCCAGGCCGTAAATGATGTTGGTGGCCACACCGGTTTCGCAGGACTTGGCCACTTCCTTCACCGGCTTGTAGTTTTCCGAGGTGTAGTAGCCGGTGAGCAGGCCCACCGCAAGGCCCGCGAGCAGACCGGCCAGGAAGCACCAGTACACGTCCATGTTCGAATAGGTCTCACCGTTGAGGGTGAATGACTCGGGCAGGAGGTAGTGGGTGAAGAACAGCATCGTTACCGCCATCAGCGCGCTGGAAATGATCAGTAGCTTCATCAGCGCCGGCGCCACGTCTTCTTCCTTGTCGACTTTCACCAGCAGCTTGGTGATCAGGCTGATGGGAATGCCCACGGCGCTGATCAGGATGGGGTAGAGCAGGGCGTTGGGGTCGCCGGCGAAGGCGATGGCGGAAATCACCATGGCCGCGCAGGTCGACTCGGCGCAGGAGCCGAACAGGTCGGCGCCCATGCCGGCCACGTCGCCCACGTTGTCGCCCACGTTGTCGGCGATCACTGCCGGGTTGCGCGGATCGTCTTCCGGGATGCCCTGTTCGACTTTGCCCACCAGGTCAGCGCCGACATCGGCCGCCTTGGTGAAAATGCCGCCGCCCACGCGGGCGAACAGCGCGATGGTGGAGCCGCCTAGGCCGAAGCCGGCGATGACTTCCATCAATACGTGGTTGTTGTTCGGGTTACCCGCCACGTCCGGGCCAAGCACCAGGGTCATGAACAGGTAAATCAGCACCAGCCCGAGGGTGGTCAGTCCCACCAGTGCAAAACCCATCACCGCGCCGGAGTTGATCGCCACCTTGAAGGCATGGGAAATGTCCTGCTTGGCGGATACCGTGGTGCGTGCGTTGCCCGCCGTGGCCACCTTCATGCCGATGTAGCCCGCCGTGACCGAAATGATCGCGCCGAACAGGAAGGCGACGGCCGTCCAGAGGCCGGGCACGGAACTCACGACATTCTTGTCGCCGTCGTAAGTGGGGTAACTGATCAGCACGGCGATGACCGCGGCAAAGGCGATCATGAACCACATGAGCACCCGGTATTCGGCCTTGAGGAAGGCCATGGCGCCCTTGGCGATGGCGCCGTGGATGAATCTCAGGCGATTGCTCGTGTCCTCATCCAGGCCAAGGTCCAGCGGTACGCTGGTCACTTTCTTCATGTAAAAAAAGGCGATGGCGAGGCCCAGCAGTGACAGCACCGTGGTGACGATGAGCGTGATATCCGACATGGTTGGGTGTTCTCCGGATTGTGATGTTATTCGCAGACCGCGCGAACTTTACCACATCCCGGAAAATGAACCACGGCGCGGGCCGGGGCGCAGAACGGGGTTGGCAGCCATTGGAAATGGTTTACTCTGGCGCCTGGCTCTGACCCCGGCTTGACTCCGGCCTGACTCGAGGGAGCAACCACCATGTTCGCATTGCTCAAAGGCGCCGCCGGGCGCCTTCCCGTCGGCCTGCTCCTGCTGGAGCTGGTGATCGTCTTCGTGGGTGTGTACCTGGCCTTTGTGCTCACCGAGTACCAGGAGGACCGTCAGCGCGAGCGCCGCACAGAGCGTATCGTGCAGGTGCTCGACCTCGGGCTGCAGCGCTACGAGCAGGTGTTCGGCGCCATGGTGCAGTACCACGACCGTGAGAACGCGGCGCTCCGTGAGCTGCTCGAGGCCGGCGGCCTGCCCGATTTCGGCGACGTCTACTACCCGGCGCCGCAGTACCCCATGGACGTCATCGACTACATCGTCACCGAGGAAGCCTTCCGCGTGTTCGACGTGGACTACTACGTGGGGCTGATCGGCTTCACCAACGCCGTCCAGCGGCTGATGTACATCGAAGAAAAACTGGTCGGAGTGGCCGCGCGCTACCAGCCCCTGCCGCCCGCCGACGACCCGGACCACGCCCGCGTTGCCCGCGAGCAGCGCCAGCTGGCGCAACGGTACCTGGGTTACATGGAGCGCCGCCGCAACACGGCGGAAGAACTGCGCACGCTGTCAGCGGGGCTGCTGAAGCAGCTGGAGCCTCGGAAACCCCGGGGTCACTGACCCCGCCCAGCCCCCAGCCGCCACGAAACCCACAGGCAGCCGGTCGCGAACAGCGCCATGACCACCTGGGTGCCGATCACGGCGTTGCGTACCGGGCCACCCAGGCCGGGGATCACGGCGCCGTACAGCACCCAGTCGGCCAGCACCACGGCGGCGAACAGCAGGCCGGTGCCGCCCAGGGCCCGGCGCAAGTAGCCGCGCTGGTTGCGCACCACGTAGGCGGCCAGCGTGGCCAGGCCCAGGAGCACGAAGAATATCCCCTCCACCAGCGGTGAGCGCCCGTCCAGCGTGGCCGGCAGCACGCGCTCGGCCAGGAAACCGGCGGCCGTGGCCAGGCCGGTGCCCAGGCAAACGCCCAGGGTCATGCGCCCGACAAACGCGATGCCCCTTCCCGAAACGTTGCCCTGCTTGGCGCGCTTGTCCAGCCACAGCAGGTTGCCCACCACGATCATGCCGGCGATGGCCATGCCCAGCACAAAGAACAACAGCCGCAGGTCCACTCCGGCAAAGCTGCCGAAATGCAGCGCGGCGATCACATCCAGTCCGTCGCGCACCGCGTTCGCTTCGGTGTCATCGAAGCGCATCAGCACCTCGCCGGTCGCGACGCGGTAGTACACCTCGTAACGCTTGGCGAAGTGCCCCGGCAGGCGCCCAAACACCTGCACCACGGCGTTGTCGTTGCCGTAACCGTAAAAGCGGAGGAACTCCACGGGTGCGCCGTATTCGGCCTCCGCCTGGCGGACCCAGTCCCATGACTGGGCCATGTCCATGGGCACGCCCGAGGCGGGCTCCTCGATCACGCCGAAGCCCGCGTCCTCCAGCAGCGCTTCCTGGTCGCCGCCATAAAGCATCAGGGCGAAGGCGATCTGGAACACGATGGCCAGGTTGAACACCAGCCCGGTGATGGCGTACATCAGCCCGAAGGGCAGGCTGGTGACGCCGATCACGTTGTGCAGGTCCAGCAGGCCGGTGCGTTTTTTGCGCGGGCGGTAGGCAAAGAAGTTCTTCACCATCTTCCTGGCGTGGATGAAGATGCCCGTGAGGATGATCACCAGGAAAAACAGCGTGACGATGCCCACCAGGTAGCGCCCCGCCGGCAGGTGCAGGTCGTAGTGCAGCTGGTAGAGAAAGTCCGAATAGTGAAACTGCGCCGGGCTGCCCACCGTGCGTCCGGTGGCGGGGTCCACGGTCAGCTCGGCCACCGGCCCGTGGCCATGTTCGTCCAGCTGGGTTTCCTCGTCCGCCACCACCTGGTCGATGTACAGCTGCGCGTAGGGGTCGCCGTCATGCGGCAGCACCACGGTCAGGTGTTCATTCGCATCGTGCCCGTGCTCGGTGACGGCCCTGTCGATCACCCCGGCCAGCGCCTCGGCGGCCACGGGGGTCGAGCTGATGGGCTGCTGCGGCGCGCGCGCCCACAGGCCCAGTTCGTGGTGGAACAACACGATGGAACCGGCCCAGAACACGATGAACAGCGGCATGGAGATGATCACGCCCAGCCAGCTGTGGGCGTCGATCAGCTGCGCAATGGCCTTGCCCTGGCCACCGGTTATTCCGTTCCTGGCCTTCCCGTTTCCGTCTGTTGCGTTCCCGGCCATGGCTCAGAAACCGCCGGCCAGAAAGGCCAGCACCAGGCTGATGCCGAACAGGGCGCCGCAGTGCCCCAGCGCCCGCCAGGACGAGGCGAACTTGTAGGCGTATACCATGACGCCGCCCCAGATCACGAAGCCGGCCAGCAGGCCGGTCAGCAATCGCGTGTCCACCGCGAACGGCAGCCAGGCGTCCAGTGCGCGCAACAGGCAGATCGCCACGCCCAGGCCAAGGAACAGGCCAATGAAGGTGCGCCCCCACATTTCAGGGCGCCCCCAGGCCGAGGAACAGGCCAAGCATCGCGACACCCGTCAGCGACAGTAGCGCGGGCCGCGGCCCGGTGTGCGCCGCGGCGATGACCATGAACGGCCAGGCGCACATGATCAGCATCAGCAGCAGCAGGCCGGCGGTCAGCGGCGCGTAGTGCAGGCGCAGGCCGGCGTAGGCCACAAGCTGCAGCAACACGAAGGCCGCCCAACCCAGCCACCTGGGCAAAGGGCGCAGCAGGAGCTTCTGACGGTTCGAGGCGAGATAGGGCGCCAGGCAGCCCAGCCAGGCCGCGGCGCCGATCCCCAGCTTGATAAACAGAATGGACATGTCAATTTTTTGTTGCGTTCCGGGGTGGAGTTCGATGAAAATGCGAATCATTCCTATTCACATTCTCATTCTCATTTACAAACGGCGACTGTATCCCAAGATGAACCAGAAATACACCCACCATGTTCGATCGGGAGGGCCCCGCGCGGCCTCCATCTCACTGGCCTGCGTCATGTCCGCGGTGCTGGCCTCGACCAGCGTCCTGGCACAGGACAGCACCGACGGCGGCGCTGACGACGCCCTGGAAGAAGTGGTCGTGCTCGGCCAGAAACAGGAACGCACCCTGCAGGAAACCGTCGACAGTGTCCGCGTGCTTGGCGCCGAGCTGATCGAGGAAGAGGGCCTGACCAACTTCTACGACATCTTCGACCGCACCGTGAACACCACCGGCGAGATCGACCTGGGCGGTTTCAACATCCGCGGCATCGACTCCTTCAGCGTCTCCGGCGGCGGCACCAGTTTCCTGGCCAGCGTCTACGTGGACGGCGCGCCGCTGTCTTACCGCGCCATCCGCGAATTCGGTTTCTCCACCTGGGACGTGCAGCAGGTGGAGATTCTGCGCGGGCCGCAGTCCACCCTGCAGGGCCGCAATGCCCTGGCCGGGGCCGTGGTGATGACCACCGTCGACCCCACTTGGGAATGGGATTTTCGCGGCCGGCTGGGTTACGGCGAGGAAGACACCGAGGAATACGCCGTGGCCTTCGGCGGCCCCATCGTCGACGACCAGTTCGCCTTTCGGATCACGGGCGAGAAACAGGAATACGGCGGCTACATCGAGAATCCGTACCGTGACCACAACACCGACTACGCCGAGGACGAAACCTACCGCGCCAAGCTGCTGTTCGAACCCGATGCGTTGCCCGGATTCCGCGCCATCCTGACCGTGTCACAGCAGGAAACGGATCAGGGCGTGGCCTGGATCACCCCGGACGACACGCCGTTCGAGGACCCGCAAACCGAGTTCAATGATCCCACCCACTCGTTTACCGAATCGACCATGGGCATCCTGCGCCTGGAATATGATCTGAACGAGCACTGGGGGCTGAGTTCGACCACGAGCTACAGCGACGTGGACTACGGCTACGAGTGGGATGGTGACGCCGGGCCCGAGCCCATCAGCGTCATCTGGGACGAGCGTAACGACACCACCTGGAGCCAGGAGTTTCTCGGCAACTTCGACTACGACGCCGTCAGCGGGGTGGTCGGCGCCTACTTCTCCGACCTGGACGTCTACGACATCTACGGCGGATCACGCGGCCTGACCTTCAACGAGCTGGGCATTCCGCTGCTGCTGGTGGCGCCGCCGGAGTTCGGCGGGCTGGGCCTGCCGCCGGAATACGCGGCCTACATCCTCTCGCTGTACGCCAACGCCGACCCGGCCATCGTCAGCACCGACGGTGAATACGGCCAGACGGCGAAAACCGCGGCGCTGTTTACCGACGTCACCTGGTCGGTCATCGATCAGCTGGACCTGCTGGCCGGCCTGCGCTACGACCGCGAAAAGCAGGAAAACTGGGCCGACACGCTGATCACGATTCTCAACGCGGACCAGTTCCCGGATCCCTTCGATCCCACCCTGGACCCCACCACGGCGCAGATCGTCTATGGCCTGAACCAGCAGTTCTACGCACTCGCTGAACAGGCTTCGGGCACGGAACCGCCGGTCACCGCGACTTTCGACGCCTGGCTGCCCAAGGCCGGCGCCACCTGGCATTGGAGTGACGACATGTCCACCAGCTTCGTGGTGCAGCGCGGTTACCGCTCCGGCGGGGTGGGCAGCAACATCGCCCGGGCGCGGACCTATACCTACGACCCGGAATACGTCTGGAATTACGAGCTCTCTTTCCGGTCCAGCTGGCTCGACGACCGCCTGGTGGTCAACGCCAACCTGTTCTACCTGGATTGGGAGGACCAGCAGGTGAACGTCCAGCTCAGCGGCAACAGCTTCGACACCGAGGTTGTCAACTCCGGCGCCTCGACGGTGAAGGGGTTCGAGCTGGAAACCTTCTTCCAGATCACGGATCACTGGTCCGGCTACGCGGGCCTGGGCCTGGCGGACACCAACTTCGACGAGTTCACCATCATGCAGCCCGATGGCGCCGTCTACGACCTGTCCGGCAGGGCGTTCTCCTACGCGCCGGAGCACACGGCCAACGTCGGGGTCAGCTACTTCACCGGCTCCGGGTTCACGCTCAACGTCAACGCCAACTACCAGAGCGAGTCCAAGGCGGCCGTCAACCCGTACGCCTCCGGACTGCCCATGGACGACCCGCGCTTCGACCCCGACAATGACGCACGCACGCTGGTCAACCTGCGCACGGGCTATGCCTGGGACAACGTGGGTCTGTACCTGGTCGTCAGCAATCTGCTGGACGAGGAATACATCGCCGGCGCCGACACCGGGTCCTATTCCCTGCTGCTGGGCCGCCCGCGTCTGGCCACGGTGCGGCTGGAAGTGGACTTCTGAAGCCTGGGGCCAGGAAGGCCTGGAGGAGGTGATGGTCCCCGCCACGTGACGGGGACCAGGACGTGCTGACCGCGATCAGGTGTCGTCGTCGGCGTCTTCGAACGCTTCCTCGGCGTCGTCGATGGCTTCTTCGACCTCTTCCTTGGCTTCGTCGTAGGCCTCGCCGATTTCTTCCTTGGCGTCTTCGTACGCTTCCTTGGCCTCGTCGCCGGCGTCCTCCATGGCGTCGGAGGCGTCATCCATCATGGCCTGGGCCTTGTCACCGGCCTCGTCGAGGGCGTCGCTGGCATCGTCCATCGCGTCTGACGCCATGTCCCGGGCCTCGTCCGCCATATCGCTTGCCGCATCAGCCGCGTCGCTGGCTGCATCGCTCACCGCGTCGGCGGCTTCACTAGCGGTTTCGGAAACGGCTTCCGCCGCTTCTTCGGTGTTCTGGGCGGCGGTGTCACGGTCTTCCTGGCTGCACGCGGCCACGCCGAACGCCAGGCCGGCGGCCATCAGTGACAGGGTCAGTATGTTCATTTTCATCGTCTCGTCTCTCCCGTAATCGTGATGATACGTTGCTGCAAGGGGCACTCAGTATACGAAAGTCGCAGCGTTTGACCAGACAGGCCCGTGACATGCGGGTGCGGCCGATGCTTGGCTTATACTGACGGAGTCGACGAAAAAGCTTGGGGGAACACCACCATGAAGTGGAAAGGACGGCGCAGCAGCAGCAATGTCCAGGACGCCCGGGACCAGCAGTACTCCGGCGGCGGCGGCAGTGGCGGCGGCATGATCCTGGGCCTGGTAGGGCGCATGTTCGGATTCAAGGGTATTCTGATCCTGATCGCCATCGTGTTCCTGGGTTCCTGGACCGGATTGTTCGACCCCTCGTTCCTGCTGGGCGGCGGCGAGCAGGTCCGGGAAGTGGACTACCAGCCGGGACCGGAAGAGCAGCAGCAGTTCGAGTTTGTCACCGTTGTGCTGGCCGACACCGAGGACGTGTGGCGTCGGGAATTCCAGCGCATCGGGCGCCAGTACGTCGAGCCCACGCTGGTCGTGTACCGGGGACGCACGCCCACCGGTTGCGGCACCGGGGACGCCCGCATGGGGCCTTTCTATTGCCCGGCCGACCAGAAGGTGTACATCGACCTGTCGTTCTATGATCAGCTGGAGCGCGAGTTCCAGGCCCCGGGCGACTTCGCCCAGGCGTACGTGATCGCCCACGAGGTGGGACACCACGTGCAGAATCTGCTGGGCATATCCGACCGGGTCAACGCCATGCGCAATCGCCCTGACTACAACCAGCAGTCGGTACGCCTTGAGCTGCAGGCCGACTACCTGGCCGGCGTATGGGCCAACCACAACCGCCAGTACCTGGAGCAGGGCGACATTCAGGAGGCCATGCGCGCGGCCAACCAGATCGGGGATGACGCCATCCAGCAGCGCACCCAGGGCCGCATCGTGCCCCACGCCTTCACCCACGGCACCTCGGAGCAGCGCATGCGCTGGTTCAACCGTGGCCTGCAGTCCGGGCGCATCGAGGACGGCGACACCTTCAATGTCTCCTACGACCAACTCTGAAGAACGGAATCGGAGTTCATCATGACAGTCAGAAATACGCGAGCCCGGGGCATCCTCGCCCTGGCCCGCAAGGCACACCACCATCATGACGTGAAACACTTGAGGAGCGGCAGTACGTCCTGCACCTGCTGGTGGAATCATCGTTCACGCCAGTGACTGCAGAAGGCCACCGCCAATGGCCGCGCCGACCGCATCGTGGACATCCACCGTCACCCGGCCTGCCACTGAGCGTGGTGGCGGACCGGCTCGGCAGACGGCACGACATCCGCTGACGAACTGAACGAGGGGACAGGTTCCTGGACACCGTACTGCTGGTTCACGCTGAATCCGACCTGGAGGCGTTGCCCTGGGCGCAGCGCATTGCCGAGCGCGCCGGTCAGCGACTGGTGCTGTTGTGCTATTCGCCCGGTCCCATCCAGGGCTCGGAACCGGTCGAAGATCCCGCCGAGGACGCGCCGGAATTGCTGTTGCGGGTGTTCCGCCGGCTCAAATCCACGCCCGTGGAAGGCGCGGTGGTGGTGGATTGCCGGGGCCACCGCGCGCGGCGCGCGGTGCTCAATGCCCTGCTGGACCTGCCGGTCAGACAGGTGATCCTCGCCGACAGACTGGGCGAGGCGTCCCGGGTCGGCGTCAGCCTGCCGCGCCAGATCGCCCGCGCGGCTCCTTACGACGTCCTGTTCCTGGACTGCGCCGGCTTCGAAGGCCCGCCCGAGCGGGTGCTGTTCGCCCAGGCCGGCGGTGGCGGCGCGCATGGTCTGTCAGTGGCCGCAAACCTGCTGTGCCACGACCAGCGCCCCCTGGTGGTCATGCCCGATCCGCGCGCGAAGGCCAGTTCGGGCCGCACGCTGCGGCGGGTACGAGACGAACTGGAAGCGCGCTGTGGTACGAACATCGTTTCGCTGGAGCCGCCGGAGAGCCTGGAAGATGGCCTGAAATCGGCCACCGAAGCCGGTGACCTGGTGCTGGCGGACGCCGACGAACCCCGGCAGCTGTCCCGGGCCATGAGCGTCTTGCGAAAACTGCGCGCTGACACGCCGGAGCCGGCCTTCGCCATCGCCATCACCCGCGGCGCGAACGCCGCCGGCCCGGGTGTGCTCGAGCGCGCCATGGAACGATTCCACCGCCACGTTCCACGCCTGGGGCGCGAGGAACGCCGCGAACTGGCCGAGCGCCTGGAGCAGGGCGGCCGCCTGTCCGCCGATTTCGTCATCATGCTGATGCTCAGCGCGGTGATCGCGGCGCTGGGCCTGGTGCAGAATTCCGCCGCCGTGGTGATCGGCGGCATGCTGGTGGCGCCTCTCATGGTGCCCATGCTGGCCATGGGCCTGTCGCTGGTGCAGGGCAACAGCCACCTGTTTCGCCATTCCTTCAAGGCCATGGGCCTGGGCGTACTCGGGGCGTTGCTTGCCTCCATGCTGGTCGGCCTGCTCAGCCCCTGGAGCGACCTGTCCACCGAGGTCGTGGCGCGCGGTGGACCCAATGTGTTCGACCTGCTGGTCGCGCTGTTCTCCGGAGTCGCGGCGGCCTTTGCGCTGGCTCGCCCCGGCCTCGCCGGAACCCTGGTCGGCGTGGCCGTGGCGGTGGCGCTGGTGCCGCCCATCTCTGCCATGGGTATCGCGCTGGTCAAGGAGGAGTTCGGCATCGCGCTGGGCGCGGCCTTGTTGTTCCTGACCAACTGGCTGGCCATCGTGCTGGGCGCTTCGCTGGTGTTCCGCCTGTTCGGGCTGGACGTGTCGCTGGGCGGCAACCAGGCGCCGATCTGGGTACGCACCACGTTCGCCGCTTTCGCCGTGGCGCTGGTGCCTACCGTCATGGTCCTGTTCCACAACCTG
This sequence comes from Gammaproteobacteria bacterium, assembly GCA_030431095.1. Taxonomy (GTDB): domain Bacteria; phylum Pseudomonadota; class Gammaproteobacteria; order Xanthomonadales; family SZUA-36; genus Marinihelvus. Next base: position 113,480 of record JAUIJU010000003.1, on the reverse strand, counting down.
GACCTGCAGGTACACGACGGCGTGCACCGGCCCTACTCGAGGCCCCTGCCGGCGGGCACCCGCGACGCGGTGCGCGAGCGCGTGGGCCGTGAAACCGGTGTGGAAATCATCAGCATGAACCAGTCCGACATCGAGCACGGATTCGGCAAGGAAGTGGTGCTGGCGGTGAGCGGGCCGTTCAGCGAATCGCTGCGCCAGGACCTGGAGCGCATTCTGCGGCAGGGCCGCGGAGCGGATACGCCGGTACGCGTGCAGATTCTGCGCGCCGTGGAGTGACAAACGCATTGACGACAGCCCGGCCGGCGTGAACGCACTCTTAACGGTTTTCACAGGCGTCTTGCCTAGAATATGCCCGTGGAACGGGTGGAGAAAATTCGGTTCGCGGTCGCCCTGTGCATCGGCCTGGCCGTGCACGCCTTGTTGTTGCTGATTCCGTTGACCGCGGACCCCGACAATCCCGCCGGGCATACGGTGACGGTCACCCTGGACCACACCCCGCCGCCGCGGCCCGTGCCGCAGCGCCGCGCGCCGCCCGACACGCCACTGGCAGCCCTTCCTGCGCCGCCCGACCCGGCCGATATCCCGCCTGTCCCGGACGACACGCCGCCGCCGGTGCTCGCGGAAGCGCCCGTTGCGCCGGAACCGCCACCGCCCGCTCGCCCCATGCCGGTAACACCCGCCGCACCGTCCACGGCCAGACCGGCGCTCAGCGCCACGCGCCTGATGGCCGAGCCCCTGCTGGAGGACGGCCCCACGCCGCTGGAACTGTTCGGGCCCTCGCGCGAGGCGCCTGCGCCCACCCTGGCCTACACCGTTCCGGAGCGGCGTGGCCTGGACGAAATGCTGGAAACCCCCTTGCCGGAGTTGCCGTTCACGGACCCGGAACTGATCGACTTCATGTACGCCGGCGACATCACCGGCGAGGCGCACCGGCTGTTCGACAAGGCCACGCCGGTGTTTGGCTGGACCTCGAAAACCGGCTTCAAGATCCGTTGCCGCTTTGTGCTGATCGCCATTGGTTGCGGCTGGGGCCGCTAGGGCCGTTTCGCCGCCCTTCGGCCTGATCTATCATCATGTCTTTCCCCAGTCACGACCGCACGGTGGACACCTTGAGAACCCTGATTCCCGGAATCCTCTGTCTTGGCCTGCTGGCCGGCAACGCTCTGGCCGAGACCCTGCAGCTGGGCAACGATCCCTGGCCGCCCTTTCTGCTCGAAGGCGAGCAGCGCGGAACGGCCGAACAGATCGTGTGCCAGGCGCTGGAGCGAGCGGGCCATGGCTGCGAGGTGACCCTCGGGGACTGGGAGACCACCCTGGCCGCCGCCGAAGCCGGTGACATCGACGGCATCGCCGCGCTGTGGTTCACCCCCGAACGTGGCCAGGCGCTGCACTTTTCCTCCGCTTACCTGACCAATCGCCTGGTGCCCGTGACCGCCGCCGACGGTCCGGAGATTCGCGGGCTGGAGGCCCTGGCCGGCAAACGCGTGGCGCTTGAAGTGGCCGCCGCCTACGGCGAGGCGCTGCAGGCCCAGCGCGCGAGTTTCACCGAAGTGCCGGTGCGCGGCGTCGAGGATGCCCTGCGGGCCGTGCGCGACGGCCAGGCGGAGGTAGCGCTGGTGGACGAACTGATCGCGCGGGACTTTATCGACAGCGAGGGCGCCGGCCTGGTCGCCGGTGACGTTGCGCTGAGCTTTCGGGAGCTGCACTTCGCCATGTCGCGACAGCACCCCGCGGCAGAGCGCATCGTCGCTGACTTCAATGCCGCCTACCAGGCCATGCTTCGCGACGGCACGGTGAACCGTATCCTCGACCTGGAATGGCTGGCCACCGACCTGGAGTCCGACGGCGTGATGGATTTCATTCATCGAGGCGGCGGTCTCGAGGCGGCGGTGGCCGGCGTGGCCCAACAGGAAACGGTGTACGCCGTCGGCCAGGAGGACTTCGACGCCATCCACGACCCGGCGTTCGTGGGGTCGAATGCACGGTTTCTGTCCGACGACACGGCCTACGAAACCCCCGAGGCGGCAATGAAAGCGCTGGATTCGGGACGGCGTTGTGCATACGACAGCGCTACGGCGCGCATCGTGTGTAGCGGTCGCTGAGGCGCCATGGGGGGCTTGTCCGGCCAGGTGGCGGTGGTCACCGGTGCCAGCCAGGGCATCGGCGAGGCCACGGCGCGCCTGCTGGCGGGCGAGGGGGTCCACGTGGCGCTGGCCGCGCGCAGCGCCAGGGCCATCGAGCGGATCGCGGCCGACCTTCGGGATGGGGGCGCGAAGGCACTGGCGGTGGCCTGCGACGTAGGCGACTTCGCCCAGGTGGCGCGCCTGTACGACACCGTGGTGGATACATTCGGCGCACCGGACCACGTGGTTAACAACGCCGCGACCATACACCCCATGGCCCACCTGGCTGACACCGATCCCGGCGAATGGGGTGCGGCCATCGACACCAACGTCAAGGGCGTGTATCACAACCTGCGCTGCGCGATACCGCTCATGCTGGAGGCGGGCGGCGGCACGGTGGTGAACATCAGCTCGGGCGCGGCCACCGGCGTGCTCGAAGGCTGGACCGCGTACTGTGCTTCCAAGGCCGCGGTGCTGTCGCTGACCCGTGGCGCCCACCTCGAGTACGGTGCGCGTGGAATCCACGTGGTGGGCCTGAGTCCGGGTACGGTGGCCACGCCCATGCAGGTGGAGATTCGCGCCTCCGGCTTGAACCGTGTCAGCCGGCTGGATCCCTCGCAACACATTCCACCCGAATGGGTAGCGCGCGCCGTGGCTTACCTGTGTGGCCCGGGCGGCGCGCGGCACGCCGGGACGGATTTCTCCATCAAAACCGGGTCTGGCCGCGCCGAGGCCGGGCTGCCGCCGCCCGGCGCGCACTGAGCCGGCATCGCGATCATGGGCTTTCCGGCCATCCCCAATGAACATGCCCTGGCGGTTTTGCTGCTGACGGGGCTGGCGTTGTTCCTGTTCACGCGCGAGCGCATTCCCCTGGAGACGTCCTCGCTGGCGGTGCTGGTGTTGCTGGTCATCGGGTTCGAATTGTTCCCCTTTGAGCGCGACGGCGTGCACCTGGAAGCCCACGAGTTCTTCCATGGCTTTGGCCACGAAGCCCTGGTGGCGGTCTGCGCGCTGATGATCGCGGGGCAGGCGCTGGTGCGTACCGGCGCCCTGGAGCCGGTGGCCCGGCGTCTGGGCCGCTTCTGGAAATGGAGCCCTGCCGCGGCCCTGTTGCTGACCCTGCTGGTGGGTGCGGTGCTCAGCGCCTTCGTCAACAACACGCCCATCGTGGTGCTGATGCTGCCCATGCTGATCGGCGCGGCGGCGCGCAGCGGCACCGGGACGGCCGGCATCCTGCTGCCCATGGGCTTTGCCACCCTGGTCGGGGGGATGGCGACCACCATCGGCACCTCGACCAACCTGCTGGTCGTCAGCGTGGCGGCGGACATGGGTATGGAGCGGTTCGACATGTTCGATTTCGCCATGCCGGCCATCATCGCGGGGGGGCTGGCCATCGTCTACCTGTGGCTGGTCGCGCCGCGCCTGGTGCCCGACCGGCGGCCACCACTGGCGGACACCTCCAACCGCGTGTTCGAGGCGGAACTGGTTCTGGACGAAGACAATGCCCTGGTCGGCAAGTCGGCCTCGGTGTTGTTCAGAAAAGCCGGGGAGGACTTCCAGGTGGAGCGCATCCTGCGCGGCAGCAGCCTGGTGATCTCACCCTTGCCGGACGTGCGCCTGCAGGCCGGCGACCGACTGCTGGTGGCGGACACCGCCGAGCGCCTGCGCGAGTTCGCGGCCCTGCTGGACGCGGACCTGGTGTCCGGAGCAGGCGAGGAGACCCTGTCCACCGGCGACGCCAAGCTGGCCGAGGTGGTGGTCACCGCCGGCTCGCCGCTGCACGGCCGGCGCATTCGCGACCTGCGCTTCAAGCAGCGCTTTGGCCTGGACCTGCTGGCCCTGCACCGTTCCGGGCAAACCGCGGGCGTACGCACGCCGGGCATCGACGACCGGCGGCTTCAGGCCAGCGACGTGTTGCTGGTGCAGGGTGAGGCCGAGCGCCTGCGCCAGATCAAGCGTGGCGGCGAGCTCCTGGTGCTCGACAGCACCGCCGACCTGCCGCACACGCGCAAGGCGCCGCTGGCGCTGCTGATCATGATTGGCGTGGTGGCCCTGGCGGCGGCCGGCGTCATGCCCATCGCTTACAGCGCGGTGCTGGGCGTGCTGGCCCTGATCGTCACCCGCTGCCTGGCCTGGAACGACGTGACGCACGCGCTGTCAGCCCAGGTGGTGCTGATCATCGTGGCTTCGCTGGCGCTCGGCTCGGCGCTGATGCGCACCGGCGGCGCCGACTACCTGGCGCAGGTGTTCCTGTTCCTGTCCCAGGGCCTGTCACCGCCGTGGGTGCTGTGCCTGCTGATGTTGCTGATGGCCATCCTGACCAACATCGTCAGCAACAATGCCGCGGCCGTGATCGGCACGCCGATCGCCATCGGCATCGCCATGGAACTGGGCCTGCCGCTGGAGCCCTTCGTGCTGGCGGTGCTGTTCGGTGCGAACCTGAGCTTCGTCACGCCCATGGCCTACAAAACCAATCTGCTGGTCATGAACGCCGGCGGCTACACGTTCGGCGACTTCGTCAAGGTGGGGACGCCGCTTGCCGTGCTGCTGTGGCTGTCGCTGAGCGCGGTGCTGGCCTTCGCCTACGATCTCGGCGCCTGATGCTGGCGCACGATCCCACGTTCACAGATGAAAGGAGAATCGCTCATGAAGAAAAGCCATTGGAATCACGCACTCGTGTTGACGGCGTTCACGCTGGCGGGCGCCGCCGTGGCGCAGGTACAGACTTCCGGCAAGGTGGACGTGGATATGGCCGACGTGCCCGCCGCCGTCATGGCGGTGGCCCGGGAAGCCGGGCCTGACCTCGAGTTCAACCAGGCTCAGCGTGAAGAACGCAACGACCAGGTGTACTGGGATATCGAGGGCGAGGGCCCCGACGGGATGGAAACCGAGTTTGACATCACGCAGGTGGACGGGCAGTGGGCTGTCGTGGAAACGCAGCGCGACATCGGCATGGAGCGCGTGCCCTCCGCCGTCAGCGCCGCGCTTTCGGCCGCGGACGCCGGGTTTCGGCCCGGGCGAATCATCGAGAGCGTACAGGCGGACGGCCTGGTGATCTACGAGTTCTTCGGTGGCGAAGACGCCGGTCTCAAACACGAGGTCAGCTGGGACGGCGAGGCGGCCGCCTGGCTCGAACAGGAGTGGGTGCACTGAGCCGGGCGGCGCCTCGATGGGCGGGATCGTTCAGCGTGAAGCCGCCGGCCCCGGCTGAAAGATGTCCTCCGGCAGGGCCTCGTCGAAGGTGAAGCGCGTCTCCATGCTCAAGCCGCCGGGCAGGGTCGCTTCGAGCAGCAGGGGCCGGTTGTCTGCCGGGTCCACCCAGAGGACGTAATGCCCGCCCGCCAGTTCGAGAGACCAGCCCAGGGCATGCACGCCGTTCAGTGAACGCGGTTGCCCAACCACCTCGGCCAGCCCCTGGAAGTCGCGCAGTTCGTCCAGCCATTCCAGGTGATCCCCCAGCGCGAAGGCATCCGAATCGACGGCGATGGGCTGGCGCATGACTTCGCCACCCGGCAACACGGTTCGCATTTCGTTGTTGGCCGGGTCGATCACGTGGCTCACGGGAGGCACGTCCACGCGGGTGGCGCCGGTGTGGTCGGTCCACACCGCCAGACGGCTGAGCGCCCGTCCTTCCTGGCGCGTCACCATCTCCAGCTGCAGCGTGGTGTAGCGTTCGAACCACTGCTGGGCAAGCGCCAGGCTGTTGCCGGCGAGGCGCTCGGGCAGCAGCAGGGGCGTGATGCTGACGACCAGTGCGAGCACCGCGGTGGCGCCGGCCCACCGGACCCAGGTTACCGGGCGGGAGCGGGCCACGCGCGGGGCGGGCAGGGTGGCCCGGAACCGTTCGCGCGCGCTCGCCAGGGCCGTGTCCGCCACGTCGGTGCGGGCGGCTTCGATGCAGTCGTCGATCAATGTGTCAATCGGCGTGTTCATGGTCATGAGCCTCCTGAGGGGTCGGGCTTCTGGGAAGGGTCGATGGTGGCGGCCAGGCGTTGCCTCAGCCGGTGCAGGGCCACGCCCACGGCGGTGGCAGTCATGTCCAGCTGTCGGCCGATGTCCGCCTGGGTCAGGTCGCCCAGGTAATAGAGGCCAAACAGCAGTGCGTCACGCTCGGACAGGCGGGCCAGGGCACGCCGCAACGTCTGCGCCTTTTCGTGTCGGGTCGCGGCCTGCTCCGGTCCGTCATGCGAGACGGGCTCGTGATCGGAGTCCTCCTCACGTCGCCGCCGAAGCACGTCGATGGCACGGTTGACCGCCATGGTCTTCAGCAGGGCGGGCCAGCTGCGAATGTCCCCCGGTGGTGAACGCAGCAGTTTTTCCGCCACGTCCTGGGCGACATCCTCGGCATCCGCCACCGACCCGAGAATTCGCGCTGCGGACTGCAGCACCAGGCCGGCGTGGGTGTCCAGCGCGGCGATGGCCTCGTTGCGTCGCTGGCGGGTTCGTCGTCGGGTGAATCGGGGCATGGCCATCCTGTCAGCACCGCCCCAGCCTCCGGCCTGTGTCGGCATTGTTTCCTTCCTGTATGGGTTCAGGTAAGGGGACGCGCGAAATCGGCCAACCTTACAGTGACCCCGGCAAGAACCTTCACTGGTTGTTGGTCGCCACCGGGCGGGGGATGACCGGAAGGCTGGGGTGGTCGCCTTGTCGTCGGGGGGATTCTGCCGCCCTGGCGGACCGGGTTCAGAATGTTGGGCAGCTCGTGTTGACCAAAGCCGTCAGGCGACTGTACTCCAGGCTGCCGCTGCCGTAGCCGGCCACCGTCGAACTCCAGGCGAACGTAAGCGCGTTACAGGTGGTCCAGGTCAGCGTGAAGCTGCCCCAGGGCTGCAGGTCAATTTCGTTCGGATTGAAGTTTCGGCCCCAGGCGGTGGACGCGGCGGGATACACCACGTCGATGGTCACCGACTTGCCGTTGGGCGTGCCCGTGCCGGTCAGCCACATCTGGTTGCCGTCGGGATCGTAGGTGAACATGATGACCAGCACCTGCCCGTTGGCCAGCCACTGGATGATCAGGCCTTCACCGTCGCGCGCCTGGTTGTAAAACGAGCCCGACAGGCCGGCGTTGGGCGAGGGCGTGAAGCCGCAACCGAAAATCTGTGACACGCGGGAGGTGCGCGAGACCAGCCCCTCGTAGCCCAGGTCCGGCAGACCCGTGTAGGCGGCATTGCCGACCTGGTTGGCCACCGTGCAGGTGGGGAACACCAGGTTCATGGCGCCGGCCGGGTCGCGGCTGATGTCCGCGGTGTCGAAGGCATTACCCCAGCTTGCGCCGATGGGCCGCTGCATCTCCAGCGCGACGAGCGCGTTGTCTTCGATGTCGGCCAGCGTCACGAACCAGGCCGGCCCGCTGCCGTCGGGCTTGTAGGTGAAGGTGTAGATCACTGCCAGGTCGTCGCTGAGAATCTCGACGTAATTGCCTTCGCCGTTGCGGGTGCTGTTGTAGTAGGCGCCGCTGTGGGCCGGGATGATGCTGCCAGGACCCTGGATCTCCACCGCGCCGAGGTCGCATTCGTAGTCACCGTCACCGTCACCGTCCTGGGGCCGGGCCGTGCCCCGGCCGTCGACGGTCGCGCAAGGCACGATGGCCAGCGGGTTGCCGGGCTCGATCAGTACGGCCTCGGGGCCGCCGTCGATCGCCGGGCTGCCTGCCTGCGGCACCAGCCAGCCAAACTCGCTCAGCGCCAGCAGGGCATCCGTGTTGGGCTGGTCGGTGGCCTGGTTCAGGCCGCAGCTGTCGTCCGGGGATATGTTGTAGCCCAGGGAACTGAACGCGTCCGTGCCGAAGTCGTTGCAGGCCGCCTGTGTACCCGGTTCGTCCGGGCGGCGCTTCAGGGGGCTCAGTCCGGTGCGGTATCGCGCCATCAGTGTTCCGCCAAAAGTGACAGGCGCCACGGCGTTAAAGGCGTCCGTATCGAAGTTGATGGAGTCACCGAGGCTGAGGAATGACGCGCGAAAGTCGCCGAAATTGATGTCCTGGCTGGAAAAGAAGCTGTTGTTCAGGCTCTTGACTGCCACGCCGTACTCGTTGATGCCGGTGGTGTTGACATCCAGGGCGTGTCCATAGAATCCGAAATTGACAGTGCCTTCGTAGAATTTGTTGCCGAACAGAAGCCCGGTGGATGCGCCGTGGAACGCGAGATGGCCGCCGCCCAGGTCCGCGTGGTTCTCGTTGAACCGCACCCGGTCCAGGAACACCGAACTGTCGCCCTGGGCCGCGATGGCGCCGCCGAAGCCGCCTGAATGACTCAGCGCGATCTTGCCGAAATGAAGTTCGAGCCTGCCATCCTCGACCAGGAAGGTGCCGCCGTTGTCCTCGCTGCCGAACAACTCGAACTTGAGGTTGTTGCCCAGGAAGGTGGCGGCTGCGTCGATGCGGCCGAAGCGAAAATCGTTTTCCAGGCCGGCGGCGGGGCGAAACGTCACCCGGCTGGCCTCATCGTCCGCCGAGAACGTCACGTCCCAGTCGAAGTCATATCGATAGCCGGTTTCGATGACCGGAAACGACAGGTCGAATTCGCGCATGCCGTTCATGTCCGGGGTGATGCGGATGTGGGCGCAACGCTGGGCGATGGCGTCGTCCAGGGCCGCCAGGTTACCGCCCTGGACAAAGCATTCTTCGGCCTGGGCGAGCGCGGGCATTAGGAGGCACAGCAAAGTCAGTCGCTGCATGGTTCGCATGGTGTTTTCCCTCGGGTCAGCGACGGGGCCCGGTGGAATGGTGACCCCGCTTTTTCATTAATAGGACAAGCCGCGGTGCTCTGCCGGGCGGATTCAACGTCCGCAGGCGGCGAACTCCTCCTCGCAGAAGAAGGCGCACAGCTCGTCCGCGGTGTCCTTGTTGCTGCAGGCGCAGGAGCAATTGCCGTCACCCGGGTCCGACGGCCGGCCCCCGGCCGCCGGGCCGGTGTCGGCGAAGTGCAGGCGGAACGTGGTTTCCACGACGGGCTCGCCACCTTGCAGGCAGGTCACCTGGTGCTCGATCACGGAACCCGGGGCGCCCCCGTCGGTGCGCTCGAACATGGCCACCATGACGTGACCCGACGAGCCGTCCAGCATGACCTCGTTGGGAACACCGGGTCGGGGATAGGGCGAGGGGCCGGCCGGGCCACCGACAACCTGCCCGTCTTCGGTCACGATCGTGATGTCGGACAGCGCGCCTTCGAGCGAGCGGCCCTTCTCCACGTCCCGCTGGACCTGCTCGAAGATCTGCGAAAACTCCTTCGGGATCGCGGGGTCGGCGCTGTCGTCATCGTGCCCGCCAGGCGAGCCGCCGGCCGCCATGCCCTTGCTGATCATGCGCCCCAGGAAATCTTCGCCGTCCGCCGAGGTCCTGCAGTACATGGGTTCACCCGGCACGGCGTTGCGGTAATTCATCTCGAAGCCGTACCAGCTGCAGGGCACGTCCCCTTCCGCCTGCCGGCAGCGGTCCTGGCCGGTAATGGGGATGTCCATGGAGACACGGCAGACTTCCTCGGGTCGCGAACCCGCCGTACACACCCGCCCGGAGCGGAAGCCCTCGATCTGCATGCGTTTGGCCGCGCCGCCCTGGTAGCCCCCGAACACGGGATCCACGGGCCGCCCTTTCCTCTGGCACAGGCCCTGTCCGTCCGCGCACTGGCGCTCGGCGCCCTCGGGACAGACATAGACCGCCTCGGCGCCACCGGGGCGGTCCATGCTGTAGTCGAAGATGATGGCGTCTCCCTGGTAGGGACCGCCACCGGCCGCCCAGGTCAGCGCGGGCTCCATCCCCCAGGCATCAACGGCCTCGGAGTGGCAGTAGGCGGCGCAGTCGTAGCCCTCGGCCTGCTCGCTGACGCAACGGTCCAGGCAATCGTCGTGGTCGCGGCAGGCGGGGTGCGTGCCGCAGGAATAGCGCCGCACCCGGGTCAGGGAACCGTCGGCGCGGCATTCGTAACGCACTTCCTGGTCGCAACTGGATGGGCAGCCGGCGCCGCAAGCGCCACGGCAGGCCGATGCGCCGGCGGCGCTTTCAGGACCAAATCCGTTGCGAACCCGGTCTCCGGCCTCGGCGGCCCATTGGGACCAGGCCGGGCCGGCAAGCAGGCAGAGCAACACGCCGAGTGCGAGGCGCAGCCTGGCTCGCTGCCGGCCGGGCTGCTCCGCTATCGAGTTGGACAGTGCGGGGGTCTCGGGTCTCATCCGTTCATGTTTGTCGTTATCTCGTTGATGGGGTCTCCCCCGGGCGCGCTGCTCGCGCCGGGTGGCTTTCTAAGCATAGCGGCTGAGCGGCGCTAGACTGGTAGAAACGGCTTCGATTCGGTTCAGCGGGTCTTGCTGGCGCCGAAGAGCGGAGCCTGGAGCATTGCCCTATGCGAGGCGTCGATCACAATCCGGCCAGCAGGAAAAGCGGATCACCCGGGCCCGGTTCCGCGTGGGCCTTGCTGTTGCCCGGCCTGCTTCTGCCAGGCCTGCTTCTGATGGTCATATCGTGGCAGGCTCCGGCGCTGGCCGAGGAATCCTGGATGGTGGAACGGTTCGAGGTGTTCGTGGGCTCGCCCATCACCGAGTACGGCGAGGATACGGACCTGGCGGCCGCGGAGGAAACGGAAGACAGCACCAACCGGCCTCCGGCTGCGGCGATCGAGGAATTGGAGCGGGCTCTGAACGAAGTGGGGGTCTGGCTGCGTGAAAACGACTTTCCGGCGCCCGCGATTCGACCCATCGTCCAGACGCCTTCAGGTCCCGCCTACCGGGTATACCTGTGTCGCAGGGGGGTTGGGGGCTGTCGGGGCAGTGCGAGCACCATCGGGACCTATGCCGGCTACTGCGCCGACGAACAGAACAGGTATCGCTCGGAGTACCTGTACCTTGTCCAGGAAAATGCGCTCGACAGTACGGGGGTCAACCACCAGGGCTACCAAACGCTGGTCCATGAGCTGATGCACGCCATCCTGGCCAATACGCCCTACGGTTTCGCCATCGCCGAGCATTGCAGTCGCAACACGCCCTGGTTCTGGATATCGGAAGGAATCCCCGATGCGGTGGGCAACGACGTGCGCGAAGCCCTGTGGGCGGGACGATACCAACCCAACCGCGGCGCCGGCGGCGTGGCCAAGGATTACGGCGCCCGCCGCTACGATGTGCCGCTTCCTGCGCGCAAGAACGTCGATAAATTCGGTGAGACCTGTGAATACCCCGACGGCGCCAGAACCGAGGAAGCGGCAGCGGCGGAAGATGAGACCTGCCTGGCCGCCGGTTACCTGACCAGTTCGTTCTGGCACTATGTCGAACGCGCCCACGACGCCGGCATGACGTATTCTTACCTGGTGACCCGTGATCCGGACAAACCCGGCTTGCTGGACATCCCGCCGGAAGGCGCCCAGTCCTGGACCCGGGATGTTCGCTGGGCCAACGAGGGTTTGCGCAACCGGACCGGGCACCGCCTCGATTTTCTCTACTCCCTGTTCATTGCCGACTTCGCGTTGCGCGTGCCCCCGTCCAATGCACATGACCGTCGAATGGCCGAGGCGAATACCGATGCCGAGAAGGCGGCGGCCGTGGCGACCAGCCTGCGGAACTGGCTCAGGATTCTCTTTCCTTCCGGCTGCAAGGAGATCGACCTGAACCTGCAGACCACCCACCAGACGGTCACGCTCACCATCGAACCCATGGCCGCGACCTGTATCTGGGTGAACGAATTCAACCTGCCGGGCCTGTCCCAGATTTCCTTCCTGGCCGGTAACGACGACCGCACGCTGCTCGAAGACATATCCGTGGTGCGTGCCGGTTCGAGCATCGGCGTGATCGGTGGCGAGCCCGTCGCCCTGCCGGACCGCCAATACGACTACTACGCCGCGTGGAAAGGCTTCCTGCACGACAGCACGGAGCGAACGCTGTACGTGGTCACCAACGTGGCCCGTAACCCCGGGCGCACCGTCGAGCGAACGTTCGACCTGGTGGTCACGCTGCCGACCATGGGCAACAGCGCCCTGGCGACCGTGCCGGTGCCGACGAGCCGCACCGCCCTGCCGAAACAGGAACCCACGTTCAAGCGACGCAGCAAGACCCTGAACCAGCAGCGGTCAGAGACCCAGGACGACATCGCCCGGCAGATGAAGCAGGACAAGGATTCCCTGACCGCCAACGTGGACAGCGCGGTGGAAGTGTCGCGCTCCACGCGGGAGCGCGACTGCGTGGAACCGTTCCGCTACGACGCCTGTGGCCCCCACATGCTGATCAGCCTGAACCTGAGGCCGGGCACCTGGGCCATGCCGTCCCAGACCACCGGCGCCGGCGGGCAGGCGGCGCAGTTCATGGGCGGTTTGCAGGCCATGTCCCGCCAGATCGGTACTGACGTCGGGCAGACCATGGAGAACATCGTGGCGCGGCTCGAGGGCATCGACGGCAGTTCCGTGGGCATCAGCTTTCCGCTGATCGACTACGGCTTCGCCGGAAGTTTCGACAATGCGTCGATCAACGTGAGCATGGCGGGGGGCAAGCGGCTATCCGCCATCGGCCCGGCGGACGAAACCGGTCGTTCACCGCTCAGGGGGCAGGTCACCATCGAAGAGTACTCCCCGTTCGTCATCAGGGGGCGCTTCGTGGCGTCCCTGGCGGAATGGTTGCCCAACGGCGATGATCCGCCCATCTTCCAGCCGCGGACCACGGTCAGCGGCTACTTCAGCTCGGTGGCGCCGTTCCAGGAGGACGAGCGGGCGCGGCCCGTCGAAAAATCCATCGAAGAGGTCGCGGAAGATGTCGCCCAGTCATTCGGCCTGTCGCCCGACGTGATGGAGATGCTCGAAGATGCCGGCGCGTTTTCGGGCCAGAATTCTGCGGGGGACCCGGGGCAATCCGGCGAAGCCGGGGGCGCGGTCGATGAAGCTCCGCCCGAATGCGACTGCAGCTGCCAGGCCGAGCCGGATGCCACGACGTTCTGTCGGCTGGTCTGCGACCTGGAGTACGAGGCCTGCCTCTGAAAGGGGCAGACACTCGTGCCTGCCCATATTTCACGAATTTGCGACCAGGTGAACTTGTGCGGCACGGCGCCCAACGGTGGTCGGGGAAGTTTCTGGCGATCTCTCACAGGAATGTTTAAAATCTTGACAGTAGTCCTTCAAGATCACAGGCAGTTGCGCCAAAGGGGTTGGCATCAACTATTCAAGTGAAAGTGAATTGATGCGCGACATCTGTGACCGGCCGCGGCCCGTCAAGATTCCCTTCGCGGCCATCCTGCTGTCTGTGCTGCTGGGCGTCGTGTCGCCCGTCGTCGGCCTGGCCCAGACGCCGATCGTCGTCCCCGGCGGAACCGCCTTCGAACCCCTGATTGGCGAAGAGGTCTGCACCTCGGCCACCTTCACCAATGCCGATCCGGCGGAGGGCTACGGACCTTACATCTTTGGGGTAGTGCCGCCTGGCGTCTCGGTCTCGCTCGTCAACTTCCTGGGGCTTGTTCCGCAAATCGAGACCGTCGGCACCGTAGATGGCTCCGGCATGATCGCTGACCCCATATCCGGCGTGTTGGTGTCGGCCGAACCGGGAAGTACGGCGAGTATCATCCGCTATCCCGTTGGTTCGGTGGTGCAGGGTCAACCGCCGCTGGTCCTGGACCTGTGCGGTAGTGCCGAGGTGGGCGCGGAGATTGGCGTTCCGTTGCAATTCAACTATGTCCCTGGTTTCGAGTTCGGAGACACGCCCACGGGCGATAACGGGCCCATCACCGGCGATGCGGTGCTGTCCGCCACCCTCACACCCCAGCTGGCCCGGGTGGCGAAAACCGCCGACGTGCCAGAAGGTGAGCGACCGCCCGGGCCGAGCAACGCGTTCACCTACACCTACGTGGTCAACATTTCCGAAGGCGCGCCGTTGAACGGGTTGGTGCTGTACGACGACCTGCCAACGGAAATCCAGTGGACCGGCACGCCTGCGACCATCACCGGCGCCGCTTGCAGCGTCACCAGCGAGCCCAACCTCGCACCTGCTACCGGCGGGCTGTTCGAGGTCACCTGCCCGGTTGTTGTGGGCACCGCCAGCACAACCGACATCATCGTGTCCCTGCCGGTGTACATTTCGGACATTCTCGACGAGACCAACGGCAACGACACCCAGCTGATCGTTAACCAGGTCGACGTCGACTACGACTATCAGGGCATGCTCTACAACAACAGCGACACCGCCGAGGTGCTGGCCAAGCACGTGGCCGTTCAGAAGGTCGCCTCCCCGCAGGTGGTGGTGCCCGGGGAAACCGTGCGTTTCGGCATTCATATCCAGGTTACCGACTACACGGATGGCAGCGAGGAACTGACCAACCTGGTGGTCGAGGACGTGCTCGATGACGGACTCGCATACGTGGGCAACCAGAATCTGATCGTGAACGGCGCCGCCATACCCCTCGGCCCACCGGCGGTCAGTGCCGGCCCCGGCCCGGGAGAGACCACGCTGGTGTTCGACATCCCTGCGGCCACGGGGGGAAGCTTCCCGCTCGCCTCGAACGCCAACCTGAGCTACGACGCTGAGGTGTTGCAGACCTATGCCAACGGCGAATTCGTCCTCGCCTCCGACCCTCTCGGCAACTCTGTCGACACGGACTACACCCACAGCGAGGGCGGCGTGGGCAACGACGGTTCCGCGGCGGGGGTCACCGTGCAGCCAACAGTGCCGGAAAAATCCGTGGTGGCGCCGATTCCCGTGCCCAATCCGCTGGCGCCGGGCGACACCATTACCTTCCGGTTGGAAATGGACATTCCCTCGCGTGACGCGCTGGGTATCAGCATCACCGACTATCTGCCGCTGCCGGTGGTGTACGTCGCCGATATTGACCCTGACACCGACATCACCATCCCCAGCCTGCCAGGCATCACCGACGAGGAGCCGGTCTACAGCGCCGACATCGGGCGCAATTCCTTTACCCTGACCTGGCCCGATCCCGCGGGCCTGGGCTTTGAGCGCGTGGCGGCCGACATCACGGTCACCATCACCAACCTGCCCTTCGCCGACGGCCTGTACCTGACCAACCTGATGCAGGCCAGCTCGGTCAACAGCAACGGCGAAGTGAACACACAACTGGTGGGGGAGGGCTTCAACGTCGGCGCCCCCAATGTGTTCATCACCAAAGGGATACTGTCGGTGGGCAACCCGGGCGCGACCGTGAGCCCACCCGCGCCGGGTGACCCGGCACAGGCGCTGGCCGATTCCGACGCCAGCGGTGCGGACGCGGGCGACGTGGTCACTTACCTGCTGACGGTAGAGAACCGGGGCAGCCAGGGCGCCTACAACCTGGCCATCGAGGATCCGCCGGTGCCGGGGCTGAATTGCCAGGCGCTCACCGCAGCTGACGTGACCGACGCTCTGGGCAACCAGGTGCCCTTCAACGGCAACAGCCTGCAGGCCGGCATCGACGTGCCCAGCCCCCTGCCAGGGAACGACCAGGTGCCGCCCGGGGGCGGCGCGCCGTTCGGCGCCGACACGCTGTTGATCCGCCAGCGTTGCACGGTCGATGCCGGCGTGGTGGCGGGCGAGACACTGATCAATACGGCCAGCGTGAGTTTCACGTCGACCCAGGGCAGCAACACGACTTTCCCGGTTCGCACCGATTCCGCGGAGCTGACTCTGGCCACGCCATCCGTCAGCAAGTCCATCACCGCGGTCACGCCGGGCTACGCCGGGAATCTGCAAAGGGCGCACATCGGGGAGATGGTGTCCTACCAGGTGGTGATCACGGTGCCGGAAGGTGCTTCCCCGCAGGTGCAGTTCGATGACCTGCTCACGCCGGGCCTGGCCTTCGTGGCGCTGGATTCGATCGTCGCCTCCCCCGGCCTGTCGACCTCGGTCGGCAGTTTCGACCCGGGGGTCATCGCCAACGCGGCCATTGTCGCGCAGGGCGGCGGGGACGAAGGCCCCGACCGCCGGCTCCTGGTCGGCCCCACGGAAGTCGACTTCGGTTTCGGCGACGTGGTCAACGCCAATACCGACAACGGCATACCCGAGACCATCACGCTCAACTACACCGCCCGCGTGTTGAACACCGCCGGCAACGTGCGGGGCGCCACGCTGCACAACCGGGCCCTGTGGAGCTGGGCTACGGCCGCCGGTCGTGGGCAGGCGCAGGACTTCGCGCCCAACGTCACGGTGGTCGAGCCCACCCTCGACATCACCAAGCAGTTCGATCCCGCCTCGGCGGACAGCGGCAACCCGGCCACGGTCAGAATCCGCGTTCGTCATGCGGGCAACTCCAATGCCGAGGCCTTCGAGTTCAGCCTGGTAGACGCCTTTCCGCTGGGTGTGACACCGGACGGCAACACGCTCACCTTCGAGAACTGCAATTTGCAGCCTTCGGGTTACAGCCTGGCCACCCTGCAGCTCAATGCCCTGTGGAACGAGTTCCCGGTCGGATCGGACTGCACCCTGGTGTTCGACACCACGGGTCAGCCGCCGATTCCGGCGGGTACGGTCCTGACCAACTGCGTGCAGGGCCGCTGGTCCAGCCTTGACGACGACGACCCCACGCTGCCTTCGCCGCCTTCCAACGCCCTGGCCGTGGAGCGCACGGGCGACACCACCGGCCCCGGCGGCGCCGCCAATACCTACGAGGACGAAAGCTGCGCGGACCTGAAGATTTTCGACGTCGGTATCACCAAGACGGTCATTGCCTCCAGCCAGGTGGATACCGTGGCCGAAGGTGGCGTGGAAGAACTGGCGGTGGGCGAGGAAGTGACCTTTCTGCTCACGGCCACCCTGCCCGAAGGCGACACCACCAACCTGGCCATCGAGGACACGCTGCCCACGGGCGGCGCCGTGCTGGAAGTGATCTCCGCGACGGTCCGCCAGCCCTACGGCGCGCAGCTAACGGTTCCGGGCGTTGTGCCGGTCCCCGTCCTGGACGACCTGTCCCTGGGCGACGGCCTGGATGACTTCGTCGGCGTGGATTTCCCGATGGTCATCTTCAACGACCCGGACAGCCAGGTGAACGAGGACGACCTCATCGAGGTCGAGGTGGTGGCGCGGGTCAAGAATCTGCCGGTCAACCAGAACAGCGCGCAAGACGACAATGTCGGTACCGTCCTCTTCAACCAGGGCCTGTCCGGCAGCGACACTGCGGCGATCCGCATCGTGGAACCGCTGCTGTCGTTGACCAAGAGCGCCGACACGGGCTCGGTGGAGGCCGGTGACACCATCACCTACACGTTGCGGGTCGCGCACCAGGGCGGATCGAGCGCCGTGGCCTACGATGTGATGCTGTCCGATACGCTGCCACCCGAGCTGCAGCTGGTGCCAGGTACGGTGGCGGTCGGCGCGAACTGCACCGCGGCGCCGGATACAGGCCCTGTCGAGTCCGGTGATACGGTCAGCGCCGCCTGGACGGCGTTCCCGCTCGGCGCCAGCTGCGAGATTGAGTTCCAGGCCACCGTCAGCGTGGCCGCGGTGTCGGGCACCTTGATCATCAACCACGCCGATGTCACATGGACCTCGCTGGATGCCTTCACGCCCACCAACGAGGACGAGCGCAGCTACAGCGATGACGCCGAGTGGCCGGTGACCGTAGGCGATCCGGGCCTGGAGAAACTGCTGGTCGGTAGCGACATTCCGCAAACGGAGAACGAGCAGGTCACGATCGGCGAAACCGTGACCTTCGAGATCACCGCGACCTTTCCGGACGGCACCACCGAGGCGGTCTCCGTGGCCGACGTGCTGCCGTCGCTCAATGGCGCCGTGGAGCTGATGTCCTCGTCCATCCTCGCCATCGGCGCCGACCTGACGCTTTCCGGTGGCGCCGCCCATGGCGACCCGGGCGCCGATTGCCAGCCGGACTGCAGCTTCGGCGACCAGGGTTTCGATGACACCGCGACGTGGATTCTGGGCGACGTGGTCAACACACCGAATGCGAACCCGGACACCGTCGGTCCAGACGACCAGGTGGTGTTCGAGGTGGTGGGCATCGTCAAGGACCTGCCCATCAACCAGGGCATCCCGGTCGGCGTGGACTTCCTGTTCAACACCGCCGGCCTCGATTCGGCCAATCTGACCATGGGTGACCAGGCGCCGATCACCGTGGTCGAGCCCCGACTCGAGCTGAACCAGTGGATCGACGGCAGCCTGGAACTGGACGTGCGCGGCGCCGATGAGCTGGTCGACGTCAGCCTGGTCGTCAGCCACCTGCCGGATTCCTCGGCGCCGGCATTCACGATCGAGCTGACCGACGCGCTGGACGAGTTCGTGTTGTGGGAGGACGACGCCACGGTGAGTTCGGATTGTCCCGGGCTGGTGGTGGATTCCTCCCTGGCCGGCTCGCCGCCTGCCCTGGTCAGCTTCAGCTTCGACGAACTGCCGCTGGATACCGGCAGCTGTACCATCGAGTACCAGGTGCGCACAGCCGTGAATCTCCCCGTGCCCGGGGTGTCGATCAACCAGTCCACGCTGGACTGGGAATCCGCGCCCGGCTCCGCCGAAAGCCGTGTGGGTGGGGACACCGACCAGATCACTTTGTTTGCACCGGGCGATGGTGAGGTATTCAAGCGCCTGGTCAACACCAGCGTGCTCGCCACCGCCGAAGACCAGGGCGACCCTGCGCTGATCGACTTGACCATTGGCGAGTTGGTGACCTACGAGTTGGTGGCCGGTTTCATCAACGGCACCACCGCCAACGTCACGCTGACCGACACGCTGCCGGCCGAACTGGCCATCGAGGGCGCCAGCATGCACACACTAGGCGCCAATATCAGCACCAGCCTGTCGGGTACGCCGAACATTACCGGCAACACGGTGACTTTCGAATTCGGGGACGTCACCAACGTCAACGACAACCAGCAGGACCTGGACGACACCATTGCCGTGCGCATCACCGCGCGGGTGCTGGACGTGCCGGGTAACGCAGGCGGCGACCAGCTGACCAACGACGCCGTGTTCGAGTTCGGCCCGGCCAACGGCATCATCACGCGCACCGCCCAGGCCACGGTCGACGTGGTCGAACCCGAACTGGCGTTGAGCAAGGCCTTCGGCGAGATCGAGGACAGTCGGGTGCCCATCACCCTGACGGTGACCAATACCGGCACCGGCCCGGCGTTTTCCACCTTGGTGACCGATGAGTTCGACGAGACCATCTTCGTAGCCGGGAGCCTACAGGCCGAAACGGTGCCGACCGGCTGGGCGGTCGACGCGGTCTCCGCCGGTGGCGTGACCACCGTGTCCTTCGGACCCGAAAACGACCCGGACCTGCCGGCGGAAAACCAGGTCATCTTCCCCGGCGGCAGCCGCAGCGTGGTGTTCAGCCTGGAACTGGTGGTGCCGTCGCCAGTCGACGAGGTGCCCAACACCGCGGACGCCCTCGCCCTGTCACTGCGCGCGCAGGATCCCGCCGCGCGGGAGACCACGGCGCAGGCCGCGGACACCCTGGCCTTGCCCATTCTCGACGCCACCAAGGCCTGGAGCGGGCCCAACAACCCGGCGGTGCCCGGCGACCTGGTGACCTACACCATCGAGGTGAGCAACACGGGTCTCGGCGAGGCCACCGAGGTGACCGTCACCGACCAGCCGGACCCGTTGGGCGAGTTCCAGGCAGGGTCCGTGATCATCACCAGCGGTACGGGAACCGTGGTCATGGGCAACGTGGCGGGTGATACCGGCATCGAGGTGCTGTTCCCCAGCATTCCGGGCAATGCGACCGCCAGCTTCACCTACCAGGTGGCCGTGCCGCTGCCGTACCCCGCCCAAGTGGCGATGGAGTTCGTCAACCAGGCGCAGGTCGGCAGCCTCGAACTGCCGGACTTTGATTCCGACGACCCCGATACACCCGACCCCGACGACCCGACGGTGGTGCCCATCGAGGCGGCGCCGGAAATGTCCATCGAGAAGGATGATGTTTCCGACATCGCCGCCGCGGGTGGCACCGTGGTTTACGCGCTCAACTACGGCAACATCGGCAACCAGGACGCCGTGGGCGTGGTGATCACCGATGCCGTTCCGGCCAATACGACCTTCAATGCCGGCGCCTCCACCCCGGGCTGGTCCTGCGCCACGGGCGCGCCGCCAGCCACCGTGTGCACCCTGGTGATCGGTGCCCTGGGCGCCGGGGAGGGCGGCACGGTGTATTTCGCGGCGACGGTGGACAACCCGCTGCCGATCAACGTGACCGAGGTCGCGAACCAGGCCTTCATCGAGGACGACAGCGGCTCAACCGACGATGACGATGACGTGACGCCGATCCTCGCGGCCCCCGCACTGGACATCACCAAGGACGACGGCGGCATCTCCACCGTGCCCGGCGGCACCGTGGTTTACCAGGTGGACTACGAGAACATCGGCACCCAGGACGCGGTCGGCGTCCAGTTGCGCGACGTGGTGCCGGACAACAGTTTCTACGATGCCGCGGCCAGCGCGCCCTATGCCTGGAGCTGCGCCGACGGCAGCTCCGCCGGCACCCCTTGCACGCTGGCCATCGGCGCGCTGGACGCCGGCGACCAGGGTACGGCCAATTTCGCCGTGCGCGTGGTCGCGCCGCTGCCCGCCGGGGTGGAACAGATCCAGAACGGCGTGTTCATCAGCGACGACGGCAGCAACAGCCAGGGAATCCCGATCATCGCGCTGGCCTTCGACACCACGCCGGTGATCGCCCAGCCGGACCTGGTCATCGCCAAGGACGACAACGACATCATCGGCCGGCCGGGCGCCGTGATTCCCTACACGCTCAGTTATCAGCAGGTCGGCAACCAGGACGCCACCGGCGTGGTCATCACGGAGACCGTACCGGTGGGCACTACCTACGCGGCCATCGGCAGCCTGCCGAATGTGTGGAGCTGCGCGGACGGAGACCCGGCCGGTACCGTCTGCACGCTGGTCCTGGGCGACATGCCCGTCGGCGCCAGCGGCACCGCTCGCTTCGGGGTGCGCGTGGACGATCCGATTCCGCCCGGACAGGCGGAGGTGATCAACACGGCGGTGATCGCCGACGACGGCAGCAACGGTCTCGATCCGACGCCGGCCAACAACACGGATGACGAGGACACCCTCGTGATCATGTTCCGCCCGGCCGGTCGCAAGTCGGCCACGCAGGTCGATGACAACCACGTGGCCTGGCGCATGGTGTGGTTCAACAACCTCAACACCACGGACCTGAGGGTGTCCGTCCATGACCCGATTCCGCCGCACCAGAGCTACGTGGCGGGGTCGGCCAGCTGCACGCCCACCGGCACCAGCCAGTGCCTCTCGGTGGTCTACAACGCGTCGATGGACCGCATCGAGGTCGAGGCGATCATCGGCCCGGACTTCGGCGCGTCGAACAATGCCTCGGAAGCGCAACTGTCCAACGAAATCGTCATCGCCTTCCGCACGCGCATCAACCAGTCCGGCGCCACCACCAATGTCGCCGACGCCTGCTGGGACGAATTCAACACCGGGTCGGCCGACGACGACCGCGCCCGGGGCCAGGACTGCGTCGAGGCGAGCGCGGGCATCCGGGGCTACATCACGATTCCAACCCTGGGCGCACCGGCCATGGCGCTGCTGTTCCTGCTGTTGTCCCTGGTGGGGCTGGGGGCGTTCCGACGGCGATAGCCGCGAGACCGAACTGTCATGGTGGACGATTCCGAAAACACTTCCGTCAATCCGCGTGTAGGAGATACCGATACCCTGGCGGAGGTGGTCGAGCGGCGGTTTTCCCGGCGCGGATTCATCGGCGCCTCGGCCCTGGCGGGCAGCTACCTGGCATTGGCCGGCTGCACGGGGCCGGCCAGGCCGGCAGGCCGAGGGGGCTCCGGTACCGAAGCACCGCCGGCATTCGGTTTCACAGAGATCCCCCGGGGCATGGACACCACGCACCACGTTCCGAACGGCTATCGTTCCGACGTGCTGCTGCGTTGGGGAGACGCCCTGTTCCCCGGAGCACCGGAGTTTGACGCGGGTGCGCAGACGGCGGCGGCCCAGCGCCTGCAGTTCGGTTACAACAACGACTTTATCGGTTACGTGCCGCTGACCCTCGATGCAGGACAGCAGAACCGGGCACTGCTGTGCGTCAACCACGAGTACACCACCACCGCATTGATGTTTCCCGGCCTGGGCGATGAATGGCCCAGGCGACTGACTCGCGAGCAGGTGGAAGTCGAAATGGCGGCGCACGGTGGTTCGGTGGTGGAAGTTGTGCGAGAGGAGGGTCGATGGCGGGTGGTGCTCGACTCACCCTACAACCGACGCGTGTGCGCCGACGGCACGCCCATGCGCGTCAGCGGCCCGGCCGCCGGCCACCCCCGGCTGCGCACCACGGAGGACCCCCAGGGACGCACCGTGGCCGGAACCATGAACAACTGTGCCGGTGGCGTGACCCCCTGGGGCACCTACCTGATGGCCGAGGAAAACTTCAACGGCAATTTCCTGGGGCAGGTTCCCGAGCATCACCCCGAAGCGGATAATCACGCCCGGTACGGCGTGCCGGGTCGCTGGTATGACTGGGGCCGTCATTTCGACCGTTTCGATGTCGGCCAGGAACCCAACGAACCCAATCGCTACGGCTGGGTGGTGGAAGTGGACGTGATGGACCCGGACTCGGTTCCCGTCAAGCGCACCGCGCTGGGCCGCTTCAAGCACGAGGGCGCGGAGTCGGTGGTCGCCCCGGACGGTCGCGTGGTCCTCTACATGGGCGATGATCAGCGATTCGACTACCTGTACAAGTTCGTGACGCGCCGGGCCTATTCTCCCCACGATCGGCAGGCCAATCGGGACCTGCTGGACGACGGGGTGTTGCACGTGGCGCGCTTCGACGCCGACGGCGATATCGACTGGCTGCCCCTGGTGCACGGCCAGGGGCCTCTGAATGCCGACAACGGCTTCCACACCCAGGCCGACGTGCTGATCGAGACCCGGCGTGCCGCGGACCTCCTCGGGGCGACCCCCATGGACCGGCCGGAGGACGTCGAGCCGGACCCGGGCAGCGGCAAGGCGTACGTGATGCTGACCAACAACCATCAGCGCACGCCCGAGCAGGCCGACGCCGCCAACCCGCGAGGCCCCAACCTCAGCGGCCACATCATCGAGATCACCGAGCCCGGAGGCGACTTCGCGGCCACCCGTTCGCGATGGGACATCCTGGTGCGTTGCGGTAACCCGGCCGTGCCCGATGAAGGCGCGACCTGGAACCACGCCACCACGGAACATGGCTGGTTCGGCTCGCCGGACAATGCCGCCATCGACCCGCAAGGGCGTCTGTGGGTGGCCACCGACGGCAATGATAAAACCGGCGCGGCAGACGGGATCTGGGCCCTGGAAACCGACGGCGAGCGCCGCGGCACCGGGCGGGCCTTCTTTCGCGCCCCGGTGGGGGCGGAAGTGTGCGGGCCGCGTTTCGCCCCGGATGGCCGCAGCCTGTTCCTGGCCGTGCAACACCCGGGTGATGCCGACGGCGCCCGTTTCGAGCGCCCCGCCACGCGCTGGCCTGATTTTGTCGAGGACCGGCCGCCGCGCCCGTCCGTGGTGGTGGTGACGCGCGAAGACGGCGGCACGGTCGGCAGCTGATCCAGGGAAGTCCGCCCTCGGCCCGGAATGCTATGCTCGCCCCCCCAGGCCCCGGAGAATCATTCGATGCGCTTTTTTTTCTATGCCTTCATCGCCACGGGCATGCTCGCCGTGACCAGCGCGGCGCCGGCCCAGGACACCGCCAGGCCGGTGCTGCTCGGCAAGCACTGGATGGCCATTACCGGCAAACCGCAGGGCGCCACCGCCGGGGCCATGATGTTCGAACGCGGCGGCAACGCCGTGGACGCGGCCGCCGCCATGCTGGCGGTAACCTGCACCATGTGGGACGTGCTGAGCTGGGGCGGTGAAACGCAGGCGCTGATCTACAACCCGAACACCAAAGAGGTGATCGGTCTCAATGCCCTGGGCGTCGCGCCAACCGGCGCCACGCCGGCCTTTTTTCGCGAACGGGGCATGGCCTTCCCCCCGGAATACGGTCCCCTGGCGGCGGTAACACCGGGAACGCCGGGCGGCCTGATGACCATGGTCGCCGAGTACGGCCAGCTGTCCCTGGCCGAAGTACTGGCGCCGGCCATGCAAATGGCCGAAGGCTATCCCATCGAGGCCGCACAGGCCGACAACATCGAACGGCGGCGCGACGTGATCGAGCGTTGGCCATCCTCAATCGCGGTCTTCCTGCCACACCACGACCCGGACAGGCCGGAACAACGCGCGGCGCCGTACCCGGGCGAGATCTTCCGCCAGCCGGACCTGCTCGCGACCCTGCAGAAACTCGTGGACACCGAGGCGGAGGCGCTGGCCGCCGGCGCCGACCGCAAGGAAGCCATCTACGCCGCCCAGGAGCGCTTTTACCGCGGTGACATCGCCGATGACATCGTCGCCGCCACCCGCGCAGCGGGCGGCCTGTTCATGGCGAACGACCTCGCTGACTGGAAAGTGCGCTTCGAGGAACCGGTGTCCACCCGTTACCGCGACATCGACGTCTACAAGCTGACCACCTGGACACAGGGACCCGTGATGCTGCAGGCGCTCAACCTGCTCGAGGGCTACGACCTCGGGGCCATGGGCCACAACAGCACCCGTTACATCCATACCCTCTACCAGGCCATGAACCTGGCCTACGCGGACCGGGACTTCTACTACGGCGACCCGTATTTTCCTCCGGAGGAGCCGGTGGCCGGCCTGCTGTCCAAGGACTACGCGGCCGAGCGCCGCCGGCTGATCCCCAGTGAGCGGAACCTGCTCGACTACCTGCCGGGGGACCCCTACGCTTTCCAGGAAGGGGACAACCCGTTCGAATCGCTGCGCCGCGCCTGGACACTGGTTCCACCGGCCGCCGAGGGTGAAGGTGAGGCCGGGTTCCAGCAGGCGGCGATCCGGGACCTCGATAAAAGCTTCGTCGCCGGCACCACCGCCATCCAGGCGGCCGACGCCGCCGGCTGGGTCGTTTCCGTGACGCCTTCCGGGGGCTGGATCCCGGCCTTCGTCGCCGGCGATACGGGCATCGGGCTCAGCCAGCGCATGCAGAGCTTCGTCCTTGACGAGTCCCTGAATCCCTACAACGTGGTGGCGCCGGGCAAGCGTCCGCGGGTTACGCTGACGCCCGGCATGGCGCTGCGGGACGGCAAACCCTACTTTTCCTTCTCCATCCAGGGCGGTGACCTGCAGGACCAGAACCTGCTCCAGTTCTTTCTCAACGTGGTGGAATTCGGCATGAACGTGCAGCAGGCCGCCGAGGCGCACAACGTTCACAGCTACCAGATGCAGGCCTCTTTCGGCGCCCACGAAGCCGCGCCCGGCCGCCTGGTGCTGACCGACCGGGTGCCACCCCTGGTGCGCGCCCAGCTCGAGGCCATGGGCTACTCGGTGGAAGTGCAGACGCGGACCTACAACCCGTCCCAGGGGATCCTCTTCGACCACGAACAGGGGGTGATGCACGGGGGCGCCAGCGACTACGGGGACGACTACGGGATCGCCTGGTAGGCGCCGGCCAAACCGCGCAGCGACCGCCATTCATTCAGTCCTGACAGGAAATCAGCATGCACATCAACGACTGCTTTGACGGGGGCAACATCGAGGTGCGGACCGCCGAAACGCCCGCGGACATTCGACTGAACATCCGCATGGACCAGGGAGGCCGCCACGGCCAGTGGTTCTTTTTCCAGCTGTGCGACGTGCGCGGCGAGGCCTGCACGATCACCCTGGAAAATGCCGGGGACATGTCCTACCCGGCGGGTTTCGAAGACTATGGCGTGGTCGCCTCGACAGACCTGGCGCACTGGTTTCGCATCGACACCACGTTCGACGGCCAGGCGCTCAGCTGGCGCTGCACGCCGGAGTCTGACGCCATCTATTTCGCCTATTTCGCACCTTACCCCTTCGATCGCCACCAGCGCCTGCTGAGCCGGGCCCTGGCCGCACCGGGGGTGAGTGCCGAGGTGCTTTGCGCCACCCCCGACGGCCATGCGCTGAGCCTGCTGACCCTCGGGGTGCCGGGTGGTGACAAAGCGCCGTGCTGGGTCATCGCCCGACAGCACCCCGGCGAAAGCATGGCCGAGTGGTGGATGGAGGGTTTCCTGGAACGCATGACCGACCCCGAAGACCCGGTGGCTCACGCCTTGCTTGAACGTACCGTGATGTATGTGGTGCCCAATATGAATCCGGACGGCTCGGTGCGCGGACACCTGCGCTGCAACGCCAAGGGTGTGAACCTCAATCGCGCCTGGAAAGAACCGGATGAGGCGGAATCACCGGAGGTGTTCTTCACGCGCCGACGCATGCACGAGACCGGGGTGGATTTTTTCCTGGATGTCCACGGCGACGAGGCCTTGCCCTACAACTTCATCGCCGGCGGCGAGGGCGTCCCTTCCTGGACCGACGACATGGAACGGGAGCTGCAGGCCTTCAAGACCCGCCTGGCGGCCATCAGCCCGGACTTTCAGACCGAATTCGGCTACGAAAGGACCCCGCCGGGCACCGCTGACCTGCGCAAGGCCACCGACTATGTCGCCGAGCATTTCGGCTGCCTGGCCATGACCCTGGAAATGCCCTTCAAGGACAACGCCAATCACCCCATGCCCGACATCGGCTGGTCTCCGGGGCGCTGCAAGCGCCTGGGGGCGTCATGCGTGGACGCGATCTGGCAGACCCTTCAACGTTGACAGGACCGGGCGCATCAGCCCGCGTCGCGTGGGGCGCCGACGCCCGACCTGGCTGATCGATATTCCCGCCCGCCCGGCCGCTCCAGGGAAGCCGTCCGTTGCGATGGCGTTCTATAACGTTATAACGTAACATTTCAGGCCGACTGCCCGCCGTCCGTTGGAGCGACCTGCGGACCGAATCGTGTTCGAAGCCATACGCCACACCCCGATCGAGAGGCCCTCGCATCCATGCAAACACCCGCCATCAACCGCTTGCCTGTCACCGTTCTTTCCGGGTTTCTCGGTGCCGGCAAAACCACCGTTCTCAGCCATGTTCTGAACAACCGTGACGGGAGGAAGGTCGCGGTGATTGTCAACGACATGAGTGACGTTAATATCGACTCCGCCCTGGTCCAGGGCGAGGTTTCACTCAATCGAAGCGAAGAAAAGCTCGTGGAAATGAGCAACGGCTGCATCTGCTGCACCCTGCGTGAAGACCTTCTCGAAGAGGTCACGAAGCTGGCACGCGACGGGCGATTCGACTACCTGCTCATCGAGTCGACCGGTATCTCCGAGCCCTTACCGGTCGCCGAGACTTTCACCTTTGCCGACGAGGAGGGCGTTTCCCTGTCCGACGTGGCGAAACTGGACACGATGGTCACCGTGGTCGACGCGGTGAACTTTCTCAAGGACTACGAAGAGGCGCCGTATCTCCGGGAGAAAGGAGAGTCGCTGGGCGAGGGCGATGAGCGCAGCGTTGCGAATCTTCTGGTCGACCAGGTCGAATTTGCTGACGTCATCCTGATCAGCAAGACCGATCTCGTCGGTGCGGACGAGCTCAAACGCCTTGTCGCCGTGCTGAAGACCCTCAACACCGAGGCCCGGTTCATTCCGATCGAGCACGGAAACGTGGACACCGACAGCGTGTTGAACACGGGCCGGTTCAACTTTGAACGAGCGCAGCAGTCGCCGGGCTGGCTCAAGGAAATGCGTGGTGAGCACGTGCCCGAGACCGAGGAGTACGGCATCAGCAGCTTCAGCTATCTGGCCCGACGTCCTTTCCATCCGAAAAAGTTTCACGCCTTCCTTCACAGCACCGGGAAACGCGGCAAGCTGATTCGTTCGAAGGGCTATTTCTGGCTGGCCACCCGTCCCCAGTTCGCCGGCCAATGGAGCCAGGCGGGCGGCATCGCCCGCTACGGTTTCGCCGGGCTGTTCTGGAAAGCGGTCCCGCGTTCAGACTGGCCGACGGACGAGGAGTACCTGGCTTCGATCCGCAAGAACTGGGTGGAACCTTTCGGCGACATGCGCCAGGAGCTGGTATTCATCGGCCAGGGCCTGGACCAGAAGCAGATCACCAGGGATCTCGATGCCTGCCTGCTCAGCGAAGAAGAACTGCTCCGCGGTAAGTCCTACTGGCGCACCCTGGAAGATCCTTTCCCCGCCTGGCAGTAGCACCTCGGACAATCACACTTTAAACACGCCTTGCCCCTGGAGATGAGACAGCGATGCTGACATCACCCTTTCCGCAGAATTTCGAGCAGTGGCGCCACTGCATCACGGTCGAGTGCGGCATTCCCCTGACACCTGACTTTGTCCGTGAGCGCCTGCGGGTGTGGCGCAACCCCGAACTGGAGGAAACGGCCCGCTTTCGGCGCCTGTACGGAGACGCCCACTGGCGGGCCGTCAAAGCGTGGTTTGAACAGGCCCTAGCCTGACGCCGACTCGCCGACATGGGCTTCCTTCAGCTCGTGAAAATGCTCATGGGCCTCCCTGAACTGGTCCAGCGCGCGGTCGATGTAGGCGTTGACCTCGTCCACGTAGCCATCGGTGGATGCCGACCAGACGCGGTTGATGTAGCGTTCGCCGGCCGCAAAATTACTCATCACGTCGGCGTAGTTCTGCATGCCGAACACGTGCTGCATGCTCTCCCGCGCCTCGGCGAATTTGTTCAGGTCTTCACGGAACAGCCGGTCGATTTCGAAACGGGCCTCGTGGGTGGGCAGTTCGGTCTTGCGGGCATGCAGTGCTTCGAGATTGCCCAGGATGTTATCCAGGCTGGTCGACAGGGTGTTGATGTTGCCGGCGAGCAGGTGCTCGGCGCGAGACGCTCCGTGAACCGCCTTACGGTGCAGCCACAGTCCGATGGCGCCCACCACGAGAACCGGCGCCAACAGCATCCAGTTCACCGTGCGCGGGTCGAGCACGGAGAGAAACGCGCCCGCCAGGAAGGCGCCGATGATCAGTACCAGTGCGAGTGTTTTCATGGTTACACGGCCTCGATGATCATGGAGATGGCAAAACCGACACCGACCAGGGCCTCGCCGACGATCAGTCCGGCCGCCACCGGGATACCGACGTTCTCGGCGTGTTCATGGCCCAGGCGCCGGTCCATCAGCACGCGCAGCAGGGTGCCGATGCTGTAGGTCAGCACAATGTTGAAGGGCAGGTAAAAGCCCAGGCCGACCGTGATGCCCAGCCCCGGCTGGAAGAGGCTCAGCAAGGCACCCAGTCCGGCCCCCGCCAGGTATTTCTGCGTGGGTACATCGCCGCCCATGATGCCGTTCACCATGCTCGCCAGCGCCTGGCCCTGGGGCGCCGGCAGCTTGTCGCTGCCCAGCACGTAGGCTTCGTGAAGAATGAAGATCAGCACGATGATGACGATCGGTCCCAGCCAGGCGCCGATGAACTGCCCCATCTGCTGCTTGCGCGGTGTCGCGCCCACCAGGTAACCGGTCTTGAGGTCGAGCATCAGGTCCGTGGCCTGGGACATGGCCACGCAGGCCGCCGCGCCCACCATGACCGCCGCCACCACGGTGGCGGTGTCGTCCCCCATGCCATGGGCGATGAAAATCAGGATCGTCACGGCGATCAGCGTCATGCCGCTCAGGGGAGACCAGTTGGTGCGGCCGATGGCCTCGGAGAGGATCACCCCGGCGATCCACACCCACAGGGTGCCGACCAGGGCCATGACAAGGCCACGGCCGAGCCCCATCTTTTCCGTGGACAGCACGGCCATGACGGCCAGCAGGATGGCGGCGCCGATGATGGCGACGTAAAGCAATTTGATGGGCATCTCGTCCCGGGACATGGCCGCATCGGTCCTGGCGGCGTTCTGCATGCTGCGCACCGCGCTGAGGATCATCGGAAACGCCACGATGACCCCGGCAACCGCGCCGCCGATCAGCATGCCGATGCCCACCGGGCGATACAGCAACAGGCGCAGGTCGTTGGGATCCCCGGTCACCGCCCCGGTGGCCGGGTCGGTGGGAAACAGGCCGAAGCCCGACAGCAGGGGCGCCAGCAGCCAGTAGCAGACGTAGCCGCCGATGATGAAGGCGACACCGCCCTTGCCGGCGATATACCCGACGCCGATGGTCAGCAGGGACAGGTACCACACCCCGTTCATGTACCCGGGCATGCCAATCAGGGACCCCAGATCGTAGTTGTCCACGCCGGTCGACTGGCTGATGGCGTGAATGCCACCAGAAAACACGGCACCGCCCACCAGCAACATGGCTTTCTGGATGCCCGCGCCGGGGGATTTGAGAATGGTCGCCACGGCTACCCCGCCGGGATAGGTCAGCCGCTCATAGTCGATCATCTGCTTGCGCAGCGGAATGATGAACCCGATGCCCAGGAAAGCACCGGCGATGGCGCCGAAGGTCAGCAGCACCGGATCAAAATCCGTGCCGTAGCCGAGGATGAATATGGCCGGTACGGAAAACATCATGCCGCTGGAGGCCCCGTTCACGGCGCTGGCCACGGTCTGCGCGATGTTGTTCTCGATGATGCTGTTGCGCCGCAGCATGCCGCGCAGAATCCCGAAGCCCAGGATGGCGGCCAGTTCGGACCCCTCGATGGAAAAACCGAGAATCAGCGCCGCGTATCCGATACTGACCGCGATGATCACGCCCAGGAAATAGCCGACGAGGATGGCCGCCCAGGTCAGTTCCGGGTAAGGGCCCTGCCGGACCGCATGTGTTGTCGTCATGGGTTTTCCCTCGCTTTTTCTTCATTCTTGCTGGTTTGCGGTATGGGTTCCAGCCACCCGGCGATTCCCGGTATGAATCACATCGGGCCAGGGGGTCACACGTGGGCGTATGTTACCGGAGAAAGGTTATGTTGTAACATATGGTTTTGGATCACCCGCTGGCCGGTTCGACTTCGTTAATGAATGCATCGCCAGGCACCATTCGCCAGGACCACTACGGCGAGGAACCGCGCACAGGCGCGTGGTTTCCGTTGTGGAGGGGGCTGCCTGCGTGATGAAACGGGAAGAGCGGTTGATTTTCAGGCATCCCGGTCGGCGGATCGGGTCTCACGCGATCCTCGCGGCGCTCCTGCTATGCGCCCAGGTGATCGTGTTGACACATGGCTTCGCTCACCATGACGAGGCGAACGAATCACACTGCGTAAGCTGCACCATCGGGGGCGCACTTGAAGCGTTCGCGGTGCCGTCGGAAGTGATCCTTTCCGGCGCGTCAGCTCACCACTCCGAGCCTGCCCAGGATCTGCATGCGGGACATTCGGCCGCCAGGCCGACCCCGGAAGCCCGCGCTCCTCCCTTCCTCTCCTGATTCCACGCCGTCGCCAGTAAAGCCGGCCAGACGTGACGTCGGCCGCGTCCTGCTGCCATGAGATGTTCAGGAGACACCCTGCATGAAATACCCGAATCGGGCCGGCCTTCGTCGCCGGTCACTGACCACCGCCATAGCCGGAGCGCTGGCCTTCACCTGCGCCGGCGCAGGCGCGCAAACCACCACGCCAGTTACAGATGACGAGACTGCAGCCAATGCGCTGGAGGAAATCGTCGTCAGCGCGACCCCGATCGACCGTGACGTTCAGGAGCTGACCCAATCCGCTACGGTGTTGCGTGGAGCGGCGCTGGAACGCGAGTTGAAAAACTCCATCGGCGAAACCCTCAGCCGCCAGCCCGGCGTTTCGAACGCGAGCTTCGGGCAAAATGTGGGTCGCCCCGTCATTCGCGGCCAGCAAGGGGTTCGTATCGGCGTTCTGAACGACGGAATGAACAGTTTCGACGCATCGGCCGTGAGCCAGGATCATGCCGTCCCCACGGAACCCTTCCTGGCCGACCAGGTGGAAGTGTTGCGCGGCCCGAGCACGTTGCTCTACGGCTCCGGCGCCATCGGCGGGATCGTCAACATCGTCACCAACACCATCCCGGAAAGCGTGCCGGAGCGAGGGTTCGGCGGCCGCGCGGTGCTCCAGGGCGACACGGCCGCGGACGAACGCTACGGGGCCGCGCGGCTCGACCTCGGTGGCGGAGCGTTCGCTTTCCACGTCAATGGGTTCATCCGCCGGACGGACGACTATGAAATTCCCGGAGCGGCCGAGCTTTATCCGGTAGATGATCACGATCACGACGATGATCATGACGAAGACCACGATCACGACGAGGACCACGATGATCACGACCACGAGGAAACCCCGGGTGTCCTGGAGAACAGTTTTCTCGACAATGAAGGCGGCGCCATCGGCGGCGCCTGGATCGGCGAACGCTGGCGGTTCGGTCTTTCGTGGACCGCTTATGACAGCGACTATGGCGTCCCGGGCGGTCATGTCCACGCGCATGGCGATGAAGACGGACATGAGGGCGAAGAGCACGAGGACGAGGAACACGATGACGAGCATGATCACGACGAGGACGTCGCGGTAACGATCAATCTCGAATCCCGTCGTGCGGATGCGGAGCTTCACGGCGCCCATCCCTTTGCAGGTTTCTCCGAATTTGCCTTCAAGCTCGCGGACACCGACTACCGCCACACGGAATTCGAAGACATTGAGACGGGAACGGTCTTCGACAGCGACACGCTCGACCGGCGCCTGGAACTGACCCACCAGCCCTGGGGCGACTTCGAGGGTACCTTCGGCGGTCAGTGGTCCGAGAATGATTTTTCGGCCGTTGGCCTGGAGGCGTTCGTACCGCCATCCAACACGGAAACCTGGGGGGCATTCTGGGTGGAGTCCGTGGAGGCGGGAAACTGGCAGTTCGATCTCGGCCTGCGATACGAGGACACGCAGATCGACTCCTACCTGATCGAGCATGAACACGAGCACGATCACGAAGAGGAGGAAGACCATGACGACGAGGCGCCCGAAGCGGCGTCCCGCAGCTTTAACCCCTTCAGTGTCTCCCTCGGGGCGCTGTGGCATTTCAACGAGTGGTCCCACATGACGTTCCACGTGGCTCGTGCCGAGCGCGCGCCCAGTGCCGTCGAACTGTTCGCCAATGGTCCGCACATTGCCACCCGCACGTTCGAGATTGGGGATCCGAACCTGGACAAGGAGGTCAACACGCACTACGAAGTGACTTTCCGCCTGGAAAACGGTCCGGTGACCGGCAGCCTGACCCTCTACCGCGACGATTACGACGACTACATCTACGAGGCCGATACGGGCGAGATGGAGGATGGGCTTCCGGTCCGCCTCTGGACGCAGCAGGATGCCGAATTCACCGGCGGTGAACTCGAACTGCGATGGGATATCGGTGAAACCGCCTCAGGCCACTGGCAGCTGTTCGGATTCTACGACCTGGTGCGGGCAACGCTGGCCAACGGTGAGCCCGTGCCGCGGATTCCGCCCCAACGAATCGGACTGGGAGCCGACTGGGCGTTGGGAAACTGGGCGGCGAATGTGAGCTGGATCAATGCCGACGCCCACACCAGGACCTTCGATTTCGAGACGCCGACGCCGGGGTACGACCTGCTCGACGCGGAGGTCTCCTGGCGACTGCCCATGAATGAGACCGCCAACCTCCAGTTGTACCTGCAAGGCCGCAACCTGCTGGACGAGGACATCCGCAACAGCACATCGTTCCTCAAGGACCAGGCGCCGCAGATCGGGAGGAACGTCGTGTTTGGCGTGCGAGCGATGTTCTAGGTCGTCGTGGGCTCAGCCTTTCGCTTCCTCGACCCGGTTCAAGGTGGCTTCGAAATCGTCCAGCAACATGTCCATGCGCCGAATCAGTGCTTCGTAGGGCGCGGGTGACGCCATGTCGAGGCCGGCGTCCAGAAACAGGTCGTAAGGGTGCCGGGATCCTCCGGCCTGCAGGAAGCGCAGGTAGTTGTCACGCTCGACCTGGCCTCCGTTGAGGATCTGCTCCGTGAAGTAGGCGGCGCCGGCAATGGACGTGGCGTACTGGAACACGTAGAAGTTGAAGTAGAAGTGCGGCACGAACAGCCATTCGTTGTGGTACAGCTCGTCGATGCGCATGACGCCTTCGTCTGCGCCGTGGTAGCGGCGCAGTATTTCGCCGTATATCTGCGTAATGCGATCACCTGAAAGCGGTTCGCCACGCTCCATGGCCGCGTAGATTTCACCTTCGAACTCGCTGAACATGGTTTGACGGAAAAAGGTGCTGCGAATCTGTTCCAGGGCGTAGCCCAGGTAGTACAAACGCTCCTCGTCGCTGGACGCATTGCTGAGCATGTAGGTTTGCGTCAACAACTCGTTGGCGATGGCGGCGGTTTCCGTGGTGAAGATGGAAAAGCCGGCCAGGTGCTGTGGCTGGGCCTGGTTGGCCAGCACCTGGTGCAGGGCGTGCCCCCACTCGTGCGCATAGGTGGAAACGGAGTTGTAGTCGTCCAGGTGATTGAGCAGGATGAATGGGTGCTCGTCGTAGACGAAACCTGACATGTAGGCGCCTGAGCGCTTGCCCGGGTTTGGGTGCACGTGCATCCAACGCTTGCCGGCGGCGTCAGCGAGCGTGTCGGCATAGGTTTCACCCAGCGGCAACACGGCCTTGTTCACCAGCTCGATCGTGTCCCCGATCGGGTAGTCTTGCGGCGCCTCCACCATGGAGACGTAGATGTCTTCGTAACCCATGTCATCGAGACCCAGCACCCGGGCTTTCAGTTCCAGGTAACGGTGCAGGGAAGGGAGATTTTCATTGGTTACATCGACCAGCGCGTCGTAGACGCTGCGCGGCAGGTTGTCCTGGAACAGGTTGCGGGTCAGGGTGTCGTCGTAGCGTCTCACCCGGGTGGTGAACAGTTGCGAGGTAAGGTGAGCGGCCAGGGTCTGGCCGGCCGTGCCCTTGTATTCGCCCCAGGTGGTCCAGAAGGCGTCGAATACCGCCTTGCGGTCCTCGCGTACACGTGAGGTGCGGTGCCGGCTATATCCCTGCGAATTGATCAGCGCTTCTTCGCCGGTGCTGAGCGTCAGGGTCTGCCAGGGAATTTCCGAGTTGGAAAGCAGCCCATAGACATTGAAGGGTGAGGCCTGCATCAGGCCGGCAGCGGCAATGACGCTTTCAGCCTCGTCGCCGAGCGTGTGTGGCTCGTAGCGCAAGGCGTCTTCGATGTTGAATCGGTACGTCTGGAGCGCAGGGAGCTCATCCATGTAGCGTTCGAGCGTCTCGCGGCCCAGCGCCATCAGCTCAGGCTGAAGCCAGGCGCTGGCCTGCTGGTACTCGCTGAACATGCGCTGCGCCTGCTGACGGCGTTCCTGGCCACGCGGGTCACCGAGGTTCTCGTCCGCACCCAAACTGGCGTAGGTGAACACACGCGAACCGGTGAGCATCCATCGATTACTGGTCTCGAAAGCGGCGAGCAGGGCCTGGGGGCCCTCGGACAGGGTGCCTTTCAGGCCCCGAATCTCCTCCACCCCGGCCAGCGCTTCCTGCAGGGCGGCATTCCAGTCGGAATCGGACTCGTACAGGTCGCCCAGATCCCAGGTCCAGCGTGGGTCGGGCGCCTCTTCCTGGGCGATCAGTGCAGTCGGGTTCAGGGCCAGGCCGGTTGCGGCCAGGCAGGCGATCAGTTTCAGTCGATTCATCAAAACGTTCCAGAGGGCTCTATTGGGTACAGGCGTGGGTGCGGCAGAGGCGAAAATTCCTGATGTGGCCAACAGCGACCAGTACCGCGCCCACCACGGTCATGATTTTCTCGCCGGCATCACCGAACAGGTCGTGACCGACCAGGGCCGTCACGATCAGGACGACGATGCCGCTCACTCCCCAGACCAGCACGGAGTGATCCCGGTGTCGACGGCAACCGAGGAACAGCGCGATCGTGCTGGTCGGCAGGATGAGCAGCAACAGGGCGAGATGGAACCGCTCGTCGGAGATCGGCAATGCCGTAATTGACGGCAGTAACGCCAACAGTAAAGGCAAGGCCAGGCAGTGTATTACGCACAACATGGACAGCCCGATGGCGGCGCGATCCAGGAGCAGGCCTTTCGCCGACGAAGTCACGACACAGATTTCCCTTCCATGGCGCACGGGTTGCACAGGCAGTCCAGTTCGAGCTGGTTGCGGGCCAGTTGAAAGCCGGCTGTCTCGATGGTCCGCGCGATCGACGAAATCAGCCGGTGCGAGAGCCCCACCTCCTCCACGCGATAACAGGACTTGCAGATGAGAAACTGGGGTACGTCGTGCTCATGGTCACAGGCGATGTGCGAGCAGGCCACGTACTTGTTCGCCAGGTTCAGCCGATGCACCAGGCCTTCGCGTTCCAGGAACTTCAGGATGCGATAGACCGACATCGGCAGCAGTTCGATGCCTTGCCGCTCGCGGCAGTGGTCAGCGAGTTCGTAGGCCGAAAGCGCTTTTTCGGACTCGAGCAGCCCGGTCAGCACGGTCCGGCGTTTTTCAGTAAGTCGTGTGCCGCGGGTCGAGCAGTGCCGCTCGGCGTGTTGAAGAACGCGTTGGGTCGATGCCTGGGTCACGATGTTCTGCCATTGAGCAACAAACGTTATAACATAACATTGATGGCCGGCCCGTTCCATCACCAGTGACGGTGAACGGCTTGGCGCCCCCCGTGCAAAGGAGACCCGAGACGACCGTGGAAGACCTTCTGAACATCACCCATCTCGACTATCGCTGGCCGGGTTCAAGGCGATTTAACCTGTCCATCGCTTCACTGCGGATGCGGAGGGGGGAAACCCTTTACCTGCGCGGCGCCAGCGGCAGTGGGAAATCCACTCTGCTGGCCGCCATCGCCGGCGTGGTCGATCTGCCACCCGGGTCGATCACCGTGGACGGGATCGACGTCGGGCGCTTGCGCGGCGGAGCCCGTGACCGCTTTCGGGCGAATCACCTCGGCATGTTGTTTCAGCTGTTCAATCTGCTGCCCTGGCTGAGCGCCGTGGAGAACGTGATGTTGCCCTGCCGTTTTTCGTCGCAGCGAAGGGATCGTGCCGGGCCGTCACCGTCGGCATCCGCGGAGCGTCTCCTCGGTGAACTGGGGTTCGAAGATACAGCCCTGCTTCACGCGCCCGCTGGACAGCTCAGTGTCGGTCAGCAGCAACGGGTGGCGGCGGCGCGCGCGCTGATCGGATCGCCGGGCCTGGTGCTGGCCGATGAGCCCACTTCAGCGCTGGATGAAAGCGCCAAGGGGGTGTTCGTCGATCTGTTGCTGCGTGAATGCGCGGCTGCCGGGGCGGGCCTGCTGTTCGTCAGCCACGACCGCAGTCTCGAGCCGCACTTCGACCGGGTGCTCGAACTGAGTGAACTGCAGAACGGGGCGACGACATGCTGATGCTCGGCCTCCGGAGCCTGATGAATCGCCGATTCGTCTCGGTACTGACCATGGCCTCCATCGCCATGAGCGTCTGCCTGATTCTCGGTGTCGACCGCCTGCGAACCGAGGCCCGTGCCGGCTTTGCCAATTCCGCTGATGGCATTGACCTGATCGTGGCGTCTCGTGGCAACCCGGTGCAGATTCTGCTGGCCACGGTGTTTGGCGTCGGCTCCACCGGAAACGCCGTCAGCTGGGACACTTTCGAAACCATTCGCCGGCTCGACACGATCGAATGGGCGGTGCCGGTGTCCATGGGCGACAACCACCGGGGGTTTCCGGTCATTGGAACCCGTGCGGACTACTTCCGCCACTTTCATCACAGCGGCGGCACCGCGCTCAGCTTCGCAAACGGCAGGCCGTTCAGGGAGGGTGCCGAGGCTGTCCTCGGCGCGGAAGTCGCCCGTCGTTTCGGCTATACCGAAGGCACGGAACTCGTGCTGGCGCATGGTGCCGGCGATGTTTCATTTCACGTGCACGACGAAACCCCGTTTACCGTCGCAGGGGTGCTCAATGCGACGGGGACCGCGGTGGACCGCATGGTGCTGGTGTCGCTGCAGGGCTTTGACTCGCTGCATGAAGATCGCCCTGGCGAGTCGCCGGATCCGATGACCCGGCTTTTGTCCGTGGAAGGTGCTGGATCCGATGGACCTGTCGATGTGGTGGCCCACGAAGCCGCTCATGGCCACGCGGAAGACGATGATCATGAACATCACGGGGAAGTCGATGGCGACCATGAACCCGGCCACGACGACGATGATCGTGCGGCGCGGCATGATGACCATGAGGCGCGGCAGATCAACGCGGTCTACCTTGGCCTCAGGGATCGCACGGCGGTACTCGGCTTGCAGCGATGGTTCTCCGAATACGCCGATGAACCCCTGACCGCCGTCATGCCGAACGTGGCGCTGCTCGAGCTGTGGTCGATCACGGGGACAGCGGAGGCCGCCCTGAGCCTCATGGCGATGGCGGTCGCCCTGGCGGGCATGCTGGGCTTGCTGGCGGCGCTGTC
Organism: Gammaproteobacteria bacterium; assembly: GCA_030431095.1. GTDB lineage: Bacteria > Pseudomonadota > Gammaproteobacteria > Xanthomonadales > SZUA-36 > Marinihelvus. The sequence continues at coordinate 75,244 of JAUIJU010000003.1, read as the reverse complement.
CGCCGCGCTGGAATCACGCCGGCGCGAGTTCTCGGTGCTTCGCTCCGTGGGCGCCACGCCGTGGCGCATTTTTCGCCTGATCGTTCTCGAGGCGGTCCTGCTGACCGGCGCGGGACTGCTGTTGGGCTACCTGGCGCTCATGAGCCTCATCGCCATGTTCGACCCCTTGCTGGCAAGTCGTTTCGGTCTGCGTCTCGAGGGCTGGTGGCCTTCGGGTTCGGAATGGATGCTGATGCTGGCGATCTTCGTTGCGGGCCTGGTGGCCAGCCTGGTGCCGGCCTTCCGCGTCTACCGCATGACGCTGGCCGATGGCTTATCATCCGCCCACTGACGGCATCACGGGTATCGCCCATGAACATCTGGCGCACGAGCCTACTCCTCTGGCTGGCCCTGGGGCCGGTGTTCGCCTGGGCGGACGAAGCGCGGACCCTCAACTGGCAGGACCTGGCGCCGGAAGTCGACGCCATCGAGAACCCCTTCCTTGAGCTGACCATCGACCAGACCATTCTTTTTCGCGAATATCTTCAACAGCTGCAGATTCCGGAAATCGACCACACGCCGGAGCAGCAACAGGAACAAAGGTCGTTGCGGGAAAAGCTCGAAGCCGAGGGCTTCGAGCCCGACCGGATGGTGGCTCAGTATGAAACGCTGGTGGCGCAATATCGACAGGCAACGACGGCCACCCGTCCGGACGTGCTCGGCAGGCAGGTCGAATTGCCGGGCTATCTGCTGCCGCTGGATGTGCGCGACGGCCTGGTGACGGAGTTCCTGCTGGTTCCCTCGGTCGGCGCCTGCATCCACGAACCGCCGCCACCGGCCAACCAGATGGTGTACGTTCGTTTTCCCGCGGGGTTCAAGAACGCCAGCCTGTTTGAACCGGTCTGGATCCGTGGGGAGCTGAAGGCCGACAACCGCACGGAAGAGCTCTACCTGGTCGACGGCGCCTCCGGCGTGAACGTCAGTTACGCCATGGAAGCCGAAGCCGTCTGGCTGTACTGATGGCTGTCGTCAATATCCGCTGCGTGTGGTGATCACTCGCCCAGCGGCCGTGGCACGTGCGGCGCAGTCAGCTCCCTGGCCTGCCGGTTGATCGGCACGAGGTACCGTTCCTCCAGTCCTTCCAGTTCGGCCCGCAGGGCGGACCACTCAGCCGCCAGGTCAGCCTGGCGCTCCAGGGCGCCGGCGGACACGGGCGCACCGCCACGGCTGACCCGCGACAGGAGGTTCGCCACCTGGCCGTCCACCAGCGTGGGCCAGCTGTCCTCGTCCTCGTAGGTGTCGAAGTTCAGTTGCGTTACCCGGCGCTCCCAGTCGGTCAGCGCCTGCGACACGTCCCGCGCCTCAGCCGGGGTGACGGCACCGTCGGCACGTTTCGCCAGGGCGTCCACCGAGGCCCGCGCCAGGCGCACGCCCTCGATGGCCGAGGTGATGTCGTTGAAGGTGGCGGTGAGCGCCTGTACCGTGCGCTCCCAGGTCGCCCACTGCGCCTCGTCGGCCGGTCGCCGGGGGTCCTCCAGGACCTGGAACCGCACGGTTTCGCTTTCGTCGCCGCGGCTCACGCGGGCCTGGTAGGTTCCCGGCAGCACGTGGGCGCCGCGATGGCCTGCGTAGATGCGCGCGTTGTCGATGCACTTCAGGGGGGCGCGGCGAAGGTCCCATTCCCACTGGTGCAGGCCCGGCGAGGCGGGCGGATAGTCGATGGTGAATGGGCTGCGCAGGTCCATGTTGGCCAGGCGGCAGCGCTCGAAATCACCTTCCTCGCTGTCGTAGCGGCGAACCAGGCGTCCATTCTCGTCGAGGATCTCGATGGCCAGGGGTGATTCTTTCCCCTCGCCGTCCAGGGCGTAGCTCAGCACCAGGCCCGCGGGGGGGTTGGCGCCCTCGAAACGGCCGGCGGAGTTCCAGTCCCGGTTGAGCCGGGCATCGCGGGGCTGGAACAGGTGCAGCGCCTTGTCCGCGACGGCGGACGTCAACTGGCGCACCAGGGACAGGTCGTCCAGCACCCAGAACCCGCGCCCCTGGGTGGCCACCACCAGCGCGTCCTGGCGGATGGCCAGGTCCGTGATGGGCACCGGCGGCAGGTTCAGGTCCATGGGCGCCCAGGTCCCGCCGTCGTCCCGGGACAGGAACAAGCCGGCCTCCGTACCTGCGTACAGCAGGCCGCGCCGGGCCGGATCCTCGCGGACCACGCGCACGAAAGTGTCCTCCGGCAGCCCTTCGTCGATGCGGCGCCAGCGGCGCCCGCGGTCGTTGCTGACAAACAGGTACGGCCGGAAATCATCGAGCTTGTAGCGCGCCAGGGGGAAGTAGACCGTGTCCGGGTCGTGCGGGCTGATCTCGATGGCGTTGACCATGCCTTCCGGCGCGCCCCGGGGCGTGACGTTTTCCCAGTTTTCGCCTCCGTCCGGGGTGACATGCAGCAGACCGTCGTCGGCGCCTACCCAGATTTCGCCGGGCCGGTGGGGTGACTCGACCAGGGCGAAGATCGTGTTGTAGTACTCGGCGCCCACGTTTTCCGGGGTGAAGGGACCGCCGTTGCGGCCTTGCTTGTCCGCCTCGTTTCGGGTCAGGTCCGGGCTGATCTCGCTCCAGCTACGCCCGCGGTCCGTGCTGCGCAACAACAACTGGGTGCCGTAGTAGATCGTGCCGGGGTCGTGGGGGGAGACGATGACCGGCGCGTTCCAGTTGGCGCGGTACTTGAGGTCGCGGGCGTCCATGCCGTAGACGTGCTCGGGGTAGGGCACGATGGAGCGGTAGCCGTGGTCCCGCCGGTCATATTCCGTGAGCGTGTTGTTGATGGTGGTGGCGTAGATCAGCACCGGGTTGTCAGGGTCGAAGGCGATGTGCGCCGACTCGCCGCCGCCCACGTCGAAATAGTCCTCCGGTCCGATGCCGGCGTACTCGCTGGCACTGGCGATGCCCACCGTGGTGTTGTCCTGCTGGCCTCCGTAGATGCGGAAGGGCTGCTGGTTGTCCGTGATCACGCGGTAAAACTGGGCCGTGGGCTGGTTCATCTGCGTCGACCAGGTCTCGCCGCCGTCGAAGGTGACGGTGGCGCCTCCATCATTACCGCTGATCATGTTCCGGGGGTTGTCGGGGTTGATCCAGTGGTCGTGGTGGTCGCTGTGGGGGGTGGAAACGCGCTCGAAGGACTCGCCGCCGTCGATGGACTTCATGAGGGGCACGTTCATCACCCAGACCGTGTCCGGGTCCGTGGGATCCACCGCGAGGTGGTTGTAGTACCAGGCGCGGGTGTGGAGCACGCGGCGCTCGTTCACCCGGCGCCAGGTCACGCCGTAATCGTCGCTGCGAACCAGGCCGCCCTGGCCGAGCTCGGCCTCCACGATCGCGTAAAGCCGCGATGGCTCGCTGGCGGCCACGCCGATGCCGATCTTGCCTACCATCTCCGGCAGGCCGTCGGTGGATTTCTGCCAGCTTTCGCCCCCGTCGACGGACCGGTAGATGCCGCCGCCCGGGCCGCCGGACTCGATGAACCAGGGCGTGCGGCCGTGATGCCACAGGGCGGCGTAGAGCCGACGGGGGTTGGTGGGATCGCGCACCAGGTCCGTGGCGCCGGATTTCGCATCTACGAACAGGACGTGGCGCCAGGTGGCGCCGCCGTCGGTGGTCTTGTACACGCCCCGTTCCTCGCTGGGGCCCCAGATCCGCCCCTGCACGGCCACCCAGGCCGTGTCGGGGTCGTCAGGGTGCACCTCAATGCGTGCGATCTGCCCGGCGTTCTCCAGGCCCAGGTGCGCCCAGCTCATCCCCCCGTCCATGGATCGCCAAACGCCGTCGCCGTGGCTGGTGGTGACGCCGCGGATGGGCGCCTCCCCGGTGCCCACCCAGAGGACTTCCGAATCCGAGGGCGCCACGGCAATGGCGCCGATGGTGCCGACCTCGAAGTCGCCGTCACTGAGGTTTTCCCAGGTGGCGCCGGCATTGACCGTGCGCCACACGCCGCCACCGGCGGCGCCCATGTAGTACAGCCTGTCGTTACCGGGAACGCCCGCCACGGCCGTCACGCGACCGCCGCGCCAGGGGCCGACCTCCCGGAAGGAAAGCTGGTTCAGCCAGTTTTCGCCATCGGCGTCGGCCGCGGGTGTCGCCGCGTACAGCAGAAGTGCGACGGCGAGCAGGGCGAGGCGAGGGTGCGCAATCTTGTTGGCGGGCAGCATGTCGGCTCCGGGATGAACGCGTCCGGTTATTGTAGTCGCAGGGAAACACGTCCAGACCACACGCAGCAATAGCAGGTGCTGAACGCGTGACCTCCCTTGGGTCAGAATCACGGGAAATCCCACACAGAAGGTGGCTCGAATCACGGGGGTACGGCCATTCCACGGAAACCGCGGGCCCGCGCAGGATAGACTCCGTTTGCGCCTGGCCCGGAGACATCAGCCTCACGGGCATTGACTTGACAGGTCATGACATGTCATGACAGCATGGCCCAATGGCCAAGATCAAGATCAGCTCCAAAGTTGAGCAGCGGGAATGGGAGGCGCTACAGGCACTGGCGCGCGAATCCAACCAGAGTATTTCCGGCATGCTCAGCGAGGCAGTGGGTGAGTATGTCGCCCGCAAACGCCTGCGCCCCGAGGTCATGGATCATCTGGAAGCGTCCATGGACGAGAACGAAGAACTCGGGCGCCTGCTTGCCCAGTAAACCGGTCAACTTTTTATCTGTCGACGAGGTGCTCGCAATTCATGAGCGCCTCATCGTGCGTTTCGGAGGTCGCGAAGGTATTCGCGACCGGGGCTTGTTGGAAAGCGCGCTCTACCGGGCGCAGACCGGTTACTACGAATCCCTGGAAGAAATGGCCACGGCCCAGTTCGAGTCGTTACTGCTCAACCACCCTTTCGTAGATGGCAACAAGCGCGTCGCTTTCTTCGCGACCGATGTTTTCCTGCGCATGAACGGGTGGAAAATGGATGTCGTTGGCCCGGAAGCTCATGCATTCCTGGTCGGGTTGCTGGAGCGCGGGGAGGCGGATTTCAAGCACCTCTTGCCATGGATAAAGGCCAGTCTCGTCCGCTTGTAGCCCTTCGCCCATCCCGTCACGTTCCGCCTTCCTGTCTACACCAACAAAAACCCCGCCACGAGGGCGGGGTTTTTCGATGAAAGGGGTCAGAGTAAGGGACTTACTCTGACCCCGATCGAGGTTGCCGGAAGGCTGGCTTACATCATGCCACCCATACCACCCATACCGCCCATGTCACCGCCGCCCGGCATCGGGGCGTCTTCCTTGGGCAGTTCGGCGATCATCGCTTCGGTGGTGATCATCAGGCCGGCGATGCTGGCCGCGTTCTGCACGCGCTACGGCTTCATTCAGCCGCTTTTTTGGCTCCGCCAATGCCGCAACCTCATTCTCGCCTGCGCGGGGAGACGGGTCACTGCAACGGCTTACTGGTTCTCACGCACCTCACAATAGATGACTTCGCCGTGAATTTCACACTCCATGGTGCCACCGGTTGGTGGTGGGCTGCTGGGTCCAAGAAAAGGAACTCCCGCTGCCTGTGCTCTTGCAATCCATTCGGCAAGAACCATTGAGGAACCGGTAACACTGAAGCCTGACCATCCGAGACCACTCACGCTTGACGGGATCGGATTGCCTTCAGAGTCCAGTGCTGAATTAGCGTAAGTCGTGGCAACCGAAACGTCATAATTTCCTGTTGTCGCGTTATAGCTGGACGTAATTTCAACTTCGACGCTGGAGCCATCTGAAAACCTGATGGTAAGGCGAGGTGGAGCGATCAGGCTGCCAAAACTGGCGAATGGGATATTTGCGGATCCCCAGGATCGCACGAGGGCTCGAAGACCCGATTGGAAGCCGGCAAGATTGTTATTTCGGTATTCAAACTGCAACTGCCCCTCAAAGTATTGCAGGTCTTCAAGTGCGCCCGCGATCGTGGCAATTGGGAAATCACCTGGTAAATCAATGGCTCCTGCTACAGCAGTAGCTACAAGGTCAATCCAATCAGCGTAATCATCTTTAAGGTCAGCAGGCGTTGGCTGAATAAACGCATTTGTCACTTTCGTAAACGGGTCGGAGTCGACAAATTCGGTGAAGACGGCATATTTTTTTACATCTTTTGAAACTTTATTAAAAACAAACACCGTGCCCTGTTCCGTTGTTTGCATCGCAGTGTTGGCCATATTCTGAGACGTACAGCCATGGCACTCGGCCGAATGGGTTGACGCGGATGTTGTGGCAGAAAAACCGGTTGCGATGATGCAAAAGATCGCAAGCGCGATGAGTACTGAAGTCCTTTTCATGTCGATCTTTTTCTCTCGAACAATTTTTTGGAAATACTTTGCTCCGGCGCGTACCCAGAAAGGTTCCCCAATGCGGCTCAGGTGAACTAGCCCCCGGGGTTTGAATACTGGAATACGACCTGAACCTGACCCCAAAAAAACCCCGCCACGAGGGCGGGGTTTTTCGGAGTTGATGGGGTCAGAGTAAGGAACTTACTCTGACCCCGGTCTTGCGGGGTTGCAGGGAGAACTCCCTTACATCATGCCACCCATACCACCCATACCGCCCATGTCACCGCCGCCCGGCATCGGGGCGTCTTCCTTCGGAAGCTCGGCGATCATGGCCTCGGTGGTGATCATCAGGCCGGCGATGGACGCCGCGTGCTGCAGGGCAGAACGCGTGACCTTGGTCGGGTCCAGGATGCCGGCTTCGATCATGTCGGTGTACTCGCCGGTGGCGGCGTTGTAACCGTAGTTGCCTTCGCCTTCGGCCACCTTGTTGAGCACCACGGAGCCTTCTTCGCCGGCGTTGCCGACGATCTGGCGCAGGGGCTCTTCCATGGCGCGACGGGCGATGCCGATGCCGACGTTCTGCTCGTCGTTGTCACCTTTCAGGCCGTCCAGGGACGCGATGGCGCGGATCAGCGCCACACCACCACCCGGAACCACGCCTTCTTCGACGGCTGCGCGCGTGGCGTGCAGGGCGTCTTCGACGCGGGCCTTCTTCTCTTTCATCTCGACCTCGGTGGCGGCGCCAACCTTGATCACGGCCACACCGCCGGCCAGCTTGGCCACGCGTTCCTGCAGCTTTTCGCGATCGTAGTCGGAGGTGGCCTCCTCGATCTGGGCGCGGATCTGGCCCACGCGACCTTCGATGGCCTCGGTGTTACCGGCGCCGTCGATGATGGTGGTGTTTTCCTTGGTGATCTGCACTTTCTTGGCGGAGCCCAGTTCTTCCAGGCCAGCCTTTTCCAGTGACAGGCCCACTTCCTCGGAAATCACCGTGCCACCGGTCAGGATGGCGATGTCTTCCAGCATGGCCTTGCGGCGGTCGCCGAAGCCCGGCGCCTTGACGGCGGCGACCTTCACGATGCCGCGGATGGTGTTCACCACCAGCGTGGCCAGGGCTTCGCCTTCGATGTCCTCGGCGATGATCAGCAGCGGCTTGCCGGACTTGGCGACGGCCTCGAGGGTCGGCAGCAGGTCACGGACGTTACTGATTTTCTTGTCGTGCAGGAGAACGTAGGGGTCTTCCAGTTCGACGGACATGGTGTCCTGGTTGTTGATGAAGTACGGGGACAGGTAGCCGCGATCGAACTGCATGCCTTCCACGACGTCCAGCTCGTTCTCCAGGCCGGAACCGTCTTCCACGGTGATCACGCCTTCCTTGCCGACCTTCTCCATGGCCTCGGCGATGATGTCACCGATTTCCTTGTCGGAGTTGGCCGAGATGGTGCCCACCTGGGCGATGGCGTTGGAGTCGGTGCACGGCGTGGACAGGCCCTTCAGGGTTTCCACGGCGGCGATCACGGCCTTGTCGATGCCGCGCTTGAGGTCCATCGGGTTCATGCCGGCGGCGACGGCCTTGAGGCCTTCGGTCAGCATGGACTGGGCCAGCACGGTGGCGGTGGTGGTGCCGTCGCCGGCAATGTCGGAGGTCTTGGAAGCCACTTCCTTGACCATCTGCGCGCCCATGTTCTCGAACTTGTTCTCCAGTTCGATTTCCTTGGCCACGGACACGCCGTCCTTGGTCACGGTCGGGGCGCCGAAGCTCTTGTCCAGCACCACGTTGCGGCCTTTCGGGCCGAGGGTGACCTTCACGGCGTCGGCAAGGACGTTCACGCCGCGCAGCATCTTGTTGCGGGCGTCTTCACCGAAACGTACGTCTTTCGCACTCATTGTCTATTTCCTCAAAATTGCGTGGATTCTTGCGTGAATCTGCTGTGCCGGGGCAATCAGCCTTCGATCACGGCCATGATGTCTTCTTCGCGCATGACGAGCAGTTCCTCGCCATCGACCTTGACCTCGGTGCCCGAGTACTTGCCGAACAGCACGGTATCGCCGGCCTTGACGTCGAGATCGCGCTTTTCGCCGTTCTCCAGGATCTTGCCGTTACCCACGGCGACGACTTCACCGCGAACCGGCTTTTCGGTGGCCGAGTCCGGGATGACGATGCCGCCGGCGGACAGGCGTTCTTCTTCCATGCGCTTGACGATGACGCGGTCGTGTAGGGGACGAAGGTTCATAGGAATAACTCCCTCATTGTTCAAACCTGATGTTGATGGTTCGGCCCGAGCCGCGGGCCGGCACTGTTTCCGCTCCCGCGCCGGCAGTGTCGCCGACAGCGGGGCCTGCTCCACCACATATGGCTGTAAAAAACGTTTTCAAGGGCTGCGCCTGCCCTCAAAAACACGATGCCGTGGGGAATGCGGCCGAATCGTGCAACCAATCTGTAACCATTTGCCGGGGCGTACGTATAGTTCAGTGAGATGAGCAGGGAATACCAACAGTGGGTGAGGGCCTACCAGGACCAGGCGTGGTCGCTGGCCAGGTACCTGCTCAAGGACGCCAGCGAGGCGGAAGACGCCACGCAGGAAGCCTTCATCAAGTTGTGGAACCACCGGGACGACATCGACCCGGAGCGCATCAAGCCCTGGCTGATGAAGGTGACGCGCAATACCTGCCTGGATCGGTTGCGGCGGCGCAAGCCCGAAACCGAGCTGACCGAAGTCCAGGCGGTGGAAGAACACGGCCCGATGGCGGGGGCGCAGCAGGGTGAACTGGGCCGCTGGCTGCAGCGGGCCATCCAGGGGCTGAAAGAGCCCTACCGAACACTGGTGGTGCTGCGGGACATTCAGCAGCACAGCTACGAGGAGGTGGCCAACGCCACCGAACTCACGCTCACGCAGGTCAAGGTATACCTGCACCGGGCAAGAAAACAGCTGCGCGAGCAGCTGGCCGAGGTAAGACCATGAGCAACAAGGAATCACACGACACGAACCGGCTGGACATGGACGAGTGGGAGGCGCAGATCAACGCGCTGCTCGACGGTGAGCTGGACGAGGCCGGGGCCGATGCCCTCAAGGCCCAGGCCGAGGCCGACCGGCAGCTGGCGCGGGCCATCATCGAGGCCTACCAGCTACAGCAGGTCATGGCCGCCATACCCGTCGAGCGGGCGCCGGAAAGCCTGCGCGAGAAGTTGCAGCGCATTCCGGCCGAGCAGGAATCGCTGCGCCTGGCCGCCGCCGGCGGATCGGCCGGACGGCATGCTGCGCGACAACATGCGGCGCCCGGCCGTCGCTGGTTCGAGCCGCGCTGGGCCATGGCGCTGGCGGCCGTACCGCTGGTGGTGGTCTTCGGCATGCAGTTGTCAGGCCCCCGCGAGCCTTCCGCGGCCGAGCTGGCGCAGGCGCGCCAGGACCTGGCCGTGGCCTTCAACTACCTGGCCAAGGCCAGCCGCGCCACCGAGCGCGAAATTGAGCACACCATCGGCGTCGGTATGCGCGACCCGGTGCAGAAAAACACTGTCCGCACGCTGGTGGACCAACTGGATCTGAACGAGGAAAGAGAATCATGAAACGCTGGATCAAACCTGTCATTACCGCGGCCCTGGCCGCGTGCCTGGCCCTGCCCGCCGCTGCGCAGGAAGATGAACTGAAGGCCCTGCCGGGCTACGTGGATTTCGGCAGCCTGGAGGCGGTCTACGGCGAGCCCAAGGTCATGGTCAACATCGGCGGCATGCTGCTGAATTTCATGTCGAAGGCCGCCGGCGCGGAAGACCCCGAGACCGCCCAGCTGATGGAAGGCCTCAAGGGCGTGCGCATCAACGTCTACGAGACCGGCGGAGAACTGCTGCCGGCCATGGACCAGCTCCAGGACGTCAAGTCCATGCTCAGCTCGCAGAACTGGGAGCCCATCGTGCAGGTGAACGAGGACGACGAGAACGTCCAGATCTTCATCAAGCTCGACGGTGAAGGCGTGCAGGGCCTGACCGTGATGGCCGTCAACGATGAAGAGGCCGTGTTCATGAACATCCTGGGCAACATGGACCCGGAGAAGCTGGGCCAGGTCATGGACAAGTTCGATGTCGACATGGACATGAATTGATGACGCTCCGGGGCACGGCCCGACTCGCCGCGGCCGGCCTGGCCCTGGTGCTGGCCGGCTGCGGTTTCACCGCACCGCGCAGCAGCGAAGGCTTCGCCGACCTCGATTCGCTGGGCATCCTGGACGTGGACAACACCCTGACCCTGTCCATCGGCCCGACCCTGCTACGCCTGGCGGCGAAGCACACCGGGGAAGACCCGGAAACGCAGGCCATCCTGGCTGGCCTGGACGGGGTGCGGGTGCGGGTCTACGAAATCGACGGCGACCCCATTGCCGTGGCCGGCCGCGTCGACCGCATGGGCCTGCGCCTGCAGGACCAGGGCTGGGAGCCCGTGGCCCTGGTGCGCGAAGCGGGTGAAACCACCGTCATGCTGATCAAGGCCCACGGCGCGCGCATCGCCGGTCTCACCGTGCTCAGCGCCGACGAACACGAGGCCGTGGTGGTCAACGTCATGGGCGACCTGCGTCCGGAAATGTTCGCCGACACCATGGTGGCGCTGGACATGGATATGACGCCGGCCGTGCAGATTGCAGCGAATCCTTGAGGGTTTGGGGTGGTGCGGTTGAGGCAACTAAAGGTTTCGTGCGTGATTGACCGGGTCGGGTTGGGTTGCTGTGTTGGTCGGGAACGGGTGGTTCCCCCTTGGGGCGGGCCTGTCGTTCGGCCTTCGGCTTCCCTCGCTGCCCTGCGCTTGGTTGGAACGGCTCGCACGGTATGCTTTCTAGGCTCGTGTCAGATCATGGCGCTCGCCTCAGGCCGCTGAAGGCGGCCTGCCCAAGTCGCTCCGGTCGCTCGGCTCTCTCCTTAATGGCCCGCCCCAAGGGGGACCCACCCGTTCCCTTGCATCGGAGAACCCGACCCGGTCATCACTTTCTTTGGGTGGGGTTCTTCTGGGGCACCGCGTCTTACCTATCACCCGCTTGCACAAAAGTTATTCCCGGGCCGTAAGGAAAAGCGGTCTGCAGTAAGGGCCTTCTCGATACCGCGTTGGTCGGCTGTCTAATGTGGCTTTTTGCGGTCTCGGGGTCATGCCACCAGGCAGGCATTCAGATCGCCTGATTCCGGCAGCGAACCGGCAGTGCACGCCGCCCCGTTCGACTCGAAGGGGCCGACCCATGGAGGCCACGTGGCGCGGCACCATGGTGCTAAACGCACTTCCCAGCCGACAAGGCCCGGAAGGGTGACAAGAAAGCACCCCAACAAAATGTGTGGGGGTGGAGGGTCTCGATGCAGGGGGCGGCTGGGGCATCCCGTTGCGGGATCTTTTAAGGGTCGTTGCCGAGCGACCGGAGCGACTGGGGCAGGCCGCCTTCAGCGGCCTGAGGCGAGCCTCGTGATGAAGCATGAGCCCGGGAGCGCATGCAAGCGAGCCGTTCCCACCAAGCGGAAGGGCAGCGAGGGCAGCCGAAGGCCAACGTCCCGATCCCGTAACGGGGTGCGCCAGCCGATCCCGGTCAACAGAACCACCCAACAGAACCACCCAACAAAACCGACCGACAGACCCGTCATACCCAGACAAGCCAAATCCCCACCCCCACCTGCTATCATCGCGCGCATGTTCTCCCGCACCACCTGTCTCGCCCTCTTCATCTTCGCCGCCGTGTTGCTCAGCACCGGCTGTGCCGCCGAGCCGCGCGTGTCGCTCAAGGGTGAAGAATTCGGTGTCAGCCTGGCGCGCACACGGGAAGCGCAGATGCGCGGGTTGATGTTCGTCGAACATCTCGAGGACGATCGCGGCATGCTGTTCATTTTTCCGCGCGAGGCCCCGCGAAGCTTCTGGATGAAGAACACGCGCATCGCACTTGATATCCTATACTTCGACAGCGACCTGGTCCTGGTGGGCATGGCGCAGAATGCCCGGCCCTGCGTGGCCGATCCCTGCCCCACCTATCCCAGTGGTAACCCGGCGCAATACGTGCTCGAGCTCAATGCGGGAACGGCGCGTGCGCTGGATGTCCAGGATGGTGACCGCCTGACGCTCCTGTTCGAACCCTGACGGGTGGACGGGACACGGCGGGGGTGCCGCCCGGCGACTGGCCCCGCGCCTTCGCCGGCCGAGTCGGCAGGTGACTGTCGTAAATCTGTCATTCTGGTGACACAGAATGATGACGTATTCCTGTCATGCCCGGCGGTTTCCGGGTGGTGGCGGGGGGGAAAGCAATAAATCCACATCGAGGAGACAGTAAACATGGCTGGAAAATTCGTATGCTCCAAGCGGAAGGACGGGCAGGACACGTTCGTGCTCAAGGCAACCAATGGACAGGTCATCCTGTCCGGCGAGGGCTACAAGACCCGCAAGTCCTGCGCCAACGGCATCGAGTCCGTGCGCAAGAACTCCCAGAACGAAGCACGCTTCGAGGTGAAGACCGCGAAGGACGGACGCAGCTATTTCGTGCTCAAGGCCGCCAACGGCCAGCCCATCGGCAAGAGCCAGATGTACAAGTCCACCAGCGGTTGCGCCAACGGCATCAAGTCTGTTGCCGCCAACGCACCCGACGCAGAGGTGGTCGAGGCCTGATCCCCGACTTGCCGGGGCGGTTTCGCCCCGGTAGTTCCTTACGATTCGCGAGGCTGCCCGGTGCCGGCGGTCATGCCGTGCGCCGATACCCAAACATACGAGTGGGTTCGTGAGGCTGGTCCAGGTCTCCGATTGCCACGTCCCGGGGCCGGCCGACCAGTTCTATCGCGGCCAGGACCCGCGTGCGGGCCTGGTGCGCGTGCTCCGCGCCGTGGAGGCGTGGCAACCGGACCTGGTGCTGGCCACCGGTGACCTCAGTGAAGACGGTTCAGCGGCATCCTATGCGTGGCTGGCGGAGACCTTCGGCCGACTTTCCGCGCCGGTGGTGTCCACGCCGGGCAATCACGATGATGCCGGGCTCATGGCGCGCCACTTTTCGCGATGCGCGGCTGACGGGCCGGAGGTGCTGGACGCGGACTGGCGCATCGTGCTGGTGGGCAGCGCCAAGCCGGGCGAGATCGGCGGACGATTTACGCCGCGGCAGCTGGACGGTCTTTCCGAGGCCCTGGCGGACAGTGGCAAACCGGCCCTGGTGGCCCTGCACCACCAGCCCTGGCCGGTAGGCAGTCCCTGGATCGACCGCTACAGGCTGGAGAACCCCGAAGACTTCGAAGCCGTGCTGTCGCGACACCCGAACGTGCGGCTCGTTCTGTGGGGGCACGTGCACCAGGACGTCGCCATGGAACGCGCTGGCCTCACCGGCCTGGGTTGCCCCTCGTCGGTCAGCAATTCCCTGCCGGGGTGTGCGCGCTTCACGCCCGACGCAGCCGGGCCCGCCTGTCGATGGCTGGAACTGGAACCGGACGGGGTGTACCGGACCGGAATCCTGCGCCCCGAAGACTGAGTGGGATCAGGCGCTCGCGCGCGGCAGAACCAGCCACAACACCAGGTAGACGATGATGCCCGGAAAGGCTACCGAGAGAATGGACAGCAACACGTAGGCCACCCGCGTGCCCGTGGGCGACCAGCCGAAATGCTCGGCGATCCCGCCGCAGACGCCGCCGATAACGGCGTTGCGGCGTGAGCGCTGCAGTCCGCCGCTCATGGCCTAGACCTCCACCAGTTCGAAATCTTCCTTGCCGGCGCCACAGTCTGGGCAGCACCAGTCTTCGGGTACGTCGTCCCACCGGGTGCCCGGGGCCAGGCCTTCCTCGGGTGCGCCCTTCTCCTCGTCGTACATCCACCCACAAATGATGCACATCCACACTTTGTAATCGTTGTCTTCCATGTTCGGAACAATGTCCTGGCGCCGGCAATAAAAGTTGGGGTCAGAGTAAGGTGCCAGAGTGTATCACCGGCGTTCCCGCGGTCCGACCCCTGGACAGGCCCTACGGAGCGGCTGGGCGATGGGTCGGGCGCACAGCGGTGACCCGCCGGGTGAAGCTTGCGGCGCATCGCGGCATTGATGAGAATGAGCGCCCCCTGACCCTTACCTGAATCGCCAGCCGCGGAGACCGCCATGAACGCCATGCTCAGTAACACCGACCTGCTCGAACGGGCGCGGGCGCGGATACCCGGCGGCGTCAATTCGCCGGTGCGCGCGTTCAACGGCGTGGGTGGCGATCCGCTGTTTTTCGAACGCGCCGAGGGCGCGCGACTGTACGCGGTCAATGGGCGCGCCTACATCGACTACGTGGGTTCCTGGGGTCCAATGATCGCCGGCCACGCACATCCGGATGTGATCCGTGCGGTGCAACACGCGGCCGCACGGGGTCTGAGCTACGGCGCGCCGGCGCCGGGCGAGGTCACGATGGCCGAACGCCTGTGCGAACTGGTGCCCTCGCTGGACCTGGTGCGCATGGTCAATTCGGGCACCGAGGCCACCATGAGCGCCATTCGGCTGGCCCGCGCCGCCACCGGGCGGGATCGCATCATCAAGTTCGAGGGCTGTTATCACGGTCACGCCGATTCCTTCCTGGTCAAGGCGGGTAGTGGCGCGCTGACGCTGGGGGTGCCCAATTCGCCGGGTGTGCCCGCCGCACTGGCCGATTTGACCATGACCCTGCCGTTCAATGACCTGGAAGCCTTGCGCCAGGCGCTGGAAGTATCCGGAGACGAGGTCGCGGCCATCATCGTCGAACCGGTGGCCGGCAACATGAATTGCATTCTGCCCGTGGAAGGTTACCTGGAAGGCCTGCGCCGGTTGTGTGACGAGCACGGTTGCGTCCTGATCTTCGACGAGGTCATGACCGGATTCCGCGTGGCCCTGGGCGGCGCCCAGGCGCGTTTCGGTGTCACCCCGGACCTGTCGACGTTCGGCAAGGTGATCGGGGCCGGTATGCCGGTGGGCGCTTTCGGCGGCAAGCGGGAACTGATGGAGCAGGTCGCGCCTCTGGGGCCGGTCTACCAGGCCGGCACCCTGTCCGGAAATCCGGTGGCCATGGCGGCCGGCCTGGCCAACCTGGACCTGATCACCGTGCCGGGCTTCTATGAAGAACTGGAAGCCAAGACCACGATGCTGGTCGACGGCCTGCGCGAAGCCGCTGCTTCCGCCGGCGTGCCCATGGCCTTTGCCCAGGCGGGCGGCATGTTCGGCTTCTTCTTCACCGACGCGCCCGAGGTCACGGGCTTCGAAGGCGTCATGGCCTGCGACCTGGAAGCCTTTCCGCGCTTTTTCCACGGCATGCTGGATGCCGGCGTCTACCTGGCGCCCTCGGCGTTCGAGGCGGGATTCGTGTCGCAGGCGCACACGGAGGAAGACCTGAGAGAAACGATTGGGGCTGCGGGTGGGGTATTCAGGGGGCTTTCCTGATTGACCTGGGCGGGTTTCGGCCGTGATTGACCTGGTCGGGTTGGGTTGCTGTGTTGGCCGGGAACGGGTGGGTCCCCCTTGGGGCGGGCCTGTCGTTCGGCCTTCGGCTTCCCTCGACTTCCTGCGCTTGGTGGGAACGGCTCGCTTAGATGCGCTCCCGGGCTCGTGCTTCATCACGAGGCTCGCCTAAAGCCGCTGCAGGCGGCTTTCCCCAGTCGCTCCGGTCGCTCGGCTCTCTCCTTAATGGCCCGCCCCAAGGGGGACCCACCCGTTCCCTTGCATCGGAGAACCCGACCCGGTCATCACTTTCTTTGGGTGGGGTTCTTCTGGGGCACCGAGTCTTACCTGTTATCCGCTTGCACAGAACAGGCTCCCGGGCCGTAAGGAAAAGCGGTCTGCAGGGGTGAACTATTGCCGGGATTGCTGGGCGCTCCTCGCGGCTGCCGTCAATGGCGGGGTCCGGCGCAGTGTGCGGGGCTGCCCAGCGGATGAACCGGAGCCAGGAACATATTGGCTCGAACGACAAAAGCCGTCTTCACCGGTTTTCCCGCCTGCACGCCGCCCCGTTCGACTCGAAGGGGCCGAACCACGGAGGCCACGTGGCGCGGCACCATGGTGCTAAACGCACTTCCCAGCCTACAAGGCCCGGTAGGGTGACAAGAAAGCACCCCAACAAAATGTCTGGGGGTGGGGGGTCTCGATGCAGGGGGCGGCTGGATGACCTCTTGTAGGGATCTTTCAGGCGCCGTTGCCGAGCAAGCCGGAGCGACTGGGGTCATTTGGCCAGGGATGGCCAAATGAGGCGCGTCAAATCAGGAAGATTTGTCGCGCCGACCCCACCAAGAGCAGGTGCAGAGAGGGAAGCCGAAGGCCAACGGCGTCGATCCCGGAAAGGGGTCGTCCAGCCGACACCGGCCAACGAAGCCATCACCCCCCAACACAAGCCAACGTCCCGATCCCGCAACGGGGTGCTTCAGCCGACCCCGGTCAACAGAACCCGCCATGACCAACACAAGCCAACGTCCCCATTCCGCAACGGGGTGCTCCAGCCGACACCGGCCAACAAAGCCATCACTCCCACACCAGGCAAAGCTCGCAATTATCCGCCGGCTCGAACACCGAGCCGCCCCATGGCGTCGTGAAGAGCCCGCCTCGGAACACGTGCAGCAGGCGGTCGTTGTGGATGACGGTGCGCGCCGCGTCGGGTTCCAGCCAGGTGAAATAGCCTTGCTTGTCGTCGGGCACGGTGAACACGTCACCCACGTCGGCGCGGCCCGCGCGCATCAGCCAGGAGCCGGCCCCTTCGCCGGCCACCTCGTACATCACCGCGCCGGTGCGCAGCCAGGGGTACCAGGTCGTCGGATCGTCGTCCGGGATGCCGTCCTCGGGTCCGAACTCGGCCACGGGCAGCACGAAACGCGGCGCGCGCTGGGTGGTTTCGTCGCCGGGCAGCCAGGTGAACGCGTGGTGCGTCTGTTGCACCGGGGTGCTGCTGCCGCGATAGCCGATCTCGTCGCGATCGAGCAGCACCGGGTCGCCGGGTGAAGAAACGTCGAACAGGCCCACCTGCACGCCGCGCTGCACGGTGAACTCGTTGCCGTTCTCGTCTTCCAGCAACATCACGTTCAGGCCCACGCCCAGCAGCCGGTTCTCGTCAACCGGGTGCAGGTAGTCGGAAAACCCGGGAATCTCGAGCTCGCCCAGCACGTACGGGTCGTCCGGGTCCGACAGGTCCAGGGCGTACAGCGGGTCGACCAGGCGGAAGGTCACCACGTAGCCGCGGTTGCCCAGGAAGCGCACGGCATACACCGACTCGTCCGGTTTGCCGATGCGATCCGGACGTTGTTCGTTGGGGAGCACGGCACGCAGCCCCAGCAGTTTTTCCTCGCCGCCGTCGGTGTTCAGTACGCTCAGACGATTGCTGCCCCATTCGCCCCAGCGATCCTGCCACGAGTTCGAGTGGGTCAGCACACGCAGCACGCCGTCTTGTTCGCTCAGGCGAAACGGCAGGCGATCCGGGTCGTGGCCTACCGAGCCCTCCACCGTGCCCGAGCCGCTGTAGCTGATGCCGCTCTCGCTCACCGCGAAGCGGTGCAGATCGGTATCGGTCCAGTTGCTGCGCTTCGCGAGGCCGGACTCGTTGAATTCCAGGTGGTAGCGGTTACCCGCCAGCCACACGGCCTCGGGGGTGGCGTACAGGCCGTCGGTGCGACCCAGGATACCCAGGCTCTGCGGCGGCGCCTCAAGGTCGTTGGCGTCGAACACGCTCAGCACGGTGAGTTTCGCCGACAGGCGCTCGCCCGGCAGGGGCGGAATCAGGATCTGCTCCGCCTCCAGCAAGGGGATCGAACGACCGTCCGGGTAGGTGATCCTCGGTAGCAGCATTTCACCATCCATGGCCTGGATCACAGCCTGGAACTCTTCGTCGGTGTACTGCTCCTTGACCGCGTCCGGCGGCAGGGCGGCCTGGGCCACGGTGTGGAAATCCGGGTGGTAGGACGTCAGGAGGAACAGCCGGTCACCGATCATGCGGCTGGCCACCACCTCGCCGTCGATGCGCAGTTGCTTGTCGACCTCGAAGTCGGCTCCCGGACCGGTGTCCCAGGCGCGCAGTTCGGCGCTGGCGGCGCCCACGCCCCAGCAGCTGCCTTCGACCTGGCTGCCCAGGTAGAGCAGCTGGCCGGCGCCATCCTCGTTTTCCCGGTGGTACAGGCCTTGCCCCTCGAGTTGCACCAGGGGTCGCGTTTGCACCGGAAAGGCGATTTCATAGCGCCCCTCGTAGGCCGGATTGCCTGCGTCCGGCGCCACCGCGAAACGCGAGACCGTCTGCACGTAGTGCACGCCCTCGTCCTCTCCCTCGCGCGCGTTCACCGTTTCCACCGGAATGTTATAGGTGGTGTGGTCAATGCTGAACAGGCTGTCGGCCGTGGCCTTGACCACGTCGGCTTCGTCCACGCCCGCCTCCTGCACGTTGGTGCCGGACACCTGGCCGCTGTCCAGCGCTGCCGGCGGCGCCGGGCTGACGATGGGGGGCATGCAAATGATGGGGCTCGCGAAGTTGCCGCTGGTTTCGAAGGCCGAGCGGAAATAGAACTTCAGGGCATCCGCCGAGGCCAGCGAAGACAGTGCCGCCGGGTGCGGGCGGCCCGAAGGTGGGTTCGACATCATCACGTGACCCGCTTCGGGGCGGTTCCAGGCGCCGTCGTGGCGCGCGAGGTCGATTGTCATGTGGGTTTCCGCCGCGAACTGCAGGGCCAGGCTGCCGGCGGTTTCGTGCCAGGGCTCGCGGTAGTTGCAGGAAGGACAGTTACCCAGTGCTCGGGTCAGCTCGAACTCCGTGGCGCCGTCCAGCCCCACACCTGACAGCCAGGTGGGCTGCCCGTCGTCGTCGTAGTGGTAGACCACCGCGAACGTGGCCTCGGCCTGGGACTGCACCGTGATGCCGTAGCCCGGTTCATTGGCGTCATACCAGATGCCGCTGTAGTCGAACAGCGTGGGCTCAGCGGCAAAAATGAAGGGCTGCAGACGACGGTCGCCGCTGGTCTCCCCCAGCCTCCAGCGCACGTCGGCCAGCTGCGGGTGGATGAACTCGATGGCCAGGGTACCAACGACGGTGGCCGCTTTGACCTTGCCCGTGCCGTGGTCCCAGGTGTGGCGCAGCAGGTCGGCCTCGAAGTGCTGGCCATCCAGTTCCGCCCCGGCGGTGTACCAGGTCGGCTCGCCCGCCTCGTCATAGGTGTACCAGACGGCGAACAGAAAGTTGTCGATGCGGCTCAGGTCCCAGCCGCTGCCTTCCCGTGCAGGATCCCACCACATTCCCTGGCGGAACACGGCATCGTCGGTAGCGGCGATGCCGTTGCTGGCGCCGGGTTCCCCGGCCGGGGCGGTCATGGGCACCAGGAACAGTGCCAGCAGCGCCGGCAGCCAACGATTCCGGGAACATCCAGTTCGGAAAAAATTCGGGAACGGGGAAAGACTCACGGGGACACCTCGCGACAACATGTACCGCAATGCTCGTATGTCCCTTCAGGGTAGCAGAACGCACCCCGGTTTCGCCATGTGGTCGGGGCGTTTCAGTCCAGGAACAGGTCCTTCATCAATGGCGCCCCCGGCTTCACGGCATAGCGGTCGAAATCGCGCACTCCGGCTTGCACGAGGACATCCTCGTCGATGAAGAAATTGCCGGTGGTGGTGGCCGCGTCACGGACCAGGACGGCGTGCGCCGCGTCCGCCATGATCTCCTCGGTGCGGCAGTTCTCCGGTTTGACCATGCCGTCGAGCATGTTGATCGCGGCGGTGGCGATCACGGTGCGTGGCCAAAGCGCGTTGACGGCCACGCCCAGTTCCCGGAACTCCGCCGACATGCCCAGGACGCACAGGCTCATGCCGTACTTGCTCATGGTGTAGGCGGTGTGGTCCTTGAACCAGGCAGGGTCGAGGTTCAACGGCGGCGACAGGTTCAGGATGTGCGGGTTGTCGCCTTCGCGCAGAAAGGGCAGGGCGGCCCGTGAGCAGGTGTAGGTGCCGCGCGCGTTCACGTCGAACATGAGGTCGAAGCGCCGCATCGGCAGGTGCTGCGAGTTGCGCAGGGTGATGGCGCTGGCGTTGTTGACCAGGATGTCGATCCCGCCGAAATGCTCGGCGGCCTGGGCCATGGCGGCATCCACCGCGGCGTCGTCGCGTACGTCCAGGCGGAGCGCCAGGCCTTGCCCGCCGGCCTCCTCGATCTCTTCCACGGCCGTGTGGATCGTGCCGGGCAGCTTCGGGTGCGGCGTATCGGTCTTGGCCGCCACTGCCACGCGGGCGCCGTCCCGCGCGGCGCGCAGGGCGATGGCCTTGCCGATTCCCCGGGAGCCGCCGGTGATGAACAGGGTCTTGTCGCTGAGGCTTGTCATGGGATTGTGCGTCTTCTCGTGTTACTCAGGATCACCAGGTTCCCGGTCCGTGCACAGCGTGGCGCCGGGGCTGTCGTATCATAACCGAGTCGGCCACTCCGGCCTGCCCGGACAACCCCGGACTCCCTCCATGGAAAATGGTTTGCTACAGGATTTGCTGGCCTGGATCTCGGAAAACCCGGGATGGTCCGGCGTGGTCCTGTTCCTGATCGCCTTCGTGGAATCCCTGGTCATCGTGGGTATTTTCCTGCCGGGCATCCTGATCCTGTTCGGCATCGGTGCGCTGCTGGGCATGGGGGCGACCAGCTGGCTGCCGATCTGGATCGGTGGTTCCCTGGGCGCGTTTTGTGGCGACATGCTGAGCTTCTGGCTGGGCCATCGTTACCACATGCAGTTGCGCCGCATGTGGCCGTTTTCGCGCTATCCGGGCATGTTGATGCGCGGCATGGAGTTTTTTCGCCGCCACGGCACCAAGAGCGTGCTGGCCGGGCGTTTCATCGGCCCGCTGCGGCCGGTGATTCCCACCACGGCGGGCATGCTGGGCATGCCGCTGGGTCGCTTCCTGGCCGTGTGCATTCCGGGGTGCATTCTGTGGACCCCGGCCTACCTGTTGCCCGGCATGCTGTTCGGCGCCTCGCTGGAGGTGGCGGCCGAGTATGCCGGGCGCCTCGCGCTGGTGGTGGGCCTGGGCGTGGGTATCGTGTGGCTGAGCCTGTGGTTCATCCGCCTGCTTTATGAAATCGGCGTGGTGTACTCGGCGCGCTGGTTACGGCGTTCCATTCGCTGGTCACGCCGCCACCCGGTGCTGGGGCGCGTGGCCGGGCCCCTGCTGGATCCTTCGCAACCCGAGGTGCTGTCGGTCAGCATGCTGGGGTTGCTGCTGGTCGTGACCCTGTGTGGCCTCGTGGCGATCCTGTTCCTGGCGCCGTTTGGCGCCGAGCCGGGACGTGGTGACCTGGCCGTGCTGGCCTGGACCCAGACCCTGCGCAATGACATCACCGACCCGTTCATGGTGGCGGTCAGTCAGCTCTCACGGGCCTGGGTGCTCATTCCCACCCTGGTGGCGACGGCATTGTGGCTGGTGGGCGCCAACCGTCTGAATGCCGCCCTGCACTGGCTGGTGGCCATGGCCGGGGGCCTGGCCCTGCAACTGCTGACCGATTTCACCCTGCGCGCCATGCCCCTGCTCGAGGTCGCTCCAACCTCCCAGGCCTACCTGCCCAGCGCGCCCATGACCCTGGCGACCGTGGTGATCGGCTTCTTCTCGGTGATGGTGGCCAAGGAGCTGCGCCGGCGTCACCG
This sequence comes from Gammaproteobacteria bacterium, assembly GCA_030431095.1. Classification (GTDB taxonomy): domain Bacteria; phylum Pseudomonadota; class Gammaproteobacteria; order Xanthomonadales; family SZUA-36; genus Marinihelvus. Next base: position 53,416 of record JAUIJU010000003.1, on the reverse strand, counting down.
AAAATGGACCTACCTGGCGTCCACCCTGTTGCTGACCCTGCTGGTCATCGCCCGGGTCTACCTGGGCCTTGACTGGCTCAGCGGCGCACTGACCGGTTTCATCCTGGGCCTGAGCTGGACGGCGATCGTGGGCATGGCCTATCGCGCCCGGGCACTGCGGCCGTTTTCCGGCGCCGTGGCCTGCGCGATTTTCTACGGCACCCTGGCCTTCACCCTGGGCTGGCAGGTCAGCGTGCACATGGACAAGGACCTGGCAGCCGTGCGCATTCCGGTGCAGGAACGCCCCATGGCGGCCGACCGCTGGTGGTCGGAGGGCTGGGCCACGCTGCCGGCGCAACGAACGCGTTCGTCCTCCGTTCCCGCCCGGGATTTCAATCTGCAGGTGGCGCTGACGCTGGACCAGGTGGCGGAGGGGCTGGCGCAGCGTGGCTGGGAGCAGGTGCCCCCCGCTACCTGGCAATGGATTTTCAAGTCCCTGAACCCTGACGCCGACCGACGCAGCCTGCCGCTGACCGGGCGCAATTTCCTGGGCCAGGGCGAACAACTGGTGATGCGCCTGGAGGGCGACGAACCGGACCGACAGCAGGTGGTCCGTCTGTGGGATTCAGGGGTGCGCCTGGGCAGGCGCGAGACACCCCTGTACCTGGGGCAGATTTACCCGGAGCAGCTGGAGCAGCGGTTGTGGTTCTTCAGTCACTGGCGCCCGCAGTCGCCGGAACCGGGATTCCTGGACGAGTTCGTCGTCGGCTGGCCAGGCGTGCAGGTCAGGAAAGCGAGCGATAACCTGCTGCTTATTCGTCCGCTTCGTCGGCCTGGAAACGCGGCAGCGTTTCCAGCAGCGCCTGGAGTCGCTGCAGGGGCTCTTCGAGTTCCAGCAGGGCCTGTTTTTCCGCCGCGTCCAGCGGCAGCAGTTCGGTGAGCCGGTAGCTGATCCACGAGGCGTCTTCCAGGCGCGGCTCGCCCAGTGAAGGGTAATCCGACCCCACCTTATCGATGAATCCCTGCACGATGTCCGCCAGCAGGCCGAACTCCGGCGGCAGCGCCATCTCCGGTTCCGGCGGCAGATAGCGAACCGTGCCCCGCAGCAGCCCGTCGTCGCGGGCGCGGGTGGATTCCACGACGAACCGGCGCTGTCCCCGGGCCACGATACCCAGCAGGCCGTCCTCCAGCGTGTGGAAGTCACGAATGTAGGCATCGGTGCCGATGCGCACGTGGCTGGCGGGCTGCTCCAGTCCTTCACCCTGGACCACCAGCACCACGCCGAATGGTTCCTGGCGGCTGGTGCAGTCTCGCACCATGTCCAGGTAGCGACGCTCGAATATGCGCAGGGGCAGGTGGCCTTCCGGCACCAGCACCACGTTGAGCGGAAACAGCGCGAGGTCGGCTGAATCGCCGTTCTGCGCGGCGTCCGTCACTCCAGTTCCTGGATGAAGCGTCGTGGCGCGGCGTCGAAGCCGCCGTTGCTCATGAACACCACGTGGTCGCCCGGGCGCGCGTCTTCCAGCATCTGCCGAAGCATGTCGCGGGTACGGGTAACCACGCGGCCGCGGCCCTCCAGCGGCGCCAGCGCCTCCTGTGGGTCCCAGTCGATGTCGTCGCCGGTCAGCAGCCAGACCTTGTCCGCGGCGATCAGAGACGGCCCGAGGCGATCGGCGTGGACCCCGGCGCGCATGGTGTTGCTGCGGGGTTCCAGGCCAACCAGGATGCGCGCGTTGCCCACGTGGCGGCGCAGTCCCGAGAGGGTCATGCGGATGGCCGTCGGGTGGTGGGCGAAGTCGTCATATACGTGGACGCCACCGTAGTTACCGAGGACTTCCAGGCGGCGCTTGACGCCCTGGAAGCCGGCCAGCGCCTCCACCGCGGTGGGGGCGTCCACCCCGGCGGCCACTGCCGCGGCGACCGCGGCGCAGGCGTTCAGGGCATTGTGCTCGCCGCACTGGTTCCATCGCACTTCGGCCACCACCTGGCCCTTGTGATCGAAAGCCAGTCGCGTTCCGTCCGGGTCCAGCAGGCGCACGCGCCAGTCGTCGTCCTCGCCGGTCGAGAAGCGTTCCAGCCGGCTCCAGCAACCCTGGCGCAGCACAGCGTCCAGTTGCGGGTCGGCGCCGTTGCACACGATGGTGCCTTCGCCGGGAATGGTGCGCACCAGGTGGTGGAACTGGGTCTTGATGGCGTCGAGATCGGGGTAGATGTCGGCGTGGTCGTACTCCAGGTTGTTCAGGACACAAATCCAGGGCCGGTAATGGACGAACTTGGCCCGCTTGTCGAAAAACGCCGTGTCGTACTCGTCGGCCTCCACCACGAAGAGGTCCTTGCCGTCGCGCGCCGAGACGTCGAAGTTTCGTGGCACGCCGCCGATCAGGAAACCGGGTGCGTGGCCAGCATGCTCCAGGATCCATGTCAGCATGCTCGCGGTCGTGGTCTTTCCATGCGTGCCGGACACCGCCAGCACCGTCTTGCCGCGCAGCAGGTTCTCGCTCAGCCAGCGGGGCCCTGAGACATAGTTGAGACCGCGGTTCAGCACGGCCTCCACGGCGGGGTTACCGCGGCTCAGCGCATTCCCGATCACCACCAGGTCGGGCGCCGGCTCCAGCTGTCCGGGATCGTAGCCTTCGGTGAGTTCGATGCCCTCCGATTCGAGCAGGGTGCTCATCGGCGGGTAGGTGTTGCGGTCGGATCCGGTCACCCGGTAACCGGCACGCTGCGCGAGCAGGGCCACGCCGCCCATGAAGGTGCCGCAGATACCCAGGATGTGAATGTGCCGGCTCATGGGAACAACAGTTCCAGCGCCACGTAGGTCACCGCCAGCAACAGCACCGTGATCAGCATGGCGATGGGCAGACTGATACGCAGGGCGTGGCGAAAAATGTTCGCGTCCACCGCCAGGCTCCAGCCGAAAATGGCGAACCACACCAAGGCCAGCAGCGGTTGATTCACACCGGGGTCCACGTTCAGCAGCAGGATGAAGGCGGCCAGGCTGACGACGGTGCCGGTGGCCGTGATGGCCAGCAGGGTCTGTTGCAGTCGTTCAGGCGTCTTGCGCCAGGCGAGCATGCCGGCCACCGCGGCGAAGTGCAGGGCGACGCTGGTCAGGCTGCGGGCGGGCTCGTGCTCGGCGCCCACGGTCTGCGAGGTCATGACCATCTGGGCCAGGTAGACCCCGATCACGGCCAGCGTCAGCGGACGGCTGTCGGGCAGGTCCTGGGGGCCGGCCCGCAGGCGCAAAAGGTCGAAAACGGTCTGGAAGAAAGCGTTCATGAAAGAGAGCCCGTGGCCACCACCTTCGTCGCTGACGATGGGGTCGCGGCCATCATGACGGCCCGGCGCGGCCGGCCCGGCCTCAGCCGGCGACGCCCGATTGCAGGGCGCCCTTGATCCGTTCCAGCACTTCCTCGATGGTGCCTTCACCCAGGACGCGGGTCAGCAAGTCCCGGGACGCGTAGTAGCCGGTCACCGGCGCGGTCTGTTCCTCGTACACGCGCATGCGGTTTCGCACGACGTCCTCGGTGTCGTCGCTGCGCCCTTCCTGGGAAGCGCGCAGCGCGATTCGCTGCACGACCTGCTCTTCGTCCACCTCGATCAGCACGGCTTCATCCACCGGCTGGTCCAGTTCCGCGAGCACGCCGTCCAGTGCCTCGGCCTGGGCCAGGTTGCGCGGGTAACCGTCGAGAATGAACCCGGCCTTGACGTCATCCTGCCCCAGTCGCTCCCGGATCAGGTTGAGCATCACGTCGTCGGGCACCAGTTCGCCGCGGTCCATGATGGCCTTGGCCTTCAGCCCCAGCGGAGTTTCCTGCGCCACGGCCTCGCGCAACAGCACGCCGGTGGAGATGTGGGGAATGGAAAAGTGGTCCTTCAGGAGTGCAGCCTGGGTTCCCTTTCCGGACCCGGGGGCACCCAGTAAAACGATTCGCATGAGACGGATTCCGTCCTCTAGAATAGGGCAGTGAACAAGGTGGCTAAGCTACCCGCAAGCCGCTGCCCAGTCAAACCAGATTCACGCGCACATCAGGGGAATTCCAATGGCTCGAAACAACGTGCTCTACGCCCAGTCGGGCGGGGTGACGCCGGTGATCAACGCCACCGCCTGCGGGGTGATCGAAACCGCCCGCGCCAATCGCGGGAAAATCGGCAAGGTGTTCGCCGGCAAGGACGGCATCATCGGCGTGTTGCGCGAGGAACTGATCGACACCAGCAAGGAGCGCAAGGCCGACATCGCCGCGCTGCGGCACACGCCCGGCGGAGCGTTCGGCTCGTGTCGCTACAAGCTCAAGGGCATCGAGGAAAACCAGCGCGAGTACGAGCGCCTGGTCGAGGTGTTCAAGGCGCATGACATCGGTGTGTTCCTGTACAACGGCGGCGGGGATTCGTCCGACACCGCTTACAAGGTGTCTCAAATCAGCAGGAAGATGGGTTTCCCCGTGCAGTGTCTGGGCGTGCCCAAGACCATCGACAATGACCTGCCCATCACCGACAACTGTCCCGGCTTCGGTTCGGTGGCCAAGTACGTGGCCGTGAGCATCATGGAAGCCAGTCTCGACGTGGAGTCCATGGCGTCCAGTTCCACCAGGGTGTTCATCCTGGAAGTCATGGGCCGGCATGCCGGCTGGATCGCGGCGGCGGGCGGCCTGGCCCAGCGCCAAGCGGGCGACCCGCCGCACGTCATCCTGTTCCCCGAGGTGACCTTCGACGAGAAGGCCTTCCTGGCCAAGGTGGACAAGGCCGTGAAGAAGCACGGTTACTGCTCCGTGGTGGTGTCCGAGGGTGTGCGTGGCAAGGACGGTAAATTCCTGTCCGACTCAGGCGTGCGCGATGCCTTCGGCCACGCCCAGCTGGGCGGCGTGGCGCCGGTGGTGGCCGGCCTGGTCAAGGACAAGCTGGGGTACAAGTATCACTGGGCGGTGTCGGATTACCTGCAGCGCTCGGCGCGGCACGTGGCCTCGAAAACCGACGTCGACCAGGCCTACGCCATGGGCAAGGCCGCCATCGAGCTGGCCATCAAGGGCGAATCCGGCGTGATGCCCGTTATCGAGCGCGTTTCCGACGACCCCTACAAGTGGAAGTCCGGCGTGGCGCAGCTCAGCCGCATGGCCAACAAGGAAAAAATGATGCCGAAAAAGTTCATCGCAAAAGACGGGATGGGCATCACGGCGGCGGCGCGCCGTTACCTGGCGCCGCTGATCCGCGGTGAGGACTATCCGCCCTACGACCGGGCGGGCCTGCCGAAATACGTGCGGATGAAAGGCGTCCTGGCGCCGAAAAAGCTCGACCCCTTCGACGTCTGATGCGTCGCCGGGCTCGGCCGGGAGCGCTTCGCTTGCGCTAGAATCCCGTCCCGAGATGAACGAAACCATCGCCATTCTCTGCACCTGTCCCGACGAGGCCACTGCGGAACGCCTGGCCCGCGGCATCGTCGAGAACCGGCATGCCGCCTGCGTGAACATCCTGCCCGCGTTGCGGTCGGTGTATACCTGGGACGGGGAGATCCAGGATGAGCAGGAGGCGCTGATGATCATCAAGACGACGCACTCGCACTTTTTCGCCATCGAGCACTGGCTGGACGAACATCATCCCTATGACGTGCCCGAGTTGCTGGCGCTGGATGCCGAGCACGTCTCCGAGCCGTACTTGCGATGGTTGCGAACCTCGGTCAGTACCTGAGTCAGCGATACCCTGGTCGGCCTTCGTGTAAGAACCGGCCAGGAGACACGGTCTGAACACACAATGAAAAGAATCCACCAATCCTGCCTGGCCTTGATCATGCTCCTGCTGACCGGGGCCCCGGTCGCGGCCATCGAGCCGGGCGAAGTTCGCCAGTACGGCGAGGTATTCGTCATTTCGGCCGAGGCTGTTGCGCCGGACCGGGTCGAGATCCGCTGGGACATCGCCCAGGACCATTACCTTTACAACAACCGCTTTCTCGGTTTCTCCACCACCACGCCGGGTGTGGCGCTGGGCGAGCCGGAGATTCCGGAGGGCAAGGCATCCTTCGACGAACTGCTCGGCGAAGAGGTCATCAAGTACCACGACCAGCTGGTGATCGGACTGCCGCTGGCGCGTGTGGAGGCGGGCGTGCGGCGACTGAGTGTCGACGTGCGTTCGCAGGGTTGCCTGGAAGGCGTGCTGTGTTATCCCCCCACGAGCCAGACGGTCCAGGTGGAGCTGCCGGCCGCGGTCGATATCGCGTCGGTGCCCAGACCCATCGCCGGTACGTCTCCGCTGGACACCTTGCTGGGCGCTTCGCCGGCCGTCGCACCCGGCGCCGGGGCGCCGGCCCTGCCCGCCGACCAGGCCTTCCGCTACGAGGCGATCGCGCTGAACGCCGCCACTGCGCTGGTGCGATTTACCGCCCAGCCCGGGTATTACCTCTACGTGGACAAATTCGCATTCCGCGTGCGTGGCGATGACCTGGTTTCCGTGGCCGCGGTGGAATTACCGGCAGGCACCGTCAAGGACGATCCGGAATTCGGCCCGGTGCCGGTGGTGTACGGCCAGGTCGAGATTCCCGTCCACTTCGAGCGCCCCGCTGGACCCGGCGTCACGGTCTCGCTGATCGCGGACTGGCAAGGCTGTCGTGACGGAGACATCTGTTACCCCCCGCAGACGGGCGAGTTGTCGGTAGACCTGCCGGTCGCGCCGATGGCCACCGGCGCTCCGATCGCGGGTGCCGGACCGGCCGTGCCTGTTGCCGCGCGTTCGACCGAAGTTTCCGAACGCATCGAGCCACCGCGATCCGAGCAGGGTCGTCTCGCCGCCTTGCTGGTGGACCGTCCGGCGGGGGCCCTGGTGGCGTTTTTCGTTGCCGGTCTGCTGCTGGCGTTCACGCCCTGCGTGTTCCCCATGGTGCCGATCCTGTCCGGCATCATTGCCGGAGAAGGCGACCGAATCACGACCGCGCGCGCCTTCTGGCTTTCACTGGTTTACGTGCTGGCGATGGCGGTGACCTACACCGTGGCCGGGGTCCTGGCCGGACTGTTCGGCCAGAACCTGCAGGCCATGTTCCAGAATCCCTGGATCATCAGCGCCTTCGTGGCCGTGTTCGTATTGCTGGCCCTGTCCATGTTCGGCTTCTACGAGCTGCAGCTGCCCACCAGGTGGCAATCGCGCCTGGCGGAGCGGAGTAACCGCCAGCAAGGCGGGCGGCAGGGCGGCGTGGCGGTGATGGGCTTTTTGTCTGCGCTGATCGTCGGCCCCTGCGTGGCGCCCCCACTGGCCGCGGCGCTGATCGTGATCGGCGAGACCGGCAGTCCCCTGCTGGGCGGCGCAGCCCTGTTTGCGCTGTCGCTGGGTATGGGGCTGCCGTTGGTGGTGTTCGGTGCCTCGGCTGGCAAGCTGCTGCCGCGCGCCGGCGCATGGATGAACGCCGTCAAGGCCGTGTTCGGCGTGGGCCTGCTGGCGCTGGCCATCTGGATGCTGGAGCGCATCGTTCCGGGGCCGGTCATCATGGTCCTGTGGGGATTGCTGGCCATCGCCTGCGCGGTCTACCTGGGCGCGCTGGAGCGCATACCCGAGGGCGCCACGGGCTGGCGAAAGTTATGGAAGGCGCTGGGCGTGGCCCTGCTGGTGTTCGGTGCGATCGAATTCATCGGCGCGGCTTCCGGCGGCGACTGGTGGCTGCGGCCGCTGTCCCACCTGTCTGGCGACCACCGGGTGGCGGAGGCGGACCACGTGACCTTCGCGCGCATCAAGTCGCTCGACGACCTTCGGCGCGAGGTGCGGCAGGCGAATGCCCAGGGGCGGCCGGCGATGCTCGATTTCTACGCCGACTGGTGCGTCGAATGTATCCGCATGGAGCGCAACACATTTCCGGAGCCCCCGGTACAGGCCTTGCTGGCGCAGATGCACCCCCTGCAGGCCGACGTGACCGACAACGATGACGTCGACCAGGCGCTGATGGGCGCCTACGGCGTGATCGGCCCGCCGGCCATCCTGTTCTTCGGTCCCGACGGCGCGGAGCTCGAGGATTTCCGCCTGGTCGGTTACTTCACACCCGATGAGTTCGCCGCTCACCTGCGCCAGGTGCTGGCTGCTCGCTGAGGAGGTCCGGGATGAAACGCCAGGTCCTGTTGTTTTTCGCTGTCGCCGGGGTGGCCGCGTTTGCGGGTGTCATCACCGCCCAGTGGCTGCGCGGCGATCCCAATGGCGGCGCGGCGGCCGAGGGCCCCGCCGCGTTGCTGGGTCAGCCGCACCCCGGTTTCACCCTGGGCGCCGCCGATGGCCGGCGCGTCTCGGCATCCGACTTCGACGGACAGGTGCTGCTGGTGAACTTCTGGGCCACCTGGTGCACGCCATGCCGCGCCGAAATGCCCATGCTCGATGAGCTGCACGCAGAGCTGGCCGGCCAGGGCCTGGGCATCGTCGGCATTGCGCTGGACGATGTGCAACGCGCGCGGGACTTCGCCGAGCGCCTGGGCATCGACTACACCGTTCTGGTGGGTGCCGGCGACGTCATGGCCACGAGTATGGCCTGGGGCAACGTCGCCGGCATGCTGCCCTACACCGTCCTGGTCGATCGGGACGGCGTGGTGCGCTGGACGCGCCTGGGAGAAGTGAAGCGCGAGGAGCTGGTCGCGCAGATCCGGGCCCTGCTCTGAATCCGCCAATCGTTAAAATTCAGTAACGATCCTGCGCCGATCTTCTTCAATACGGCGTCGAATTGTTTACAATGGGCGCCCCCTGGTGCAGACTGCGCCCCCTCGAAGGGACCGCCACAGGCCATGACCCGCATACTCGTCGTCAACGGACCGAACCTGAACCTGCTGGGTGAGCGCGAGCCCGGTCAGTATGGTCAGCGGGGTCTGCAGGACATTCTCGACGAGCTGCAACAGGTGGCTGACGCCACGGGTCTGCAACTGGACGCCGTACAGAGCAACGCCGAAGGCGAGTTGATCGACGCGGTGCAGCAGGCCAGTCGTGACGGCGTGGACTGGATCATTCTCAATCCGGCCGGCTACACCCATACCAGCGTCGCGCTGCGGGACGCCCTGCTGGCGGTCAAAATTCCCTTCATCGAGGTGCACCTGTCGGCCGTGTCGGCCCGCGAGCCGTTTCGGCAGGTGTCCTATTTTGCTGATATCGCCGAGGGCGTGATCAGCGGCTTTCGGGGCGAGGGGTATTTACTCGCCCTGCAGGCCATACTCAACCGGATCGAACCCTGAGCGGAGTGCACGGGCATGGACATACGCAAAATCAAAAAGCTCATCGAATTGCTGGAGGAATCCAGCCTCTCCGAAATCGAAATCGTGGAGGGCGAGGAGTCGCTGCGCATCACGCGCGCTTCGGCCACGCCACCGCCCCAGTACGTGGCGGCGCCGGCACCGGTAGCCGCCGCGCCAGCCGCACCTGCCGTCGAGGCGGCCCCGGCGCCTGCCGCTGGGAGCGACGAAGAGGCCGTCCCTGACGGCCAGGTGGTGCGCGCCCCGATGGTGGGCACCTTCTACGCCGCCTCCAGCCCCGAGGCCGAGGCCTTCGTCAGCAAGGGGCAGCAGGTTTCGCTGGGCGACACGCTGTGCATCATCGAGGCCATGAAGATGTTCAACCAGATCGAGTCTGACTACTCCGGCACGGTGGTGGCCATCCTGGCCGAAAACGGCCAGCCGGTGGAGTACGACCAGCCCCTGTTCGTGATCCGCTGAGGGCGGTCGCACCATGGCTGTCATGGACAAGATCGTCATCGCCAATCGCGGTGAAATCGCCCTGCGCATCTACCGGGCCTGCAAGGCGCTGGGCATTCGCACGGTGGCGGTGCATTCCACCGTTGACCGCAACCTGAAACACGTCGCGCTGGCTGACGAGTCCGTGTGTATCGGCCCGGCGCCGGGTGCGGAAAGTTACCTCAATGTGCCGGCCATCATCGCCGCCACCGAGGTCACCGATGCGGTGGCCGTCCATCCGGGTTACGGCTTCCTGGCCGAGAACGCCGACTTCGCCGAACGCGTGGAGGAGAGCGGTTTCATCTTTATCGGCCCGCGGCCCGAGACCATCCGCCTGATGGGAGACAAGGTGTCCGCCATCGAGGCCATGAAGGCCGCCGGCGTGCCGTGCGTGCCCGGTTCCGACGGTCCGTTGGGCAATGACCCGGAAGAGATCGCCGCCATGGCGCGCAAGATCGGCTTCCCGGTCATCATCAAGGCCGCCGCGGGCGGCGGCGGGCGTGGCATGCGCGTGGTGCACGAGGAAAAGGACCTGGTCAACGCGCTGCAGCTGACGCGCCAGGAAGCCGGCGCCGCCTTTGGTGACGACACGGTGTACATGGAGAAGTACCTGACCAATCCGCGCCACATCGAGATCCAGGTGCTGGCCGACCAGCACGGCAACGCCGTGCACCTGGGCGAGCGCGACTGTTCCACCCAGCGTCGCCACCAGAAGGTCATCGAGGAGGCGCCCGCGCCAGGTATCACGCCGGAGCAGCGCGCCGAGATCGGTGGCGTATGTGTCGAGGCCTGCAAGCGCATCGATTACCGCGGCGCCGGCACCTTCGAGTTTCTGTACGACGACGGGCAGTTCTACTTCATCGAGATGAACACCCGCATCCAGGTGGAGCACCCGGTCACCGAGCGCATCACCGGCACCGACCTGATCCGCGAGCAGATCCTGGTCGCCGCCGGCGAAAAGCTGAGCTTCACCCAGGACGACATCCAGATTCGCGGCCACGCCATCGAGTGCCGCATCAACGCCGAGGATCCGGAAACCTTCATGCCCTGTCCCGGCACCATCGACGCCTTCCACACCCCCGGCGGGCCGGGCATCCGCGTGGATTCGCACATTTACGACGGTTACCGGGTGCCGCCCAACTACGACTCCATGATCGCCAAGATCATCGCCCACGGGCACGACCGGGCCTCGGCCATCGCCCGCATGCGCGTGGCGCTGGACGAAATGGTCCTCGGCGGCATCAAGTCCAACATCGCCCTGCACCAGTGGCTGTTGCAGGACCCCGGATTCTGCAAGGGCGGGTTCAACATCCACTACCTGGAAAAGCGCCTGAAGGAGCGCGGCGGCGCCGAGGAGTGAGCGACGCCGGCGCCGGCTTCCTGGAAGTCCACTTGCGGCTGGAACGGCGCCACGTCGAACTCGCGGAAACGCTGATGCTGGGGCAGGGCGCCCTGGCGGTGACCCTGACCGATCACGGTGACACGCCGTTGTGGGAGCCCCCCGTGGGCGAGACGCCGCTGTGGGAGGTGGTGCGCCTGACCGGCCTGTTCGACCCCGGCGTGGATCGTGAAAAGCTCCTGGCCGCCCTGGCCCTGCTGCCCCTGGTGGCCGAGCCGGAAACCGGCGACGTGGCCGACCAGGCCTGGGAACGGGCCTGGATGGACCGCTTCGAACCCATGCGTTTCGGCCGCCGGCTGTGGATCATCCCCACCGGCGCCGAGCCGCCCGACCCCGACGGCACCCTGCTGCACCTGGACCCGGGCCTGGCCTTCGGCACCGGCACCCACGCCACCACCCACCTGTGCCTGGAATGGCTCGACGCCAACGACCTGGCGGATCGCGAGGTGCTCGACTTCGGCTGCGGCTCCGGCGTGCTGGGCATCGCCGCCGCCCTGCGCGGCGCGCGCCGCGTGACCTGCATCGACTACGACCCCCAGGCTGTCCTGGCCACGCAGCAGAACGCGGAACGCAACGGCGTGACGGAACGCATCACGACCCTGGAGGGCGACACGCCGGCAGGGCAGGCCGGTGACGTGGTGATCGCCAACATCCTGGCGGGCATCCTGCAGCGCCTCGCCGATGCGTTGGTGGCGTCGGTGCGCCCCGGCGGACGGCTGGTAATGGCCGGCATCCTCGAAGAGCAGGCCGGCCCGGTGAGCGCGGCTTTCGCGGCGGCCGGACTGCCGGTCCAGGTCACGGCCGTACGCGACGGCTGGGTTCGCATGCAGGGGGGGAAGGACTGATAGAATCCCGCCTCACCGAGAACAACGTCCAAACGCCGTGAGCCAGCCCGCCTCCATCACCCGACTCGACCTCGCCGATGATCGATTCCGCATCGAATTTGAGGTGCATGCCGACCTGCTGTTCGATATCGACCTGCAGCTGCAGCTGCACGATGCCGCATCGGGCCAGGAAACCCTGTCCTGTCATATCCGGCAGGCGGGCTGGGACGTGGCCTGGCTGCCGCGCGGGCGCTACGCGGCCGAGCTGTCCCCGGGCGTCGTGCCCGACGGCCCGCAGCGGGTCTCGGCCCTGCTGTGGTCCGAGGCCAATGCCGAACCCCGCCTGCTGGATCGCCGCGACCTGCCGGAACCGCGGGAGCAGGGCGCCACGCACCCGCCGGGCCGGGCCGCCCGGCCGTCCTGGACCCTCGACGGCCTGGACGGCGTGCCGGTCGGCGACCTGAGCTGGAACCGCGGCCACGACGACTGGTTTTTCAAACACTTCGATCACGCCGCCCGGGTCATCGTGCAGCTGATGCTCGACAGCGACGAGCGCCTGGGCGGGCGCATCCTGGACGTGGGCTGCGGCGACGGCATGACCGACCTGGGCGTGTTCCTGCGCTGCCAGCCGCGGGAGTTCGTGGGCATCGATCCCTCGAAACGCTACGAGTTGCTGCCTGAAGTGGCGCGGCGCAACCACCTGCCGGGCGACTGGCAGGAAGATTCCCGGCTGCGCTTCGAGCCTTTCGACGGCAACGACATGCCGTTCGAAGACGACCATTTCGACGTGGTCCTGTCCTGGGGTTCACTGGAACACATCGCGGGTGGATACGTCCGCACGCTGGCGGAAATTCGCCGCGTGCTACGCCCCGACGGCCTGCTGTTCGTGCACCCGGGACTGTTCTACGGCGCCTGCGGCAACCACCTGGGCGAGTTCTTCGACGACCCCTGGGTGCACCTCAAGCTGCCGCCGGAGGAGCTGAAGTCGAAAGTGCTGTCCACCCCGCCGGACTACATCGATCGCGGCGGCGAATTCGCCAGCCCGGCAGAGTACTGGCAGTGGTACACCGAGCTGAACCCGATCACGGTGCGCGGGTTCGAAACCGAGTTGCGCGAACTGGGCTTCGAGCCCTGGCGCGTGGCGCTGCGCGCCAGCCCGCTGGTGGAGTACTCGCCGGAGTTGCTCGACTACGGCTTCGAGCAACTGGCCAACGCGGAACTCTACCTCTCGGCCTGGAACCGGAAGTAGGCCCGGCCCGTCATGCGCTGGTTACTGCGCCAAGGCGCCGACCTGCTGGCCTACTGGCTGCTGCCGCTGCTGTGTTTCGTGTTGCCCGCCCGCGCGGCCAACGCGGTGGCGCGCGTGATGGCGCGGCGCGGCTGGTTCTTTCGCGCCCATGCCGCCAATGCACTGGCCAACGTGAGCCGGGTGGCCCCCGTGGCGGACCCTGAGGCCTGGAAGACCACCTTCCGCCTGGTGCAGTTCCTGGACGCCGTCGACACCTGGCACGGGCATTTCAGTTCCGACCGGCGCATCGCGCGCGCGCTGGTCAGCGGTCCCGAGGCCTGGCCCGAGGCCGGCACCGTGGTCATGCTGGGCACCCACCTGGGTCCCGGCACGCTGTTCCTGCGTTGCCTGGCGGCAGCCGGCTGGGCGCCGCGGTTCGTGTTTCGGGACGTTCCGGACGCCGCCCGGCGGGGCGCCCCCGTATTCCACGCCTACCTGCGCTGGCGCGTGGCCTACCTGCGCAAGGTGTGCCGTGGCGGTGAGATTCGCGTACCCGGCGGACGCGACGCGGTCGCCGCCGCGCTGGACCAGCCCGGCGGCGCCCTGGTGCTGCTGCTCGACGCGCCGGCCGAGCGCCCCTGCGGCACGCGGTTGCGGCTGCGCGGCCAGGCCCTGCCGATCGACCCGCGCGGTCTGCAGATGGTCGTGGATCATGGCGCGCCGGCCAGCCTGTTCGTCATGCGCTGGGACGCCACGCTTGGCCGTAGACGCCTGGAGGTCACGCCGGCCGAACCCGTGACGGATTGCGACCAGGCGCTGACACGCATGGAGGCCTTTCTCGACGAGGCCCTGGCCAGTGATTCCGCCCAGTGGCAGCTTTGGCTGACCGCCGAGCCGGTGCTGGCCGGAGGCGATTGAATGCCGCTCCGCCTTGCCCGATGATGACACCGGTGACGACTGAATCCTGATGGCCAAGCTCTACTTCAACTACTCGGCGATGAACGCCGGCAAAACCACCGTGCTGCTGCAGTCGGCGTGGAACTACCGCGAGCGCGGCATGACCCCACTGCTGTTTACCCCGCGCCTGGATGACCGTTACCGCGTGGGCGTGATCCGTTCGCGCATCGGCCTGGAGGCGGAGGCCCTGACCTTCGATGGCGCCACCGACCTGCTGGCGCGAACGCGCGACGAGCTGGAAGAACGCAACATTCACTGCGTGCTGGTCGACGAGGCCCAGTTCCTGAGCCGCGACCAGGTCTACCAGCTCAGCGAGGTGGTGGACCAGCTGGGCATCCCGGTGCTGTGCTTCGGCCTGCGCACGGACTTCCAGGGCGAACTGTTCGAGGGCAGCAAGCACCTGCTGGCCTGGGCCGACGAGCTGGAGGAGCTCAAAACCATCTGCCACACCGGCCGCAAGGCCACCATGGTGGTGCGCGTGGACGAGAACGGCTACGCCCTGCGCGAAGGCTCGCAGGTGGAGATCGGCGGCAATGACCGCTACGTCTCGGTCAGCCGCAAGGAATTCAAGGCCGTGTTCAGCGGCGGCAAGCGGGTGAAGTTCATCGACCCGCCCGAGGAGGGCCTCCCGCCGACCCCGGACGAGCTGCTCTGATGCCGGACCCGGTCGACAGGGCCTGCTTTCACGTGATCTGCTGCTGACCGGGTCGTTTGCGCACCGCCCGGGGCGGGCCTATCCTGACTTCATGCGCTGGCTGCTGATCCTTGTCGTGGTGCTCCTGGCGGTCTGGTACTTCATGCCGGATCCCGAACCCGTTCCCCTGGAAGAAACCTTCATCGCCGAACCGGTCAGCAAGCTGCAGGAGGCCGAGGCCTACGAGGATGAGTACCTGGAGCAGGCGGAAGCGCACAAGCGCCGCATGGAAGAAGCGCTGGACGGCGACGGCGGCTGAAGTCGCTCAGCGCTGGCAGCGCGCGCAGTAGAAGCTCGAGCGCTGACCGATCACCTTCTGGCGCACCGGCGCGCCACACTGGAAGCAGGCCTTGCTCTCGCGTCCGTACACCTGCAGGTCCAGCGCGAAGTAGCCCGGCGCCCCGTCGCTGTTGACGTAGTCGCGCAGCGTGGTGCCGCCCTGGGCGATGGCCCGCTGCAAAACCTCGCGAATGGCCGCGGCCAGCGAGCGGTAACGCTCGAGCGACACCCGCCCGGCGGCGCGCGCGGGGTGGATGCCCGCCATGAACAGCGCCTCGGAGGCATAGATGTTGCCCACGCCGACCACCACGCGCCCATCCATGATGAAGTTTTTCACCGCGCCGCGCCGGCCACGCGAGCGCGTGTACAGGCCCTCGCCGTCGAAGGCCTCGCCCAGCGGTTCGGGGCCCAGGTGACGCAACAGTTCGTGCGTCTCGCTGGGTGGCGTCACCCACAGGAAGGCGCCGAAACGGCGTGGATCGTTGTAGCGGATCACGGCGCGGTCGGTCACCAGGTCGAAGTGATCGTGCTTGCGCGGCGGCGCGCCGTCCGTCACCACGCGCAGCGAGCCCGACATGCCCAGGTGCACCAGCAGTTCGCCGCCGGCATCGGTGTCCAGCAACAGGTACTTGGCGCGCCGGCGCAGGCCGGTGATGCGTGCGCCCACGGCGCCCTGCACCGCCTCGGGCACCGGCCAGCGCAGGCGCGGCTCGCGCACCTCGACGGCGCGCAGGGTCTGGTCCTGCAGCCAGGGGCTTATGCCCCGCAGGGTGGTTTCGACTTCGGGCAGCTCGGGCATGGGGTGTTTCCGTGACGGGATGCAACTCTACAATAGGCGCCTGCCCCGACCCAGTCACCGGAACACCCCATGAGCCCAGACGCCCCCAACAACGGGGACAGCGACCGCCCCGCCATCCTGGTCGGGGTCGACACCGGTGGCACTTTCACCGACATCGTGGCCTGGAAGGACGGTCGGCTGCAGCACGGCAAGGTGCTGTCCACGCCGGACGACCCCTCGCGCGCCATCGTCGAAGGACTGCGTCGGCTCGGGCTCCACCAGGAACCGGTGCAGGTCATCCACGGCACCACGGTGGGCACCAACGCGGTGCTGGAGAACAAGGGCGCAACCGTGGCCTACGTGACCAGCGAGGGCTTCGGCGACATCCTTGCCCTGGCGCGCCAGAACCGGCGCGAAGTGTATGCACTGGAACAGCCGGCCGAGGCGCCGCCGGTGCCGTCCTCGCACTGCCTGGAGGTGGCCACGCGCTGCGACGCCGGCGGCGAGTTGCTGGCGCGCGCGACGGACGCACAGCTGCAGGCGCTCGCGGAACGGGTTGCGACGCTGGGCGTGGAGTCGGTGGCGGTCAACCTGCTGTTTTCCTTCCTGTGCCCGGAGGAGGAGGCGCGCATCGCCAAAGCCCTGGGCGACGAGCTGTTCGTCAGCCTGTCCAGCGAGGTGCTGCCCGAAGTCCGCGAATACGAACGCGGCATCGCCACCTGGCTGAACGCCGCCGTGGGTCCGGTGATCCGCCGCTACCTGCGTCGCCTGGCGGAGGGGTTGCCGCAGGCGCGCATCTCGGTGATGCAAAGCTCGGGCACCACGGTGGCCGCGGACCAGGCCTCGGACCATGCGGTGCGCCTGTTGCTGTCCGGTCCCGCGGGCGGTATCGCCGCGGCCCGCCTGGTCGGCAAGGTGACCGGTCGGTCACGCCTGTTGACCCTGGACATGGGCGGCACCTCCACCGATGTGTCCCTGCTCGACGGCGAGATTCCCCTGACCAACGATTCGAACATCGCCGGCTGGCCGCTGACCATCAGCAGCGTGGACATCCACACCATCGGCGCCGGCGGCGGTTCCGTGGCCCGGGTGGACGCCGGCGGCATGCTGCTGGTCGGCCCGGAATCGGCCGGCGCGGATCCGGGGCCGGCCTGCTACGGGCAGGGTGGCCAGGCGGTAACGGTCACCGACGCCAACCTGGTGCTGGGCCGCCTGCCCCCGGACACCCTGCTGGGTGGCTATCTGCCGCTGGACACGGAGGCGGCCAATGCCGCCATGGACCGCCTGGCCCGCGACCTGGGCTGCCGGCGCCAGGAAGCCGCCCGCGGCGTGCTGCGCCTGGCCAACGAGCACATGGCGCGCGCCCTGCGCGTGATATCGGTGGAGCGCGGGCACGATCCACGTGACGACGCCCTGCTGTGTTTCGGCGGCGCCGGCGGCCTGCACGCCTGTGAACTGGCCGAACTGCTGGGCATGCGGACCGTGGTGTTGCCGGCCCTGGCCGGGGTGTTGTCGGCCCACGGCATGCTCGCTTCCGAGCCCGGGCGCGACCTGTCCCGGGCGGTGCTGGCGCCGCTGGCGGGCCAGGACGAGACGGCCCTGGAAACCGCCTTCGCTGAGCTCGAGGCGCAGGCGGCGGCGGAACTGGTGGCCGAGGGCGTCGATGCGGGCCGGCTGCGCCACCGCCGCCGGCTGGAACTGCGCTACAGCGGACAGAGCGCGGGCATCGTGCTGGATGTCGACGCCGGCGAGGCACTCGCGCCACGCATGACGGAAGCCTTTCATGCGGCCCACGAGCAGGCCAGCGGGCACCGCCTGCAGCGGTCGGTGGAACTGGTCAACCTGCGCCTGTCCACCCGCGCCCCGGCGCTGCTGGCGGCGCAGGAGCGTCACCGCCCGCGGGCCGTAAACGGCGAGTCGCGCCGGGTGTTCATGACCGAGTTGCGCTGCCAGGTGCCGGTACGGGAGCGCGATGCGCTGGCGGCGGACCAGGCCGTGCCGGGCCCGTGCATCATCACCGATCGCGCCGCCACGGCCTGGGTGGCGCCCGGCTGGGAAGCCCGGCTCGATTCCTGCGGCAACCTGGTGTTGAGCAGGGAAGGGGAATGATGGGCAAAAAAAACCCGCCGGTGGGCGGGTTTTTTCCATTCTCAGGAGCAGATCAGCCGGTCTTTGGCGGGACCCAGGACTGAATCCGGGTCAGGTAAAACGCGGTCGCGTTTTACTTGATCTTCGCTTCCTTGTAGACCACGTGCTTGCGCACGACGGGATCGTACTTCTTGATCTCCATCTTGCCCGGCATGGTCTTCTTGTTCTTGTCGGTGGTGTAGAAGTGACCGGTGTCGGCGGTGGACACCAGGCGGATTTTTTCACGGTTGGACTTGGCCATCGGATGGACCTCCGTCAGACGTTTTCGCCGCGGGCGCGCAGATCGGACAGGACGGCGTCGATGCCTTTCTTGTCGATGATGCGCAGACCCTTGGTGGACACACGGAGCTTCACCCAACGGTTTTCGCTCTCCACCCAGAAACGATGGGTGTGGAGGTTGGGCAGGAAGCGGCGCTTGGTCTTCACGTTGGAGTGAGACACGTTGTTACCGGTCATCGGTTTTTTGCCGGTGACCTGACAGATTCTGGACATGGGACGTTCCCGTACGTACTGGCGCAAAAAAGAGCCGCACTTTATAACCAATTTCGCCCCGTGATGCAAGGATTTCCTGCGTGATCCACGTGCGTCACACCATGCCCCGCGAGGCCATCGAGACCGGCTCGCCGTCGCCGATTACGAAATGGTCCAGCAGGCGGATTTCCAGCAGTTGCAGGGCGTCTTTCAGCCGTCGCGTGATCGCCTGGTCGGCCAGGCTGGGTTCCGACACGCCAGAGGGGTGATTGTGCGCCACGATGACCGCCGCCGCGCCCAGCAGCAGCGCCTTTTCGGCCACCACCCGGGGGTACACGCAGGCGCCGTCGATGGAGCCCTTGAACAGCTCCTCGCAGCGGATCACGCGGTGGCGCGTGTCCAGGAACAGGCAGGCGAACACCTCGCGTCGTCGGTCACGCAGGGCAGACCGCAAATAGGCCACGGTATCCGCCGGGCTGGTCAGTGCCCGCCCTCGGTTGAGGCGTTCCTCGAGTTGGCGCCGTACCAGTTCGCGCGCGGCGTGCAGGCTGCGCGCGCAGCGCGCGTCCCAGCCGGGCAGTGTGTCCAGCACGCCGTAGGGCGGGTCGAACAGGTGACGCAGACCGCCGGCCCTCGCCAGCCCCGCGGCGGCGATTTCCCGGGCCGCGGGGCCCAGGGCCGGATACAGCAGGTCGGCCAGCAGTTCCGCGTCCGGGCTGGTGTCGCGTCCCGGCGAAGGGCAGGGGTCCGCCGGTGGCGTGTTCGCAGCGGCCGCATCCGGTGCGGTTGGCGTTGTTGGCTTGCTCATGGCACCAGTCTGCGGGGCCCGGTTGACGCCAGACAGGGGCGACTCGCCCGCGTCTGCGTGGGACATTTCGCAAAAAAGGGGGTGTCAGGCCGTCCGGCCTTGGTATAGTAGTTACCCAGGGAGATTGACCATCTGACATCCGGATCTGCCACGATCCCGGGTACCAGGGACGGTATGTAAGTTGCTGAGACATTCAACAACGCAGGGGAGCCATGGCGGGGAGACCTGACAATGCGCGTGTTCGCCTGCGCGTCCTGGACGCGCGGCTGGGCACGGAGTTTCCCCTGCCCGACTATTCCACCGACGGCTCGGCAGGCATGGACCTGCGCGCCATGGTGGATGAGCCACTGACCATCGCGCCCGGCGTCACCGAACTGATTCCCACCGGCTTCGCCATGCACATGGGAGACGCCGGCCTGGCCGCCGTGATCCTGCCGCGCTCGGGGCTGGGCCACAAACACGGCCTGGTGCTGGGCAACCTGGTGGGGCTGATCGACAGCGACTACCAGGGACAGGTCTTCGTGTCCTGCTGGAACCGATCCAGCACGGCTTTCACCATCGAGCCCGGGGCGCGCATCGCGCAGCTGGTATTCCTGCCCGTGGTCACGGCGCAGTGGGACGTGGTGGACGACTTCGAGGCCACGGCGCGCGGCGCCGGCGGGTTCGGCCACACGGGCGAGGCCTGACCATGGCCAGGACCCTCGCCGACATCACGCGCGTCAGGACAGCCTCCAACAGCGTCCTGGCCGCTCCGTGGCCCTATCTCCTGGCCGGCGTGATCATCATCGCCGTGGCGATCTGGTCCATGCTCGGCGGCAGCAGCGAGGCGTCGCAGGGCACCGAGGCCCGGCAGCAGGCCCGCCAGGCGGCGAACCAGCTGTCGCGCGTGATCACCGAGGTGCGCGAGATGCTGCGCAGCGACTCGGTGCAGCTCATGGCCGAACAGGTCCGCGAGGGCGACGCGTTGTCGGCTTCGCTGCTGGCCGAGATGCGGCGCATGATTCCCGAGGTCACCGACGTGCACGTGTATGGCACCGACGTGTACATGACGTCGCTCGACAGCATGGGCGACAACGGTTTCATCCTGCTCGACATGATGGCCGCGGCGCGCGAGGACGAGCTGTCCCCGGTGCAATTCGTCAGCGATGGCGGCCTGAGCTACGTGGCCGGCGCGTCGACCATCGGACGCGCGGTGCAGGAGAAGGGCTACCTGCTGGCCTACCTGGATCCGTCTTACCTGCTGAACCTGTTCAACGTACCGGACCCTGCAATCGGCTACATCGCGCTCGAGCACGGCGCCGGCGCCAACGCGCCGGCCAGGCTGAAGGAGATCGGTGACGGCCTGCCGGCGGGTTACGGAGCTCGCCGTATCGAAGTACCGAACTCGATGTTGCAGGTGGTCTATCCGGCCAACCGTGAAGCCGGCATCATCGGCGTCACGGAGCAAACCGTGCTGTTGCTGCTCGGCATGCTCCTGCTGGCGCTGGCGCTGTATCGCCACCGCGTCCAGATGCGCGACCGGCCTGCCGCGGAGACCATGCCGGAGCGTTTCGTCACCCAACGAGAACGTCCGTCGCGCGGCACCGCGCCGCCGACCCTGGCGGAAGCAAAGCGCGAGCCGACCCTGGCGCCGATCGCATCAGGGCCGAATGCGGTGTCAAAGCCGCAACCCGGCGCGACCGTCGAATCCCCCTCATCGGTGCAGGAACCGCAGGCCCCGGAAAGCCCCGCCCGCACCGGCCGGCCCACCCGCCCACCCGACTTTGACGAGCGTCCGGTCGACCCGTTGATCGGGCGTATTTCCCAGCCGGCAACCCTGGATGAAGAGGAATTGCCCCCGTCGTTCCGCTCGCTCGGTGAAGCGGCCGATACGCCTGCGCCATCGCCCGTGGCGGTGACGCCTGGCGCGACCGTGGACGCCGGAGACGAGACGCCGCCGTCCCTGCGCGCGCCCGCCGACCCACCGGCTCCCCCGACGACATCCGCACCGTCGACCGCCGGCAGCGTGCGCCTGCGCAGCGAGATTTTTCGCGCCTATGACATTCGTGGCGTGGTCGGCAAGACACTGGACCACGGGATTGCCTTCCAGATCGGCCAGGCCGTGGGCAGCCAGGCGGTAGACAGCATCGCCGGCCCGGTGGTGGTGGGCCGGGATGGTCGCCATTCCGGCCCCGACCTGGTCGACGGCCTGGTCAAGGGCATCGCCGCCGCCGGTTGTGACGTCATCAACATCGGCGCTGTGCCCACCGGGGTGCTGTACTTTGCCGCTTTCGAACTCAGCAAGGGCACCGGCGTCATGGTGACCGGCAGCCACAATCCGCCGGATTACAACGGCTTCAAGATCATGGTTGGCGGCCGCACCCTGGCCGAGGACGACATCTTCGGGTTGTTCGAGCGCATCCGCACCGGGAACCTGCACGAAGGCCAGGGCGAAGTGAAAAAGAAGGACGCCCTGACCGCCTACCGCTATCGCATCGCCGGCGACGTGAAGATGAAACGTCCACTAAAGATCGTTGCCGACTGTGGCAACGGCATCGGCGGGGTGTGCGCCACCGAGGTGCTGCGCGCCATCGGCGCCGAGGTCATTCCTCTCTACGAAGAGGTTGACGGGGATTTTCCCAACCACCATCCCGACCCCAGCGAGCCGGAAAACCTGCGGGACCTGATCGATTCCGTGCGGGTCACCGAGGCGGACCTGGGCGTGGCGTTCGACGGCGACGCCGACCGCCTGGGCGTGGTCACGCCGGACGGCAATATCGTGTATTCCGACCGGATCATGATGCTGTTCGCGCGCGAGGTACTGTCTCGCCGGCCGGGCGAGACCATCATTTACGACGTCAAGTGCACCGGCCACCTGGAACAGGTCATCCGGGACGCCGGCGGTGAGCCGGAGATGTACAAGACCGGCCACTCGCTGATGAAGAACCGCATGAAGGAGATCGGTGCGCCGCTGGCGGGAGAGATGAGCGGTCACTTTTTCTTCGAGGACCGCTGGTACGGATTCGATTGCGGCATTTACTCCGCCTGTCGCCTGCTGGAGATCCTGGCGGCCGAGGAGGCATCCCCGGCGGAAGTGCTGGGCGCCCTGCCGGATTCGGTGAGCACCCCGGAACTCAAGGTGCAGCTGGAAGAGGGCGAAAACCACGCCTTCATCGAACAATTCCGGGAGCAGTCGGCGTTTCCCGGCGCGCGCATCAATACCATCGACGGCCTGCGCGCCGATTTCGATGATGGCTGGGGGCTGGTGCGCGCCTCCAACACCACCCCCATCCTGGTGCTGCGCTTCGACGCCGACAGCGAAGAAGCGCTGAAGCGCGTGCAGGACGCCTTCCGCGAGCAATTGCTGGCGGTACGCCCGGACCTCGATCTGCCGTTCTAGGTCGATACCGCGCGCCCTCGCTGAACGGCATTCAGGCTGCGTTCAGAATCCCCCTGCCAGCATGGATCGCGGTTCGCCCAAGGGCGAACCCCCTTAAGCGTCGAGGAGCCAATCGTCATGAATATGCGCAACACCCGCCTCGCGGCCCTGGGCGGCGGCCTCCTGGCTGGCCTGGTACTGGCCTGTTCCCAGGTCGCCCTGGCGTGGGACCAGGACAAGGCACGCGTGATCACGCAGGTCAACAAGCCCACCGAGTGCCTGTCCCGCGTGGCCATCCGCAAGATCGACGGGCGCGAGAAGTTCGTCCACCCCCAGGGCTTCACGCTGGAACCGGGCAGTCACTCCCTGTCGGGCACCGTGGCCCTGGACACCAGCTATTGCAAAGTGGCGCGGGGCAACGAGTGGACCGAGATTCCGCCGCTGGAAGCCGATTTCGAGGCCGGCAAGACTTATTACCTGGGCTTTGACCACAGTTCCAGCAACCGCGCTGACTGGGCCCTGGTGATCTGGAAAGTGGAGTAGGCGCCCACGGGGCGCGTTTAATAGGCGAACTGCCTGAACAGCGGGTCCACCGAGCCGCCCCATTCCGTCTCGAACAGGCGCAGTTTTCGGTCCGCCGGCGTCTGTCCCGACTCCACGGTTTCCTGCAGTGGCGCCAGAAAACCCGTTTCGTTGTCCCCGGCCGCGTCCAGGCGGTTGCGGGCGCTGAGCCCTTCGTGGGCCATTTCCAGTAACTCCAGCGCCAGTTCCTGCAGGCTGCGTCCGCGAATGATGGCGCGCAGTCCGAGGCGCGCGGCGTCGCGCCGCAACTGCAGGCGTTCTTCCAGGCTCCAGGTGGCGGCCAGGTCCCAGGCCGCGTCCAGCGATGGCGGGTGGTAGAGCAGCCCGGCCCAGAATGCGGGCAGGGCGCACAGGCGTCGCCAGGGGCCACCGTCGGCGCCACGCATTTCCAGGAACCGTTTGAGCCGGACCTCGGGAAACGCCGTGGTCAGGTGGTCTTCCCAGTCCTTGATGGTGGGTTTCTCACCGGGCAGGGCGGGCAGGCGCCCGTCCAGGAAATCCCGGAAGGACTGGCCACTGGCGTCCACGTAGCGGCCGTCACGGTAGACGAAGTACATGGGCACGTCGAGCATGTAGTCCACGTAGCGCTCGAAGCCCATGCCGTCCTCGAACACCCAGGGCAGCATGCCCGTGCGGTCGGGGTCGGTGTCCTCCCACACATGCGAGCGGTAGCTGACGAAGCCGCTCGACAGACCTTCCAGGAAAGGCGAGTTGGCGAACAGCGCGGTGGCCACCGGTTGCAGGGCCAGCGAGGTGCGAAACTTGCGCACCATGTCCGTCTCGGAGGAAAAATCCAGGTTGACCTGCACCGTGCAGGTGCGGCTCATCATGTCCAGCCCCATGGTCCCCACGCGCGGCATGTAGTCGCGCATGATCCGGTAGCGCGCCTTGGGCATCCAGTTCATGTCCTCGCGCTTCCACTTGGGCTGGAACCCCATGCCCAGGAAGGCCACGCCGAGCGGCCCGGACACCGCCTTGACCTGCTCCAGGTGCGTGTTGACCTCGCGGCAGGTCTGGTGGATGTCTTCGAGCAGGGCGCCGGACAGTTCCAGCTGGCCACCGGGCTCAAGGGTGATGGATGCGCCGGTGTCGTCGGTCAGGGCGATGATGTTGCCGTCTTCGATCTGCGGCCGCCAGCTGAACTCCGAGGCCAGGCCGCCAAGCACCGCACCGATGCCGCTGGGCCCTTCGTAGGGCAGGGGCCGCAGGTCGTCCAGGGTGAAACCGAACTTTTCGTGTTCGGTGCCCAGCCGCCAGTTTTCCGGCGGTTTGCAGCCGGATGCCAGGTAGTCGACGAGCTCGTGGTGGTGCTCCACCACCGTGCTGGATGCGTTTCCCGCCAAGGCAGGGTCTCCTGGATGCAACGGATGAATTAGGATAAACCAATCGATGCCTCGCCGCCCGCCGCAAACCATGCCTGACGCCCCAACCGTGAACACATTGTGCGACCCGAGCCTGTTGCACCACCCGGGCCCGGAGACGCCATGATCTCTCGCCGACCCGTTCCCGGAATCGGCCTGGCGCTCGGCGTCGCCCTGCTGCTGTCTGCTTGCGGAGGGGAAGGGGAAAGCACGCCCATCGACCGGGCGCACCGTGCCCAACCGGTGACGCCCGTGTTCACCGACGCCGGGCTTCCCGACCCGTCGGTACTGGCCGAGGAGCAGGTGCTGCACCGTGACAATGGCGAGGAGCCACAGACCCTCGACCCGCACCTGGCCGAGGGGGTGCCGGCCGGCAACATCCTGCGCGACCTTTTCGAAGGCCTGACCGCGGAATCGCCCGACGGACGGGTGGTGCCCGGTGCGGCCATGCGCTGGAACATCAGCCGGGATGCACGGACCTACACGTTCTACCTGCGTCGCGAGGCCACCTGGTCCAACGGCGACCCGCTGCGCGCCGAAGACTTCGTTTATTCCTTCCGGCGCAGCGTCGACCCCCGAACCGCCTCCAACTCGGCCAACATGCTGCTGCCCATCGAGAATGCGCATGACGTGCTCGTCGGGCGCGAGACGCCGGAGTTGCTGGGCGTGGAGGCGCTGGACGAATACACCCTGCAGATCCGGCTGTCCGATCCAACGCCGTACTTCCTGGCGCTGCTGACCCATTCATCGACTTTCCCGGTGCACCGCGCCAGCGTCGAGCAACACGGCGCGCGCTTTTCGCGGCCCGGCAACCTGGTCTCCAACGGCGCATTCGTGCTGGCCGACTGGCAGGTTCGATCACGGATCGTGCTGACGCGAAACGATCGGTACTGGAACGCCGCGAACACCCTGCTCCAGCGGGTGGTCTACTACCCGTTCGAGGACCTGTCCGCCTCGCTGAAACTGTTTCGCTCCGGCAACCTGCACTGGACCTACGAGGTGCCCAACAACCAGTTTCACTGGCTCGAGCAGCACTACCCGGATGAGCTGGTCGTCAGTCCCTGGCTGGGTTCCTATTTTTTCGGCTTCAACCTGACGCGGGAACCCTTCGTCGCCGATCCGCAGCTGCGCCTGGCGCTGGTGCTGGCGATCGATCGTGAATTGATCACGGAGAAGGTCACCCAGTTCGGTGAGCAGCCGTCGTTCAGCCTGGTGCCCCCGGGCATCGGCGAATACGAGACGCAGGTGCCGGAATATGCCGGCTGGACGCAGGCGGAAAGGAACGAAGAGGCCCGTCGCCTGTACGCTGCGGCCGGATATGGCATGGACGAGCCCCTGCGCATCGAGATCCGGTACAACACCAGCGAAAACCACAAGAAGGTCGCCCTGGCCATCGCCTCGCTGTGGAAGCAGGTGCTGGGCGTGCAGGCCACGCTGATCAACGAGGAATGGAAGGTATTTCTGCAGAATCGTTCAGGGCGCGTGCTGACCCAGGTGTTTCGTGCCGGCTGGATCGGCGATTACGCCGACCCTTACAGCTTTCTTCAGCTGTTCCGCACCAACGACGGACAGAACGACTACGGTTACAGCAACAGCCTGTATGATTCCCTGCTCGAGCAGGTGGCCTCCGAGCGCATCCCCGGTCGGCGGCGACGGCTGATGCAGGAGGCGGAGCGCGTGCTGCTGGAGGAAGTCCCCATCATCCCGGTCTACACCTACGTCACCAAGCGCCTGGTCGACCCCCACCTGCGTGGCTGGGACGACAACGTGATGGACCACCACTACAGCAAGCACATGTACCTGCTGCGCTCACAGAACGCGCCGACGCCGGTGGCCGAGGCGCCATGACCCTGGACCAGGGCCTGGTGCGCCAGCTGACCCGGCGCCTGCTGGGCGTCGTGCCCACCTTGCTTTTGCTGATCACGGTGGTGTTTTTCCTGGTTCGCGTGGCGCCCGGGGGGCCTTTCGACACCGAGAAAGCGCTGCCGCCGGAGATCCAGGCCAACCTGGAGGCCAAATACCACCTGGACGAACCGCTGTTGCAGCAGTACTTCCGCTACCTGGGCCAGATCCTGGTGCTCGATTTCGGCCCGTCCTTCCAGTACAAGGACTGGACGGTCAACGAGCTGATCGCGCAGGGCTTTCCCGTGTCGCTGACCATCGGCGGCGTGGCCATGTTGCTGGGCTTCGTGTTCGGGGTCGGTATCGGGGTGGGCGCGGCGCTGCGGCAAAATTCGGCGGCGGATTTCACCACCATGGGATTCGCCATGCTGGGGGTTTCGATCCCCAATTTCGTCGTGGCGCCGGTGCTGATCCTGTTGTTCGCGGTGTACGCCGGATGGTTGCCCGCCGGCGGCTGGGACTGGAGCTGGCGCAGCGCGGTGCTGCCGGTGGTCACCCTGGCCTTGCCGGTGATCGCGTACATCGCACGCCTGATGCGCGGCAGCATGATCGAGGTGCTGCACAGCAACTTCATCCGCACCGCGCGGGCCAAGGGTTTGCCGGAGCGCCAGGTCATCCTGCGCCACGCCCTCAAGCCGGCACTTTTGCCGGTGATTTCCTACATGGGGCCGGCCACCGCGGCCCTGATCACCGGTTCGGTGGTGGTGGAACGCATCTTTTCGATACCCGGGCTCGGCAGTTATTTCGTGCAGGGTGCGCTGAACCGCGACTACACCCTGGTGATGGGCGTGGTGCTGTTTTACGGCGTGCTGATCATTGCGCTGAACGTCGTCGTGGACCTGCTGTACTCCATCCTCAATCCCAAGATCGCCTATGAAGAGCTCTGAGCTCACCGGCAACGAGCGGGAGGCGGTGGCCGGCGAAATCGATCCGTTCGAAGCGGCGCTTCGCCTCGGCGATGTCAAGGGTCGCTCGCCCTGGGAAGATGCCTGGCACCGCCTGCTCAAAAACCGTGCGGCGGTGACGGCGGCG
Organism: Gammaproteobacteria bacterium; assembly: GCA_030431095.1. Lineage (GTDB taxonomy): Bacteria > Pseudomonadota > Gammaproteobacteria > Xanthomonadales > SZUA-36 > Marinihelvus. The sequence goes on along the minus strand of JAUIJU010000003.1, from coordinate 25,942 downwards.
ATCATCATGGGCGTGATGATCCTCGTGGTGGTCATCGGCCCCTGGGTGATCAGCTGGGACATGGATTACACCGACTGGGACCACACCAATTCGCCGCCGAGTCTGGCCAATGGCCACTGGTTCGGTACTGACGCGGTGGGCAGGGACATCCTGGTGCGCACCCTGGAAGGCGGACGCATCTCGTTGCTGGTGGGTTTTGTCGCCACCATCGTGAGCCTGCTGATCGGTGTGAGCTACGGCGCCATCGCCGGCTACTACGGCGGCGTGACCGACCGGGTCATGATGCGCCTGGTGGACATCATTTACGCGTTGCCGTTCATGTTTTTCGTGATCCTGCTGATGGTGGTGTTCGGGCGCAACATCGTGCTGATCTTCGTGGCCATCGGTGCGGTCAACTGGCTTGACATGGCGCGCATCGTGCGCGGCCAGACCCTGTCACTCAAGCGCATGGAGTTCGTGGAGGCGGCGCGTGCCTGCGGGGTGGAGAACCGCGACATCATCCGTCGGCACATCGTGCCCAACCTGCTGGGCGTGGTCATGGTGTACGTGACCCTGACCATTCCCCAGGTGATCCTGGTGGAGTCGTTCCTCAGCTTCCTCGGACTGGGCGTGCAGGAACCCATGAGTTCCTGGGGCGCCCTGGTCAGTGACGGCGCCCAGGACATGGAGTCGGCGCCCTGGACCCTGGTGTTTCCCGCCGTGTTCCTGACCGTGACCCTGTATTGCTTCAACTACATCGGCGACGGCCTGCGCGACGCACTCGACCCGAAGGACCGGCTGTGAGCGTTTTGCTGGAGGTCAACGGGCTGGACGTTCGTTTCGAAACGCCGGAAGGCGAGGTGCACGCGGTGCGTGGACTGAACTTTTCGCTGCAGCCCGGCGAGACGCTCGCCATCGTGGGTGAATCCGGTTCGGGCAAGTCCCAGGCCATGCTGGCCATCCTGGGCCTGCTGGCGGAAAACGGCGCCGCGACCGGGCAGGCCCGGTTCAAGGGAGAAGACCTGATGGCCATGACGCCACAGGAGCTGAACCGGCACCGCGGACGGGACATCGCCATGATCTTCCAGGACCCGATGACCTCGCTGAATCCCTACCTGAGCATCGAGCGACAGATGATCGAAGTGGCCATGCACCACCAGGGGCTGGGCCGGCGCGAGGCGCGCACCCACGCGATCGAAATGCTGCGCGCGGTGCGCATCCCGGACCCGGAAACGCGAATACGCCAGTATCCGCACGAGTTTTCCGGTGGCATGCGCCAGCGCATCATGATCGCCATCGGCCTGTTGTGCGAACCGGACGTCCTGATCGCCGACGAGCCGACCACCGCGCTGGACGTGACCGTGCAGTCTCAACTCGCCGCCCTGGTGGACGAGGTCGTGGCGCGTTCCAACATGGCGGCGATCCTGATCACCCATGACCTGGGCGTGGTGGCGGGTATGAGTGACCGGGTGCTGGTCATGTATGCCGGCGAAGTGGTGGAGTACGGCACCGTCGAGCAGATCTATGCACAACCGTTGCATCCCTACACACGCGGGCTGATCGACTCCGTGCCGCGGCTGGATCGCGAGGACCACGAAGCATTGCACGCCATCCCCGGAAATCCGCCCAACATGCTGGCCCTGCCGCCGGGCTGCAGCTTCCGCGAGCGTTGCGCCCATGCGTTCGAGGCCTGCGCCGAGGCGCCCGAACTGAGCGAGCCGGGCGAGGGGCGCCTGAAGCGCTGTCACCTGGAGAAAGCGCCATGAGCGGCCCCGCCTCCGGCCGGCGCCGCAAACAGCGCCCGGTGCTGAAAGTGCAGGACCTGGCGGTGACCTACGACATTCAGCAGGGCGGGTTGTTGCGGCGGCACACCAGGCCCCTGAACGCGGTGGACGGTATCAGTTTCGAGCTGGCACGCGGTGAAACGCTGGGCGTGGTCGGCGAATCGGGTTGCGGCAAGTCGACCCTGGCACGGGCGCTGTTGGGCCTGGTGCAGCCACGCCGCGGCCGCGTGCTGTGGCTGGGTGAGGACCTGGTGGGGCTGGACGAGAAGACGTTGCGCAAGAAGCGCAAGGAATTGCAGATCATCTTCCAGGATCCCCTGGCCTCGCTGAATCCCCGCATGACCGTGCACGACATCATCGCTGAGCCCCTGTGGACGTTCTATCCCAAGATCGCCCGGGTGCAGGTCGAAGAGCGGGTGCGGGGCATGATGAAGATGGTCGGTCTGCTGCCCAACCAGATCAATCGCTACCCCCACGAGTTTTCCGGCGGTCAGTGCCAGCGGATCGGGATCGCCCGGGCGCTGGTGCTGAATCCCCGGTTGATCATCTGTGACGAGCCGGTCAGCGCCCTGGATGTCTCCATCCAGGCCCAGATCATCAATCTGCTCAAGGATCTGCAACGCAAGCTGGCCCTGTCATTGATCTTCATCGCCCACGACCTGGCCGTGGTCAAGCACATCAGCGATCGCGTCATGGTGATGTACCTGGGACGGGCCATGGAGGTGTCGAGCGCGCCCAACCTGTACCGGCGGCCGTTGCACCCGTACACCAGCGCCCTGGTCAAAGCCGTGCCCATCCCCGATCCGGCCGCCCGCCGGCGCACCGCGACCAGTGGACTGCGCGGCGACATGCCCTCGCCCCTGGACCCTCCGGCCGGTTGCGTGTTCCATCCACGCTGCCCGTACGCGGTGAAACGCTGTGAAATCGAGGTGCCGCCGCTGCGCCGATTGCCCCAGGGGGACTGGGTGGCGTGCCACCTGGCCGAGGAACTCGACCTGACCATCGTCAAAAGCGGGTGAGGGGCCGTATAATGCCGCGATGTTTTCCCGGACGGCATTCGCAATGAGCACTTCCTCCCAAACCTGTCTCCGCACGGCGGCCCTGGCCCTGGCGGCCCTGTTGCTGGCGGCCTGTGGCACCACCAAGGTGGTGGATACCTGGCAATCCGACAAGATCGCGCCCGAGGCGCCGGAAAAGATGGCGGTCCTGGTGGCCTGGCCGGACCAGCTGCAGCGGCTGGTGATCGAGCGCGACATGGTGGCGCGGCTTCGCAAAGAAGGTGTGCAGGCGGTGGAAAGCGCCGAGCTTCACGGGATGCGCGGTAAGCTCACCCGGGAGAACGTGGAGAAAGCGCTGCGCAATGCCAATGCCGACGCGGCGATCATCGTGTTCATCATTGGTGGCGGCGCCAGTGCCGGCTACGAACGCGCCGACTACTGGATGGAAAACATCGGCACCGGTGTGGGGGGGTGGTACAGCCCCTATTTCTACGACGTCTACACCGTGCGCGAAGGCCCCGGCTGGGAAGACAAGACCACCGAGCTGATGCTGGAGACCGTCTATGTCGACGTACGCCGAATCGAGCGCGTTTGGAGCATGGTCACCGAAAGCAAGGACATCGAGTACCAGGACGTGGCCGAGCGACTCTCCGATCGCATCGTGTCCCAGATGAAGCGCGCGGACCAGATCTGAGGCGCCGCGCGCTCCCTGCGCAGCGGCCGCACATGCCTCCCGGCAACCCCCAGGAACGCCCGGCGCTGGAATCGGGCCTGGCCGAACTTGGCCTGGCGCCCGACGCGCTGATGCTCGATCGCCTGCTGGCCTACCTGTCTTTGCTGCGTCGCTGGGGCCGCACCTACAACCTGGTGGCGCCGGGCGAGTTCGATCACCTGCTGGTGCGCCACCTGCTCGATTCCCTGTCCATCCATGCTCATCGCGGCGACGGCCCGTTGCTGGACGTGGGCACCGGGGCGGGATTTCCCGGCCTGCCGCTCGCCGTGATGCGCCCCGACGAGCCGGTGGTGTTGCTCGACAGCGCCGGCAAGAAAGTGCGGTTCCTGCGCCACGTGGTGCGCGAGCTGGGCCTGGAACGGGTCGAACCGGTCCACGAGCGGGTGGAGCGCTTCTCACCGGGCACGGACTTCAGTACCATCACTTCACGGGCGTTCAGTTCCCTGGCGGATTTCGCCGGCTCGGTTCGCCACCTGGCGCGGCCCGAAACGCGCCTGCTGGCCATGAAAGGACAATCCCCCGACAAGGAGCTGGCTGCGCTGCCGGACTGGGTGCGCGTCATTTCCGTGGAACCCCTGGCCGTACCCGGGCTCGATGCCCGGCGTCACCTGGCCATCCTGGCCGCCACGCCGGAAACCTGAGGAATCAAGAACAGCAACATGGCTCGCATCATCGCAGTCGCCAACCAGAAAGGGGGTGTTGGCAAGACCACCACCTGCGTCAACCTGGCCGCGGCCCTGGCGGACATGAATTACAGCGTCCTGCTGGTGGACTTGGATCCCCAGGGCAACGCCTCCACCGGTTGCGGCATCAACCCGCGCGAACTCGAACGCACCGCGTACGACGTCATGGTGGGCCAATGCACGGTGGTCGAGGCCCTGCAAAGCCCGGAACAGCTCGGCTTTGACCTGCTGCCGTCCAACGGCGACCTGGGCGCCGCCGAGTTCGAGCTGATGAACCGGGACCGGCGCGAGTTTCGCCTGCGCGAAGCCCTGGAGGACGTGGCGCCACGTTATGGCTGGATCATCATCGACTGCCCGCCGTCACTGAACCTGCTGACCCTCAATGCGCTGGCCGCGGCCAACAGCGTGCTGATTCCCATCCAGTGCGAGTACTATGCCCTGGAGGGACTGGCCGCCCTGCTGGAGACGGTGGACCAGGTGCGTGGAAGCGTGAACCCGCAGCTGGAGATCGAGGGCCTGTTGCGCACCATGTACGATATGCGCAACAACCTGTCGGCAGCCGTGTCGGACCAGTTGATGGAGAACTTCGGAGACCGTGTGTACCGCACCCTGGTGCCGCGCAACGTGCGTGTGGCCGAGGCGCCCAGCCACGGCATGCCGGTACTCCACTACGATCCGGGTTCACGTGGCGCCCTGGCCTACATCGGCCTGGCCGGTGAAGTCCTGCGCCGGCGCCGCAAGCGCGAAGCCGGCTGAGCGCCTGCGCGTGTGAGCCTCCGAATGTCTGAATCCGCGCCACCCCAACCCGTGTCTGCCTGAGGAATTCGCACCATGCCTGCCAAGAAAAGTCCCCTGGGGCGCAACCTCTCCTCCATGCTCAGCAAGAGCACCCTGGACCAGGCCTCGAACACCGCGGCCGCCGGCGACGCGTCCTTGCGCGACCTGCCCGTGGACCGGGTGCGTGCCGGCAAGTACCAGCCACGCTCGGTGTTCGACACTGACCGCCTGGAAGAGCTGGCCGACTCCATTCGCCGCCAGGGGGTGATCCAGCCCGTGGTGGTGCGTGCCCTGGGCGAGGGCGAGTATGAGTTGATCGCGGGCGAGCGCCGCTGGCGCGCGGCGCAGCTGGCCGGCATCGACAAGATTCCGGCCATCGTTCGCGAAGTGGCGGACGAGGTGGCCATCGCCATGGCGTTGGTGGAAAACATCCAGCGTGAAGACCTCAATCCTCTGGAAGAGGCGTCGGCCTTGCGTCGCCTGGTGGACGAATTCGAGCTGACCCATCAGGAGGCAGCCGCGGCCGTGGGGCGTTCACGATCGGCGGTGAGCAACCTGCTTCGCCTGCTGGACCTGTCGGCCGAGGTTCGCGAACTGGTCGACGACCGGCACCTCGAGATGGGCCATGCCCGCGCCCTGCTGGTGCTGCCCGAAGCCCTGCAGGCCCGGGCCGCACGCGAAGTGGTGCGCAAGCAGCTGTCGGTTCGTGAAACGGAAAACCTGGTCAAGCGACTGCAGAAGCCGACCGCACCACGCTCCCGCGCGATGGACCCGGACATCCGGCGCTTGCAGGAGGACCTGACCGAGAAGCTTTGCGCCCAGGTACGCATCCAGCACAACGCCAAGGGCAAGGGCAAGCTGGTGATCAGCTACAACTCGGCTGACGAGCTGGAGGGCATCATCGGGCATCTGTCGCGCGACTGAATTCACACGGTTTCCCTTGACCGGGAAGTCCCCGGACCGCATGTGGGGGGGACATCCACAGAGGAATCACGCCATGCACCCCTTTCCGCACGTCTATCGCACCGGCGCCAGCGCGACGCCGACTTCCCATGTCACCCTGAGCGCCGACGGTGTGGCGGACCTGGACAGCACGCCGCCGCCCGAGTTCGGCGGACCCGGCGGACACTGGTCGCCCGAGTCGCTGCTGACCGCCGCCGTTGCGGACTGCTTCATTCTGACCTTCAGGGCCATCGCGCGGGCATCAAAGCTCGATTGGGAAAACCTCGAATGCGATGTGCAGGGCACCCTGGATCGGGTGGAGGGCGTCACGCGCTTCACGCGGTTCGAGCTCGATGCACGGTTGACCGTGCCGGCTGGTACTGACGCCGATAAGGCGGAACGCATTCTGCACAAGTCGGAAAACGCCTGCCTGGTGACCGCTTCGCTGAACACCGAGAATGTCCTGAACGTGGAAGTGGTCGGGACTTAATCGGGCCTGGATCAGGCGGCCCGGGGTAGCGGGACGACCCCATTCCGGGATCGGAATGTTGGCCAAGGTCCGATCCCGGGAGCGGGGTACGCGCCCGATCGTGGCCGTCGGCACCCCCATTCCCGGCCAAGAGAACTCCCGATGCGGACCAAACCCGCAAAAACCCCACCCGGAACCCATTTTTAAGCGGCTTTTCTATTGCCCCATAGAAAACCGGAATGTTAAAATGGGCGGTCTTTGGCGCTCGCAGTGGATTCATTTCCTTCGGCGCGGAGGACAGGGCGGCATGAACCCCGTGTTTTTCGAGCCGGGTTGGCGCCGCGTTTCAATGATGGGGCAGTGCAGATGACCGTTCCCGCCGCGGTAAACAACCGTCGCATGACACGGCGGTGGTTGAGGGTCCAGGCCCTGGCGGGGCTGGGGCTCGCCGGTGTCGCCGGCGTTATCGCGGGGCCAGTTGCGGCCTACTCATCGATGTTCGGCAGCCTGGCGTCGTATCTGCCCGGCCTGGCGTTCGCCCTGATCGTGGCGCGCCGGTTCGGGGCGGAAAGCGGCGCCTTCCTGCGCGCGGCCGTGCTGGCCGAGTGCGCCAAGTGGTTGCTCTGCGCCACCATTTGCGTGGTGGTGTTCACGGCGGTGGAGCCCCTGGCCGCCGGCTGGTTTTTCACCGGCATGGGCATCGTCCTCCTGGCTGGTTGGCTGGGGTTGATTTTGGGCAATTGATACCCACCTTGGCGGTGGGTTTGAAAGAGACAAGCAGCGGAACCGGATCACATGGCAAGCGGCAGTTCAGAACTGACCTCATCGGGGTACATCCAGCACCACCTGCAGAACCTGACCTGCGGCTTTGGTGACGAGGGTTTCGTGTGTGGCGGCGCCGACGTGGCGGCGCAACTGGGTTTCTGGTCCTTCCACCTGGACACCGTGGCCTGGGCGCTGGTGCTTGGCGTGGTGTTCGGCTGGCTGTTCCGCAAGGTGGCGAAGGCCGCCAACAGCGGCGTGCCGACCCGGTTCCAGGCCCTGATCGAAATGATCGTCGAGTTCGTCGACGAATCCGTCCGTGACTCCTTCCACGGCACGAGCAAGCTGATCGCGCCCCTGGCGCTGACCCTGTTCGTATGGATCTTCTTCATGAATTTCATGGACCTGATTCCCGTCGACTGGCTGCCCTGGCTGACCGAACGGGCCGGCGTGCCCTACCAGAAGGTGGTGCCCACCACGGACGTGAACGCGACCCTGGGCATGTCGATCACGGTGTTCGTGCTGATCATCATCTACAGTCTGCGCTTCAAGGGCGTGGGCGGCTTCATCGGCGAGCTGGTCATGAACCCGCTGAACCCGAAAGAGCTGGGCATGCCGAAGATCTTCTGGCCGTTCGTGATGGCCTTCAATTTCCTGCTCGAAGTCGTGGCTCTGCTGGCCAAGCCCATTTCGCTGGGCCTGCGGCTGTTCGGCAACCTGTACGCCGGCGAACTGATCTTCATCCTGATCGCGCTGGTGTTCACGGCCGGTTCCGGCGTGTTCGCCGCGGGCCTGAGCAGCGTGTTCGGCGACCACATTCCCTGGTATTTCTGGACCGTGGCGGTGGCCATCGTGTTCGCCACGCTGTGGGCCAACATGAAGGGCAAACTGAGCACGAAGATGACCCTGTGGTTCCTGCTGGCGGAAATGCTGGTGGTGGGCGGCGCGGCCTTCCTGGGCGGACAGCTGATGCATTTCGGCTGGGCGGCGTTCCACATCATCGTGATCCTGCTGCAGGCCTTTATTTTCATGATGCTGACCATCGTGTACCTGTCCATGGCATCCGAGCACCATTGATCGGAACCCCGGGCGCACACGAATCGACATCGATCAACGTTATTTTTGTAAGTCAGAAACTCTTAAACGGAGCGTAAGAAGATGGAAACTGTTATTGGTATGACCGCAATCGCCGTTGCCCTGCTGATCGGCCTGGGCGCACTCGGCGTGGGTATTGGTGTGGGTATCCTGGGCGGTCGCCTGCTGGAAGGCTCAGCCCGACAGCCGGAGCTCGCTCCGATGCTGCAGGGTAAGTTCTTCCTGGCCATCGGCCTGCTGGACGCCGTCGCCATGATCGGTGTGGGTATCGCGCTGTTCTTCACGTTCGCGAACCCGTTCATCGGCCAGCTGCAGACCGCCCTGGGCGGATAAGGCAGCCCTGACGAGGCGCGGTCGCCCAGGGCGATCCGCGTCACGGCACCACCAGACCGAGAGGACCCGGCATGAATATCAATGCCACCCTGATACTGCAATCGATCGCCATGATGATCTTCGTGTGGTTCTGCATGAAGTTCATCTGGCCGCCGTTGCTCAAGGCCATGGACGAGCGTCGCGAGAAGATCGCCGACGGTCTTGCCGCTTCCGACCGCGCCGAAAAGGAGCTGGAAGAAGCCAAGTCGCGCGCCGACGAACAGATCAAGGTCGCCCGTGACAAGGCCGGCGAGATCGTGGAGCAGGCCAACCAGCGCCACGGCCAGATCCTGGAGCAGGCCAAGGACGACGCCACCGCGGAGCGCAAGCGCCAGGTGTCCGCCGCCGAGGCCGAGATTTCCCAGTCGGCCAACCAGGCCCGGGAAGAGCTGCGCAATGCCGTGGCCGCCCTGGCCGTGGCCGGCGCCGCGAAAATCCTGGAAAAGGAAGTGGACGAGCAGACCCACCGTGAGCTGCTCGACAAGCTGATCGCCGAGCTATGAGCAACCTGACCACTCTGGCCCGTCCTTACGCCCGGGCGGCTTTCGACCTGGCCAGTGAGGCCGGGGCGCTGGGCGCCTGGGGCGATGCCCTGGCCCTGGCCGCTGCCGTGGTCTCCGAGGACACCATGGCCGACTGGCTGGGCAGCCCGGAGCAGGACACGGACACCGCCGTGGGCATCATCGAGGCCGCCGCGGGCAGCGAACTGGATCCGGCCTTCCGCCGCTTCCTGGGCGTGATGGGCGCCAACGACCGCCTGCCGCTGCTGCCCGAGGTCGCTGAGCTGTTCGCCGAGTTTCGCGAAGCCGCGGAAAACCGGCTGAACGTGCGCGTGGTGTCGGCCGTGGCGCTGGACGAAGACCAGTCGCGGCGTATGCGCGAGGCCCTGGCCCGGCGCTTCGATCGCGATATCGAGCTGAACAACGAGGTCGACGCCTCGGTACTGGGCGGTGCGGTGATCTACGCCGGTGACGAGGTCATCGACGGTTCCCTTCGCGGACGCATCGGCCGGCTGGAAGGCTCCCTGAATTAACGCTTTGAAATGCAGTGAAACCGGTCGCGACCCGTTGGAAGCGACGTTCACAGGAAAATGACCATGCAAGCAACTCTGAACCCCTCTGAAATCAGCGAGCTGATCAAGAAGCGCGTCGAGGAACTGAACATCTCCGCCGAGTCCCGCAACGAGGGCACGGTGGTGTCGGTTTCCGACGGCATCGCCCAGATCCATGGCCTGGAAGACGCCATGCAGGGTGAAATGATCGAGTTCCCCGGCAACACCTTCGGCCTGGCCCTGAACCTGGAGCGCGACTCCGTGGGCACCGTGATCCTGGGTGACTACGAGCACATCACCGAGGGTGACACCGTCAAGTGCACGGGCCGCATCCTCGAGGTGCCGCACGGCCGTGGGCTGCTGGGCCGCGTGGTCGACGCCCTGGGCAATCCCCTGGACGGCCAGGGCCCCATCGACAACGACGGCTACTCGCCGATCGAAAAGGTGGCGCCCGGCGTGATCTGGCGCAAGTCCGTGGACCAGCCGGTGCAGACCGGTCTGAAGTCCATCGACTCCATGGTGCCGATCGGCCGCGGTCAGCGTGAGCTGATCATCGGTGACCGCCAGATCGGTAAGACGGCCATCGCCGTGGACACCATCATCAACCAGGCCAAGTCGGGCATTAAATGCATCTACGTGGCCATCGGCCAGAAGCAGTCCACCGTGGCCAACATGGTGGCCAAGCTGGAAGAGCACGGCGCCATGGAGCACACCATCGTGGTGAACGCTTCCGCGTCGGACTCGGCCGCCATGCAGTACATCGCGCCGTACGCGGGCTGCACCATGGGCGAGTACTTCCGCGACCGTGGCGAAGACGCGCTGATCATCTACGATGACCTGACCAAGCAGGCCTGGGCCTATCGCCAGGTGTCCCTGCTGCTGCGTCGCCCGCCGGGCCGTGAGGCTTACCCGGGTGACGTCTTCTACCTGCACTCGCGCCTGCTGGAGCGCGCCGCCCGCGTGAGCACCGACTACGTCGAGAAGTTCACCGACGGCGCCGTCACCGGCCAGACCGGCTCGCTGACGGCACTGCCGATCATCGAGACCCAGGCCGGCGACGTGTCCGCCTTCGTGCCGACCAACGTGATCTCCATCACCGACGGCCAGATCTTCCTGGACAACGACATGTTCAACGGCGGCATCCGCCCGGCCGTGCACGCCGGCCTGTCCGTGTCTCGTGTCGGCGGCGCGGCACAGACCAAGGTCATCAAGAAACTGGGTGGTGGTATCCGCCTGGCCCTGGCCCAGTACCGCGAACTGGCGGCCTTCGCGCAGTTCGCTTCCGACCTGGATGACGCCACGCGCGCCCAGCTCGAGCGCGGCCAGCGTGTGACCGAGCTGATGAAGCAGCCGCAGTACAGCCCCATGAGCGTGGGCCAGATGGCCGTGTCCCTGTTCGCCGCCGACCGGGGTTACATGGACGACGTCGACCTGGCCAAGATCGGTGATTTCGAGGCGGCCCTGATCGACGCGATCGGCAGCCAGAACGCCGACCTGCTGGCGTCCCTGGACACCGGCGACTGGAACGAAGACCTGGAAGGCCAGCTCGACGCGGCCGTCACGGAATTCAAGTCCAGCGGCAGCTGGTAAGCGAGCGAGACGGCCCCGGAGTCAACCATGGCAAGCGGCAAGGAAATCACCAGCCAGATCAAGAGTGTCGAGAACACCAAGAAGGTGACCTCGGCCCTGGAAATGGTCTCGGCGAGCAAGATCCGCAAATCGCAGGACCTGATGAACGCCACGCGGCCCTATGCGCGGATGATGCGACGCATCATCAGCCACCTGGGCAAGGCCAACCCGGAGTACCGGCACCCCTTCACCGTGTCCCACGGTAAAGAGGTCAAGAAGGTGGCCTATATCATCGTGTCCACCGACCGCGGCCTGTGCGGCGGCCTGAACACCAACCTGTTCAAGAAAGTGCTGGCGCACATGGGCGAGTGGAAGCAGCGCGGCGCCGAGGTGACGGTGGTCACCCTGGGCAAGAAGGCCGGCTCCTACTTCCGCAACGTGAAGGTGGACATCGCCGCGCGCGTGCAGGACCTCGGCGAGAAACCCCAGGTCGAGGACCTGATCGGCTCCATCAAGGTGGTGCTGGATCAGTACCGCGACCAGGACATCGACGAGGTCTTCCTGGCGTACAACGACTTCATCAACACCATGTCGCAGCGCCCGGAAGTGGAACAGCTGCTGCCGCTGCCCGAGTCGGACGACGAGGGCGTGCCGGACATCTGGGACTACATCTACGAGCCCGATGCCGAGACCCTGCTGGACAGCGTGCTGATCCGCTACATCGAGTCCCTGGTCTACCAGGCGGTGCTCGAGAACCTGGCCTCGGAACACGCCGCGCGCATGATCGCCATGAAGAACGCCACTGATAACGCCAGCGACCTGATCGACGAGCTGCGCCTGGACTACAACAAGGCCCGGCAGGCGGCGATCACGCAGGAGATTTCGGAGATCGTGAGCGGGGCGGCGGCTGTTTGAACGGGTAGGCGGTAGGAGGCAGGCGGAAGGCGAGATGTGCTTTCCGTACTCCGGGCGCCAAGAGACTGAATTTTTTATTGAGTGAGTAAACAGAAAATGCGGGCAGTCAGCGAGAAGCGGAGGTCGCCTACCTCCTTCCTCCTCCCTCCTCCCCATTTTCGCGGAGCGAAAATCCAATGAGCAAAGGACACATCGTACAAGTCATCGGCGCCGTCGTGGACGTGGAATTCGACCGCGACGCACTGCCCCTGGTGTACCACGCCCTGACCGTGGACGACACGGAAATCACGCTGGAGGTGCAGCAGCAGCTCGGCGACGGCGTGGTGCGCACCATCGCGCTGGGCTCCACCGATGGCCTGAAACGCGGGCTGCCGGTGACCAACACCGAGGCCGCCATTTCCGTGCCCGTGGGTGAGAAAACCCTGGGCCGCGTGATGGACGTGCTGGGTCGCCCGATCGACGAGGCCGGCCCCATCGGCGCCGAGAAGAGCATGCCGATTCACCGCAAGCCGCCTGCATACGAAGAGCAGGCCGGCGGCAACGATATCCTGGAAACGGGCATCAAGGTGATCGACCTGATCATGCCCATCGCCAAGGGCGGCAAGGTCGGCCTGTTCGGCGGCGCCGGCGTGGGCAAGACCGTGACGCTGATGGAGCTGATCCGCAACATCGCCATCGAGCACTCCGGTTACTCCGTGTTCGCCGGCGTGGGTGAGCGCACCCGTGAGGGCAACGACTTCTACCACGAGATGAAGGAAGCCGAGGTGCTCGACAAGGTGGCCCTGGTGTATGGCCAGATGAACGAGCCGCCCGGTAACCGTCTGCGCGTGGCCCTGACCGGCCTGACCATGGCCGAGGAATTCCGCGACGAGGGTCGTGACGTCCTGATGTTCATCGACAACATCTACCGTTACACCCTGGCAGGCACCGAGGTGTCCGCGCTGCTGGGCCGCATGCCCTCCGCCGTGGGTTACCAGCCCACCCTGGCCCTGGAAATGGGCCTGCTGCAGGAGCGCATCACCACCACCAAGACCGGTTCCATCACGTCCTTCCAGGCCGTGTACGTGCCCGCCGACGACCTGACCGACCCGTCCCCGGCGACCACCTTCGCCCACCTGGACGCCACACTGGTACTGTCCCGCGGCATCGCCGAGCAGGGCATCTACCCCGCCGTGGACCCGCTGGACTCCACCTCCCGCCTGCTGGACCCGAACCTGATCGGCCAGGAGCACTACGAGGTGGCCCGCGCCGTCCAGGGTGTGCTGCAGCGCTACAAGGAACTGAAAGACATCATCGCAATTTTGGGCATGGACGAGCTCTCCGAAGAGGACAAGGACACCGTGGCGCGTGCACGTAAGGTTCAGCGCTTCCTGTCCCAGCCCTTCTTCGTGGCCGAAACCTTCACCGGGGCCCCCGGCAAGTACGTGTCCCTGAAAGACACCATTCGGGCCTTCAAGGGCATCATCGATGGCGAGTACGACCACCTGCCCGAGCAGGCCTTCTACATGGTCGGCGGCATCGAGGAAGCGCTTGAGAAGGCCAAGTCGATGGAAGCCAAAGAAGCGGCCTGATGAAAACCATTCAATGCGACATCGTCTCGGCCCAGAATGAGATCTGGTCCGGCCAGGCCGCCCAGGTGTTCGCCACCGGCGTGTCCGGCGAACTGGGCGTCTACCCGCGGCACACGCCACTGATCACCCAGCTCAGGCCGGGGCCGGTGCGCGTGGTCGACGAGTCCGGCGCGGAGCAGTTCTTCTTCTGTGGCGGTGGCATCATCGAGGTGCAGCCGCACATCGTCACCGTGCTGGCGGACACGGCCATGCGCGGCGAGGACATCGACGCGGCGGCGGCCGCCAAGGCCAAGGAAGAAGCCGAACGGGCCCTGGCCGATCGCACCGAAGCCATGGAAGTGGCCGAGGCCCAGGCCAAGCTGGCCGAGGCCATCGCCCAGCTACAGGCCCTGGAACAGCTGCGCAAGAACGTCAAGCGCAAGTAGGGATTTACCCCCAACGCGACAGAAAGCCGGCGCAATGCCGGCTTTTTTATGCGCGGCAAGCAGACCGCCAAGCGCTTCGTGCCCGACCGGATTTGAATCCGGCTCAGTGTGACAGCACCACCGTGCGGTTGCCGTTGGGAAACACCCGGTGTTCGGCATGCCAGCGCACCGCGCGGTTGAGCACGGTGCACTCGATGTCCTGCCCCAGGCGCACCAGTTCCTCGGCCGGCATGGTGTGATCCACCCGGCCCACGTCCTGCTCGATGATGGGGCCTTCGTCCAGGTCGGTGGTCACGTAGTGGGCCGTGGCGCCGATCAGTTTGACCCCGCGCTCGAAGGCCTGGTGGTAGGGACGGGCGCCCTTGAAGCCGGGCAGAAAGGAGTGGTGAATGTTGATCGCGCGCCCCGCGAGCCGTTCGCAGGCGACCGGTGAAAGAATCTGCATGTAACGCGCCAGCACCATCAGCTCCGAGCCGCTGGTGTCGAACAGGTCCAGCAGTCGCGCCTCCTGTTCGGCCTTGCGGCCGGCCTCGATCGGCAGGTGATGAAACGGCAGCTTGTGCCACTCCACCAGCGAGCGCGCGTCGTCGTGGTTGGAGACCACGCCGGCGATGTCGATCGGCAGGTGACCGCTGGACCAGCGGTGAAGCAGCGCGTTCAGGCAGTGGTCCTGGCGAGAACAGGCCACCAGGGTGCGCATCCGGCTGCTTGATGGATAGAAGGCGAATTGCATGCCAAAGCGTTGCGCTACCGCCTCGCGAAACCGGTCCTGCAACTCGGGCACTGCCTGCTCACCGTCGACATCGTCCTCGAAAACCGTCCGAACGAACGATACCCGGGCGTCTTCGTCGACGAAATGCGACATCTCGGTCAGCAACGCGCCGCGTTCGGCGAGAAACCCGGAAACGGCGGCCACGATGCCGACTCTGTCGGCGCAACTGGCCGCGAGGATGTAGGAAGGGCGTTGCATGGGCGGGTCTTCCGAGGACTGAAAGAACGCATGTTAGCGGTCCCGGTCGGTTCGGTGAAAGCCCCCGCAAAGCCGGCGCCATATTGATGGACCCGCAGGGTTTCATCCCGGCCCGTAAACTGGGATGATGCGCGTCTTTGCGCTTCCCTCGCGCCCAAGGAATGAAGACGCCCATGTTTCGAACCGCTCCTGCTTACCTGGCCGTCGCGCTGGCCGGGCTGTTTTCTCCTTCCGTATACGCCACCGACGTGATCATGCGCACTTCGCTGGGCGACATTCCCGTCGAGTTGTTCGACGAGGAAGCCCCGGCCACGGTGGCCAATTTCCTGTCCTACGTTCGCGACGGCAGCTTCGATGACGTGGTGGTGCATCGCCTGGAGCCCGGTTTCGTCATCCAGGCCGGCGGCTACAAGGTGATCGATGGCGTGATCAACGTGGGTCCGATCAAGGATCCGGTGCAGAACGAGCCGGGCATCTCCAACACCCGCGGCACCCTGTCCATGGCCAAGCTGCAGGGCGATCCCGACAGCGCCACCAACCAGTGGTTCATCAACCTGGCGGACAACGAGGACCTGGACTCGCAGAACGGCGGGTTCGCGGTATTCGGCCGCGTTACCGGTGACGGAATGCAGGTCGTGGACGCCATCGGCGACCTGCAGCGCTGGAACCTCAATGCCGCGGGCTTCACCAGCACGCCATTGATCGACTTCGATGGGACCGGGTCGCTGGGCCTGGACAACTTCGTCATCCTTGACGTCGACGAGGTGGTCGACTTCCCGGTCAATCCCGGCCTGAACGACGCCTGGTATCAGCCCTCGACGGACGGGCAAGGCCTCTTCTTTACGGTCTATCCCGACGGCGGCACGCTGTTTCTCTCCTGGTTCACCTTCGAGGTCGAACGCCCGGGCGAGGACGTGACGGCCGTGATCGGCGACCCCGGCCATCGCTGGATTACGGCCCAGGGCCCCTTCGAAGGCAATCGCGCCGAGCTCAGCGCCACCATCACCCGCGGTGGCGTGTTCGACAGCGCCAGCCCCAGCCCCGTGAACGACCTGGATGTGGGCACCCTGGTGGTGGAGTTCGCTGGCTGCGATCGCGCGCTGGTGAACTACGCTTTTCCGGAACTCGGCCTGCACGGTACCGTGGTGGTCGAGCGCGTGGTGGCTGACAACATCGCCTTGTGCGAAGTGCTGGCCGACGCGGCGGAATCGGACTGATCGCCGGGCCGCCCCGGCCCGCCTCGAGGCGATATCATGTCCGCCATGAGCGAGTTGCAGAAGGTAGAGAAACGCCTGGAACAGGCCACCGCGGCATTGCGCCAGGCAGCGGCGGAAGCGTCCGGGGACACGCCGTCGCCGCCGGCCAGGAAAAAGGGTCCCGGTTCCACCCGCGGCGTGGAAACGATGTTCAAGAACATCTACCGCGTGCAGATGGACCTCACCAGCCTGGCCGATAACAAGGCCAACATGATGATCAGCATTAACGGCATCATCATCTCCATCATCATCGCCGCGGTGGCGCCCAAACTGGACGCCAATCCCTGGTTGCTGCTGCCCACCACGGTGCTGTTGCTGGGCACCATGGTGTCGTTGATCTATTCCATCCTGGCGGCCAAGCCGCGGGTCACCCACCAGTCCATCAGCCTGCAGGACCTGCGCCACAGCGAGGGCAACCTGCTGTTCTTCGGCAATTTCGCCTGCCTGGCCGAGGCCGAGTTCGTGGAAGGCATGGAGGCGCTGATGGAAGACCGCCCCGGCGTCTACGAGGCCATGATTCGCGACATTCACGGCCTGGGCAGTGTCCTGAACACCAAGTTTCGCCTGCTGCAGACCGCCTATAGCGCGTTCATGGTGGCCCTGGTGGCCGGCGTCGCGGCCTTTATCGGCGTGTTCGGCTGGCTGGTGATCGGGGGCGGCGCCGGCTGACCGGCACACGCGTCCCGACGTGATACGAGGCGGTTATTCTCCCGCCAGGTCGATGACGAAGGCGAGTTCTTCCGCGGTTTCACGGTATTGGCGGTAGCGCCCCGACGCGCCGCCGTGGCCGGCATCCATGTTCACGCGCATCAGCAGGCGGTTGTCGTCGGTGCGGCGGTCACGCAGCCGCGCCACCCACTTGGCCGGTTCGAAATACTGCACCTGCGAGTCATGCAGCCCGGTGGTGACCAGCAGGTTGGGATAGTCCTGCCGCTGGACGTTGTCATAGGGCGAGTAGCTGAGCATGTACGCATAGGCTTCCGGTTCATTGGGGTCGCCCCATTCGCGGTACTCGCCGGTGGTCAGCGGGATGGAATCGTCCAGCATGGTGGTCACCACGTCGACGAAGGGCACGGCGGCGATGACCCCGTCGTACAGTTCGGGCGCCAGGTTGACCACCGCGCCCATCAACAAGCCGCCGGCGCTGCCGCCCATCGCGTAGGTGCGATCGGGATCGAACACGCCGTCACCGTGCAGGGCGCGGGTGACGTCGATGAAATCGGTGAACGAGTTCATCTTGTTCATGAGGCGGCCCTGTTCGTACCACTGCCGTCCCATCTCCTGGCCGCCACGAATATGGGCGATCACGTACACGAAGCCCCGGTCGAGCAGGCTGATGACCGAGTTGCGAAACCACGGGTCGGTAGAGGCGCCGTAGGAACCGTAGGCGTACTGCAGCGCCGGCGCAGAGCCGTCCAGCGGGGTGTCCTTGCGCCACGCCAGCGAAACAGGCACCTGGGTGCCATCACGGGCGGTGATCATGCGGCGGCCGGTGCGGTAGTTGGTGCTGTCGAAGTCACCGAGTACGCGGTCGGCCTTGAGCAGGGTGCTTTTTCCGCTGGCCAGGTCGGTCTCCCAGATCTGCGCCGGCGTCACCAGGCTGGAAATGCCATAGCGGACCGTTTCGGTGTCGGTGGACGCGTTGTTGGACAGCCACATGACATACGCCGACTCGTCCGTTTCCAGGTAGCGGTCCACGCCCCCGTCCAGGGCCAGGACCCGCACCTTGCGCAGGCCCTCGGTGCGCTCGTTCAGCACCAGCCAGTCGTCGAAGGCCAGTAACTCGCGCACCATGGCGTCCTCGCGGTGGGGCACCACCTCCTTCCAGGTCGCAATGTCCGTCGAGGTTTCCAGTGGCGCCTCCATGACGCGAAAATTTTCCGCCTGCCAGTTGGTGCGCACGAAGAACCGACCGTTGGCGTGGTCGATGTCGTACTCGTGCCCGGTCTTGCGTGGCAGAAACGGAGTGAATTCGCCCAGTGGCTCGTCAGCACGCAGCAACTGCACCTCGGTGGTGTCGGTATTGCCGTGGCCGAGCATCAGCCAGTCGCCCGAGCGACTGCGCCAGATCGCGTTGTAGAAGGTGTTGTCCTGCTCCTCGTACACCAGTACGTCGTCGGTCGGGTCGGTGCCCCGTTCATGGCGCATCAGGCGATAGGCCAGCAGGGTTTCCGGGTGCTTGTCCAGGTAGAACAGGTACTTGCCATCTGCCGACCAGGCCAGAGAGGCCCCGGCGTTGCCGATGGCTTCGGGCAGGTACTCGCCAGTTTGGGTGTCCAGGATCCGCAGCGTGTGGATGCGGCGGCTCAGGGTGTCTTCGGCAATGGCCACATAGCGGTGGTCGTCGCTGACTTCCAGGTTGCCCAGGCTGTAGAACTCGTGGCCCTCGGCGCGCCGGTTGGCGTCCACCAGGATTTCTTCTTCCGCATCCAGGCTGCCTTTCTTGCGGGCGTAGATTGGATACTCCCTACCGGGTTCGTAACGGGAGTAGTACCAGTAGCCGTCTTTTTCGTAGGGCACAGAGGACTCGTCCGGGTCGAGTCGGCCGGTCATTTCCTGGTACAGCGCCTCCTGCAGGTCTTCGGTGTGGGCCATCTCCTGTTCGAACCAGGCATTTTCCTGTTCCAGGTAGGAGAGCACCTGCGGGTCTTCGCGGTCGTCGTCGCGCAGCCAGTAGTATTCGTCCACCCGCGTGTCGCCGTGCAGGGTCATTTCGTGGGGCTTCTTGGCGGCCATGGGTTCCTCCATCCGATCGGCGTCGGTCCCGTTGGCGGTGGGCGCCAGCGCCAGCGAGGCGGCGGCGAGCAGGGTCGGTGCGCGCATGTCGGTTCGTCTCCGGGTCGAAGCGTGTTCAGGCGACGTACTATAGCTCAGCGCGTGAGCCTACCGAACCTGGCGAATGGGCTACACTCGGCGTCTTTTCACGCCGGACATTCGCCCATGCACCTGTTACAACGTGTCGTCACCCTTGCCTTGCTGGTCCTTGCCGGCCTGTCCTGCTTTCCGTCGGCCGGCGCCGACGAAGAGGAGGGCGGTACGGGCTTCCTGGGGGGAACGGCGCCGCTGGAAGGATTTTTTGACCTTTACTGGGATGACGAGGAGGGCCGGCTCTGGCTGCGTATCGAGGCTTTTGACGCGCCGTTCATCTACCAGTCCTCGCTGGCGCGGGGCGTGGGTTCCAACGACCTCGGCCTGGACCGTGGACAGCTGGGTGCGACCCGGCTGGTGAGCTTCGTGCGCCACGGCCCCAGGGTGTTGATGCTGCAGCACAACACCGACTACCGGGCTGAATCGGAAGACGTGGCCGAGCAGCAGGCCGTGGAGGCGTCCTTCGCCCGGTCCGTGGTCTGGGGGTTCGAAGTCGAACACGCGGAGGGTGAAGGCGTGCTGGTGGACGCCACGGACTTCTTCCTGCGCGACGCCCACGGCATCGGCACCTGGCTGTCCCGAGCGGAGGAGGGCAGCTTCAGCGCTGACCCGGGCCGCTCCGCCATCTATCTGCCCCGCACGCGGGCGTTTCCCGACAACACCGAGGTGGAAGCGCTGGTGACGTTCACCGGCCAGCGAAAGTACCTTCCGGGTGGGCGGCCGGCTTCCGGTATTCTGCCCACCGTGGTGCCCGATCCGACCTCTGTGACCGTCCACTTGCACCATTCCTTCGTGCGCCTGCCCGAGGCGGGTTACACGCCGCTGCCCTGTGATCCGCGCAGCGGCATGATCACGGGTGCGCGGTTCCAGGATTACGCCAGCCCGATCGGCGCCCCCCTGAGCACCTGCTACGAGCGGCGCCACCGGCTGCAACGCACCGACCCGTCGGCGGCTTCGTCTCCGGCCGTGGCGCCCATCGTCTATTGGGTGGATCCGGGTGCGCCGGAGCCCGTCCGTTCGGCCCTGGTGGAAGGCGCCGCCTGGTGGAACCAGGCGTTCGAGGCCGCCGGCTTCGACAACGCATTCCAGGTCCGCATCCTGCCCGAGGACGTTGATCCCATGGACGTGCGCTACAACGTGATCCAGTGGGTGCATCGATCGACGCGCGGCTGGTCCTACGGCTCGTCCGTGCTCGATCCGCGCACCGGTGAAATACTCAAGGGGCACGTGACCCTGGGTTCCCTGCGCGTGCGCCAGGACTACATGATTGCCGAAGGCCTCCTTGCTCCGTACGCGGACGAGGCCGTACCCGACGCCATGCTCGAAATGTCCCTGGCGCGCATCCGCCAGTTGTCGGCGCACGAGGTGGGTCACACCCTGGGCATCGCCCACAATTTCGCGGCCAGCGCCAACGACCGGGCTTCCGTCATGGATTACCCGTTTCCAATGGTGCGTTTTGCCGACGACGGCCAGCGCCTGGACCTGTCGCAGGCCTACGCTGAGGGCATCGGCGAGTGGGACAAGCGAACGGTGAACTACGCGTATCGTGATTTTGAACCTGGTGTCGACGCGCCCGCGGCGCGGCGCGCCATCCTGGAGCGCACCTTCACCGACGGTTTCCTGTTCGTGGCTGACCAGGACGCGCGAGATCCCGGCTCGGCACACCCGGATGGCAACCTGTGGGACAACGGAGCGGATGCACTCGCGGAACTGGAGCACCTGCTGCAGGTGCGCCGCTTTGCGCTGGAGCGGTTCGACGAGCGCGTGATTCGTCCCGGCCGTCCGCTGGCCACCCTGGAAGAAGCCCTGGTGCCCACCTATCTGCTGCACCGGTTCCAGTTGCAGGCCGTCGGCAAGCTGGTTGGCGGACAGCGATTCCGCTACGCCCTGCGCGGCGACGGTCAGCCCGCATCGGCCACCGTGCCGGCTGCTCGCCAGCGCGCCGCCATGTCGGCGCTGGCCGCGCAGCTGTCACCGTCAAACCTGGCGTTACCCGAGTCCTTGCTGGACCTGTTGCCGCCACGCCCGCCGGGCTACGGCGACTCGCGTGAACGGTTCGACCGTGAGACCGGCGCCGTGTTCGATCCGCTGGCGCCGGCGGACGCTCTGACCGGCCTGGTGCTGGAGGTCGCGCTGCACCCGGCGCGCGCGGCGCGCATGAACGCCTTTCACGCTCGTGACGCTGGCCAGCCGGCGTTTCGGGAGATGCTGCTGGCCCTGATCGGTGAGACCTGGGAGCGCGACCTCGAGGCCGGCCTGTACGGAGCCATCCAGCGACGGGCGCAGGGTCGCGTGCTGCAGGCACTGCGCGAGCTGGCGGCCGACCCGTCGGTGGACGCGCAGGTGCGTACCGACGCTGCGGCCGCCCTCGGCCTGATGCGCGACTGGCTGGCCAAGCGAACCCGTCGCCCACCCGCCGACGTGCAGTGGAGCGCCCATTTCGAAGCGTGGCAGGAGCGACTGGCGACCTGGTTGGCGGATCCCGACCGCTGGCCGCCGACATCGGTCCCGAGTCCGCCGCCCGGCTCGCCGATCGGTAACTAGCGGCAGGCAGCTATACTGCGGGCAAGGGGATGTCGCCCATGAGCAAGCTCCATCGGTACCTGTTCCGGGAAGTGGACGCCAGTTCGCTGGCTGTCTTCCGCATGGGTTTCGGGCTCATCATGGTGTTCGAAGTCCTGCGCTACCTGTTCAAATTCTGTATCTCCTGCTTCTGGAACGAGCCCGACTTCCTGTTCAAGTACTGGGGTTTCGGCTGGGTGCATCCCCTGCCGGCGCCGGGCATGCACCTGTTGTGGGTGTTCCTGGGCCTGGCCGCCGTGGGCATCACGCTGGGCTGGCGGTATCGCCTGTGCATGGTCACTTTCACCGTGGCCTTCATTTACTCCTTTCTACAGGACCAGGCGCTGTACCTGAACCACTTCTACCTGGTCATCCTGTTCGCCGTGTTGATGTGCTTCGTGCCGGCCCACCACTACCTGTCCCTGGACGCCCGGCGGCGACCGAACCGGGCCAGTCGCACGGTGCCGTTCTGGCCGATCTTTCTGCTGGGCGCACAACTCGAACTGGTGCTGATCTGGGCGGGGGTGGTCAAGATCAACCCGGACTGGCTGAACCTGGAACCCCTGCGCACCTGGCTGTCCTGGCGCGATGACCTGGCGATCGTGGGTCCGTTGTTTACCAGGGACTGGGCCGTGGCGGTGGCGGCCTATGGCGTGATCGCTTTGCACCTTGTCGGCGCGCCGCTGTTGTTGCTGCGACGAACCCGCCTGGTGGTGTTGTGCATTTACGCCGCGTTTCACGTGCTGAACCACTTCGTCTTCAATATCGGCATCTTTCCGTGGTTCACGCTGTTCGCCAGTCTGCTGCTGTTCGACCCGGACTGGCCCAAGCAGGTGTTCAAGCGGCTGCGCCGCGCCTGGCCGATCTTTCGGGACGACGTGTTCCTGCCAGTGACCGAACGGTTCGATCCGGCGCGGATTCCAGCTCGCCCCTGGCCGGTGGTGATGGTGACCGCCATTGCGGTGTGGTTGTCGCTGCAGGTGCTGGTGCCGTTGCGGCACTGGGTCATCCCCGGAGATGTGGCCTGGAACGAGGCGGGGCACCGCTTTTCCTGGCGCATGAAGTTGCGTGACAAGGAAGGCGAGGCACGTTTCGTGGTGCGTGATCCGGACGGCGATGAACTGCGGGTCAGCCTGCCGCGCTACCTCAGCCGCAACCAGGCGGAGAAGATGGTGTGTACACCCGACATGCTGCTGCAGTTCGCGCACCATATCGGCGACGATTTCCGTGCGCGGGGCTTCCCGGTGGCGGGCGTCTACGCCGACGTGTTCTGCTCCCTGAACGGCAGACCGATGCAACGGTTCGTCGAACCGGCGTTCAACCTGTATGCCGCGCCCCGGCGCTTCACCGGTTACGACTGGGTGCTGCCCCTGACCACGCCTCTGCCCGATCCCTGGCTGGGCGGGTGGCTGGAACGTGCCGAGGTGTCGCGTGGCGAACCCTGATCCGCGCCTGGGCGTGAGCGTTTTCTACGACGGTGACTGTCCCGTGTGCCACCACTACCTCACGGGACTTCGCCTGCGCGAGGCGGGCGGCGGGTTGCGGCTGGTCAATGCCCGAGACGGGGGAGCGGAGATCGAAGCCCTGCAGGCGGCGGGCCATGACCTCGATCGGGAAATCGTGGTCCGCGTGGGTGATCGCGAATGGACCGGCGGCAGCGCCCTGCACGTCCTGGGCTTGCTGTCCACGCCTTCGGGCTTCATTAACCGGCTGATGTTCCGGGTATTTCGCTCGGAGCGCCTGGGCAGCGCGCTGTATCCGGCATTTCGCCAGGGCCGC
The DNA here is from genome assembly GCA_030431095.1 of Gammaproteobacteria bacterium. GTDB lineage: Bacteria > Pseudomonadota > Gammaproteobacteria > Xanthomonadales > SZUA-36 > Marinihelvus. Next base: position 2,382 of record JAUIJU010000003.1, on the reverse strand, counting down.
CTGTTGTTGCTGCGCCTGCTGGGACGTGCGCCGATCGGTAAGGCCGCGTCATGAATGCGTGATTGCGCGGCCCAGTTCGATCTGCCATGATAAACGCCACCTGAAGGGAGAGAAAATTCAATGAATAGAATGACTAACAGGGCGGTGTTGTTGCTCGGTCTGGTCGGTTCGCTGCTCACGGCGCCGGTCCTGGCGCAGGAGGTCTTCTTCGGGGAGGACCTGGGCACCGGCGACAACAATACGCCGCTGGCCAACACGCCGAATGCGGACGCGGCGCGCGCGGACTTCTTTGCCCGCCTGCAGACCGGCGGTACGGGCACCGAGGACTTCGAGTCCTTCTCACCCGGCATGACGGCGCCCCTGGTGGTGGATTTCACCGTGTTGACCGCCACGCTTTCGGGCAACGGGCTCATCGTCAATGCGCCCCCGCCGACCACCAACGGCGACGGCCGTTTTCCGACCTCCGGTTCGCAATACTGGGACACCGATCGCGATTTCACCATCGATTTCGACACGCCCGTGCAGGCGATTGGGTTTTATGGCATCGACATGGGTGATTTCGCCGGACAATTGCAGATCACCTATGACGATGGCTCGCTGAACAACGTGCCGATCAATCACACGCTGAACGGCCCCACGGGATCGGTGATTTATTTCGGCCTGGTCAGCCCGACGGCGTTTTCCTCGGTCACGTTCCTCAACTCCGATCCTGGCGACGTGTTCGGGTTCGACGACTTCACCGTGCAATTGACCGTGCCGCCACCGCCGGACGCGCCGTCTCTGTCGGTGCCGTCGAACACGCCGGTGGGCCTCGCCATTCTGATCGGCCTGATGGGCCTGCTGGGAACCGTGGTGCTCAGGCGCGCTTGATCGTCAAACCTGGAATTGTAAGTGGCCCCGGCGTTTGCCGGGGCTTTTTCGTTTTCAGCGGGCGGTGATCGAAATTCCTGGCCGTTCTCTTGCTTTTTTTTCAGTTTGGTTTATGTTGGGGAAAGGCAACGAGCTCTGAAGACTGCAATTCGCGCAGATCGGACGGCTTCATCAGCCTCGGTAACCGGACTTTCGCCCTGAACCAGAATCCGGTGCCGAAGGGGGTCATGAAGTGAAATACGATCTAGAAATCCTCGAAAGAGGAGGTTTTGTCGACTTCGGCGCAAAAAAGGTTGTTCCTGTTTCGCATTGACGCGAAAGATTGGGGCGCCGGCTGCACGACCGGACAACAAGGAAATCCGGCCTGGCGGCAGGTGAAAAAGGGGACGGCTTAAAGGGACGCCACTCGGCGCGCAATCGTGTGCGCCGCAGTCACATCAAGGACGACAAATTTTTTCAGGAGTTTGTCGTGAGCACCAAAACCCACCTGGTTTCGCCTCGACGCGGACTTGCGCTTGCGTGCGCCGGTTTCGCAGCAGCGGGCCTGACCCAGGGTGTCCTGGCGGACACCCAAATCAAGGAAGTACAGTTCAACTACATCGAAGTGGAAGGTCCGTCCGGCACCGTACTGGGACCGGACCAGTTGATTATCTGGGGCACGGAATTTTTCGGGCCTGGCGGTGAAGACCCCACGATCTACCTGGGTACCGACGGCCTTCCGCTCGATATCGCGCTCGATCAGGGCGCGTGTGCGGACCAGGCGGCGAACCCGTCACCCCCTCTCGACCCCGTGAGCCACGACTGCATCGTGGCGGATTTGCCACAGGTGGATGTCGGCGGCCAACCCGTCGTACCGGGAGGAGACTATCTCCTGCAACTGGTCGCCGTAGCGGCGGACGATTGCAAGCAAGCGGTCATCGACGACTGGTACCTGGAATCCGATGCCGGAACCGAAACCTGGGACCATGACGACGACGATGGCGACGACGACTGCAAGAAGGCTGCACTCGGCGACGGCACCGACACCTGGTGGTGGGGAGGTGGCGGCGGCGATGACGATGACGACGGCGGCGATCACGATGATGATGACGGCGGCGATCAGGATGACGGCGGCGATACCCCAGACAACATTGCATTGTTCGACCTGACCATTCTTGGCCTGGATCTGCAGCAGGGTCCGCGTGGACTGCCCGGCGAGCCCGGCCCGGAAGGTCCGGCAGGCCCCGAGGGCCCGGCGGGTCCGGAAGGTCCGGCAGGTCCGGAAGGTCCGGCAGGCCCCGAAGGTGTCGCGGGCCCCGAAGGCCCTCAGGGCGAAGCGGGCCCTCAAGGTCCGGAAGGTCCAGCAGGTCCGCAGGGTGATACCGGCCCGGCCGGCCCCACTGGCCCGGCAGGCCCTCAAGGTGACCAGGGTCCGGCAGGTCCGGCAGGTCCACAGGGTGATACCGGCCCGGCCGGCCCCACTGGCCCGGCAGGCCCTCAAGGCGACCAGGGTCCGGCAGGTCCGGCGGGTCC